>NZ_AFJI01000117.1 GCF_000264785.1 Edwardsiella ictaluri ATCC 33202 | reverse complement strand
GCTGATCCGGATGCTCAGGGTGGTGGTTTTCGTGGTCATGGCAAAACGTCCTGTAAACGGGGTGTTTGCAGACCGTACACAGCAGGCGTGGCGGGGTTCAACGCCTGATTTTGGTAGGTGTTTCTGTAGACACATTTCTCAACGACAGGCACGAGACCGATTGTACACACGGGGAAAATCCCCGTTACACAATCGGCGTGCCAAAGGGTGCCCCTTTGCAACCCAACCCCATGCGGTTCTACGAACCTCAAAACCACTCAACCCAGGGACAAGGTATGTTTTGTTGAACCGCCAAGGTTTGGCGGCACACAAAACCCCCGGACAGGGCGATGCGCCCCGACACCCGGCAGATTTTTTTGCATGCAAAAATTTTGGCGTTACTGACGCGCTGGCGCTTGTCCAACGATGATCGGCGCCCGGAAAAATTCCGGCCACCGATCACCGTTACCGGGTAACGCTGAGGGGAAAAAATCGGGGGTTGGTGGCCGATTGGCGCTGAATCTGACCGTCATGCAGTGTCGTGAATGGCTATGCAACGCCGCCAGAATCATCCTGCGCGATTTTGGCCGTCTTGGGGGTACGAAGCTGCGTCTTTTGCCGATAACGCCTCAGAATCGCGCTCAGCACGTCTGAGGCGGTGCGCCGAGCGGGCGTTATGGTAAATACTTGAGGGATCGACAGGTCTTGTTGTTGGGTGTACTTTGGAACGCAGAAAAACAAACGCCCCCGAAATCGTGTGCAATCTTGGCGGATGTCACGATAACGAGGGCGCAGGCGTAAACCTTGAGAGGATATTAGCACATGGATATGTCCACACAACAGCCCGCCATAAGTGCAGGCAGGTTTGACTAGCCCCGCCCTGTCACTGTTTTGCGAGCATCTGCCACGCAAACCCTACCACACCAATGAGTTGCTGCATGGTGTGCGTATCGGTGCGGCATCCCGTGCCATGCTGGCGCGTTACATCCAGCACAACCAGCCCCACGCCATGTATTGGTTAGTGTTTGACGTTGATCGCCTCGGTGCGGCCATCGACTGGAGTGACGTCAACGCCCCCACACCTAACCTGACGGTGAAGAATCCCGCCAATGGTCATGCACATCTGCTGTATGCACTCGACACGGCAGTGAGAACGGCACCGGATAACAGCAGCCTGAAAGCCCTGCGTTATGCCGCAGCCATCGAGCGCGGTTTACGTGACAAGCTCCGTGCCGATCTTGGCTATTCCAGCCTGTTGTGCAAAAACCCACTGCATGACTATTGGGGCGTCACTGAATGGCGTAGTGAACCGTACACGCTGGATGAATTGGCGGATTACGTCGATTTAAGCGCCTCAGATCCTCGCAGAGAGGCACAGGCTTACGGGTTGGGTCGTAACTGCCAGTTATTCGAAAAAACGCGCACATGGTCATACAGAGCGATTCGGCAGGGTTGGCCGGAGTATGACCAATGGCTGTCAGCGGTGATCCAGCGTGTGGAGGCATACAACGCACAGCTAACCGTGCCGCTGTCACTGGCCGAGTGCAAGGCGATCGGCAAGAGCATTGCCAAATGGACGCACCAGCGCATCACAGAGCAGGGCTTCGCGCAGTATGTGGCAGATACGCACACGCCAGAGATACAGGCGGCCAGAGGTGGGCGAAATACACATGAATCACAGGCAGCTAAAGGGCGGAAGTCAAAACGCGGAGCTGTTGAGGACTCGGCGCGCAGCCTGAAACCGTGGGAGGCGTTGGGGATCAGTCGCCGCTGGTACTATCAGAAAAAGAAACGCGGCTTGCTTTGAGAGTGCACCAGATAACAACCTATATCAGATAACAGCCCCCGTTAGGGGGGGGTTGTTCTGTAGGTCTGCGCACCGATGATACATACTGGGTATTGTTAACACCGTTTAGCATCGGTATGATCGCCAGTGATTATTGGGGCAGCTATGCAAGGGAAGTCCTGCTGGATTAACATTTAACAGGTGACGTATTCACCCAACGTATCTAGTGTCACAACTTGACGCTGTGTACCTGCATTAAGCGGTTGGTTCGGTTATTGACAACATATGTCCTACTAAATTGATGCACTATTCCTATACATATCCATTTGCCCGTATAATATACTCATGTAGTTTTGTAACTTCATCATCTGGTTTTATTTCTTTTCCTGTTTCCACCATATCTCTTTCTCTCAGCTCATGGTCTGTCATTTTGGCTAATTCGCAGGAAATGGCTTGATGGAGAGCTTTAGGCGACACAGCTAATGAGAGTGACTCTGTATCTTTTAATTCCTCAGGGCTTGCTAGAATAAAAACCTCTTCTGAATCAGTGTTGTATTCACATGAGATACGCTCGGAAAGGTCATTTTTATATGTCTCTACATCAGACTCCGCTGCGTCATTAGGAATATGAAGGTCGTGGAAAACATTACATTTAATCATATTATTACTAATCATATAACACCTACTAAGTATAGCTACCTTAAACTCATTCCCTATTTTTTATTAAAAACGAATCAACTTCGCTTGACTGGATTTCCCCATCCTAAAAAGGCTATCAGTCACAAGCCAATATACACAAAAGGGGGGTTGTTTACCATAACACTAGTTATATGCTGCGTATGAAAAAGCTCGCAGTACGGGATTTAATCGTAAACTTCGCGCCTGTGCTTTATTGTGGCAGATACGCACACGCCAGAGATACAGGCGGCCAGAGGTGGGCGAAATACACATGAATCACAGGCAGCTAAAGGGCGGAAGTCAAAACGCGGAGCTGTTGAGGACTCGGCGCGCAGCCTGAAACCGTGGGAGGCATTGGGGATCAGTCGCCGGACGTACTACCGACACAAGAAGCGCCAATCTGAGATTGAGTGACACCAGATAACAACCTATATCAGATAACAGCCCCCGTTAGGGGGCTTTTTGTTCTCGTCATTTTATCCCTTTGCGTTTATCCCCACCGCTTGCCGTAAGACAGGATTCGGGAGCTATCGCGCAGCGCTGGCGATTCTGTCCGGACGAGGAAGCTGAATAGTCCACAATGGTTGTGGCTTTAGCGCATTCTCACGGTGTTCCGTGTTTAGAGGATCTGTTTCCAGTCGGTGGCACAGATGCCCGCATATCCTAAAATCAGCATGTACATGGTGCAGATTAGCCGAGTGGTGAACCGTCCCAGCGCTCCTGCCTCCTGATGCTATCGATCACTGTACTCAGCTCCCCTGTTTGCTGAAAGCAGCTCCATTGCCGAGGTTCGGGTTTATTAAATTCTGAATTCTGAGGTGCTCCCTTCTTAGGCTGGGATGAAGACTCGCCGTACAGTGGAGGCGCGAGCGTCGCTCTCCTCACTCTCTGGCAAACGACGTAGATTGTGCTCACCGAAACTTGAGAAGGTCATGCCAATACCGTGATAACCGCTTACTCGAGGTTGCTCGAAACCCTCCCGCGTCATCTCGTTGCTTAATGTCTGGGCAAATGGTTCGGCCACGATCTCCTTCTTGCCAAATAGGCCAAGAAATCCACTGCGTTGAGTTTCTGGTTGAGATGCTAGATCAAGAGCCGATTTTTGAAATGAAGTTGGCTCGCAGGTATCTGCGCTCCAGCAGGCGGTCACACGGATATCGGTAAAGCGCTTGTCAAGCCCACCTTCAGCCAGCTGATGGGCAATTTCCTTGGCGGTGACCATTCCTTGCTGGCAGGCTGGATCTTCCGCCAGAATATCCATGCCTGCTCCGCCGTGTCCAACTACATAGAGTTTATGTTGGTCTGGGGAGAGTGATTTCAGGTCATTGCTGCTCTTTATCGTTAAATTTGTTAGAGCATCAATTAGAGCGCAGTACTTTACGATTCTTTTTTGTATGTTATCAAAGCCTTCTGGGCCTAATGGATAATGCTGACGAGCTTCTTTTTCGGTTAAACCATGTTGGGTTATTTGGTCTATATATTCTTTGAGATGTAATATTTCTGCTTCGTATTCTTCTTTCCACTTGCTAAGCAGGGTTGCTCTCATTTGCTCCAGTGTGGCCTTGTCCTGTTCGTTGCGGCTGAGCAATGGGTAGATAGGCTTGCTTTGTTTAGTGCGAACCATGTTCTTGCCTATCGCCATATCTACTATGTCTGATGATGCAAAGGGCGCATACAGTACGCCTTGTTTTTTATGAGTATAGGGGCCCTCATGAAAGCTGATATTGGCAGATGTGGCTAGGCCGATACGAGTTGTTGCTCCAGTGTCTACGCTATGAGTGGCGGTGGAGTGCGAGGCCGTTGCGATGATGCGGTTGATAGGTAACATGGCTCAATTATCTGTTTCGGTAGCGTGACAAAACACGGCTAGCAGGCGGATAAATCCCTGCGTCGTAATAAGTAGTCCATTTTCTTGGTCTAGCCAGCGAGGATTGACCTGCCCCTTCAATTCATACCCTTTTTCACCTTCCCCCAAGGTCAACTGACCTCCCAGTATCCCATCCACTGGCCTGATGAGCTGGGTCAGTACAGCGGGGGCACAGTCTATTAATCTGTTGGTGCTCAGATTCTGCAGCATACTCCAGAGCCAGATCTCCTCTTCGACCAGCGAAAGCATGAGGTCGGGCAACCCCTCAAGCTGTAGGGCGAGAGTGCGCTCTGCTGCGAGGGTATGCAGCGTATCGAGAGGCAGTCCGAAGCCAGTCAACATATTGCCAATTTGTGCTTGTAATACATTGGTAGATATAACGGTCATATGAGGAAGTTTTCTTGTAGGGAGCATCTACTATTGTGATTATGCATGTTAATGCAATATTAAGCCATTGTACCATGTCGTTTTTTATTTTAAAGGATCCTGTAAATGATCTTAATCGGATCCTCTAATCAGACTAATTAACTTACTGATACGCACACGCCGGAGATACAGGCGGCCAGAGGTGGGCGAAATACACATGAATCACAGGCAGCTAAAGGGCGGAAGTCAAAACGCGGAGCTGTCGAGGACTCGGCGCGCAGCCTGCAACCGTGGGAGGCGTTAGGGATTAGTCGGCGTTGGTACTATCAGAAAAAGAAACGCGGCTTACTTTGAGAGTGCACCAAATAAAACCTATATCAGATAACAGCCCCCGTTAGGGGGTTTTTTGTTCTCGCCATTTTATCCCGTTGCATTCATCCCCACCGCTCGCCGCAAGACAGGATTAGGGAGCCATAGCGTAGCGCTGGCGATTCTGTCCTGTCGAGGAAGCGGAAGAGCACCTATGGTTGGGCTTTAGCGCGTTCGCACGGTGTTCCCGTGATCAGCTGATCAGTAACCAGTAGGCGGCGCAGGTTCCCGCAAACCCGAAAATCAGCAGGAACATGGCGCAGATCAGCAGCGTGGTAAACCGTTCCCAGCGCTCCCGCGTCCTGATGCCATCGATCGCAGTGCTCAGATCCGCTGTCTGCCGTTGTACGGCGGCGATGACCTTCAGCATCTCTTTGCCCCTGTTCTGTGTCTTCTCCAGCAGCTCCCGGTGTTCGCCGGCCAGTTTGGCTGTCTGCCTGTCGATGTTCCGTGCTGAGGACTCCAGCCGGGTGAGCTCGTTCTGCGCCTGCTCAAATCGCCGCCCGGTCATATTTTCGCACAGTGTGCGTTTCACAAAGTCGCTCAGCGATAGCCGGTTTTTCTCGGCGAGGGCTTCCAGTTCGTGACGCATTTCACT
>NZ_AFJI01000116.1 GCF_000264785.1 Edwardsiella ictaluri ATCC 33202 | reverse complement strand
TAAGAGCCGCTAACAAAACCGTTCAACAAAGCGCAAGCAGATAACAGCACAAGCCAGCGTCAGCAATGCAAGATGGGTATCCAGCCGCCGTTCGAAGCGAATACGCAGCTTGCCAAAACCCGCTAACCACCCATGAGTTCGCTCTACAACCCAGCGATAACGACCCAAGCGGTCATTGCTATCAATGCCTCGCCGGGCAATACGGGCCTTGATTCCCCGCCGCCTCAGATAATCCCGGCAACGGCGAAAATCATACCCCTTGTCTGCGTGTAGCTTGTCAGGCCGATATCGTGGTCGCCCTCTCTTGCCGGCTAACGCCGGGAGGACATCCAACAATGGCTCAAACATTATCGGGTCATGGCGATTGGCTCCTGAGACAAGCACGGCGCGTTGGATGCCCTGACGTTGCACCACGATGTGTCGTTTACTGCCCAACTTGCCTCTGTCTGTCGGGTTACGTCCTGTTTCCTGGCACCCCGGGGGCTGGCTACGCTCGCGCCATCGAGGCTTGCTCTGCTCCAGTCGATGTGACCCGCTTGGTGTTGCTGGGTCAGCAGAGCCACGTGAAATCGCAGCCAGATGCCTTGAGCTTGCCAGTCGCGTAGGCGACGCCAGCACGTCATTGCGCTGCCAAAACCCAGCGACTGGGGCAAGCCC
>NZ_AFJI01000115.1 GCF_000264785.1 Edwardsiella ictaluri ATCC 33202 | reverse complement strand
ACCAATTCGTGCGTCCGTTTGTCAAAAGTAATAAAAATGATTTTGTTGACGCTGAAGCAATATGTGAAGCCGCATCCCGACCATCCATGCGTTTTGTCCAGCCTAGAACAGAAGGACAGCAGGCGATGCGAGCATTGCATCGGGTCAGGGAATCACTTATCAGAGACAAGGTGAAAACAACCAACCAGATGCACGGTTTTTTACTGGAATTTGGTATCAGTCTGCCAATAGGCGATTCAGTCATTAAGCGGTTGTCCCTGGTGCTCGCGGAACATGAAATACCTGAATATTTGAGCCGTTTGCTGATGAAATTGCATGCCCACTATCTTTATCTTGTTGAGCAAATAACAGAGCTGGAGTCAGAATTAAACCAGTCAATCAAAGTCGATGATACTGCTCAACGTATTATGACAATACCCGGTGTTGGACCGATTACGGCCAGTCTTCTCTCATCCCAACTCGGTGATGGCAAACAATTTTCATGTAGCAGGGATTTTGCGGCTTCCACAGGACTTGTTCCACGGCAATACAGCACTGGAGGTAAATCGACTTTGCTGGGTATCAGCAAGCGGGGTGATAAAAATCTACGCCGTTTACTGGTTCAGTGTGCCCGATCGTTCATGATGCGCCTGGAACATCAGCAAGGCAGGCTGGCTGAATGGGTCAGAGGACAACTCAGTAACAGACACTCGAATGTTGTCGCCTGCGCTCTGGCAAACAAACTGGCACGGATAGCCTGGGCAATCACGGCTAATCACAATGAATATCAGGCTTGATATATGCTGTGCTGAATCAATAGGTTGATTATTAAGTAGTTAAATAGCAGTTACCCATCCGGTTTTGCGAAGACTGATTATTGATGACATGAACGGCATATCGGCCTGATGAGAAACCTCATACAAAAAATGGCTCACTGAAGCCGAGGGGCTTTTTAGGTTCATCAGGCGCGGAACTCATCGTGGTGCGGGCATCCATGCCCATAGTGACGCCGGATAGATTTA
>NZ_AFJI01000114.1 GCF_000264785.1 Edwardsiella ictaluri ATCC 33202 | reverse complement strand
GTTTCTGTCTTATTGACTCAGATAATTAAACGTTTATCACTGCTGCACAGTACTCCTGGTCTTTTGACAATAGTGCCCACACAATCCGCGCATTCTTATTAGCCAATGCTACTGAGGCAATGTTGTTATTTCGGCGTGCCAGTAGCCGACTGGCCCATCCCGATACAGCATCCTGTTTACGTTTGACCGACTGCAACACAGCCCTGGCTCCGTGAATAAGTAAGGTTCGTAAATAAACATCACCTCGTTTGCTTATCCCGAGCAAGACTTGTTTGCCACCACTTGAATGCTGACGTGGAACCAGTCCTAACCAGGCAGCCAACTGTCGGCTATTTTCGAAATTGCTGGCGTTGCCGATAGTCGCAATGAGTGCGGTGGCGGTGACTGGGCCAATGCCTGGGATCTTGCTGATACGCTGACATAGCGCATTTTGGCGGTAGCACTGCTCAATCTGCTTGTCGAGCGTAGCGATGACATCGAACAGATATGTCATATGGTGCTGTAACAGACTCAGTTGTACACGAAATAGAGATGGTAATGAGTTATTGGCATCTTCCAGGATCTCAGGTAACTGTAGTTGTAACTGCTGGATCCCCCGGGATACAACGATGCCAAATTCAGCCAATAGCCCCCGAATTTGATTCGCCTGAGCGGTCCGTTGTTTGATGAAACTCTGACGACTCCGGTGAAGTGCCAATACGGCTTGTTGCTCAGGAGTCTTGACTGGCACGAACCGCATGTTAGGTCGAGTGACGGCTTCGCAGATAGCCTCTGCGTCTGCAGCATCATGC
>NZ_AFJI01000113.1 GCF_000264785.1 Edwardsiella ictaluri ATCC 33202 | reverse complement strand
CGGCATTTATCAGCAGAGGAGATAACTATTTACCCTGAGCCAGCAGGAACTTCACCACGTCCGCATACTCACTGCGATAGCCGTCAATACTGGTCGCCTGCATTCCATCATTTTTAACCTGGTACTTGCCTGCAACATAAAACGACGGGGTGCCACGCACGCCAAAAGCCTGCACCGCATTCTCCTGTCGGGCCGTCAGCGATTTTACGACAAAACTGTTCAGAGCCGCATCATACTCTGCCGCCGCAACGCCGGAGTCGATAAATACCTGACGGATATCCGCCGGAGAGTTAATACTACGCTTCACCTGCACCGCATCAAACAGCGGCTTTTCCACCTTATCCGACACGCCAAGGGCCTGCGCCACAGACCACGCCTCCGTCAGCGCCACCCCTTGTGGCCCAAGGAAGCTCACGTGATATTTCACCACCTTCTCCCCTTGCGACAGGATCCCGTCTACCGCCTCACCGATGCGGTAGACGTTGGCAAACTGGTTACAGGGCGGGCAATAGAAAGAGAAAAATTCGACGACCGCAGGTGCTCCAGGCACGGCTTTAGGCATGTTGGTATACTGTTTTCCTTCCTGATACCCAGCGGCCTGAGCGGCAACAGAGCACAGTACCAGCAGGCCGACGGCGGCCTGGAAGAGTCCCTTTTTCATCATCACTTTACCGTATCAAGTTAAATTATGCGCAGAGTAACATTCCGCACGGCGAACGCTGTACTGATTTACAATTAATTACACCTAATTACTCACTGATACAGCGGCACCGCACGCGTGAAACGCGCTATTTCCAGCCCGGCTGAGAGGTGACCTGTTTCATCAACAGAGTTTTCAGGGAAGCATCCGGATTACCCAGCCACTGAAAGTGGACATGTTTAGAGGGATGCAGCATCGCCGCATCACTGTCTGGGAGCGTTACACGCAGCGCCCATGCCTGGCGTCGATCGCCGCTGAAGGCGATAAACACCTGCCGGTTGCCGCAGTTGTGTGGCTGGCAGATCATGCCAACCTGGTACGCCTTATCCTGCCAGGTCAGCGTCTGCGGCGGCGTGGAGGTTCCCTGCCCGCTGCGCACCCACGACGGCAGATCTTTCTCCCCCTGCAGCGCCTGTTTCCAGCTCTGCTGATACGACGGCTGCGCCATCAGCTCAGACAACGAGGGCGGAATAGCCTCGTCGGCCATTCCCGGCGCTGCGTAGGCCAACAGGAGGGCAGCCAGTACCCCGGCGATTGTTTTCATGATAACTCCTTCATTTAGATAGTGGCGGCAACAGCGAACAGCGTCGTGATTTATTCACACTACAGCTGACTAATAAATAGAACATTTACTATTTTTATTAATTATCTTCAATCGGAAAAAGTTGATCTATAGCAGAAAAGTATCCCGATACCGGCCTCACAGCCAGGCTTTAGGGTAAGCTTGGCCCGCCCACGTTCCTCAGGATACCACCGCTATGAGCGATATGATTACCCTTCCCCCGCTGCCCACTCTTGCGCGCGAACGCTACGATGCCGCCAGCGCCGGCGCGCTTGATGCGCTGGACTGTTCCGCCATCCGCCAGCGGGTCGACGCATTTGGCCACACCGATCGCCCGCAGGAGAGATACCTGACCGGCTGGATGGCGTTCAATCCACTGATCATCATCCGTAACTATCAGGATAAACGCGGCACTTCCAGCGGCGTTGTTCTCTCCATCGGCGATACGTATCGTTTCAGCATACAGACCATTACGCCGCGCATTCCCAAGCTGCTGCTGTGGGCAACCCTGCGCAGTAAACCGAAAACCTTGCCGCTGGTCGCCCTGCAAGATCTGGCCGTCGGCGATCGGCACCTGATTCCCTATCGCACCGTGCGCGATACCGCGCTGCGTGAGCAGATGACAGGCTGGTGGGCGGAGATCAATGACTATCTGGGCATCGCCTGCTGGCAGCACAGCCGCGGCTATCCGCAATGGCAGGCGCTGGAGAACAGCCTGAGCTGCGACGGGGTCAGCCGCCTGCACCAGTGGCTCCAGCGCGACCCACAGTCGTTGGATCACGACGGTGACTACGCTGGACGCTGGCACGATGGCCTGTTCATCGCCACGCGGGCCGCCAGTGCATCCAACCCGTGGCCATCGCTGCTGCTGAGCTGGAAAAGCCCACAGCGTCAGGCCAGCTATCTGATCGGCTGGCTGGCCACGGAGGAGGGTAAACCGGCGCTGGCGCTGGCGCTGCGCCCGGACGCGGAGATGCCATTTTTCACCCTCAACCGCTTCGACGCCGAGCACCTCCAGAGGCTCGCCGCGCTGAATGCGCTGGCGGCGCAGCACGCCGCTTAGCCCCGCTTACCACCAGCGGTAAAAGTGGTGCACCGGGCCAATGCCCTGTCCCACCTGCAGGGAATCCGCGGCCATCAACGCCCCCTGCAGATACACCTTCGCGGCGGCAACGGTAGCGCGCCAGTCTTCATGACGCGGACGCAGCGCCGCCAGCGCCGCGGACAGGGTGCAGCCCGTCCCGTGAGTATGGCGCGTCGCCACGCGCGCCGCACTAAAACGCTCGGCGGCGCCGTCGCGGGTCAGCAACCAGTCAGGGCTCTCCCCGCACCGCAGGTGTCCCCCCTTCATCAGAACCGCCTGACATCCCAGCGCCAGCAGCGCTTCGCCCTGGGCAACCATCGCCACCTCATCCTCTGCCGCCGCACACCCCAGCAGCGTGGCGGCTTCCGGCAGGTTGGGGGTGATCAGCGAGACCTGCGGCAACAGCTGCTCGCGAATCGCGCTGACGGCCTGTGGCGCCAGCAGCGCATCGCCGCTTTTGGCCACCATAACCGTATCCAGCACGACGTACGGCAAAGGATAGCGTTTCAGCGCATCGGCGACGCAGGTGACGATATCGGCGCTGGACAGCATGCCAATTTTCGCGCTGTCGATACGCACATCGCTCAGCACGGAGTCCAGCTGCTCCTGAACAAACCCGGCGTCAATAGGGTAAACCGACTGTACGCCGCGGGTATTCTGGGCCACCAGTGCAGTGATGACGCTGGTACCATAGGCGCCCAGCGCGGAAAAGGCTTTGAGATCGGCCTGGATCCCGGCGCCACCGCTGGGATCGGTACCGGCGATGGTCAGGGCATTAATCCGTTCTGCGCTCATGCTCATGCCCCCTCCCCCGCGATGACGGCGGGCTGAAGGCCATACAGGGCATCCAGGAAATGGGGCGTGAAGCTGCCGGGACCGCTGGCCTGCGCCGCCGCCCGCTGACCCGCCAGCGCCATCACCCGGCAGGCGCTGGCCACCGCCGTCAGACGATCGTCCAATACGCTGAAGGCCGCCGCCACCGCCGACAGCGCGCACCCGGTACCGACGACCTGGGTCATCAGTGGATCGCCGCCGTCGATCCGGTAGCTGTTATGTCCATCGGTCACGTAATCGCTGGCGCCGGTAATCGCCACCACCGCGCCGCTATCGCGCGCCAGCGCCGCTGCCGCCGGTAGCGCCGCCAGCGCGTCATCCTGGCTATCGACGCCGCGTCCGCGCGAGGGGGCGCCTGCCAGCGCCAGGATTTCAGAGGCGTTGCCGCGAATCACCGCCGGGCGCAACCGCAACAAACGATGGGCAAAATCACTGCGGTAGCGCAGCGCCCCGACGGCCACCGGATCCAGTACCCAGGGGGTTCCTGCCAGGTTGGCCGACTCAATCGCCGCCAGCATACTGTTGGCGCGCGTGTCATACAACGTACCGATATTAATCAGCAGCGCATCGGCCAGCGCTGCAAACTGGCGGGCCTCCTCAGCCTGCACAACCATCGCCGGAGCGGCGCCCAGCGCCAACAGCACGTTGGCCGTCAGGCTTTGCACCACTTCATTGGTCAGGCAGTGAACCAGCGGCGCGCGCTGGCGTAAGGTCATCAGCGCCTGGGCGCACAGCGCATCAGGCAGGGGGGTGGGTTGTGTCAACATGGCATCTCTCTCAACCGGCGTGAAGAAGGCGGCGCGGTCAGACACCGTGACTTCCCTACGCTGGCATTATCCAGATCAGGTAATACGGGTATTTCTCAGCCTTCACAAGGAAGGGCACCCCGAGTCATTTATTCATCAAAATACTGTAATTAACCCATGGTTAATCCACCGGCAGGATAATACTCACGCCGGAGATTGTAAATGCGTGGCGGCACACCGCGCAGGAGGCCTTAGTTGCCGCGATACGCGGCGTGCCATACTGGCTCAGCAACAGCGGCATATGCAGCTTTTCATTCTGCTGCATTACCCGGAACAGGACCGGCACCTCCGGAAAAAGGCAGGCATGCCGGAAAGCAAGCGTACTGCCAGTACGTATCAGCCTGGCTGCGGGAAAATCTACTCAAAACCTGATTTATTCAACAAGTTCGCGTAAATACACTAATTGAAAAAACACTCTTTTTACTTCACCCTGCGCTCATATTACACCGGGATCGTCCGCCGGGAGGACAATCCCGGTGCGCCGCGCTAGTCCTGCACCGCCAGCGTCCGTGTAAAGGTGATATAACCCCCGCTCAGATTACGCGCACGGAAGCCGTGCTGAAGCAGAATGCGGTAGGCCACGTGACCCCGCAGACCCGACTGGCAGCCGATCAGGATCTCCTTATCCCGCGGTAGCTCATTCAGACGTTCGCGCAGTGCATCCAGCGGGATGTGCAGCGCCTGCGGATAGGTTCCATGCGCCTTCAGCTCCTGCGGGGTGCGGATATCCAGCAGACACTGGCGCGCCGGATCGCGCTGCAGTACGTCGGCGACATGGCAAATCGCGGTATCGCCGCAGCGTACGTTGGCCGCCAACATCCCCGCCTGATTGACCAGATCCCGGGCGCTGTTATAGGGCGGCGCATAGCACAGCTCCAGATGTTCCAAATCCTCCACCTTCAGCCCGGCGCGCTGGGCGACAGAGATCACATCAATGCGCTTGTCGACCCCCTCCTGGCCTATCGCCTGGGCGCCAAGAATGGCGCCGTTGGCCGGATCGAAAAGCAGCTTCAGACTGATGGGCGTCGCGTGGGGGTAGTAGCCGGCGTGGTCAGACCCATGCACATACACCTTCTCATAGCCCCTCTGCTGGCGCTGCAGCAGCTTCTCACTCAGCCCCACGCTGGCGACGGTCATATCAAAGACCTTACACACCGCCGCCGCCTGGCTACCGCGGTAGCGGCTATCACGCCCCAGCATGGTATCGGCCGCAATGCGCCCCTGGCGGTTGGCCGGCCCAGCCAGCGGAACCAGTAGTGGCATGGCGTCGTCAAAGGGCGGCGCCTCAACAGCGTCGCCTACCGCGTAGATATCCACCGCGGAAGTGCGCATCCCGCTGTCCACCCGAATACCGCCACTGGCGCCCAGCGCCAGGCCGGCATCCTGTGCCAGGCGACTTTCCGGCCTCACTCCGATAGCCATGATCACCAGCCCGCTCTGCAGCACGCTGCCGTCGCTCAGGGTCAGGGCCATGCCCTCCCCGTCGGCGGCGATCGCCTGCAGCGCCGTCTGCAGGCGCAGATCCACCCCGTGGCGGCGCAGCGTCTGGTGCAGCGGCACCGCCATCTCGCCATCGACCGGCATCATTACCTGAGCGCCCATCTCCAGCAGGGTGACCGCCAGCCCACGCTGATGCAGTGCCTCGGCCACCTCCAGACCAATAAAGCCCCCACCGACCACGGTGGCATGCTGCGGTGCCCGCGCCGCAATGTGCGCCAGAATGGCATCCATATCGTTAATGCTGCGCAGGGTAAATACCCCCGGGCTTGTCACCCCCGGCAACGGCGGCACCAGCGGCGCGGCACCGCTGCTCAGCAGCAGGCGATCGTAGGACTCATGGTAGGTCTTCCCGCTGGCGCTATCGCGCACCTCCACGCTTTTTCCCTGGGGATCGATGGACAGTACCTCGTTGCGCACCCGAACCTCAACATTGAAACGCTGGCGAAAATCCTGCGGCGTCTTCAACAGCAGGCTATCGCGCTGCGGGATTTCACCGCCGATATGATAGGGTAGGCCACAGTTGGCGAACGAGGCATACTCCCCGCGCTCCAGCACGATGATCTGCGCCGTCTCAGACAACCTTCTGGCCCTGACCGCGGCGGATGCGCCCCCGGCAACCCCACCGACAATTACGATTTTCATCTGCTCACCTCATCGAATCCGATTATCAGACCGGCAGCGACCCGGCTCGGCGTTGCCAGCTTCCCCTCATCATTATATAATAATATATAATATTAAATAAGAAAGCGTTGGTGAGGAAGCGCACGATGACGACATCTCAAATGCACCGACAGATGCAGCGGGCGGCGGCGGACACATCGCGGATCCTGCGCGCGCTGGCCAATCCGGATCGCCTGCTGCTGTTATGCTGCCTCAGTCAGGGCGAGGCGGCCGTCGGTGAGCTGGAGGCGACGACGGGGATCCTGCAGCCGACCCTCTCCCAGCAGCTCGGGGTGCTGCGCCGCCTGGCGCTGGTCACCACCCGGCGCGAAGGCAAACAGATCGTCTATCGCATTGACGATCCGCGCACGCTGGCCCTGCTGGAAACCCTGCACCGCCTGTACTGTCCGCCGGCGGATGAAAAGCTGGCCCAGGGCGTATCGCGTAACGGGTCGTGAGCATCGCTGGCGCGCACGGCTACGGGACACGCCCTAGTGGCCACCGTCGCAGCCCCAGCTGCGGCACTTACTGGTCTTGCCGATGCCGGGATTGAGGGTATTGGTGGGATCCTGATGACGATAAAAGGCCTCAAGCTGCGGCTTGGCGCGGTAGAGATGGCCCACGTTATGCTCCGCCGGGTACTCCGCGCCGCGCGCATCCAGCAGCGCCAGCATCTTCGCCTTAATCGCCGCCACATCGGCCCCCTTGCGCACGATATAGTCCTGATGAAATACGTGACACAGAAAGTGGCCATAGTACAGACAGTGCGACAGATCCTGCATCAGCTCCGGCGGCAACTGTTCAAACCACTGCGTGTCGTTGCGCCGCAGGGCGATATCCAGCGCCAGAATATCTTCGACCTGCCGGTCATGCACCGCCTGATAGCGTATCGCCGCCCCGGCGGCGGCAAAGCGATGTAAAAATGCCTTGTTCCCCTCCTCCGGCGTACAGGTAAAAAAGTCGCCGTCGGCCTGGGCAAAATAGTCGCTCAGCCACCGCTGTGCCTCCTCGATCCCCTCTCCGGCCATCTTCAGCAACAGGTGGTGGGAATAGCGATCGCGGTACTGCCTGATGCGCGGCGGCAGATGCCCCGGCCACAGACGGCTCAGCGCCTGCATCGCGCGATCGACCGGGTGGAACGGCAGCAGCGGCACACGCGCTGCCCATGCGTCGATCCGCCCCTTCAGGTTGAAGAAGAACGGCATCCTGTCTGTCCCCAGCTTTTCGATCATCAAAAAGGTATCTTTACCGTAGCGCTCGGCGATATCAAACGTATCGCGATGCAGATACTCCGCGGCCACCGGCAGGTGGGTAAAGTGGCTCAATATATGCCGCCGCAGCCCGGTCAGCACCTGGGGCCGATCGGTACCGATATAAAACACCTGCTGGCGCGCCTCCGCAGGAAAGGTATCCAGACGCACGGCGAACACCGCCAGCTTTCCGGCACAGCCGGAGGCCTCAAACAGACGCCGTTCATCGGCATTAAAGCGGGCCGGCGTGGCGGCATCGACCGCCCTGACGCGCTGCGCATACTGATGATCGGAGGCCCGGCGCGTATCATGCTGAACATCCGCATCGCTGTAACGCCGCAGGGACAGGTTCTCCAATATGGCCTCCGGCGTCTCGCCCAGCGCAATGCCCAGATGGTTGATCAGCTCTGCCTCGCCTTTTTCATTGACCCGTCCATACAGCGCCATTTCGGTATAGGCCGGACCACGCTGCACCAGCGCACCGCCGGAGTTGTTACAAATACCGCCGATTACCGAGGCGCCGATACAGGAGGAGCCGATCACCGAATGGGGCTCCCGCCCCAGTGGCTTCAGCAATCGCTCAAGCTGCCACAGGGTGGTGCCGGGCAATGCTACCACCTGACGCCCCTCACCCAGCAGTTGGGCGCCACCCAGGCGCAGGGTATTGATGATCACCAGCTCGCGATCGTAGTCATCGCCGCTGGGGGCCGACCCTTCGGTCAGGCCGGTATTGGCCGCCTGCATCAGAATGATGCGATCGGCCTCGACGCAGGCCTTGAAGATCCGCCACATCGCCAGCAGCGTGTCGGGGAACACCACGGCCAGCGCGCGGCCCTGACCGGAGCGAAAGCCTTTACAGTAACGCGCCGTTTTGCGCGTATCGCTTAACACCCGGGAAGGACCTGCGATGGCGCGCAGCTGGGACAGCAGCATCTCGGCCGGTGGGACGGGGCGGGAAAAGGGCATGGCATCACTCCTGTGACGGCAGAATCAGGTGCCGTCCAGCATAGTGTCTAACGCCTAAAGTTAACAAATAAAAAACATAACAATGCAGACCAAATAACACAATCGGGGCCGATCTGTGGCGCAAACTACCCCCCCGCGCCGCTTTGCGCTACCATGCGCTTCTTTTGGTTATGAGGCGTCACCATGACAACCACCCTGTTTAAAGAGTTTCAGTTTGAAGCGGCCCATCGTTTGCCGCATGTACCGCAGGGGCACAAATGCGGCCGTTTGCACGGCCACTCGTTTCTGGTGCGCATAGAGATCACCGGTGAGGTCGACCCTCACACCGGTTGGGTAATGGACTTTGCCGATCTGAAAGCGCGCTTCCAGCCGATCTATGATCAGTTGGATCACCACTATCTCAATGAAGTCGCCGGACTGGAAAACCCGACCAGTGAGGTACTGGCCCGCTGGATTTGGGATCAGCTCAAGCCACGCCTGCCGCTGCTGAGCGCGGTGCGGGTCAAAGAGACCTGTACCGCTGGCTGCACCTATCGCGGTCAGTGATCAGCGGGCGCCGGGGCGCAGGAACAGCACCGGCGTCACCAGCAGCGCCATCAGATAAAACATGCCGCTGGGGCTGTACTGATATACCACCCCCGCCAGCACCGTCATCACCGCCACGCTTCCCCCCATGCCCAGCGCGGAATAGACCGCCTGCAGACGGATCACATCGCCGCCCTGACGTGCCGAGATAAAGCGCATCGCAGCCAGATGGCATACGGTAAAAGTACCGGCATGCAGGATCTGCATCACCACCAGCCACGGCAGCGCCGTCGTCGCCCCCATCATCACCCAGCGCAGCAGTGAGCAGAGGCAGGATAACAGCAGCAGGCCAGACACCGTCCAGCGGCGAAACAGACGATTGCTCAGGGCAAAGATAATCACCTCAGCCACCACCCCCAGCGACCACAGGTATCCCACCAGCGACGCAGAGTAACCGGCCCGGCTCCAAAAAAGGGTGCTGAAGGCGTAATAGCCGGCGTGAACTCCCTGCAACAGCGCGCAGCACAGTAAAAAACGCCACACCGAACGCTCCCTAAGCAAAATGGACCAGGGGGTGACCTGCGCCGTCTGATGGGCAGGGCCATCCTGAGGCGGCTGCGTGGGGCGCAGCAGCATGCCCAGCAGCATCGCCAGCAGTCCCCCCAGCAGGCTATACAGGATAGCCTGATGGCCAAAGGCGTTGACCAGCTCACCGGTCGCTGCCGATCCCACGATAAAGGCCAGGGATCCCCACAGGCGCACCTTGCCGTAGTCCAGCCCAATCTGGCGCTGCCAGGTCGCCGCCAGCGCATCGGTCAGCGGCACCAGAGGACCATAGAACAGGCTGAACCCCACCATCACCGCCATCAGCCAGGCCCAGGCGCTGCCCAACATAAAGCCGACGCCGCAGAACAGGACGATCAGCGTCACCAGACGCAGCGCCACCAGCAGCTGGGAGGTTCTCTTGACCGCCGGGGTAATGAACAGGCTACCGACGAAGCGAGCGCCCATCCCGGCGCCCAGCAGAATGCCGATGGACTCCGGCGAGATCCCCTGCTCCTGCAGCCACAGACTCCAAAACGGAAGAAAGACACCGAATGAGAAAAAATAGGTAAAATAACTGAGCCCTAACCAGCCCGCTGATGGCAGCATATCCTCTCCTTGCCAGCGCGTATTGTCCCACTGACTTCCCGCCCACCGTGAAAATAGCCGCCTACTTTAGCCATCCACCGGGGCCCAGGCAAACGATTATTCGATGTCATCGCCGAGTCCGGCGGCGCAGAAAAAGGCAAGAAATGAGAACGCATACGGTTTTCAGACATTACCTGCTTTCTCTCTGGCGCCGACGCGCTATGATGCGCCGGCAAATAATCCATCAGGAGCGTATACCGTGACGCAAAGCCCTCACTCAGACTATCGTCAGATCGATGCCCGCAAGGAGGAGATCAATGAGCAACTATGGATGATTGAGATGGATCTCAGGCCGGAGCGCCAACCGACGTCGCCGACCCAACCGGTCGGTCTCCACACGCCGCGGCGCCCGGCGCCCGCGGCCCGACGCTAGTGCCAACGCGCCCCGCCGATGTCCGGCGGGGCGCGCTACTCAGACGATATTCAGGTATTTATGAGTCTGCATGGACAGGCGCCAGTTGCGCGCCAGGCACGTTTCAATACACAGGCGGGTCGCCTCTTCCTTGCAGGAGATCGGCTGTAGCGCCACCACCGGCGGCAACTCACCGTCCAAACGCGCCAGCAGCGCATCCAGCGCCTCGATATCGCGCGCCCGCGCAACCGGGTGTTTTATCTCGTTGGCGCGGCGCAGCGCGTCGGTAAGCACCTCCATCCCTCCGCGCATCCCCACCTTGGGGGATACGGTCACCCAGGTCTGTGCGCTGCAGCGCACCGGGTGGGTTCCGCTGGTCTCTATCTGGCAGCGATAGCCGCCCTGCTCCAGCGCCGTGGTCAACGGCAGCAGATCGTACATACAGGGCTCGCCGCCGGTGATCACTACGCGGCGGGCCTGATAGCCCCGCTGCCGTAACAGCGCAACCAGCGCCGCCGCATCGGCGCTGGCCCAGGCTTCGCTCTCCGCCGTCTTTTCAACGATCTGCGCCAGATCGGCCTGGCGCTCCGGACGCTGATGCCAGGTGTGCTGACTATCGCACCAGCTACAGCCGACCGGGCACCCCTGCAGACGAATAAAAATCGCCGGAACGCCGGTATAAAAACCTTCGCCCTGTAAACTCTGAAATACTTCATTGATCGGATACTGCATCGTGTTCTGCCTTGTTTGAGGACGCCTCGGACGGGCGGCATTGTGGCAGATTTCCCCGCGCACGCCAAACCGCCGCCGCCTCATCGGCCGCGATAAACGCAGCTATCGGACACAACTATTTGACCTGTCGCGTGCCATTGCCCACAAAATAGCTATACATTATAGATGGGCATGGATGGGCGCCGAGGGCGCTCCACAGACTACAGTTATGCCGCCGTGCGGCCCGTTTACAGGACAGACAGCGATGACCCCGTGGCAGATTCACCGGTTAGGCGACTACCAAAGCATGCCCTGGCACAACGGTCAGGGTACCACGCGTGAAATCATGCGGGAGGACAATGCCAGCGGTTCCCGCTTTCGCTGGCGGCTCTCCATGGCCGACATCACCTGCGACGCCCCCTTCTCCGCCTATGGCGGCTATCAGCGGATCCTTTCGCTGCTTGAGGGGCCAGGGCTGAGACTGACCATTGATGGTTCAGCGCAGCAGCCGCTGCGCGGCAATGGTATCGTGCGCTTCTCTGGCGATAGTCGGGTCAGCAGCCAACTGTGTGATGGCCCGGTGCGCGATCTCAACCTGATTTACGACCCGCGCCACTACGGCGCGCGACTGCAGTGGCTGGATATTCGCCCCACTATGCCTCCATTGCGTTGTCACGCCAGCACGATCCTACTGTTTTGCCGCCAGGGCGACCTGTCGCTGACACCGCTCGGCGCCGCGGCTTCACTGCAGCTGACGCGTTATGACAGCGCCATCCTGCAAACGCCCTGTCCGCAGACCCACAGCGTGGATATCCGCGGCCACGGCCAGCTGGGCGTTTTTGAACTGACGGCGTTCCCGGACTAGGCCGCGCAGCCCCTCAGTCCGCCAACTCAAGGAGAAATCTATGCTCACAGTCTTTCCGGTACTGGTAATCGTCGCCCTGATTATCGTCTGGTCGGCGATAAAGATCGTCCCTCAGGGCTATCAGTGGACCGTTGAACGCTTTGGCCGCTACACCCGCCCCCTGATGCCGGGACTGAATCTGGTGATCCCGTTCATGGATCGTATTGGCCGTAAAATCAACATGATGGAACAGGTTCTGGATATCCCCTCCCAAGAGGTGATCTCCAAAGACAACGCCAATGTCACCATCGATGCCGTCTGCTTTATTCAGGTTATAGATCCGGCACGGGCCGCCTATGAGGTGAGTAATCTCGATCTGGCCATCATCAACCTGACCATGACCAACATCCGCACCGTACTCGGCTCCATGGAGCTCGATGAAATGCTTTCCCAGCGGGACCTGATCAATAGCCGCCTGCTGCAGATTGTCGATGAGGCCACCAATCCCTGGGGGATCAAAGTGACCCGTATTGAAATCCGCGACGTGCGCCCACCGGCCGAGCTAATCGCCTCCATGAATGCCCAGATGAAGGCCGAACGTACCAAGCGCGCCGATATTCTGGAGGCCGAGGGGGTGCGTCAGGCCGCGATTCTGCGCGCGGAGGGGGAGAAACAGTCACAGATCCTCAAGGCAGAGGGGGAGCGCCAGTCCGCTTTCCTGCAGGCGGAGGCGCGCGAGCGCGCAGCCCAGGCCGAGGCCCAGGCCACCGCCATGGTGTCGGAGGCCATCGCTGCCGGTAATCTGCAGGCCATCAACTATTTTGTCGCCCAGAGGTATACCGAAGCGCTGCAGCGTATCGGGGAGTCGAATAACAGCAAGGTGATCATGATGCCGCTGGAGGCCAGCAGCCTGCTGGGCGCTGTCGGCGGGATCAGCGAGCTGCTGCGTTCGGACAGCAATAAGGATTGCCAGCCATGATGGCCTATCTGCTGCAGAACCCCCACGGTCTGTGGTTAACGCTGGGGGGACTGCTGCTGGCTGCCGAGCTGCTCGGTGCCGGGGGCTATGCCCTGTGGAGCGGCTGCGCTGCCCTGCTGGTCGGCCTGCTGCACTGGCTGTGGCCGTTTGGCTGGGAGGCTCAGCTCACCCTGTTCGCCCTGCTGACGGTGATCAGCGCCCTGCTGTGGTGGCGCTGGCAGCGCCGCGGTGCGGCGGAAGAGGCAGCGGACAGCACCCTCAACCAGCGCGGTCGCCAGCTGATCGGTCAACGGGCGCTCCTGGAACAGCCCCTGGTCAACGGCCATGGACGCCTGCGCCTCGGCGACAGCAGCTGGCGCGTCACCTGTGCCCAGGATCTGCCCGCTGGACAGTGCGTTCAGGTGCGCGCCGTCAGCGGCATCACGCTGGAAGTTATCCCCTGTGCCCCGCCCCGCGACAGCAGCCGGCCAGATCGTTAATGATCGGGCAATCGGCGCTGTCGTCGCCGGGGCAGGCCTGTGCCAGTGCCGCCAGCCGGTCACGCATCGCCTGTAGATCGCGGATGTGCACCTCTATCTCCGCCACCTTTTGCAGGGTGCGCTGTTTTACCTCGGCACTGTGGCGGTGCTCGTCGTGGAACAGCACCACCAGCTCCCGGCACTCCTCCAGCGTAAAGCCGACCTGACGCGCCTGACGCAGCAGCGTCAGCTCCTCCAGCTGGGTCGCCGCATAGTGGCGATAGCCGTTCTCCCCGCGCAGCGGCGGCGTCACCAGCCCTTTCTCTTCATAAAAGCGGATGGCCTTGCTGCTCAGGCCGGTTTTTTTCGCCACTTCACTAATATTCACCCGTCCCCCTTGACCTTAACCTTGCGGGAAGGTTTAAGCTTAACCGTAATTGAAGGGGACGCCAACCGGCAGGCTATCGCGCCGCACCCTGAGCGTAACCATTTGCGAGAGAGGTTTCATCATGTCACAGACACAGCTGTTCGCCCTGCAGGGGCTTTCCTGCATGAACTGCGCTAAAAAAGTAAAAAATGCGCTGGAGGCCCGTCCCGACGTCGAGAAGGCCATCGTCAATACGCCGCGCTATGCCCGGGTGATCGGCAGCGCCAGCGCTACTGATATTATTCAGAGCGTCGGGCAAGCGGGTTACCAGGCATCGCCGGCCGGCGATGCCGACATCCGCCTCAGCCTCAGCGATCTGAGCTGTGGCCACTGCATCGCCAGCGTCACCCAGGCGTTGGAGGCCGTGCCTGGCGTTGACGCCGCCATGGTGACCCTCACCCAGGCCGACATCTATGGCCAGGCTGACAGCGCAGCGCTTATCGCCGCCATACAGCAGGCCGGCTACCAGGCGCAGGCCGTGGAGGGTGCACACCCAAAATCTGAGCCGCTGCCCAGCACTGATGTTGCGATGCCGGAAACCCAGGCAGCGGCTCTCGACCCCACTCCGGCCTCCGTCGACATCGTACCGCACACCGACAACGACGACGGCGACAGCGTGCAGCTATTGCTCGACGGCATGAGCTGCGCCAGCTGCGTGCTGAAAGTACAAAACGCCCTGCAGGCGGTGCCCGGCGTAGCGCATGCCCGGGTCAATCTGGCCGAACGCAGCGCGCTGGTCAGCGGCCACGGCGATCCGCGGGCGCTGATCAGCGCCGTACAGAAAGCCGGCTACGGCGCGGAGATAATCCAAGATGAGGTGCTGCGCCGCGCCCGTCAGCATGAGAGCGCACAGAAAGCCGTGCGCGCCTTCCGCTGGCAGGCCGCCGTGGCGCTGGGGCTCGGTCTGCCGCTGATGGCCTGGGGGCTGTTCGGCGGCTCGATGACCTTGACCGAGCACAGCCAGATACCCTGGCTTATCGTCGGGATCGCCACCCTGGCGGTGATGATCGGCGCCGGTGGCCACTTCTATCGTAACGCCTGGCGCAGCCTGCTCAACGGCAGCGCCACCATGGATACGCTGGTCGCGCTGGGCACCGGTGCTGCCTGGCTGTACTCCATCAGCGTTAACCTGTGGCCACAGATTTTTCCGCCAGAGGCACGCCACCTCTACTATGAGGCCAGCGCGATGATCATCGGCCTGATCAATCTGGGACACGCGATGGAGGCGCGGGCGCGCCAACGCTCCTCCAGCGCCCTGGAGCGACTGTTGGATCTGACGCCGCCGACTGCTCGCCTGGTGACGGACGAGGGTGAGAAGAACGTGCCGTTAACCGAGGTGCAGCTGGGAATGACCCTGCGCCTGGTCACCGGCGATCGGGTACCGGTCGACGGCGAGATCCTCTCCGGCGAGGCCTGGCTGGATGAGGCCATGCTGACCGGCGAGCCCATTGCGCAGCAAAAGGGCGTCGGCGATCGGGTGCACGCCGGCACTGTGGTTACCGATGGCAGCGTGCTGTTCCGCGCCGCCGCCATCGGCAGCCAGACTACGCTGGCCCGCATCATTAAGCTGGTCCGCCAGGCCCAGAGCAGTAAACCGGCCATCGGCCAGCTGGCGGATCGCATCTCCGCCATCTTTGTACCGACGGTGGTCGCCATTGCCGTCATCAGCGGGCTGATCTGGTTCTTCTTCGGCCCGCAGCCGCAGCTGGTCTATACCCTGGTGGTCGCCACGACGGTGCTGATCATCGCCTGTCCCTGCGCGCTGGGGCTGGCGACGCCGATGTCCATCATCTCCGGGGTCGGCCGCGCCGCCGAGCTGGGGGTTCTGGTGCGCGACGCCGATGCGCTGCAGCATGCCAGCGAGCTGGATACGCTGGTCTTCGATAAAACGGGTACCCTGACCGAAGGGATGCCCAAGGTGATCGCCGTCCATACGCTGGAGGGCATCGACGAAACGCAGGCCCTCCGCTGGGCCGCGGCGCTGGAGAGTGGCTCCAGCCACCCGCTGGCGCGCGCCGTCAGCGCCCGGGCCGAAGGGCAAACGCTGCCGCCGGTCACCCAGTTCCGCACCCTGCGCGGACTGGGGGTCAGCGGTGAAGCCGAGGGCCATACCCTGCTGCTGGGCAACGCGGCGCTGATGGCGGCGCAGGGGATCGACACCCACGCCCTGGATGCGCTGCTGGCGCAGCAGGCCAGCCAGGGCGCCACGCCGGTGCTGCTGGCGGTCGACGGTCGCGCCGCGGCGCTGCTGTCGATTCGCGATCCTCTGCGCAATGACAGCGTCGCTGCCCTACAGCGCCTGCACGGTATGGGCTACCGGCTGGTGATGCTGACGGGAGACAACCCACTCACCGCCCAGGCCATCGCGCACGAAGCAGGAATAGATCAGGTTATCGCCGGTGTGCTGCCGGAGGGCAAGGCGGAGGCCATCCGAGCACTACAGCAGGCGGGGCATAAGGTCGCCATGATCGGAGACGGTATTAACGATGCCCCGGCGCTGGCACAGGCGGACGTCGGCATCGCCATGGGCGGTGGCAGCGATATCGCCATCGAAACGGCGGCCATCACCCTGATGCGCCATAGCCTGAGCGGCGTGGCCGATGCGGTGGCGCTGTCGCGGGCCACGCTGCACAACATGAAGCAGAACCTGCTGGGCGCGTTTGTCTATAACACGCTGGGTATCCCGATCGCCGCCGGGATACTCTACCCATTGACCGGTACCCTGCTCAGCCCGGTGGTCGCCGGCGCCGCCATGGCGCTCTCCTCCATCACGGTGGTCAGCAATGCCAACCGCCTGCTGCGTTTTACCCCGAAGAACTAAGCCGCCTCTGAAGACAAAAAGCACCGGAAGCCGGTGCTTTTTTTTCGTCCTCAGGTAGCATGAAAGGATTACCGCACACTGTAACGGCGGCTGCCTGAATGCGGCGGTACGCCCTGCCGGAGGTATCATGTTCAACCGACTACGGCACCTGGCTGCCCGTTTCGGGCTGCTCCCGCCGCCACGTTATCCCTATCCTGCCCTTGATGTAAACCTGCGCAGCGGCGCCCGGTTGCATCTGGTTGCCAGCATTCACATGGGCAATGCCGCGATGTCACCGCTGCCGGAGCCGCTGATTCAGCGCGTACGTCAGGCGCAGGCACTGATTGTCGAGGCCGATATCACCCGCCCTGACAGCGATATCAGCAGCCCGCCCCAGACCCAACCACTCTCGGCGCGCCTGGACGCCGCGCGCTATGACGCCCTGAGCCAACGCTGCCGCGAAACCGGTCTGGCCGTAGAGCGCATTAATGACTTTCCCCTGTGGCACTGCGCGCTGCTGCTGCAGGCGCAGCAGGCGCAGCAGCTGGGGCTGTGCAGCGAGTTTGGCATCGACTGCCAGCTACTGAACTGCGCCCATGATGCGGGGCGGCCGATCGTAGAACTGGAGGGCGCCCATACCCAGCTGGAAATGCTGTACCGGCTCCCCGATCAGGGGCGTGATCTGCTGGATGATACCCTACGACACTGGCACAACAATGCCCGCCTGCTGCAGACGCTGATCGGCTGGTGGCTGGCACCCCCGGCAGTTCTGCAGACGCCACTGCCGATGACCTTTTGTCCGGAGCTGGCCAACGTACTGATGGCGCAGCGTAACCACGCCTGGCGCCAGCGTCTGATAGCCCTGCCACCGGGGCGATATGTGGTGGCCGTGGGCGCGCTGCACCTGTTTGGCAAGCAGGGGCTGCCGGATCTGCTGGCGCCCCATGCTCTGATGGCCTGAACCACCCCCTCTGGGGGTAAGCCTGTCCAGCAGCCAAGAGTCGGACAGAAGCCGCCACAGTCGATATCATCGACATCAGAAAATACCAGCAGGCGCCGCTTCACGTTTTCCAGGTGCTGCCAGCGCATGACACATCTTGATAATATCGTCACGCGTCGGCTGCAGACGCTCGCCAGGGCGATAGGGGTATGGGCTATCAGAGCGCGGATCATCACCCGATCTCCTGATAGGAACGCCGTTGCACCCAGTGATCTTTCATCATGTAATACCCGCCATCTCCCATTATATAACGCCGAACTATCCCGCCGACGGCATGACCACCTGCGTACGGAAAAACGCAGCGGATCGATTACTGGAGTAGGCAATATGTTCGAACCAGCGGATATGTTACTTAATGGTTCTCAGTGAGTATTTGTACTTGCATAAGGTCGCGAAAGCGGCCTTCGTTGTTTTGGCCGAGTCCACCGATTAATTACCGTACAAAGAATTATAAATGTATGTGAGAATGACAGAATGGAAACTATAATAGTATCAGAGGATTAGATGAGCGGATTTAGGGCCGCTAACAAAACCGAGTTGATTCGAATAACGCCAATCCCCACATAGTAGGCATGACACGAAAAATCATCAGTAAGCAGCTCTGGAAATCCTGACAGCCACTTCTGCCGCCCCAACTGCCTTCGTCACGGGGGGGTCACCCACACCTTGATGACGATGCCGTTCTCAACGGTATTCTGTTTGTCCTTACGACTGGGATACCCTGGGAGAACTTGCCCCAGTCGCTGGGTTTTGGCAGCGCAATGACGTGCTGGCGTCGCCTACGCGACTGGCAAGCTCAAGGCATCTGGCTGCGACTTCACGTGGCTCTGCTGACCCAGCTACACCAAGCGGGTCACATCGACTGGAGCAGAGCAAGCCTCGATGGCGCGAGCGTAGCCAGCCCCCGGGGGGCCAGGAAACAGGACGTAACCCGACAGACAGAGGAAAGCTGGGCAGTAAACGACACATAGTGGTGCAACGTCAGGGCATACCACTCGCCGTGCTTGTCTCTGGAGCCAATCGCCATGACTCGATAATGTTTGAGCCATTGTTGGATGCCCTCCCGGCGTTAGCAGGCAAGAGAGGGCGACCACGATATCGGCCTGACAAGCGACACGCAGACAAGGGGTATGATTTTCGCCGTTGCCGGGATTATCTGAGGCGACGGGGAATCAAGGCCCGTATTGCCCGGCGAGGCATTGATAGTCATGACCGCTTGGGTCGTTATCGCTGGGTTGTAGAGCGAACTCATGGTTGGTTAGCGGGTTTTGGCAAGCTGCGTATCCGTTTCGAACGGCGGCTGGATACCCATCTTGCATTGCTGACGCTGACTTGTGCTGTTATCTGCTTGCGCTTTGTTGAACGGTTTTGTTAGCGGCTCTAACTCGGTGGCCGGACTGATAATCAGACTGTTTGCCTGCCCCTCCGGGGGGCATATGCTACATACAGCGTATAAAAAAAGGCCAATATTGCTATTGGCCAGTCAAAGAGGAACTTCAGATATTATTATTCCGGGCGCCCCCCAAGGGGTGCCCGGTATCCTTTATAAGGTAGCAATCGCCAGGCCGCGCTGGCAACAGTTATCCACCGGAAGTAATCCAGACGCTCTCCCGCGGCACGCGATGCCGTCATCCGACGCTGGCCAACATTTTTGTATGATATATACTGGCGCAAAATGCATGATGAGGTCTTCCCAATGACGCCAGCCGTTCTGCTACTGGAAAAAAATAACATCGCTTTTTCCCTGCATGCCTATGAGCACGATCCCCATGAAACCAACTTCGGCGACGAAGTGGTACGCAAGCTGGGTCTGAGCGCCGATCGGGTCTATAAAACGCTGCTGGTCGCCCTGAACGGCGACAGCAAGAAACTCGCCGTCGCCGTCACGCCGGTCGCCACCCAGCTCGATCTCAAGAAGGTTGCCAAGGCATTCGGCGCCAAGAAGGCCGATATGGCCGACCCTGCGCTGGCTCAGCGCGTCACCGGTTATCTGGTCGGCGGCATCAGTCCGCTGGGGCAAAAAAAGCGTCTGCCGACGGTGATTGATGCGCCCGCCCGCCAGTTCGACACCATCTTTGTCTCCGGCGGCAAGCGCGGAGTAGACATTGAGCTGGCCGCCGCCGATCTCGCCGCCCTGCTGCAGGGAAGCTTTGCCGATATCGCCAAACGCGACGCGGCCTGAGACCGGCTTCGCGGCGATCAAAAACGGCATGCCGCGCATGCCGTTACAGAGATAAATACCGCTACGCACGGCGTGGGAAATGACGCTTAATTGCGATACACGATCTCGCCGTTCGGCTGATAGTCCGCCGCCTTGAGCGGTGAATGGCGCTGGATATAGTCCTTCAGCACTTCGGCGTCAATAAAACCGGTGTTCACGTAGCCCGGATACTGGGTCACATTGGGGTAATCATCGCCGCCGCTGGCATTAAAGCTCAGCAACGCTACGCGATAGATCCGGTCAGCCTGCAGCGGTTTCCCGCCAATCTTCACGTCGCTGACGCCCTGCTTGCCGTCCGCCGTCAGGCTCAGATTGGCAAACTGCGCATAGGCGCCGGAGTTGGGCTTTTTATTGGCGACGGCGCTCAGGTATTTCTCCAGCTCCGCACCGTTCATGTCGACATAGACTACGGCATTACCGAACGGCTGCACCTTAAGCACATCCTTATAGCTGATGTCACCGCTGTCTATCGAGTCGCGCACCCCGCCACCGCTCATTACGCCCAGGTCGGCATGGGTTCGCTCCATCTGCGCTGCCAGTAGCAGGCGCCCCATGTTGGTCTGCTCAAAACGGACCCTGCTGCGATCCCCCTCCAGACGCCCCTCTACACTGCCGATTTTCACCGCCAGCGCGGCCTGCCCCTGATCCTGATACGGCGCCAGCAGCTTCAGCATCACCTTATCCTGCGGGATCTCCTCGGTGTAATAGATCCGCGTCTCCGAACCGTCGGCCTGCTTCTCCTGCCGGTTGAGATTCACCGGGATCAGCTGGTAGCGCTGCAGGGTCAGCTCCCCGTTACGGAAGGTAAAGTCGGCCCGTCCAACATATTTACCCCATTCATGAGCCTGAACGATCCAGGTCCCGTTCTGGCGATCCGGCGCACAAGGCGTACCGGGGACATAATTCGCCTGCTTACGGTTTTCCTGTGCCATGCACACCGGATCCTGCGAGTGGCCGCCAACGATCATGTCGAGGTAGCCCGCCGGCAGCGCGCGCGCCATTTCAACATCGCCCGGGGCGTTGGAGCCATGCTTGCCGTTGTCATAGTGGCCCATGTGCGTCGCGGCGATCACCACGTCCGGCTTCTCGTTGGCCCGCAGCTGCTCTACCACGCCCTTGGCCTCCGCCGCCGGGGGGCGGAACTCGATATTCTTCAGGTATTCAGGGTTACCTATCTTGACCGTATCGTCGGTGGTCAGGCCGATCACCGCAATGCGGATCCCCTGGCGATCGAACATCTGATAGGGCTGAAACAGGCGCTTACCACTATCTTGCGCATAGATATTGGCCGACAGCAGCGGGAAGTCGGCCCACTTCTGCTGCTGACGCAGCACGTTCAGCGGATTGTCGAACTCGTGGTTGCCGATGGCCATTGCATCGTAGCCCACCAGATTCATACCGCGAAAATCGGGCTCGGCATCCTGCAGATCGGACTCCGGAACTCCGGTATTGATATCCCCCCCCGACAGCAGCAGCACGCTGCCGCCCTCAGCGGCAATCTCGGCACGCAGGCGATCCACCAGCGTTTTCTGGGCAGCCAGACCATATTCGCCCTGCTCGCTCTGCCAGAAGTGGCCGTGGTGATCGTTGGTATGCAGAATGGTCAGGTTATAGGTTTTATCTTTTTCCCAGGCCAGCGACCAGCCTGGCGTCAGCGCCAGCGTTAGTGCTATCGCGCAGGCGGCACCCCGATAGGTAAATTTCATTGCCCTCTCTCCTTGTCACAATAACGCGCCACTCATGCCAGCCCCGGGGAGGCTCGGCGGCGAACATCCCTATCTTAACCTGAATCAGTCGGTGATTCTGTTGACAAATCAGCCATTTATTGTGACGTAACTCACCTAACAATGCATTAAAGACTCTAAAGGTTACACGCACTGCGCACCAAGACTGCATACCAGACTATTTAAAGGTGACGTCGACGTTGGCCGTCGCATGGAAGCGCCCCGCCGTCGGCCGATTGGTCAGCCATTTCAGGTTGGCGGTAAAGTTCTCGCTCACCTCATTCTGCTTATCCTGCAGTCGGCCGCCGAAATCGATATTACTCTGCAACGGGATCGGTGTAGTGCTGGTATCACCCGCCTTTGTCAGGAAAATCCCCACGCCCGGGTTGGTATCCGGCAGAATCAGCGACCGATCGCCAACGTCCGCCCTCAGGGTACTGAAGCTGGCCTGCAGCTGCTGCCCGCCGCACTCTCCGCCGCGCAGCGTCGCCTTGATACTGAATGGTATCTGGCGGGCGATAACGCCCGGACGCGCACCGGTGGCGCTCAGCGTACCGAAATCGATACTGTTGCCATGATTCGCCAGCACGCTGATCTGCGGGTTGCAGTGGGTCACCTGGATCTTATCCAACCCGGATATATAGGCGTTAAAATTGCCGTTGGGGCGCGCGTCCAAGCCGCCCACGCCGTCAATCTGAAACAGCGATGGCAGTCCCAGCGCCGGGAAACTACCCGCTGGCGGCGTTACGCCGGTGGCCTTGATGTACACCGAATAGCTGACGGTGACCGTACGCGATCTGGCGATACCACCGCCGTTGTTGGATGTCCCCTCGCCCAGATCGGGGCCGCTGGGCCGACCGCCGCTCTGTTTCATGTTAATCGCATCATAGTCGATACCATTGATCGAGACCCCAACCGACAGTGAACGGTGCAGGCTCCCAAACGCATCCTTTGGATTCCAGTAAATATAGGCATGTTCTCCCCTTCCGGTATTCCAGTTATCCCAGCAGGTAAAGGTGGTGCTAAAGTTCTGCGAGCGCCAAATCAGATTACCGGCGGTAAAGTCGGCGGCAGACAGGATAATCGGCCGCCCGATATCGATGCGCTGATAAATACTCCCAATGGGTACCCAGCTCCCTGCGTTACTGCCCTCCCGACAGGAGAGCGCGGATGCCTGACGGCTGATGCAGAGCCCCAGCAGCAGCAGCGTGAATACAAGCGCCTGTTTTATACTTAGGCCTTTCATTAATCCGTCACCTTATTGAATCTGACAGGGTAGAGAGAGTTCCTGGTAGCCCACCGTGGTATTCCGCATCGACAGATCGGACGGCAGCACCAGCGTGCACTGCTGGCCCGGCTGATTGCCCCAGCGCAGGGTCAGCCTCTCGCCCGGCTGCGCTCCGGATACATACAGATCGCCGTTAAGCCCCACGGTTCCGCTGTTACGTCCCTGCTGGTTAAAGACGCTGGCGCCAACCGCCGGGTAGCCGCCACCGTTGAGGTGGCTATGGATCAGTAGGCTCACGCCGTAAAACGTGTCAAAACGCACCTTCACAATAGCCTTCTCCGTCGGCACCACCTGCCTGCTGGCCACCGGCACATCCAAACCTGGCTCAAAGTCCTGCGTATGCAGCGCCACCGCGTTGAATCTGTATGGTGTCGCCGAGGGGACCACCGCATAGCCGAAGGGATCGATGGCCACGCCGCTCTGGTTATCCAGGCGAACGCCGCTGGCGTGCTTCGCCTCGACCAGAATGACCGTATTCTGCAGCGGCTGCGACAGCGTCACGCCGCCGGAGTGAAGCAATACGCCACCGGATAGCCCCAGCCCCAGCTGATTATAGCTGTTGCTGTAGCTATAGCTGCCGTCCAGGTTGCCATAGGCACCGCGGTAGTCCAGGTTCAGCGCGCTGCTCTGCCCCGCCGACGCGGTATGGCCGGTACTCAGGGCGTAGTTCAGCCGTTGATCGCTCAGCGCCGTTCCACTGATGCCGGTGTTATAGCTGTCCCCGCTCTGGCGGCTGTGGGTTCCGCTGACGTTCAGCGAGGCCGAATGATTGTCGCGTCCCCAGTTCAGCGGAATCGACACCGACAGGTTGATACTGCGATCGGCGTAGCCGTACTGGCTGCGCGTATCCTGCAGGTATACGCCATAGCTAATGCTCTTAATGGCATCGTTGTAGCCCAACTGGACGGTACGATCCCGGCCACCGCCGCCCCAGTAGCTCTGGCTGCTGACGTTGGCATACAACGTCGCCCCCTGCCACAGCTGCTGGTTAATGGAGACATCCACGCGCTCGCGCTTGTTGGCATAGCGCGGGGTATACACGCGATGTCGGTTGCGATTGTCCAGATCGGGGATCCCGGTCTGCCCATCGCCCGGGTTATAGTAGTTATTCTCGTATATCCCCTGCCGCCATCGGCTGCGCTCCTCTACCGCATCGGCAAAGTCATAATAGCCCGACGTCGCATAGCGATAGCCTGCCAGCTGTACGTTGGTGCCCATCTGGTTCAGGGACTTGGAGTAGAGAAAACGGTAGCTCTGCCCGCGGGCGCGCTCACCGTTGGCCAGCGTCGTATCGGAATAGGCACCATCAATGGAGATGGCGCCCCATTCGCCCATATTTTTGGCCATACCCAACGCGGCGGCGCGATAGTTATCCGCCACAATCAGTCCGCCATAGGGCGTCAGACCATAGGCAATGCCGCGCGCCAGCGTCCCCTGCATAAAGTTGGGGGTATAGCGGGTATCACCGCTCTGGTAGCGGCCCGCCGTCAGCTGATAGTTCCAGATCCCCTCACGCAGCATATTGGCGATGGAGGAGTAAGAGACGCTAAAGTGCTTACGGGTGCCGTCGGCCTCATTGACCGTCACCTGCAGGTCGCCACTGTTGGAGTGCGGGTAGATATCGCGGATCTCAAAAGCGCCCGGCGCCACGTTGGTGCTGTAAACCACATAGCCGTTCTGACGAATATCGACGCGGGCGTTGGTTGAGGCGATGCCGCGCACCACCGGGGCATAGCCGCGCAGGCTTTCGGGCAGCATATCATCCACGCTGGAAAGCTGGACGCCGCGAAACTGAATGCTATTAAAAACGGTATTATTGGTGCTGGCCTGCCCCAGTTGCACCCGACTACGCCAGGACGCGATATCCATCTCCGCCCAGGTAGCGATATTGTCCCACTGCGCCGACTGACCGCTGATTTTATTCATGGTCATATTATTGCGCAGGCGCCAGCGCCACAGATTAAGACCGTTATTCAGGGACAGAAAGGTATATTCGCTGTTTTGGCCACTCTGCTGCTGACTGCTGTTGCGGTTATAGTTCAGGCTGTAATTGCTAAAAGCAGCGTTGATCCCCTGATCGTACAGGGTCGTCGGGATATCGCCGCGCGCGTGCTGCACCAGCATAACCTGCGGCACGGAAAGGTCGATCTGCTGCACCGCCGGATCAAAGGAGAGCGTGCTACCCTTAACAGTGGCGGCCACGTCGACGCAGCTGCCCGGGGTTAGCGTATCGGGCAGTTTCACCCCATAGTTAAGCAGATCCTCCACCGTCAGGCAGGGCTGGGCAGCGGCGCCCTCTTTCGCCGTGAAACGGATAATTTTATTATCGACCTGCTGCTTGTTCAGGTAAATCGCAAACGGATACCCACCGGGCGGCAACGCGTTACCCTGTGCCACCGCCTGAGCGGCGTTGACATTTTCGCTGCCGTGAACGAATGACATGTTGAATTCGGCCCAGGCCGATGCGCTGCACCCCAGGGACAGGCTACCGGCGGCAAATGCCAGGCACATCCAGCGTGTCGGCTCTGTCTTCAGTGATCCTGTCCGTTGGTGTTGCGCCATCCCGCTTCTCTCCGTCAGTATACTGTCGCGTCCTTAACCTCAGTCCGGCCCCCAAAGTCATTGATGTAGCTGAAGGAGACTGTATTTCCGACGTGAGCTCCCGCCGGAATGGCGATCGCCAGGCGGCTGTGGGGGTTGACCATATTGGTATCTACCGCAATGGGCTTACCGTTGTTGCCCTGCATCTGTACAGAGCCAAAGGTGATGTGCAGCGGCCCGTCGTTGATGGCCAGTAACTGATGACCCGCTTTCTGCCAGCGCAGTTTACGAACCTGTTCATCCAGCGTGGTATGCAGCGAACCCGGGCGATAAAACAGCTTAATCCGCGTACGTACAGCAAGTTGTAATACATTTTCTTGCTTTGGCGTTGGCGGGATTTCCTGTACGTTCACCCACAGCAGTGTTTCCTGATCCTGCAGAAAACCCTGCCCGGAATAGATAAAACGTAAAATTGCCGATTTTTGCGCATCCAGTTTAACAATCGGTGGTACCACCACCATCGGTAACTTACTCTCTACCTTGGTGCTATCCCCGTTATCCAGCCATGTCTGCACCATATAGGCATCCACACTGTCATTGTGGATAGGCAGAGACGCTGACTTTTCATCGCCATTATAAATAACACGCGTAGCATCAACCTGAATTCCTGCATGGGCAGTAAAAGTGCTCACCAGTAATAATACGGCAACGATTCGGTTCATCTTATTCCTCTATACGAACCATCCCTGGCCGAATATTCCGACGAATAATTATTTATATTCGATGGTGAACGGACTGGTCGCGTTGGCCAGACCGGCGGTAACCGTATTAACATAAGAGCGATAGCGTGCCTGCAGGTTAAATATCGCTTTCTTATCGCTAACGACCGTCACCGTGGGCACATCACCCTGGCTCTGATCGGCGATCGGGAACGCTTTGCCGTTAACGTCCGTAATTTCAATACCCACGCCTTTCGCCGCCGCTGTTGCGCCACTACTGGAGACGGCCAGCAGGTCAGGATGACCGGCAACGGTGTTGCCATCGAAACGGACGGTGTAAGTTCCCGGCTCACACTGCTCCAGGTTAATCTGGAAAGCCTTGGATGCAGACTTATCGCCAACCGTTTTAAATGCGGAGGTCGGATATTTACCTAAATACACATTAATATTTTGAGAGTCGCTGCTTACTTGACAGGTAGAATTAACGATTTCACCTGTAAACTCAACTTTACCGTTAGCTGCACTTGCCTGGCCACTCACCGCGGCAGCGGCCAGAACCATAACAGGCAGTAAAAATTTTTTCATTATCATAACTCCGTTTATCAATTAAAAACACCCGCCTACCAGAGTGGCGCGAAACGAGGTTGTAAATATATTTTGCATGATGGAAAAGTAAAAAAAATAAAACTATTACAGACAATCAAGAAAATGCTCAGCGCATGTCAAAAAGACAATCAAAATAGATATAGCCTTATTAAAAATATCAAAAATCGGCACCGCGCAATTAACATAGAGCCATGCAAATCGCAACATTAAATATATTTTCAAGACATATGTCTACTTGCTTATATTATAATAAGGATATTTATTTTTATTAATGTAAAAGCTTGCGCAGAGAATAATTGTCCCATGGGAAACAGTAAAACCAATAAAAGTGATAAAAAATAAATAATTGATTAATTTTAAAGATAATTCCATTTGGTGGATGTTGATTAAATACAAAAAATAAATTAATTCATTATGTTACATCGTTATTTTATTTGTATGATATTATTGTCACCCAAGAAAATTGCTCTATGAATATGGTTGCGGAAAGTGAAAAGAGGTATTCCGCTTAGGGGAAATGAGAGCGTTTCTAGTCTTTTGCGCCCTATCTAGCCACTCACTCAGCGCAGATGGTGCCGCATGCTATCAAGAAAACGCCGGCACTGCGCCGGCGTATCATCTCTGTGAAATCCGCTCATCTGCCTGCGGGAGAGAGGCTATTCAGCGCTCCCAGTAGGACTCTTCCAGGCTGTCTTCCCGCTCGGGCAGACCCCGGGTCAGGCGCGGCGAATGCTGATTGAGCACCTGATAACTGACGCGATTGGCATATTTGCACACCTGCGCCAGCGAGGAGTAAGTCAGATAGCTACGCTGATGCTTACTGGAGTTAGGTACATTGGTACGGTGAAACTCATTAGCCGCGATATCGTGCAGCAACGCAGAGAGCGCACCATCTCCGGCGCCGTTGGTATTCATAATCTTCTCCGGCCCCCCCATATACGGCGCAATATGCGAGTAGATCCGGCACGGCGCTTCACACATGGCACGACGCATCGCCCGGCTGAACTCGTACAGATTGAACTCAGGGATCACCCCCGGCAACAGCGGATGCTGGGTTTTTCGCTTGCCGTCATCTTCGGTATAACCCGCCATATACAGGCCGACCGGACCGGCGGTGCACAGCACCAGATCCACCCACTCCAGCGCCCGGTCTGAAGCCGCCAGCGGATCGGACAGCCCGGTCAGCTCCTGGGCCTCTTCTTCGTTCATCGCCACAATGGTGACATGATCGCGCAGGAAATCGCGCCAGAACTGCGGATCGTCGGCGATCACATACTTGGTACCCAGAGTCAGTACCACCGGAACATGGTGTTTTTTGGCATAGGCGATCGCCTGCATGGTCGCATCGCGCATCGGTTCGCCCGGCTTACAGCGCACCAGATAGGCCGTCAGCACCAGCGCGGAGGCCCCGGCGATCACCGCCTCGGGAATGCTTTCCGGACGCAGCTGGTTCATCATGCCCGGGCTGATGGCAAAGGTACGCTCGCCGTTATCGGTGATCAGGGTAAAACAGCGACCGATAGGACCATCGACGCCCTGCAAGTGGTCCAGATCGGTGCGGCTTGAGGTGTTACACAGATAGCGGTAGGCATAGCTGCCGATTTTAACGTTTTCACACATCACCCCCAACAGAACCGAGCGATCGTCGGCCAGTACGGAGTAGTTGTGCAGGGTATTGCCGATCGTGCCCCCAGCAAACTCATGGGTAATCAGCTTACTGTCACACAGCTCCTGGTACAGCGCTTCGGCGACATCATCCTCGATCACCAGAGAGTGCCCTTGGCTCAGACCATAGCGGGCGATAAACGCCTCATCCACCTTGGCCTCAATATCCACCAGCGTCTGATCGATACCCACAACGTAGGCTTTATCAATTTCATTATGCTGCGTCTTTTGCAGCAGCGGATCGCGGGCATTAACCGGGAAATAGTGTTTAGACTTGCGTTGACCGGGGAATTTCATCTGAGTTATCGGCAAAAAGAAAAGGGAGCGGGCTAGAATAGCACACTCCCCCCGGCCTCGTCAGCGGGCATCCTACGCTGGCGTCGCCGCGACCAGCTGCTGCAGCAGCGTTATCTGCATGTCGTCATCGTTCAGCGCCGGAATATAGGCAAAATGGTGGCCGCCAGCAGCCAAAAAGGCCTCACGATTCTGTACCGCGATCTCCTCCAGCGTCTCCAGGCAATCGGCGGCAAAACCGGGACAAATCACTTGCAAATGACGCACACCACCGGTGGCCAGGGCGACCACGGTCTCATCGGTATAGGGTGTCAGCCAAGGCTCCCGGCCAAAGCGCGACTGAAAGCTGACGGCATACTGGGACGGCATCAGCCCTAACGCCTGAACCACCGCCTGCGTGGTCGCCAGGCAGCGTTGCGGATAATCATCCCCTTCAGCGGCATAGCGCTGCGGAATGCCGTGGTAGGAAAACAGCAATATGTCAGGCTGTCCGTGTTCAGCTATGCTGCAGCGGATACGCTGACACAGCGCGGCAATATAGGCCGGGTGCTGCGCGTAGTCGCGCACGAAGCGCAGTGCCGGTATACACCGCTGCCGTGCCAGCCAGGCCGCCACACCGTCAAACACGGCGGCGCTGGTCGAACAGGAGTACTGTGGATACAGCGGAACCACCGTCAGCTGGGTCACCCCCGCGTCGGACAGCGCGGACAGCGCGCGGTCCAGCGACGGCTCACCGTAGCTCATACCCAGCACAACCGGGATCGCCTCGCCCAGACGCGCCTGCAGCCCGTCGCACAGGCGTTGGCTATAGTACAACAGCGGCGACCCCTGCGCCGTCCAGATAGACTGATACAGACGGGCGACCCGCGGCGCCCGGCGCGGCAGGATAAGCCCACGCAGCAGCGGCTGCCACTGCCAGGATGGCAGATCCACCACCCGCCGATCGCTAAGAAACTCCGCCAGGTAGGCCTTGACCGCCGCAGGCGTCGCCGCCGACGGTGTGCCCAGATTCACCAGCAGTACCCCATGTTTTTCTGCCATCATCTCTTCGCTCCCCCCATTCGCTTACCCCTATTGTAAAGGATAAACGGCGGCGTCCCACCAATCGCTGACATCGGCCGAGCACCCCGGATAACGGCGACAAAAAAGCGGCCCATCGGCCGCTTCATCGCGTGGCTTTCGGCATTAGCCCAGCACGTTTTCCAGCTCGGCGCGCACGCTATCGACGCTCTGGGTACCATCGATCTTCACATAGCGGGTATTGCCCGCCTGCGCTTCCTGGCCATAGTAGCCAATCAGCGGCGCGGTCTGCTGATGGTATTCAACCAGACGCTTACGCACGGTCTCTTCCTGATCGTCCTTACGGGTCATCAGATCTTCACCGGTCACGTCATCCTTACCTTCAACCTGCGGCGGGTTGAACTTAACGTGATAAACCCGCCCGGATCCCGGGTGAACGCGACGGCCAATGATGCGATCGACGATCAGTTCGTCCGGTACGGCAAACTCCAGAACATAATCGACGTTGATCCCGGCCTCTTTCATGGCATCCGCCTGCGGAATGGTGCGCGGGAAACCATCGAGCAGAAAACCGTTGTGGCAATCTTCCTGAGCGATACGCTCTTTGACCAGCGCGATAACCAGCTCATCGGTCACCAGCTTACCGGCGTCCATGATCGCTTTAGCCTGTTTGCCCAGCTCACTGCCTGCCTTCACCGCAGCGCGTAGCATGTCACCGGTGGAGATCTGCGGAATACCGTATTTCTCCATGATAAACTGTGCCTGTGTGCCCTTACCGGCGCCCGGAGCGCCCAGCAGAATAATACGCATCGCGTAATTCCCCTCAAATTATTACCTAAGATTTAAAAAACGCTAAACCTTACCATTATAACGGGCACCGGCTCAAGGCAACGCCATATGGCTGAAGCGTGAAACTGGTCGTTCGACGCAATTGCCGGTAAAAAACCCGCTTTCCGTCGGGCAGCGGCCAAACAGAAAGGGCGGCCCAGAGGCCGCCCTTTCACGCAATGACCGGCTATCAGGCCAGCAGCAGCGTGTTGATACGCTTGATGAACTGGTTAGGATCTTCCAGGCTGCCGCGCTCGGCGAGCAGAGCCTGATCCAGCAGCAGCTCAATCCACTGGGCAAAGCGCCCGTCATCCTGCAACTCCGCAGCGCGCTGTACCAGCGCATGCTCCGGATTGAGTTCGAAGATATACTTCACTTCCGGCGCCTGCTGTCCCGCGGCGGCAAACAACTTGGCCATCTGGGTCGTCATCTCATCGCCGTCGGTGCTGACCACCGCCGGCGTATCGGTCAGGCGATGCGTCAGGCGTACCGCCTTCACCCGCTCGCCCAGCAGGGTTTTCACCCGCTCAACGAACGGCTCCAGCGCTTTATCCGCCTCTTTCTGCGCATCGCTGTCCCCTTCGTCGGCCAGTTTCTCCAGCGTCTCATCCTTCTTACTGACAGACTGGAAGGACTTGGCATCGTACTCGGTCAGGTAGCTCATCATCCACTCATCGATACGCTCGGAGAGCAGCAGTACTTCGATGCCCTTCTTACGCAGCAGCTCCAGATGCGGGCTGCTGGCAGCGGCGGCATAGCTGTCGGCGGTGATGTAGTAAATCTTCTCCTGCCCTTCCTTCATGCGCCCGATGTAGTCGTCCAGCGACACGTTTTGCAATGCGCTGTCATTATGGGTGGAAGCAAAGCGCAACAGTTTGGCAATCGCTTCACGGTTGGCAGCATCCTCCGCCGGCCCCTCTTTCAGCACCAGGCCGAATTGTTGCCAGAAGGTCTGATAGGCTTCGGCATCATCCTTGGCCAGTTTTTCCAGCATCTGTAGCACGCGCTTGGTCAGCGCTGAACGCAGGTTCTGAGTGACGCGACTATCCTGCAACAGCTCACGCGAAACGTTGAGTGGCAGATCGTTAGAGTCCACCAGGCCACGCACAAAGCGCAGGTAGTTCGGCATAAACTGCTCGGCGTCGTCCATGATGAACACGCGCTGCACATACAGCTTCAGACCGTGCTGATGGTCGCGGTTAAACAGATCCCAGGGTGCCTTGGAGGGGATATACAGCAGGCTGGTGTACTCCTGTTTGCCCTCTACCCGGTTATGGCTCCAGGCCAGCGGATCGCTGAAGTCATGGGCGATGTGTTTATAGAACTCGTTATACTCTTCATCGCTGATATCCGCTTTATTGCGGGTCCACAGCGCCTGAGCCTTATTGATCTTCTCCCACTTCTTCTCGCCCTCTTCGCCCTCGCTGCTGAGGATCTCGACAGGCAGAGCGATATGGTCGGAGTACTTGCCGATGATGTTACGCAGCCGCCAGTCATCCAGGAAGTCATCCTCGCCCTCGCGCAGGTGCAGGGTGATCTCGGTGCCGCGATCGGCTTTCTCGATATCGGCGATGGTGTAGTCGCCCTCACCGGCAGACTCCCAGAATACCCCCTGATCAGCGCTGGCGCCGGCGGCGCGGGTACGGACGGTGACCTTATCCGCCACGATAAAGGCGGAGTAGAAGCCCACGCCAAACTGCCCGATAAGCTGGCTGTCTTTCGCCTGATCGGAGCCCATTGACTCCAGGAACGCTTTGGTACCGGACTTAGCGATGGTGCCAAGGTTCTCGATTACCTCATCGCGCGTCATACCGATGCCGTTATCGCTCAGCGTCAGGGTGCGGTTGTCGCGATCCACACTGACGCGCACGCGCAGCTCACCATCGCCCTGATACAGATCCGGGTTGGACAGCGCACGGAAGCGCAGTTTGTCAGCAGCATCGGACGCGTTGGAGATAAGCTCACGCAGGAAGATCTCTTTATTGGAGTAGAGTGAGTGGATCATCAGGTGCAGAAGCTGTTTCACCTCTGACTGGAAGCCACGGGTTTCTTGGCCTTTCATTATTCGCTTTTACCTCTCATCGATAACACGCAGATAAAATGGGTTATAGCGTTACAGATGGGGACCACAAATTCGCTTTTCAAGGGTAACAAAACAGATAACCCGCAACAGACTGTAGCAGCTATTCGCTCCACGCTGAGATGTATGCACGCCCCCGTTCAGTCCAGCCAGTCCACTTCTTTTGTCAGATACCATTGCTGTCGCTCAGATGCTGTATAGCAGGCATGACACGAAAAATCATCAGTAAGCAGCTCTGGAAATCCTTACAGCCACTTCTGCCGCCCCAACAGCCTTCGTCACGGTGTGGCCGCCCGACGATGCCGTTCTCAACGGCATTCTGTTTGTCCTTACGACTGGGATACCGTGGGAGGAGTTGCCCCAGTCGTTGGGTTTTGGCAGCGCAATGACGTGCTGGCGTCGCCTACGCGACTGGCAAGCTCAAGGCATCTGGCTGCGACTTCACGTGGCTCTGCTGACCCAGCTACACCAAGCGGGTCACATCGACTGGAGCAGAGCAAGCCTCGATGGCGCGAGCGTAGCCAGCCCCGGGGGGCCAGGAAACAGGACGTAACCCGACAGACAGAGGCAATCTGGGCAGTAAACGACACATCGTGGTGCAACGTCAGGGCATACCACGCGCCGTGCTTGTCCCAGGAGCCAGTCGTCATGACCCGATAATGTTTGAGCCATTGTGGGATGCCCTCCCGGCGTTAGCAGGCAAGAGAGGACAACCACGATATCGGCCTGACAAGCGACACGCAGACAAGGGGTATGATTTTCGCCGTTGCCGGGATTATCTGAGGCGACGGGGAATCAAGGCCCGTATTGCCCGGCGAGGCATGGATAGCCATGACCGATGGGGTCGTTATCGCTGGGTTGTAGAGCGAACTCATGGGTGGCTAGCGGGTTTTGGCAAGCTGCGTATCCGTTTCGAACGGCGGCTGGATACCCATCTTGCATTGCTGACGCTGGCTTGTGCTGTTATCTGCTTGTGCTTTGTTGAACGGTTTTGTTAGCGGTTCTTAATCCCAAAATCGGTGCGGACTGGCAGCTACGCAGACAACAAAAACGCGTGGTAACACCAGGGCAGAATGAAAAATACTCTCTGGCCGAAGCGCTGCACTGCGGTACGGGCAAAGTCAGCTACATGGGCGGTAATGGCAAAATCTTATCCTTATTTATCAGTATATTAAATTATATTAAAGCGATGTTCTGGCGGGCAGAAACGATAACGCTGATCGTGGATAACGACATCATTCACAAAAGCCGGGAAACGCAGCGCTGGCTGAAGCAAAATCCGAAGTTCAGGGTGATTTACCCGCCAGTTTACTCGCCGTGGGTGAATCATGTTGAGCGGCTATGGCAGGCGCTTCACGACACGATAACGCGTAATCATCAGTGCCGTTCAATGTGGCAACTGTTGAAAAAGGTTCGTCATTTTATGGAAACCGTCAGTCCATTCCCCAGAGGGAAACATGATCTGGCAAAAGTGTAGCGGTATTAGGTGCAGCTATTTAGGGCTAGGGTTACGGCAATCTGCTGTTTACCAGCTGGCTCAACGATTACGTCTACCAGATCACTCCATATGATCTGCGTCACATGAATCCAACGTTGGATTAATCTTCTGCAGCAGACGATCCTTAAACGTTTCAGCATGTTGAATCAGGCACCTTTGGGTGATTTTTTTATTTTAGAAACGCACATTAGCGTGTAATTAAATTTTATTTATATTGTTATCATCAGCTTGCATAATAATTAAATTAAAAATGGAAATTGTTTTTGATTTTGATGTTTAAATGAGTAGTCTTAGTTGTGCTGGGTAAAAAATGCACAACAATCCTTCGTTCGCATTGGGGATGTGTTTGGATCAATGACGAGGAGCTACGCAATGAATCAACAGGCAACGACAACCGATGAACTGGTCTTCACCAGGCCGCATGGCGAACAGGAACAGCAAATTCTGACCGCTGAAGCGGTGGGGTTTCTAACCAGTCTGGTGACAAGATTTACGCCAAAACGGAATAAGCTTCTGGCTGCACGTATCCAGCAGCAGCAGGATATTGATGACGGTAAGTTGCCTGATTTTATTTCGGAAACCAATTCCATTCGTGATGGTGACTGGAAAATTCGCGATATTCCTGATGATTTACTGGATCGTCGTGTAGAGATCACCGGGCCCGTTGAGCGCAAAATGCTCATCAATGCGCTGAACGCGAACGTCAAAGTCTTTATGGCTGATTTTGAAGATTCACTGGCCCCCGAATGGAGCAAAGTTATCGACGGGCAGATCAATCTGCGCGATGCGGTCAATGGCACCATTAGCTACACCAGCGAAGCCGGTAAAATTTATCAACTGAAACCCAATCCGGCCCTGTTGATGTGTCGCGTTCGCGGTCTGCACCTGCCGGAAAAACACGTCACCTGGCGCGGAGAATCCATCCCGGGCAGCCTGTTCGACTTTGCTCTCTATTTCTTCCACAACTACAAAACGTTGTTGGCAAAAGGCAGCGGCCCCTATTTCTATCTGCCAAAAACGCAGGCCTGGCAAGAAGCGGCATGGTGGAGCGAAGTGTTCAGCTATGCAGAGGATCGCTTTAATCTGCCGCGCGGTACCATCAAAGCGACCCTGCTGATTGAAACGCTGCCAGCCGTTTTCCAGATGGATGAGATCCTGCATGCGCTGCGTGACCACATTGTGGGCCTGAACTGCGGTCGCTGGGACTACATTTTCAGCTATATCAAAACCCTGAAGAACCACCCGGATCGCGTGCTGCCGGACCGTCAGGTAGTGACGATGGATAAGCCATTTCTCAGCGCCTATTCGCGTCTGCTGATTAAAACTTGTCATAAACGCGGTGCGTTCGCGATGGGCGGCATGGCAGCGTTCATTCCCAGTAAAGATGCGGAACGTAACCACCAGGTTCTGACTAAGGTAAAAGCGGACAAAGCGCTGGAAGCAAATAACGGTCATGACGGCACATGGATTGCCCATCCGGGACTGGCAGACACGGCAATGGCTGTGTTCAACGACGTACTCGGTGAAAATAAAAATCAGCTGTTCGTGACCCGTGAAGAAGATGCGCCGATAACCGCAGAACAACTGCTGGCACCCTGCAAAGGTGAGCGCACGGAAGAAGGTATGCGCGCCAACATCCGTGTCGCTGTGCAGTACATCGAAGCGTGGATCTCCGGTAACGGCTGCGTACCGATTTACGGCCTGATGGAAGATGCGGCCACTGCTGAAATCTCCCGTACCTCCATCTGGCAGTGGATCCACCACCAGAAAACGCTCAGTAACGGCAAGCTGGTTACCAAGTCGTTGTTCCGCCAGATGCTGGCCGAAGAGATGCTGGTGATCCAGAACGAGCTGAGCGAACACCGCTACAGCAGAGGACGTTTTGACGATGCCGCGCACCTGATGGAGCAAATCACCACTTCCGATGAGTTAATTGATTTCCTGACGTTACCGGGCTACCGCCTTTTGGCCTAATTTACCCACCATTTATTCTAATGGAGCCTCTGCACATGAAAATCCGTACTCAACAAATCGAGGAATTACAGAAAGAATGGACTCAACCGCGCTGGAATGGCATCACCCGCTCATATAGCGCGGAGGATGTGGTGAAATTACGTGGCTCGGTCAACCCGGAATGCACACTGGCGCAGCTTGGCGCGGCAAAAATGTGGCGTCTGCTGCACGGAGAATCAAAGAAAGGTTATATCAACAGCCTCGGCGCGCTGACCGGCGGTCAGGCGCTGCAGCAGGCGAAAGCCGGGATTGAAGCGGTCTACCTTTCGGGCTGGCAGGTGGCAGCAGATGCTAACCTGGCATCCAGCATGTACCCAGACCAATCGCTGTATCCGGCAAACTCTGTCCCGGCGGTGGTGGATCGGATCAACAACACATTCCGTCGTGCCGATCAGATCCAATGGTCAACAGGTATTGAGCCAAACGATCCGCGCTACGTGGATTACTTCCTGCCAATCGTTGCCGATGCGGAAGCGGGTTTTGGCGGAGTACTGAACGCGTTTGAACTGATGAAGTCGATGATTGAGGCTGGTGCAGCGGCCGTTCACTTCGAAGATCAGCTCGCATCGGTGAAAAAATGTGGTCACATGGGCGGCAAAGTCCTGGTGCCGACTCAGGAAGCCATCCAGAAACTGGTGGCAGCTCGTCTGGCTGCAGACGTCATGGGTGTACCGACGCTGGTGATTGCGCGTACCGATGCTGACGCAGCCGATTTGATTACTTCTGATTGCGACCCATACGACAGCGAGTTCATCACCGGCGAACGTACCAGCGAAGGATTCTACCGCACGCATGCGGGCATTGAGCAAGCGATCAGCCGTGGTCTGGCCTACGCACCGTATGCGGATTTGGTGTGGTGTGAAACCTCCACGCCGGACCTCGAACTGGCGCAGCGCTTTGCCGATGCTATACATGCGAAATTCCCGGGTAAACTGTTGGCCTACAACTGTTCACCGTCGTTTAACTGGCAGAAAAACCTGGATGACAAAACCATTGCCAGCTTCCAGCAGCGACTGTCAGATATGGGCTACAAATACCAGTTCATCACCCTGGCGGGCATCCACAGCATGTGGTTCAACATGTTCGACCTCGCTCATTCTTATGCGCAGGGTGAAGGTATGCGCTACTACGTTGAGAAAGTTCAGCAGCCAGAATTTGCGGCGGCTAAAGACGGTTACACTTTCGTATCCCATCAGCAGGAAGTTGGTACAGGCTATTTCGACAAAGTAACCACTATCATTCAGGGAGGCTCCTCCTCGGTGACAGCATTAACTGGTTCCACTGAAGAATCGCAGTTTGGATCAATATCCGATGGGAGAAATTGATGACGTATGGCCAGGAATTACTGATTGCTCAGACGATTTTGCAAGGTTTCGACGCCCAGTACGGCCGTTTTCTGGAAGTGACCTCCGGCGCGCAGCAGCGTTTTGAGCACGCCGACTGGCATGCGGTTCAGCAGGCAATGAAAAGCCGTATCCACCTTTACGATCATCACGTGGCTCTGGTGGTGGAGCAGCTGCGCTGCATGACTGATGGCAAAAGCACCGACGCGAATTTTTTACTTCGTGTAAAAGAACATTACACCAGGTTATTGCCGGATTACCCGCGTTTCGAGATTGCGGAGAGCTTTTTTAACTCCGTTTACTGTCGGTTATTTGACCACCGCTCACTGACTCCCGAGCGGCTATTTATTTTCAGCTCTCAGCCAGAGCGCCGTTTCCGCACGATTCCCCGCCCGCTGGCGAAAGACTTTTTTCCCGATACCGGCTGGGAGTGGCTGCTTACGCGAGTCCTCAGCGATCTGCCCCTGCGTCTGCCGTGGCAGAACAAACATCGTGATGTCCACTACATCATTGAACACCTGACGGAAACCCTGGGGGCAGATGTGTTGCAGAGCTGCCATTTACAGGTAGCGAACGAGCTGTTTTATCGCAACAAGGCCGCCTGGCTGGTCGCCAAGCTGTTCACCCCTTCGGGGACGCTGCCGTTTTTACTGCCAATTCACCGAGCTGACGAAGGCGAGTTGTTTGTCGATACCTGCCTGACCACGACGGCGGAGGCGAGCATTGTGTTTGGTTTTGCCCGCTCCTACTTTATGGTTTACGCCCCGCTGCCAGCAGCGTTAGTGGAGTGGCTGCGCGAGATCCTGCCCGGTAAAACCACCGCTGAGCTGTATATGGCGATCGGCTGTCAGAAACACGCGAAGACCGAAAGCTACCGCGAGTACCTGCGCTATCTTGCCAATTGCGATGAGCAATTTATCGAAGCGCCGGGGATCCGCGGCATGGTGATGCTGGTATTTACCCTGCCGGGCTTTGATCGGGTGTTTAAAATCATCAAAGACAAATTTGCCCCGCCAAAAGAGATGACTGCCGCTCAGGTCCGCGCCTGCTATCAACTGGTCAAAGAGCACGATCGCGTCGGGCGTATGGCTGACACTCAGGAGTTCGAGAACTTTGTGCTGAATAAACGGCAAATCGCTCCGGCGCTGATGGCACTGTTGTTACAGGAATCCCCGGAAAAAATCACCGATCTTGGCGATCAGATTGTCATTCGCCATCTGTATATCGAACGACGCATGGTGCCGCTGAATATCTGGCTGGAACAGGTCGAAGGTCAGCAACTGCGTGATGCCATTGAAGAGTATGGCAACGCTATTCGCCAACTGGCTGCTGCCAATATTTTCCCCGGCGATATGCTGTTTAAAAACTTCGGTGTCACCCGTCATGGGCGCGTGGTGTTCTATGACTACGATGAAATTTGCTACATGACGGAAGTGAATTTTCGCCATATCCCCTTGCCACGTTACCCGGAGGATGAGATGAGCTCTGAGCCGTGGTATAGCGTATCGCCGGGGGATGTATTCCCGGAAGAGTTTCGTCACTGGTTATGCGCCGACCCGCGTATCGGGCCGCTATTTGAAGAGATGCATGCAGACCTGTTCAGCGCTGACTACTGGCGAGGTCTGCAAACACGGATCCGTGAAGGTCACGTGGAAGATGTTTACGCCTATCTCCATCGGCAACGGTTTAGCGTGCGTTATGCTACTTTTGCTTTTGCTAGCCGTTTTCCAACAACAGAGGCCAAGGATGGTGATAGCTCACCAACGATTGTACTGTGACCGGAGGCTTGAGCTAAATTCATCCGCCAATTTCGTTGGCGATGTTGACCTCCTCTACCGATTATGTCCATGTTTAGACATTTTAAGCTATTTGGGTCAGGAGGAGGGGATATGCAGGTCATATCCGCACAACAAGCGAAGAACCTGTTTGGTAATTTACCAGTCGTATTCCCGGCTCACGGTCAACACAGGACCAGCAACGACCTGTGCAAACAGGGCGTTTTTATCTCCGGTAGTGGTGCCCGTTCCATCGGGTTGCACCACAACCTTGAGAACGTCAAAAAGCGCCTGAAGGCACTGGAAGAAAAAGTGGCCCGCGACGGTATTGAACTGACTGACAGCCAGATCGCAGTGCTGGAACGTAAAGCCAGTGATGACGAGGCCTGTGGTGAAATTGAAACTGTTCATCCGGGTTATCTGGGTGCGCAGGATACACACGCAGAAAGCGACTTAACGAAATCCGCCATACGCCAGTGTCACTTCTTTCGCCGCTTTGATCGCCATGGCACCAAATTCGGTCACCCGATCGTCGGTAATGCGCGAAATGGGTCCTGATATGGAAATAGCGGCAAACGGCTCGCTGTGCTCGTCATAAATGCACGCTGCCACACAGCGCAGCCCCAGCGCATGTTCCTCGTCATCAAAGGAGTAGCCGCGTTTACGCGTCTGGGCTAAATCCTCTTTTAAATGTACCGGCGACACCAGCGTGGCGTGGGTGTATGCGTGCAGCCCTTTGCGGTGCAGCAGGTCAGTCACCTGTTCTTCACTTAACTGAGATAAAAACGCCTTACCTGCACCGGAGGCGTGCATCGGTAGCTTACCGCCGATGGGGGCGGACATGCGCATCAGTTGGGTACACTGCACCTGGTCGATAATAATGGCCTGATGGTCGCTTTGATCCAGCATGGCCAAGTTTACTGTTTCACCGGAGTCTTCCATCAGCTTGCGCAGAATTGGGTGGACAATCGCCAGCAGATTACGGCTTTGCAAAAAGCCGCTGCCTACGATAAACGCATGCGCACCTATAGCCCAGTGGCCTAATTCGCCCACCTGGCGGATAAACCCCTGCTGTTGCATGGTGGTCAACAAACGGTGAGTAGTGGAATTAGGTAGACCAGCCTGCTGTGCCAACTCTGTTAGTGCCACGCTACCGTTAGATTCCGCAATCCACTCCAGCAGCTTCAGGCCGCGGGCTAATGACTGAACCTGCCCGGTTGCGGGTGCAGCGATAGCGGCGGGTTTTCTACCGCGTTTTGCGGGAACAGGGGCAACCATGGAGGATTCCTTTTCTGTATTGTGGAAATTATTTTCGTTTTATTCAATTATAATGCAAGAATTCCTGTACTGATCGGATGAGTGAAGCGGAACATGTCTCATCTGGGCGGTTGCTTTCTTTTCCGTCTCTGTCATCGTCTCATTTAAACCGCCTTCCCGGGCACTTTCGGTTCCGGGGAAATAGTCTCCATCATTTTAATGGACTGAAATAGGCTTGGTTGAATAAATCAGCGTTAGCCGACAGGATGGCTCCCGCTGGCGCACCGGTTATGCGATCCGCTCGCAGTGCGGCATACCCGGCAGCGTCATCCGGTTCAGCGCGTTGACCATTGTCAACGCTTCACCCCCCTGTGCATCATCATCCCGCAGGGTCAGATAGCCGCCCGGCCATGTTTTGCAATGCGGAACATTGCCGTTTCGGCTATCGAACGCCGGTGATAGCCCACTTTCTTTTGCCAGACACCATTGCTGCCCCTCAGAGGCTGATTTGCCATGGCATGGCTACGCTCAGGGTATCTGTCAGGCCAATATTGCGCTCCGTGTCGTGGCGGTATAAGTGGCCTGATTTTTTCCCCGGCAACCCATCATGGCAGTAACGGGTATCGTAAGCTCCGTCTGCTGAGGCTTCCCTGATTTTCCGGTGGGTCTGGCTTATGAGTCCCGGCAGTGCCTGAGTATCTGTCGTCCCGCTGAGTGATAAACCGGCACAGATAATTTCATGCGTCTCACTGTCTGCGGCCAGATGAAGCCTGCGCCACACTCTGTGCCTGTCAGCTCCGTGCTGCCGGACTTTCCATTCACCTTCGCCGGAGACTTTCAGACCGCTACTGTCAATGACGTGGTGCGAGATCACGCCACGGGCTGGCGTCTTTATGCTGATGTTCACGCGTTTTGCCCATCTGCTGACGGGAGAGTCATCCGGGCAATACAACGACAGCCCCATCAGCTTAAACATCGGGTCAACGAAGCCCTGTAATGCGCGTAGCGACAGGTTAAGAGCCGCTAACAAAACCGAGTTGATTCGAATAACATCAATCCCCATGTAGTAGGCATGACACGAAAAATCATCAGTAAGCAGCTCTGGAAATCCTGACAGCCACTTCTGCCGCCCCAACAGCCTTCGTCACGGTGTGGCCGCCCACGCCTTGATGACGATGCCGTTCTCAACGGTATTCTGTTTGTCCTTACGACTGGGATACCGTGGGAGGGCTTGCCCCAGTCGCTGGGTTTTGGCAGCGCAATGACGTGCTGGCGTCGCCTACGCGATTGGCAAGTTCAAGGCATCTGGCTGCGACTTCACGTGGCTCTGCTGACCCGGCTACACCAAGCGGCTCACATCGACTGGAGCAGAGCAAGCCTCGATGGCGCGAGCGTAGCCAGCCCCCGGAGGGTCAGGAAACAGGACGTAACCCGACAAACAGAGGCAAGCTGGGCAGTAAACGACACATCGTGGTGCAACGTCAGGGCATACCACGCGCCGTGCTTGTCTCTGGAGCCAATCGCCATGACCCGATAATGTTTGAGCCATTGTTGGATGCCCTCCCGGCGTTAGCAGGCAAGAGAGGACGACCACGATATCGGCCTGACAAGCGACACGCAGACAAGGGGTATGATTTTCGCCGTTGCCGGGATTATCTGAGGCGACGGGGAATCAAGGCCCGTATTGCCCGGCGAGGCATGGATAGCCATGACCGATTGGGTCGTTATCGCTGGGTTGTAGAGCGAACTCATGGGTGGCTAGCGGGTTTTGGCAAGCTGCGTATCCGTTTCGAACGGCGGCTGGATACCCATCTTGCATTGCTGACGCTGGCTTGTGCTGTTATCTGCTTGTGCTTTGTTGAACGGTTTTGTTAGCGGTTCTTAGTGCGTTTCCTGATACCGCTGTAGCCCGGGCAACACAGCAGCAGAGCTATCCGCGTAAAAGTTGAGTCAACCAAGTCCGTCAAAGCCCGGAGCGAAAGATGGAACACGCGCTGCATCATCAGGATGCGTGGTGATAGCCATATCGGTGTAACGACGCGGTCGACCACGATCTTCAGGCTGCGCACTGTCAGTCCATGCAGCCATGGCAGATTCATCAAGCCAGACTGTCAGCGAACCATGCGGCCTGAGTGCTTTGTTGTGGTCGTCCAGTTGGTGATTTTGAACTTTTGCTCTGCCATGGGCACGATGTAAAAACGACGGCAGCGCTCAGATCCACCCATTACCTAAAAGTTCGATTTATTCAATAAAACCTATATGAGCCACTAACTAATTGGATGTACCACCATCGGATTGAACATATTAAAATCAGGCAATTACACAAATTTATGTACGGGCTCAGTAATGACTGAATATAACAAAACAGACTTTCTTAAGATATTAGCGCTCAATCTTTTGCATATCTCTATTGGTTAAACTATGCTTTTGGTATACCTATGCAAAAATTTCTGACACTCAAGCTAACCACTAACATTGAATCCCATGAGTTAAATGCAACATCCCTCCCAATATTTTCACCATTTATCAATTATGGAGATTTATCATGTATATGTTTCTTCCCTTTCTTATCGCTTTTGGTACGGTACTCAGTACGATAGCCGGCAAAAAAAAATTAACTTATATCCTGTGGCTTATCCTTGTTGTTATCACCCTATTTTGGTTCAAGCACCACGCCATAAACACTCTAACTCTTTCTTTTTAAAGGTAATTAATTTATGACAACTCCAACGGATATTCCTAAAAATAATGTTTTGATAATGGGGGGGAATACTCTCGGTCTGTTTGGCATTAGCGCAGCGCTATTGGTAGCTTTTTATTATCAACTGGCACTGCTTGATTTACCCTGCCCGCTCTGTTTATTGCAGCGCATCGGATTGATATTGATTGGATTTGGTTTCTTATTTAATGTGCGTTTCGGCATTAAAGGGGCGCATTACGGTATAGCGTTGATTGGCTGTGTAATAACCGGCTCAATTGCAGCACGTCAGATGTTTTTGCATATTCTACCGGGTGACTCCGGTTATGGTTCAACCTTCCTTGAGCTGCATTTCTATACTTGGGCTCTACTGGCATCTATTATCGTCATTGTGGCGATCGCTGTTATGATGATGCTGGGCGAGGTTCGACCGACAACCGGAGAAACTATATCCGTTCCGCTGTGGGGGAAAATCGCCATTGCGCTGTTTGCCCTAGTGATAGTTGCCAATCTGATCTCAACCGTGCTCGAATGCGGTGGCGGACAATGTGCTGATAACCCGACATTTTACCAATTAATTGGGCAATAATTTGTACTGAATTGGATCTTCTGATGAGTCAGAGAGTTATTGTCAAATCGGGTGTACGAGGTCAGACAGTGCTCCTGTCTGACACGTCGTCTATCTGTGTATTCCGTCCTGCAATTTCGCGTTGTCCACTACCAACATCAGCAGCGCATATCCCTTGAGCCGCTGTCAGCCTTTGTGCGCAGACTTCAGCAGTTTATATAAGGGTGGGTTCCCGCGCCCCACAGTTTCTGGTTCGTCTGATGCGTAACCTGGCTGTCGAAAACGTAGACTCCATAGAGTTGATTGCCCGGATACGGCCCCAGTGCTCTGCCGGAAAATCATGGAACGCCAGCAGTTCATCCCGATCTTTGACCAGCTTCTCCATGACCCCGGGATACTTCGCTTGAAAGCGGGTCAGCGGGCGGTCAAATGCCTTGTAGGCATTATCCCTGATCTCGTCCACCCAGATATCATGCAACGCTTCTTTCACCTTGGGTACATCGACTTGGCCATTCCCGGTATTCGTCACACCAACTTTCCTTAAACCTGCAGGGGGTGTTGGCCGAGAGCCCCTTGGCCTGGTCACCCGGCAGCCCACAGGGTTCGTCCTGATAATCCCCGCTGGAGAAGCCTTCAAGGCAGAGCCATGGCACCAGAGCCTCTGCGCTGCCGAGACGCTTGAGATAGGGAGGCAGCAGGGCGTTGGTGAACTGGATACACTGCAGCTGCGGTCACAGCCCACCTTGGGTACCCTGATGTTTACATCACCAATGCCGGTCTGGATGGTGCGCTCAGGCAGATAGCCGTTGCGCACCACAGCCTGACGACCGTCAGGCAAGTGCAAGTGGCACTGAACATGTATAGTACGATTTTTGAGATTTGGCGCTCATCGGCTACGGTTAATCAGCATATCCACACCACCTTCATCAGCCAGATTGAGTAACCCGGTTTTGTGTTTGATGACGGGATTGTTAGCATGAGCTCTTCCAAATATCTCCCGTACATTTCGGTTACCAATGGCGCTTTGCCGTGTCTTTCAGAGTTGGACTCAAGACGATAGTTACCGGATAAGGCGCAGCAGCCGGAGTGAACAGGGCATGCATACAGCCCCACCTGGCGCAAACTGCCTAAATGGAATCTGTCAGGCATGGTATGGGGGAACGCGGTCATAACAGCGGATAACCCCCGATATACCGCCAGGCAGAAGATCGTGATAGGGATACGCCAGACGGCGTATCCCTTGGCGGCGTCAGCGGATCAGCGCGTCACCGGGTGACGCCCGGCCAAAGAGTGGGACAGAGTGGTACCGTCGACCATCTCCAGCTCGCCCCCCACCGGCACGCCGTGGGCGATTCGGCTGGCCAGCACACCGTGCGCCGCACACATTTCCGCGATGTAATTGGCAGTCGCCTCACCCTCAACCGTTGGGTTAGTGGCGAGGATCACTTCGCTGACCGCCTCTTGGCTCAGCCGCACCTCCAGCCTGTCCAGACCAATATCCTGTGGACCGATACCGTCCAGTGGAGAGAGGTGCCCCATCAGCACGAAATAGCGCCCAGAGTACTGCCCGGTCTGCTCAATGGCATGAATATCCGCCGGGCTCTCCACTACGCAGATCTGTCCATTCTCACGCCGACGCGCGTTAGTACAGATAGTACAGACCTCCTGCTCGGTGAAGGTGCGGCAGTCCCGGCAGTGTCCGATCTCCGACATCGCGCGCGTCAGCGCCTGCGCCAGACGCATTCCTCCGCTGCGATCGCGCTGCAGCAGGTGAAACGCCATACGCTGGGCCGACTTTGGGCCGACGCCGGGCAAGCAGCGCAGCGCCTCCATCAGCGATTCAAGAAGCGGGCTGGTCTGCATCAGAACGGCATCTTGAAGCCCGGCGGCAGCTGCATACCGGAGGAAACAGAGGCCATACGCTCTTTCTGCTCACTTTCGATGCGACGGGCGGCATCATTAAATGCAGCGGCGACCAGATCCTCCAGCATCTCTTTATCGTCTTCCATCAGACTGGGATCGATCTCCACGCGACGGCAGTTATGCGCGCCGTTAATGGTGACCTTCACCAGGCCGGCGCCAGATTCACCGGTCACCTCGACCAGGGCGATCTCTTCCTGCATCTTCTGCATTTTTTCCTGCATCTGCTGGGCCTGTTTCATCAGGTTACCCAGTCCGCCTTTACCAAACATAGCGTTCTCTCTTTTCGTAGGGCCGTGCCGCAGCGGCACAGCGGTTAAACGGGGCGGATGCTCTCTTCATCCAGCTCGGCATCGAACAGACGCCGCAGGGTCTGGATATTGCCATCCGCTGCAATCGATGCGCGGGCCTGCGCCAAACTCTCTTCATAGATAGCCTGGCGCCACTCCAGCGGCGTGCGTCGTTGAGGATCGTCATCCTCGACAATGCTCAGAGCCACCGGATGCCCATAGTGGCCGCTCAGGGCCTGCGCCAGCATTTGCTGCGCAGAGGCGGAGTTTAAATGACGCTGGGCTGAACGTAAATGCAGAAGCACACTTCCCTCCGGTGCGGGCTCACGAAACGCATTCAGCGCCAGCTGCTGCACCAGCTTTGGCAGCCGCAGCTGACTCAGCTCCCGGGCCCACTCATCCCGCGTCAGCGACTCCTGCGCCAGGCGCTCCGCCAGCTCCGGCGTTTTCTCATGCTCCAGTGCGCTGCGCAACGCCCTGGGCGTCGTCTTGGGCGCCTTTTTCTCTACGGGGCGGTTCTGTGCCTTCCAGCGATAAGCCTCTTTACGCGCCGACGCCTGCTCTTGCTCCGCCGACGCGATCTTCTGCTGACCCCGTTCGCTTATGCTGGCCAGACGCTCCAGCGCTGAAGAGGCCGGCTGCGCACGCTGCAGTGCCGCCGGCTCACTCTTTTTTGGCTCACTCCCTCCGGCGGCCTTTTGCCGCAGGCGTGAGCGGGCCTGTAATAGCTGCGCAGTGCTCTCCGGCACGGCGCCCGCCGCCGGTACATTCACTGTCTGAAGCATCACAGTCGGCTCGGGCGCCGGCGACACGACGCCCTGCACCGCCGCGGCGGAGACCGTGAGGATATCGCTGCCCTGCACCGCTGACGGCGCGGAGCTCAGCTCGGCAATCACCGCCTTAGGATGAAAGGCCAGCGCACGCAGCAGGGTCATTTCAGCCCCCATGCGCCGGTCCGGCGCAAAGGCCAGCTCTTTACGGCCGTTGAGGATAATCTGGTAAAACAGCTGCAGGTCCGCCGGCGGCAGCATCCGCGCCAGCTCACGCAGACGCGGTTCTACCGCCGCGAACTGGCTGTCCAGCGCGCTGGGCAGCAGCTGTAGCATCGCAACCCGGTGCAGCAGCGCCAGCATCTCGACCAGCAGGTTCTCCCAGTCCACGCCGCGCCCGGCGGCCTGCTCTACCCGCGCCATCACCAGCGCGCCATCCGCCGCGGTCAGCGCCTCGATCAGCGCCAGGGGCTGCTCATCATCCAGCGTTCCCAGCATCTGGCTGACGGTATCGGCGGTAATCTGCCCCTGCCCCATGGCGATCGCCTGATCCATCAGGCTCAGAGCATCACGCATGCTGCCTTCGGCGGCGCGTGCCAGCAGCTGTAGCGCCCGCGGCTCCGCCGTCAGGGCCTCGGCATGGGCGATTTTCTCCAGCTGCGCCCGGATCTGCTCATGATCCAGCGCACGCAGATGAAACTGCAGACAGCGCGACAGGATGGTGACCGGCAGCTTCTGTGGATCGGTGGTAGCCAGCAGAAACTTGACGTGCGGCGGCGGCTCCTCCAGCGTTTTCAACAGCGCGTTGAAGCTGTGGCGCGACAGCATGTGGACTTCGTCGATCAGGTAGACCTTGAACCGACCGCGCGCCGGGGCATACTGCACGTTATCCAGCAGGTCACGCGTGTCTTCGACCTTGGTGCGCGAGGCAGCATCGATCTCCAGCAGGTCGACAAAACGCCCCTGCTCGATCTCCCGACAGTTGTCGCAGACGCCGCACGGCGTGGCGGTGATCCCGGTTTCACAGTTCAGCCCCTTGGCCAACAGACGGGCGATACTGGTCTTGCCGACCCCGCGGGTACCGGAAAACAGATAGGCATGGTGAATACGGCCCAGAGAGAGCCCGTTTGCCAGTGCCGTCAGGACATGCTCCTGACCCACGACGTCAGCAAAGGTTTGTGGACGCCACTTGCGGGCGAGAACCTGGTAGCTCATTGATGATTCGTCGCTGATAGAATAAGAAAATTCGCCAGCCGTCCCACAGACGGCCAGCGGCGTCAGACTGATGGCATGGGACGGGCACTGGCGCCCGCCTGCCCCGATCCTCTGATCATTGTAACAGTAGTTGTCACAATACCCATCACTTTATTCCGCCGCCGGGCGGCGGCAAAAACAGCCGGGCCACCGCACTGGCGATGGCCCGGAGAGATAGCGTATGACGCACGCTACAGATTAATGTCCGTCGAAGGAGACCAGGCTGTAGCAGTTAATATTCATCGCCTCCAGGCGTGCCTCACCGCCCAGCGCAGGCAAGTCGATGATAAACGCCGCGTCGTGTACCACGCCGCCCAGGCGGCGGATCAGGCGGGTCGTCGCCTCGATAGTGCCGCCGGTCGCCAGCAAATCATCCACCATCAGTACGCGATCGTTCGCGTCAATGGCATCCTGATGGATCTCCAACGTATCGGTGCCGTACTCCAGTGCATAGCTTTCCGCCAACGTCGCCCGCGGCAGTTTACCCGGCTTACGCACCGGCACAAAACCCACGCCCAGCGCCAGTGCTACCGGAGCGCCGAACAGAAAGCCACGCGCTTCCGTTCCCACCACCTTAGTGATCCCGGCGGCACGGTAACGCGCCGCCAGCAGCTCGATACTCAGAGCATAGGCGTCGGGCTTTTCCAGCAGACTGGTCACGTCACGGAAAAGGATACCTGGCTTAGGGTAGTCAGGGATGGTCTTAATATTTTGTTTAAGGAATTCGAGTTGTTGTGCTGTAGCGGTCATAACTTGTTGCCTGATAAACACCGGGTCCGGGCTAACGCAAGCCACCTGCAATCCCCCCCAAACATGGCCCGACATTAATCGCCGTCGCCCTCGGAACAGGGAGGTAACCCGCGCACGAAAACGTTCAAATTTATGCAAACCGCCGGAAAATTGCAACCGACATCGCCGGATTAAGGGCTTTTTTCTTGCGGTACATCAATAACCGGCAGTCGCCACAGCAGCAGCAGCAGTGCAGCCAACAGCATCAGCAGCAACAGGCGCAGCCAGCTGCTCTCCACCAGCCACAGGGAGAGGGAAAAGCTCGCCAGCAGCAGGATCGCCGCGCGTCGGCGCGCGCGGCGGCAGGCCGCGGTGCTGTTGCCAGTGACGTAAGTAGCCGCCGCACCAGGCGCGGTATAGCAGCCAGTGATGAAAGCGCGGAGACGAACGGGCAAAACAGGCCGCCGCCAGCAGCAGAAAGGGGGTCGTCGGCAGCAGCGGCAGCACAACGCCCAGACAGCCCAGGGAAAAGGCTATCCACCCCAGCGCCATTAATATCATGCGTTTCATTCTCTGGCTTGCTCCGCTCCCTGCCGCTCCAGTACCATGCGCTATGGTTACTATCATTTAAAGGTAGGTTATGTCGAGTCAACAGATGCTCAACCAGCTCGAGCAGCGCCTGCAGCGGCTGGCTCAGGCGCTGGCGCCGCTGGCCGAACAGCCCGCCGCCCGCTCACGCTTCGATCGGGCGCTGTTCCTGACCCACGGTACCCGGCTGAAAGACTATCTGCAGGAGACCCGGGATAACTTCACCGCCCTGCAGCGCGCCGTCGGCGCCGGGCAGCGCCAGCAGGTCGCCTTTCTCGCCGAGCGTCTGCTGGCTCAGATGGCCGCCCTACAGCGCGAGCAGGCCACCCAGACGCTGCGGCGACAAGAGCCGCAGCGGGCGGAGAGCGCGGGCGATCTGTACCAGGAGCTGGCGCGCCACCAGGACTATGAGCGGCGTCTGCAAACCATGGTGCGTGAGCGCGAGCTGCGCCTGGCCGCCTGCCAGACCCTGGCCCAGCAGCAGCAGATCCAGCGCGAACTGGCTGCCATGGAGGGACGGCTGCAGCGCTGCCGCCAGGCGCTGCGGCGGATCGAAAAGCAGATCGAACACCGTGAAAACGGATTTCGCTGAGCGCCTACGCCTTACCTATACTGGATTAAGGTGGCCGCACAGGGGGTCGGCCCATCACCTATGCAGGAGCATGTACCATGGGTATCATTGCGTGGGTTGTACTGGGACTTATCGTCGGAATAATGGCGAAATGGCTGATGCCGGGCCGGGATGATGGGGGAATTATCATGACCGTGGCGCTGGGCATCGTCGGCGCCCTGCTCGGCGGCTATTTCGGCAACCTGCTGTTTCATATGAATATCACTGCTGGCTTCAATCTAAAAAGCCTGATTATGTCGGTGATTGGTGCGATGCTGGTGCTGTTTATTTACCGTAAGATCCGATCATAAGGAGCCCCATGTCACTGGAGCAAGCAAGCGACGAGGTCAAGCTGGCCGTCGATTTGATTTACCTGCTGGAGAGTAACGCTGTTCCCGCGCACACCGCACTGGCGGCGCTGGAGATCGTCCTGCGCGACTACCGGCAGAAACTGGCGCAGGCCAGCCCTGCACACAGCGGATAGCAGCGGTGGTGCATAGCACCCACCGCCCGATCGTCCGTCCATCAGGCCATCAGTGAGTCAGGGCGCGGATCCGTCAGCGTACGCCTCACCTCTTGTACCTCATTGCCCTGCGGGTTATGCAGGTACACCTCCAGCTGGTTAAAGGCGATGTTGATATCGTTCTCTCGGCACAGCTGATCGATGCGACGGTTCAGTTCATCCACCACATAGCTACGATCGCGCAGTTCGCGCACATACAGCCGCATCTCATGATCCAGCGTGCTGGCGCCAAAGGCCAGGAAGAAGACCTGCGGCTCCGGCTCCACCATCACCCGCGGGTTCTCACCCGCCGCCTGCAGCAGGAGCTCCCGAACTTTATCCAGATCCGAACCATAGGCCACGCCGACCTTGATCAGCACCCGGGTCACCGTATCCGTCAGCGACCAGTTAATCAGCCGCTCGGTCACAAAAGCCTTGTTGGGAATGATCACCTCTTTACGATCGAAGTCGGTGATGGTGGTCGCACGGATACGGATCTTATTCACCGAGCCGGAGTAGGAGCCGATGGTGATGGTGTCTCCGATACGGACCGGTCGCTCAAACAGAATGATCAGGCCGGCGATAAAGTTACCGAAGATCTCGTTCAGTCCAAAGCCGAGGCCCACCGACAACGCGGCAGCCATCCACTGCAGCTTATCCCAGGAGATGCCCAGCGAGCCGAAGAAGATAATCACCCCGACGCTGATAATCGTATAGGTCAGGATGGTGGTGATCGCATAGGACGCACCCTGACGCAGCTGCAGACGCGACAGTACCAACACCTCCAGCAGACCGGGCAAGTTACGCATCATGATATAGGCCACCACCACCGTCATCATGGCAAACAGCAGGTTGCCCAGCGTCACCGCCTGGGTTATCTGGCTGGCGCCGCTGCCGCTGTTGTAGTGCCACAGGGTAATGCTGTCGAGATAGGAGATCACCGTAAACAGATCGGCCCAAATCCAGTACAGCACGCAGCCAAAGATCAAAAACAGCACCATCGTGGTCAGACGCAGGGACTGGGTATTGATCTGATCGATGGCCAGGGGCGGCTCTTCGATCGTCTCCAGCCCCTCAGCCCCCTCGCGCGAGGCGCCGGCGGCGTTCTGCTGGCGGCGCGCCAGCGCGCGGCGATAGGCCAGACGGCGGGCCGCCACGCTCAGACCGCGCAGCACCGTGGAGTAGACCACGGCCCACAGCAACATCAGGTACAGGCTCTCTATCCAGCGGGTACCCAGACGCAGGGCGGTATAGAAATAACCACAGGCCGTCAGGATCATCAGGATCAGCGGCGCGATCGCCAGCAGGGTCACCAGCACCAGACGTACGCTATGGGAGTTTTTCTCCCGCCAGGCATCGCGGCACAACGGAAAGACAAACACCGTCAACAATGCCAGGGTGATCAGAATCACCACCTGCCCGATCACATCCTCGTTCAGCTGCAGCGGTAATTTCTCCCCGATCACGCACCACACCATCAGCGGGATCAGGGTGAAGCCCAGCCGCCGGACCATACGACGGTAATGGGCGCAGACCAGCGGCGGTACGTTAAAGTGGCGCTCAGAGATCCCCCCCGGTGAAATCAGGCGATAGGTGGTACTGATGATCAGCCAAAACAGCGAGAAGCGCAGAGACATGACCCACAGCAGACCGCTTATCTGAGTTTCGGTATGGTAGAACATCACCCCCACGGCCAGCAGCAGCAGCGTTCCCGGCAGCCCACGCAGGATATTCAGCAGGATGGCCTCCGGCGTATGCAGCTGTCCGTCCCGCTTCAGCTGCCCCACCTCATCGCCCAGCTTATCCAGGCGGGCGTTGATGGCACGACGGCGCCACAGCAGTAACCCGGTGCCGATAAGCAGGGGAATGAACAGATACAGCGAGCTGATAAAGCCCTCCAGCAGCTGCGCCGGTTTGAAGTCAATGTGCAGGTTCGCCGCTTGGGTATGCAGCGCCGCGGGCAGTCCGATAAACCAGGCCAGGTTCATCGGTTTATTGCTGCTGACCCAAAAGATCTGCTGGGTCAGGGTATGCTGCAGGTAATCATTCACATTGCGCAGCTGCTGCTGATTGATCTGCAGGCTGATGGCCAGCGTCAGCTCACTGCCCAGCTGTTTGTTCAGCTTATCCAGCAGATCCCGGCGTGTATCGACCAGATCCTCCAGCGCCGTGATCGCCTCATCACTCAGTATTTCCTTGCTGTCGGTCTGCAGCGCCGCCACATAGTCGCTGCTTTGACTCAGGGCATCGCGCTGAGCGTTGATATCAAACTGGGCCACGCGCAAATCGGCCACCTGCGCCGCCACATCGTTGCTCAGCTTTTCCGTTGGCAGCTTCTGCTGCTGCTGGTAAAGAATACGCGACAGCAGCAGACTGCCCTTCAGCACCGAGATCTGCTCTTTCAGATTACGTTCGGCCTGCAGCGAACGGTCAAGCCAGTTTTTAACCCGGATATTCTCCTGTACCAGCGCATTGGTCTTTTCCGTGGCGTCGATCAGCCGCTGGCTCAGCGCGCGGTTTATCTCCAGTTCTTTGGCGATCAGTGGATTGTGGGTAAAGTCCTGGGCCGCATCGTCGGGATTGATCGCCTCTCTGGCCGTTTTTTCAGACTGAATCAGCTGCTTGCTATAGCCCGCCTGGCGGATCAGCTGTACGCGGCGCTCCAGCTTGGTAATACAGGCGCTGGCATAATCGCGCTGCTTTTGCAGTACATCCTGCAGGGTGGTGTTGTCCCCGAGGCTCTGCTGCTGGTAATCCAGGGACTGGTTTAGCATCGCCAGCTCCGTATTCAGCATGTTACGCTGACTGGCACGCAGCTGGGCGCCTTCTGCCAGGGTATTACGGATCTGCTGAATTTGCTGGGAGCTGGTCATCATGGAGGCCTGGGCACGCTCCGGCTGGGTCTGCAGGGCGATCAACTGACTGCTGTAGGAGGCCAGGTCATCCTGTGTCTGCTTCAGCTCGGACAGGGTATCATCCCACTGACTCTGCAGCTGGCGGGAACTCATGGCAGAAAAGTTGGCCTCATCAGCCGCATCGCTGCTGCGTTGCAGTGCCTCCAGTCCGGCCAGTGCCTGGTTCAGTTTTCCCGGCGCCTGCTGCACCTGCTGTTTCAGCTGCTGGCTCTCTTTGCGATAGCGCTCAATGCCATCCAGATAGTCCAGGGTTTGGTTAAGATCCTGCAGCACCAGCTTATCGCTGGCCGACAGGCTCTTCTGCCGATTCAGGGCATCGATCTGATTTTGCACCTCAGTGTACGAATCGATATCACCGCTCTGCGCCCGCGCCAGAGCGCTGCAAAAGAGCAGGGAAAACAGCAGAGTGACAATAATAACGCGCCAAAGGGCAACACCCTTGCATGGCCGTAATAACACGCCGTGAGTCATAGTAAAATTAAGCAGGCTTTATCAATAAAGGAAAAATAGGTTTCCTGGGCTCTATTTCGCGTGACGCTTGGCAACGTTCCATCGCGAAAAGTGGCCTAGAGTAACATGAAGCTGTAATAGCAAGAATAGGCGCAATCGGAGAAAATTGCCCGGTGTCGGAGTCTCACGCCGGGCGGTAGCGCGTCCACCGTCGTCGGATAAACGGCGAAGCACGTCTTAGAACGTCAATACTTTATCAGCAGCCAGCGTCCAGGCGGCCAGTTCGGTCAGCGTGCCGATGGCCACCCCCTCAATCAGCGGAAGCGACGCAATGCCGCGAGCGTCAGCGCAGGTCTTACACAACAGAATGGGCGTGCGCTGCGCGCACAGGATCTCCAACATCTGCTGCAGGCTGTAACCCTCATGGGGCTTTTGTCCCGGCAGCGCCGCCGTCACGGCGTCCGACATCAGGAACAGCTTCAGATCGATATCCGCCGCCTGCTCCTTCATCGCCAGCGCCAGGCGCAGCGCATTGAACAGAGATTCATGGCCATAACCGGCCCCATTGGCAATCACGACAATTTTTTGCATTGTTATCTACTCGTCTTTATCAACACTGTTTAGCATGGCTGGGAAACCGCTTTCCCATACAGAGGTATCATTGGGCGCACACGCCGCATCACGGCGTAAAAACGGGCTGTGCTGTAGCATGGCGATCACGTTATCCACCAGCGGTATCGCCTGCTGTTGCAGATCGAAGCGCTCCGGGGTAAACAGCCAGCTCTCCATGATACCGGTAATATAGCTGCGCAGGGCGATGGCACTGCGCAGCATATCCAGATTCGACGGCAGCTGCTCCCGAAAGACACAGTGCTGCAGAACCCGTTCAATGCGCGTGTAGCTCTCCAGATACATCAGTTTACGCCGTTCGCCCAGCGCCCGCATCTCGCCGACGAACTCGCACTTATGGTACAGAATTTCCATCATCGCCCGTCGCTGCGGATCCACCACCGTCGCGACCAAAATAAAAATTAGGAGCTCACGCAATATACGCAGTGGATCATCCGGAAACTTTGTCTGATACTCTAGCTCAAGCTCACTGAGCCTGGACTCCATAAACTCCCAGACGGCGTGAAAAATGTCAGTTTTGTTCTTAAAATGCCAGTAAATGGCCCCACGGGTAACCCCTGCAGCGTTAGCGATATCGTTTAATGAGGTGGCGGCGACACCGCGTGCGGAAAACTCACGTATGGCAGCGTCAAGGATTTGCTGTCGGGTCTCTTGGGCCTGCTGTTTGGTTTTTCGTGCCATGGCGTTATTTTTTTAAAGTATCAAGACTTACATACATTGATGAATGTATGTACCATAACATGCGTTTTTTGATAGCGCAGCAATGGGTTTTTTACCAGTGTGCTCCACACCCATTTCGCACTTGGACTCTTGAGGTATAATATGAAGAAAAACAGATGGTTAATGCCTCTGGCAGCGATACTGCTGTTTTCCGGCGGTTTACTTCTTACAGGATGTAACGATGACAATGACGCAACCGGGCAACGCCCTGCCCCCGAAGTCGGTGTAGTCACACTGAAAACGGCGCCGTTAAATGTCTCAGCCGAACTTCCGGGCCGAACCTCTGCGTACCGTATCGCAGAAGTCCGTCCGCAGGTCAGCGGTATTATCCTTAAGCGTAACTTTGTCGAAGGCAGCACGGTAAAAGCCGGCGAATCACTGTATCAGATCGACCCTGCAACCTATCAGGCCGCCTATGACAGTGCCCGTGGCGATCTGGCCAAGGCAGAGGCTGCCGCTAACATCGCCCATCTGACGGTCAAACGCTATACCCCGCTGCTGGGCACCAAATACATCAGCCAGCAGGACTATGATACCGCTGTCGCCAACGCACGCCAGGCCGACGCGACCGTCGTCGCCGCTAAAGCCGCTGTTGAAAACGCACGCATCAATCTGGCTTACACCAAAGTCACCTCGCCTATCACCGGCCTGAGTGGCAAGTCCTCGGTCACCGAGGGCGCCTTGGTGACCGCCAACCAGAGCAACGCGCTGGTGAAGGTACAGCAGCTTGATCCCATCTATGTCGACGTGACCCAGTCCAGCAATGATTTTCTGCGTCTGAAGCAGGAGCTGGCCAACGGGCAGATCAAGCAGGAAAACGGTAAAGCCAGCGTTGAGCTGGTGATGGAAAACGGCCAGCCTTATCCGCGGAAAGGCACGCTGGAGTTCTCCGACCTGACCGTGGATGAGAGCACCGGTTCTATCACTATTCGCGCCGTGTTCCCCAACCCGCAAAACGACCTGCTGCCGGGAATGTTCGTGCGTGCGCGCCTGGACGAAGGCGTCCGCCCCGATGCGCTGCTGGTTCCACAGCAGGGTGTAACGCGTAACCCCCGCGGCCAGGCGACAGTAATGCTGGTTGGCGCAGACAACAAGGTCGAAATGCGTACTATCGATGCCGCTCAGGCTATCGGCGATCAGTGGCTGGTCACGGGCGGCCTGAAGAGCGGCGATCGGGTTATCGTATCCGGCCTGCAGCGTATTCGCCCGGGTATGCAGGTGAAAGTAGAGGAAGCTAAACTGAATGCAGCGGTCAGCGACGGTGCGGCCAGTGGCGCACAGCAGTAAACGCATCGCGATGCATAATATTGGGAAAAGGAGCCAGTAATACATGGCTAAATTTTTTATCGATCGTCCGATCTTTGCCTGGGTTCTCGCCATCATTATGATGTTGGCCGGCGCATTGGCGATCATGAGCCTGCCTGTCGCACAGTACCCTACCGTTGCTCCGCCGGCAGTCACCATCTCCGCCAGCTATCCGGGGGCGGATGCGGCCACGGTGCAAAACTCCGTGACGCAGGTTATCGAACAGAACATGAACGGTATCGATAACCTGATGTACATGTCATCAACCAGTGACTCGGCCGGTAACGCCAGCATCACCCTGACCTTTGAGGCCGGTACCGATCCGGATATCGCCCAGGTCCAGGTGCAGAATAAGCTGCAGCTGGCCATGCCCTCCCTGCCGCAGGAAGTACAGCAGCAGGGGGTCAGCGTGGATAAAGCCTCCAGCAGTATTCTGCTGGTCGCAGGCTTTATCTCCGAAGACGGCAGTCTGAGTCAGGATGACATCGCCGACTATGTAGCATCCAACATTAAAGATCCCCTGAGCCGTACCCAGGGCGTCGGCAGCGTACAGCTGTTCGGCTCCCAGTACGCCATGCGTATCTGGCTGGACCCCAACAAGCTGAATAAGTATAACCTGACGCCGGTCGACGTTGTCTCCCAGATTAAGGTGCAGAACAACCAGATCGCCGGTGGCCAGCTGGGGGGAACCCCGCCGGTGCCGGGTCAGCAGCTGAACGCCTCTATCATCGTGCAGACCCGACTGAAGGATCCGACCGAATTCGGCAAGATCCTGCTTAAGGTTCAGCAGGATGGTTCCCGCGTTCTGCTGCGCGACGTTGCGCGCGTAGAGCTGGGGGCAGAGAACTATGGCACCATCGCCCGCTATAACGGTAAACCGGCCGCCGGTATCGCCGTGAAGCTCGCGACCGGCGCTAACGCACTGGATACCGCCAAGGCCGTGAAAACGGAGCTGGCCAGGCTGGCTCCCTACTTCCCGGCAAGCCTGAAGACGGTCTATCCGTATGACACCACCCCGTTCGTTCAGCTCTCTATCGACGAAGTAGTGAAGACCCTGCTGGAAGCGATCGTGCTGGTATTCGTGGTGATGTATCTGTTCCTGCAGAATATCCGCGCTACCCTGATCCCTACTATCGCCGTACCTGTGGTGTTGCTGGGGACCTTCGCCGTTCTGGAGATCGTAGGCTTCTCCATCAACACCCTGACCATGTTCGGGATGGTATTGGCGATAGGCCTCTTGGTGGATGACGCCATCGTAGTGGTGGAAAACGTCGAGCGCGTCATGTCCGAAGAGGGGCTGCCTCCGAAAGAAGCGACCAAGAAGTCCATGGAGCAGATCCAGGGGGCGCTGGTTGGTATCGCCATGGTGCTCTCCGCGGTATTTGTACCAATGGCCTTCTTCGGCGGCTCGACCGGGGCCATCTATCGCCAGTTCTCCATCACCATCGTCTCCTCCATGGTGCTGTCGGTGCTGGTGGCGATGATCCTGACGCCGGCGCTGTGCGCCACCATGCTCAAACCGATCGCCAAAGGCGATCACGGTGTACAGACCGGCTTCTTTGGCTGGTTTAACCGCCTGTTTGAAAAGAGTACCCACCACTATACCGACAGCATTGGCCGCATCCTGCGCGGCACCGGGCGCTATCTGGTGATTTACCTGCTGATCGTGGTCGGTATGGGGCTGCTGTTTATCCGCCTGCCCACCTCCTTCCTGCCGGAAGAGGACCAGGGGGTACTTCTGACCATGGCCCAGCTACCACCCGGTGCGACCCAGGAACGCACCAACAATGTACTCAAGCAGGTTTCCCACTATTACCTGACCAAGGAGAAGGATAACGTTGAATCGGTCTTTACCGTCAGCGGTTTCGGCTTCAGCGGTCAGGGGCAGAACAACGGTCTGGCTTTCGTCAGTCTGAAACCGTGGGACGAGCGTAAGGGCGATCAGAACAAGGTTACTGCGATCATTCAACGTGCAGCGGTCGCCTTCAGTAAGATCAACGACGCCATGGTGTATCCGTTTAACCTGCCGGCTATCGTTGAGCTGGGCACAGCATCCGGCTTCGACTTTGAGCTGATCGATCAGGCTAACCTTGGCCACGAAAAGCTGACTGAAGCACGTAACCAGCTGCTGGGTATGGCGGCACAGCACCCTGACCTACTGGTCGGCGTGCGCCCCAACGGCCTGGAGGATACGCCACAGTTCAAGCTCGATATCGACCAAGAAAAAGCGCAGTCGCTGGGGGTTTCTCTTGCCGATGTGAACCAGACCATCTCTGCCGCGCTGGGTGGGGCATATGTCAACGACTTTATCGACCGCGGGCGCGTCAAACGCGTTTATGTACAGGCCGATGCCCCGTTCCGTATGCTGCCAAGCGATATCGATAACTGGTACGTACGCAGCAGCAATGGTCAAATGGTACCACTGTCCGCCTTCTCCAGCTCACGCTGGGAGTACGGATCACCGCGTCTGGAACGCTATAATGGCCTGCCCTCCATGGAGATTCTCGGCGAAGCCGCACCCGGCAAGAGTACCGGTGAGGCCATGGCGCTGATGGAGACCCTGGTCGCCAAGCTGCCGGCGGGCGTCGGTTATGACTGGACCGGAATGTCCTATCAGGAACGTCTGTCCGGCAACCAGGCTCCGGCCCTGTATGCCATCTCGTTGATCGTGGTCTTCCTGTGCCTGGCCGCCCTGTATGAGAGCTGGTCTATCCCGTTCTCCGTCATGCTGGTGGTACCGCTTGGCGTCGTCGGTGCCCTGTTGGCGACCTCTCTGCGCGGTCTGACCAACGATGTGTATTTCCAGGTCGGCCTGTTGACGACGATCGGGCTGTCGGCGAAGAACGCCATCCTGATCGTCGAATTCGCCGTCGACCTGATGCACAAAGAGGGTAAGGGACTGGTTGAAGCGACACTGGAGGCTGTGCGCATGCGCCTGCGCCCGATCCTGATGACCTCGCTGGCCTTTATCCTCGGGGTTATGCCGCTGGTCATCAGTAACGGTGCCGGCTCAGGAGCACAGAACGCTGTCGGTACCGGAGTGATGGGCGGAATGGTCTCCGCCACCATTCTGGCTATCTTCTTCGTACCGGTGTTCTTTGTGGTGGTGCGCCGCCGCTTTGGCCGCCGCAGCGAGGATCTTGAGCACAGCAGGCCGGTTGAACCGCACAATAAATAGATATATAAAATGAAAAGACCGCCTGAAGGCGGTCTTTTTTTATCCATAGACGGCCCACTCCATACACGGCCAACCCTCCTGACAAACATGAATATACTTCATTCAGTGAAATGATATGGCCAGTCAGGATAACTCATTAAAATATTTATTCCTCTAACTCATAAAATGAGAGCTATGTTTAATCATCCCATGTATAGTTTAAATACTTACTAACATAAAACTTTTCCCATTACCCTGCACCTTTGATATGATACTGGTGTTAACCATCATAGCCATTGCGTAACTGATTGATTATTGCATTGATTTGCTATATTCCTTGCTACAGGGAAACAGGCTCAGTTCCGGCAAGGGGGTAGACTATGGATGAGAACACTTCTTATCAGCATGACATCTCAGAGTTAAAATACCTGTGTGATTACCTGTATCATCAGGGAATAGATGTCTTGGGAGAAAGCAATCACGGCTGGGTCAGCGATCCGACGGCAGAAGTAAATCTACAGCTTAACGAGCTGATTGAGCATATTGCCAGCATCGCGCAATCATTTAAGATCAAATATCCGCGTCATTCGGATTTAGCCGAAATGCTGGATTATTATCTGGATGAAACCTATGCCCTGTTTGGCACCTATAGCATAAGTGAAACGGCGCTCAGGCAATGGTTGCGTACCAAACGTCGGATGGCATACTGTCTGGCGCATGAAAAGCGCAACGCTGCCTTACATGTTTAGTCCAATAATAGGATGTTGTGATGACAAAAATCGATTATCTGATGAAGTTGCGTAAATGCACGACGCTGGATACTCTGGAACGCGTGATCGAAAAGAACAAATACGAACTTTCAGATGATGAGCTGGAAATTTTTTATTCTGCCGCAGATCATCGACTGGCTGAATTAACCATGAATAAACTATACGACAAAATTCCGGCAGAAGTTTGGCAATACGTCCGCTAATCAGCTATCCCAGTAGGATTTAATTCCAGGCAATGAGATCGCATGCAAAATGCAGCATCGCCTCATGGTTTTCGGCCTTCTTTTCCCATCGGATCAGGATCCGGCGAAAGCGCTTCATCCAACGATGCGCCTTGAAGCCGCTGTTTTTGATTGCCTTAGACGCCTCTCTTCCCGACGGAATATGAGGTTCGTAACGACGTACTTTCAGACAAACTTCCAGCCATTCGGCATCATACCCTTTGTCCAGCCACAGCGGCAGCCTGCGGCCGGTCTGTAGCGCACCAGCCGAATCTTCAACCATCTGCATGTCATGAATATTTTTCCCTGATACATAGCCCGCTCGCATCGATCATCAGGCTGCACTTTATGCCCTACTTACCCCCAGTCCGTAGGATTACGGTCCGTTTTTTTGAGCCAGCAAGCGGCGATGTTGTCATGCAGTCACCTGTTGATCGTCAATATTTCCCGTTCACCAACTGCTCCCACTTTAACTTTAATGTACCTATCAAGCTCGCCCTTCAGACTCTTAAATGCCTTCTTCTGTTATGGCTGTTGGAATGAAGCAGACGGTGTGTGTGTGTCAGGATGGACAGCGGAACGCAGTGGAAAGGTTGTGAGGTGAGTATTTCTCCACACAGAGCAAGACTTCACGCTTGGAACATGTGCGAAGATAAATCAGGATTTCACGGCGTTTCCACGCAGTCAGGTAGAGCCGATGGTACCAGGCCCTGTGACGGGAAAGCATAAGGTGCGATATTGATTAGCGTCATAAGTGATACACACCAGTTGAATCACCTCCGTTTCAATGCATGAAAACAAAGGATTACATGATAGATATCATTTAATTAGCATAAATGGGTGGGAGCCCTGCCAGCTACATCCCGGCACACGCGTCACCCGCTGCGGCTGCTTCCTTCCGGACCTGACCGAATTCACGGGTTAGCATTGCGGGAGAACCAACAGGGCCCCCATAACGAGCGCTATAACCTCAGCGCCGGAGCATTATCAGCGATGCCATGCCCAATTGCAAGGCGCCCCCCGCCAACCGTTGTTTTCTTAAACAGACCTCTTGAGCTAACGTCATAGGACAGCGATAATCGTGCCATGACAACGACGACCCCGCTCCACGCAGCGGATGACTTCCGCCAGCGCGTACTGCTGTGTATCGCGGCCATTCCCGCAGGCCGAGTTGCGACCTATGGTCAGATCGCCATGATGGCCGGTCACCCGCGCGCTGCGCGCCAGGTGGGTACCATCCTGCGCTCCCTGCCGACGGGCACTGCCCTACCTTGGCATCGTGTGGTCAATCACCTTGGCGCCCTCTCTCTGGTCGGTGAAGACTTCACCCGCCAGCGCAGCGCACTGCAGGCCGAAGGGATCTACGTCAATGCCGATGGACGGCTCGACCTGACGCACCTGCGCTGGCAGCCATAGCCCCGCAGCGGGGGTCTCCACCGCTATAAAATATAGGTATTAGCAATGAGCCAGGCATTACAACAATTATTAAACCTATTGAACCCAGAAAAAATTGAACAGGGTATCTACCGGGGGCAAAGTGAGGATTTAGGGCTGCGCCAGGTCTTCGGCGGCCAGGTTATCGGTCAGGCGCTGTATGCCGCTAAACAGACCGTTGACGCCCAGCGTCAGCTACACTCATTCCACAGCTATTTTCTGCGTCCCGGCGATAGCCGTATGCCGATCGTCTATGATGTCGAAGTCCTGCGCGACGGCAACAGCTTCAGCGCCCGCCGTATCAACGCCATCCAGCATGGTAAGCCCATCTTTTATATGACGGCCTCTTTCCAGTCCCTGGAGGCGGGCTTTGAACACCAGAGCAGCATGCCTCAGGTCGCCGGTCCCGAGGGGCTGCCCAGCGAGGCCGATATCGCCCGGTCGCTGCAGCACCTGATCCCCGAGGCCGTCCGCGATACGTTTACCCGCGAACAGGCCATTGAAATGCGCCCGGTCACCTTCCATAACCCACTCAAAGGCGAGGTATGCCCGCCGCAGCGCTACGTCTGGCTGCGCGCCAACGGCGTCCTTCCCGACGATCCGCGGGTGCATCAATACCTGCTGGGCTATGCCTCAGACTTCAACTTCCTGCCGACGGCGCTTCAGCCCCACGGCAAGGGCTTTCTTGAGCCCGGCATGCAGGTGGCGACCCTCGATCACAGCATGTGGTTCCACCGCCCCTTTCGCCTCGACGACTGGCTGCTGTACGCGGTGGACAGCCCCTCCGCCTCCGGCGCCCGCGGCTTGGTTCGCGGACAGTTCTTCGACCGCCAGGGACGTCTGGTCGCCTCCGCCGCGCAGGAGGGGGTTATTCGGCAGCATCCGGCGTGCTAAGCGCCCTGCAGCGCGCAGCACGGCGCCGCGCGTCTAGCGGTTATAGGCGTTCTCACCGTGGCTGGTCACATCCAGCCCCTCGCGCTCCTGATCCTCACTGACCCGCAGCCCCACGCAGAGATCCGCCGCCTTATAGGCAATCAGCGCCGCCGCCGCGGACCAGATCACGCAGACCAGCACACTCAGCATCTGAACCCACAGCTGGTGACCCATGGTGACACCGCTGGCATAGCCCGTACCGCCCAGCGGGGCAGCACTCAGTACCCCGGTAGCCAGACACCCGACGATACCGCAGACGCCGTGTACGCCGAACACATCACAGGCGTCATCTGTCCGCAGCCAGCGTTTCAATACCACCACGCCCCATAGCCCTGCCGCACCCGCGATCAGGCCAAGCAGCAGCGCGCCACCGACACCCACGCTGCCCGCCGCCGGCGTCACTGCCACCAGCCCGGCAATACAGCCGGAGCAGGCTCCCAGCAGGGAAGGATTCCCGCGTAGCCCCCATTCCGCCAAGACCCAAGAGAGAATGGCGGCGGCGGTGGCGATCATCGTGTTGATAAACGCCAGCGCAGCAATATCGTTGGCAGCACCGGCGGAGCCCGCGTTAAAGCCAAACCAGCCGATATACAGAATTGAGGTGCCAAGAAAAACCATCGGTACACTGTGCGGCTTAAACGACTCCCGCCCATAGCCGCTGCGCCGTCCCAGCAGGCGGGCGCCCAGCAGTCCTGCCACGGCGGCATTAATATGCACTACCGTCCCACCGGCAAAGTCCAGCGCACCGTCGGCGGCCAGCCAGCCCCCGCCCCAGACCATATGGGCCAGCGGCACATAGGAGAGCGAAAACCACAGCGCGGCAAAGATCAGCACCGCCGAAAAACGGGCCCGCTCAGCCAGTGCGCCGGTCACCAGCGCCACCGTAATACAGGCAAACGATCCCTGAAAGGCCACGTGCACTAGCGTCGATATCGAGCCGGTCACCTCGTGCAATCCGATCCCCCTGAGCAACAGAGCGTGCAGATTACCGACGACGGCGTTCCCACGGCCAAATGCCAGCGTATAGCCATAGATCACCCACAGCACGCTCACGACGGCGAAGGCCACCATCACCTGTGTCATCAGCGACAGCACGTTTTTAGCGCGCAGCAGGCCGCCGTAAAACAGCGCGATCCCCGGCAGGGTCATCAACAGCACCAGCGCCGTCGCTAGCATCATAAAGCCGTTATCCGCCCGATCCACCTGTGGCGCGCCGGCCAGCGCAACCCCCGGCAGCAGCGCCACGCTCACCATCCCCCTGCCCAATCGCATCATCTCACACCTCCATGCGGGCCATTACAGCGCCGCGTCATCGCACTCACCGGTGCGAATGCGCACCACGCGCGTCAGTTCGGCAACAAAAATCTTACCGTCACCAATTTTTTCGCTGCAGGCCGCCTGACGAATAGCGTCTATCGCTGCCTCCAGTCGCTCATCCTCCAGCGCCACCTCAATTTTGACCTTGGGTAAAAAATTGGCGCTGTACTCAGCACCGCGATACAGCTCAGCGTGCCCTTTCTGTCGGCCGAATCCCTTCACCTCAGTCAAGGTCAGTCCCTGAATACCGATAGCCAACAGCGCCTCACGCACCGCCTCCACCTTGAACGGCCTGATCACCGCGCTTACCAGCTTCATGGCTCCCCCTCCTCTGCCACCAACACTCATTCACAAAAACTATGAGCAAAGGTCATGCCAATCCAGAAGGCGTCCAACGGATCCCGCGCAAAACACGGGGTAGTGAGCTATTCACGCCAGCACAGCGTAGCGGAGGCAACGGCACCGAAACAGTGCAATGCACCAACCGTGGTGCACTTCAGTGCACCGGAGCAGGGGCAGATCTCCCCAACGTGGGTATCGCTGAGTGAGGAATATCTGCAGGAAATGGGGGGCAGGTCACCGGGGTGAGCCGGTGACCGCTGGCGGGAAAGGCACTCTACTCACGCAGCGGCAGCGCCGTAGTAAACTTAATCTGCTCCATGGCAAAACTCGACGTGACATCGCTCAACCCCTTTACCGAGTTGACCAGACGCTTATAAAAATCATCGAAGCTTTTCATATCAGAAACCTGCACCTGCATCAGGTAATCGTATTCGCCGGCCATACGGTAAAATGCTAGGATCTCCGGTATATATTCCACTTGCTGCACAAAGTTACGATACCACTCCGCGCTGTGGTGCTGGGTCTTTATCGCCACAAACGCCGTTAGCCCCAGTCCAAGCTTCTCTTTATCCAACAGCGCGACCCGTTGGGTAATATAGCCCTCCTCCTCCAGACGCTTTAGCCGCTTCCAGCAGGGGGTCGACGTCAGGTTAACCGCTTCTGACAGCACCTGCAGGGAGAGGGTGCAATCCCGCTGTAGCATATTCAGCAGACTACGGTCAATTTTATCCAGCATAGGGGCCTCCAGGAGAAAGATTTCCTCCAATTAGGCCGCTACACGCAATAATAATCAATCTTTTCCCGTTCCATCGGATATCCGACGCCAGAAAAAATAAAAAGAAAACCGGGTACGCGCAGTCAAACACGCAGCCCGGCTGGCTGAATAGCCTCAGTGATTCGGGGGAATTGTGAGGTGAGATTGTGTTAGCCAAAGAGAAAGCTGTTGCGCCACCGCCTGCTGGCAGCAGTCGCCGATCACCTGCAGGTGTGGCAAGGACTGCCGAAGCTGTGTCAGCGCGTTACCCATGATGAATCCCTGACCGACCATGCCAAGCATCTCCCGATCGTTCATTGCATCGCCAAACGCCATGCATTCATCCAGACCAATATTCAGGCGATCGCACAGAGCCGCCAGCGCACTACCCTTATTGCTGCCCGGAGGGATCACCTCCAGCGAGTCATGACCCGAGAAGCAGAGATCAGCGGCGCTGCCGAAGTAGGCGCGCAAACGCTGCTGCAGCGACAGTAGACGTTCATGACGATCGATAAAGCACACCTTGCTGACGCCGTAGGCCGGCAGGCGACGCAGATCCGTCAGGCGGTAGGAAAAGCCATCGGCCCGGTGGGGCGCCAACAGTTCGGAGCAGTCGCTGGCCGTCAGCCAGCCATCGTCGCGAAACAGGTGTAGCGAGGCAGTATCGCTCCAGTCGGCGTGCATCAGCTCATAGGCCACCTCCGGCACCAGATCCTGACTGAACAGCAGCTGGCCGTCATGATCATGCACCCGGGTGCCGTTGCCGGTGATCAGGTGTCCCCGCAGCCCCAGGCGGCGGATCATGCGGCTAACCTCTAAAAAGTGACGCCCGGTAGCAAAAGTGAGCACGACCTGCTGTTGCATCAGGCGCTGCAGGACATCCAGCGTCTCCCCGCCGATGCGGTGATCCGGCATCAACAGGGTGCCGTCCATATCAAACGCTGCCAAACGCATATCGCCTCCGTTTGTGACCTCTTCTGCATGACATACAGTATCGCGTGGCATTTACGGAACTAATAGTGAACAATTAGAAAAAAGAGTTCAGGGTTTCTTAATGCGCCTGCTGCAACGCCTTAATCAATATCAACGCCTGTACCAGTTTGCCGGCGATGTGCCGGTGTCGGCCACCGTCGCCGAGCTGGCCGCCATTATCTGCTGCAGCGATCGCCACGTGCGAACGCTGCTAGGTCAGCTGCAGGAGGCCGGATGGATCCGCTGGCAAGCCAGCGCCGGGCGCGGGCGGCGCGGCAGCCTACGCTGCCTGCTTCCGGTATCGCAGCTGCGCCACCAGCTGATGGAGCACCTGCTGCGCGAGGGCAACCATCAGGGCGCCCTACGGCTGGCGGCCCGCGATCCGGCCCAGCTGACCCCCTATCTGCAGCCCCATCTCGGCGGCCACTGGCAGGCCGAGTTGCCTACCCTACGCATTCCTTACTACCGCCCGCTGGAGCCCATCCACCCCCTGCAGCTAAGCGGACGCGCCGAGCAGCACCTGGCGCACACCCTGCACGCCGGCCTGACGCGATTCGTTCCCGGAAGCACCGCGCCGCAGCCAGATCTGGCCCACCACTGGCAGATCAGCGCCGACGGCCTGTGCTGGCAATTTTTACTGCACAACAATCTGCGCTGGCACCACGGCCAACCGATTGGCGCCGGGCAGCTTCTGGAGACGCTGCGCGCCCTCTGCATACACCCCCAGGCCAGTGCTCTGCTGGCCAGCGTCGCCGCTATCGACCGCCCCCATCCACTGTGCCTGCGCTTTACCCTACATAGCCCCGATTACTGGCTGGCGCACCGGCTGGCCAACCTGCTGTGCCTGCTGCCCCACCCACAGCTGCCCGATATTGGTGCAGGGCCATTCCGTCTGGTCAGCGCCAGTCCAACCCTGCTGCGTCTAGAGCAGTATGAGGGCTACCATCTACGGCGACCCTATCTGCACGCAATCGAATACTGGATCACCGCCGGAGCCGGTACGGCACTGCCCTCCTGTCAGAGGGCTGTCAGAATACAGATACAACAACACGATGAGGGAGCCCAGGACACCCGACGCCTCAAAAGCAGCACCAGCCTGGGCTTTGGCTACATGGCCGTCAACCTGCGTCAGGGACGCCTCTCTCCTCGCCAGGCGCGCGACCTGCTCGGCCTGATGCGCGAAGGGCAGACCTTCAGCGCCCTGTCGCTGGAGGAGGGGATCACCCTACGCTGCGAGGAGCTGCTGCCCGGCTGGGCGATCCCGGCGTTTACCGGGCCACCCGGCCCGCTGCCGCCCCGCCTGACCCTTCTCAGCTACCCGGCGTCAGCCCTGCACCAGCTGGCACGCCGACTACAGAGCCGTCTGGCCGCCTGCGGCTGCGCCCTCACACTGCAGCTCATCAGCGGAAAACGCTGGAGCGATGATGCCCAGTTGGCTCAGGCAGACATTATCCTGGGGGACAAGCGCATCGGCGAATCGCCCGGCGCCACCCTGGATAACTGGCCGCGTACCGACCGACTGTGGCAGGCGATCCTCCCTCCCAATGCCTATGCAGATACGCTGGCGCGCCTCAACCTCCAGCGGCAGGTCAGCGCTGAGGCACAGCGGTTAGCCGCGCTGCGTCAGCTGTACGGCTCGCTGATGGCGCAGGGATATATGGCGCCGCTGTTCAACTATCGCTATCAGGTCAGCGTTCCGCCCCGGGTCAACGGCATCATATTGACCGCCCACGGCTGGTTCGACTTTTGTCAGGCCTGGGTGCCGGCGCCAGCAGCAAGCTGTTCATCGCCAGGCTGAGCGGCTACCATACGGCCGATATTTTCTTTTAGCGCACAATTGAGGTTATTGTATGAAACGCGCCGTAGTAGTTTTCAGTGGCGGTCAGGACTCGACCACCTGCCTGATCCAGGCCTTGCACCACTATGATGATGTCCACTGCATCACCTTTGACTACGGGCAGCGCCACCGCGCCGAGATCGACGTGGCCCGTCGGCTGGCCGGGCAGCTGGGCGCCAGCGCCCACAAGGTGTTGGACGTCGGCCTGCTCAACGAGCTGGCCATCAGCAGCCTGACGCGGGACAACATCCCCGTGCCAACCCAAAGCGAGGACGGCATTCCCAATACCTTCGTCCCTGGCCGCAATGTGCTGTTTCTGACCCTGGCGGCGATCTATGCCTATCAGGTTGAGGCTGAGGCCGTGATCACCGGCGTCTGTGAAACGGACTTCTCCGGTTATCCGGACTGTCGGGATCAGTTTGTACAGGCTCTGAATCACGCCGTCTGCCTAGGCATGGCGCGCGATATTCGCTTCGAAACGCCACTGATGTGGCTCAACAAAGCCGAGACCTGGGCGTTGGCCGACTACTACGGTCAGCTGGCGCGGGTACGCCACGACACCCTGACCTGCTACAACGGCGTTCAGGGCGATGGCTGCGGCCACTGCGCCGCCTGCCACCTACGCGCCCACGGCCTGCAGCAGTATCTTGCCAATCCGGCGGCCGTGATGGCCGCGCTAAAGCGCAAGAGTGGACTGCAGTAACGCCCCCTTTCGCCACCCTACGCCAAACGAGGAGACTGCGCAGCGCCGACCCATACGCAGATCGGTGCCGCGCTATCACTAGAGCGCCAGGCGCGCCCGGTTCTTCTCCAGCAGCGCAGCGCCAATCCCCTTCACCTGTAGCAATTGTTCCAAACGGGAAAACACGCCATGCTGCTCACGAAAGGCGACGATCGCCCGGGCCTTCTCCAGGCCGATGCCGCTGAGCCCCTCAGACAGCGCCTGCGCTGACGCCTGATTGATATTGACCCGCCCGTGTTCGGCGCTCTCCACAGCCCCGCTGCTGTGCGTGACGGAGCTTGTGGACGGTACAGAGGTGGGGGCCGTAGCCGCCTGCGGTACAGAGGGAAAAAAGAGTAGCGCGATCCAGAGTGGAGAAGATAACAACAGAGTTAACGGATTCATGGCAGGGCTCCTTAGGGATAATGGTAGTCGCCTCTTACAATGCCCTTCTGAGATGGGTCCGGCAAAGCCGGATAGCGCAATATGCAAAAGGCCGCGAATGCGGCCTTTTGGTGTTACATCAACTCAGCCACGGCGATGGGAATTACTGCACATCTGCCGCCGCGCCCAGCTTGATCTTGGCATTATCGCGCAGGTTATCCATCAGGGCATCGAAGGTGATCCCGGTCTCACCGGTGAGCATCTGAGAGGCGAATGCCTTCATTTGCTCCGCCGACAGATGACCCGCCGTTACGGCGTTCAGGCGAATCAACGCGATATTGTCATGACGATCTGTCGATATGCCGTACACCGGCTTATCAGTCTGTGGGTGCGGCATCGCGAATACCGTATCCGTCAGCTGACGATCCTCAGAGGCACGGGTCAGTGTCTGCTCGGCACCAAAGCGCAGGCCAGCAGCCTTCAGTGACGCCTCGCCCTTACCTGCCTGCAGCGCGGCCAGTAACTTCTCGCCATCACTGCGCGCCTGGGCAATCGCCTTCTGACGCTTCAGCAGCTCCGTCACCTGATCGCGCACCTGATCGAACGGTTTCACCGCCTCTGGCTTGTGCTCACTGACGCGCAGTACAAAAGCGCGATCGCCCTCGACGCTGATCACATCAGAGTTACTGCCCGGCGTGCCGTTTTCCCCAAACAGGGAACCGTCGAAGATAGCCTGGGTAATCGGTTTAAAATCAAGTACCTGTGGCACACTGTCGCGGGAAAACCAGCCGGTCTCCGTCGCTTTCACCCCGGCGGCATCTTCGGCCCCGGCCAGCGAATCATTGTCGTTGGTCGCCGCATCGCTCACCTTCTGCTGCAGCGCATAGAAGGCATCCAGCGCCTTCTGCTGCTTCACCTTGTCGGCGATCTCTGCACGTACCTCAGACAACGGTTTAACCACCGCGGGCTGTATACCGTTCAGACGCACGATCAGGTAGCCCACGCTGGAGGCTATCGGTGCAGAGACGTCACCTTTATGGCTCAGTTTAGCCGCGCGGATCTCATCCGGCGTGGTTTCCTGCTCCAGCCAACCCAGTTCACCGCCGTTTTTACGGGAGATAATATCGGTAGACTTCTCCTTGGCCAGGGTCGCGAAATCGGCACCGCTGGCCAACTGCCCGGCGATAGCCTTCGCCTCCGCCTCTGTCTTCACCTGGATCACGCTGTAGTCACTGCGCGCCGGTTGGGTAAAGCTCCCTTTATGCTGATCGTAATAGGCGCTAATCTCCGCATTACTGACCGTCATTTTATCGTTGATGGCCGCAGCATCCATTTCGATATAGCGTACCTTGACCGTCTCTGGGGCAATGAAGCTGCTCTGATGCTGCTGATAATAGCCCTGTAGCTCCGCATCGCTGACCTGCTGCAGCGGCATCAGCTTGCTGATGTCAATGGTTGCCAGGCTGACCTGACGCTGCTGCATAGTCAGCGCCGCCAAGGCGTTGACCTCAGCCGGCAGGGTAAAGCCGGTGGCGGTGAACCCCTGGATTAGCTGCTGGGTCACCAGCTGCTGACGCACCAGCTGAGCGTAGGTATCCGGGCTCAGTCCCAGACGCGCCACCATATCCAGATATTTAGCGTTATCGAAGTGATTATCGCTCTGGAAATAGGGCATTGCGCGGATCGCTTCCTTTACCTGTGCATCGCTGATCGCCAGATTAAGCTTTTTGGCATACTGATCGAGCAACACGTCATCGATCATGCGGGAAAGCACCTGCTTACGCAGCTCTTTCATATATCCTTCGTTACCTGCCAGCACGGAGAACTGATCGCCCAGCTGCTGTTGCAGACGGCTGCGCTCATTCTGCACAGCCTGTTCGAGCTGGGCCCGACCGATCTCTTGGCCATCCACCTTGGCCGCATAGTCGCCGGATCCGCCGATCAGATAATTACCTACCCCGGTCAGCACAAACGAGATGATGATCAGAGCCAGGATAACCTTGAGCACGACGTGATTGGCGGCCGCGCGTAAATTGTCCATCATAGTGTGGCAACACTCCGCTGTGATTGTTGGTAATACGTTGTGACTCCGCTTTGTTCCAGGCCATGGCCCGTATACGCACAGCACACGATTAGATTAACTGCTTCAGACTGCCCTGACCGGAGATCGCACCGCCGAGTTCAAGGAAGGCAGTTTCCCGCCATAAAAAAAGCGCATCAGCATGATGCGCTTTGTATTTTACCTTAGCTATACCATGGCGTCAGTCGATTGTTTGCGATTTCTGGAAATCATCGCCCGCCAACGCCCGGCGCAGCGCACCATCGGCTTAGTTAACGGCGTCTTTCAGCGCCTTGCCCGCACGGAAACCAGGAACCTTCGCGGCAGGAATATTAATTTCCTTGCCCGTCTGCGGATTACGGCCAGTGCGGGCAGCACGTTCGCGGACGTCAAAAGTACCAAAACCGACCAGTGCAACGGCGTCACCTTCCTGCACGCTTTCGGTCACGGATGCAATGAATGCATCCAGCGCACGACCAGCTGCCGCTTTGGAAATATCTGCACCCTCAGCAATTTTGTCGATCAGTTGTGATTTATTCACTCTATCATCCCCTTTAAAAATCTCGCCGTACAGGAAACGGTTCTCCCTACCGTACGGCGGCGCAGCTGTTATATCAAGCCTGTCTCTGTCCGGCAAGGCGTTTCACGGCCACTTGCTACGGCTGACAGAGTTCTACGTTAGCCGTACAAAAAAAGGCTGGCAAGCCCGAAATACGCTGCCAGCCGGTGTTTTATCAACGTATTTTGCGATATATCACTATTTTGCCGTAACAACGTCCATCCCAAACGGGGAACTCTGCAGCGCCAGGGCCAAAACCTCATCGATCCACTTCACCGGATGGATATCGAGATCGCGCAGAACGTTCTCCGGCATCTCCTCCAGATCACGCTTGTTGTCGTCCGGGATCAGCACGGTCTTAATCCCACCACGGTGGGCCGCCAGCAGCTTCTCCTTCAGCCCGCCGATCGGCAGTACCTGACCTCGCAGCGTAATCTCCCCAGTCATCGCCACATCGGCGCGCACCGGATTACCGGTCAGGCAGGAGACCAGCGCCGTACACATGGCAATACCGGCGCTCGGGCCATCTTTCGGGGTCGCCCCCTCCGGTACGTGCACGTGGATATCGCGCTTCTCATAGAAGTCCGGGTTGATCCCCAGCTTGTCAGCGCGCGCGCGCACCACGGTCAACGCCGCCTGAATCGACTCCTGCATCACCTCTCCCAGTGAGCCGGTATAGGTCAGTTTTCCCTTACCCGGGACACAGGCGGTTTCAATGGTCAGCAGATCACCACCCACCTCGGTCCAAGCCAGGCCGGTGACCTGACCTACGCGGTTTTCGCTGTCGGCACGGCCATAATCACAGCGCTGAACGCCCAGATAGTCTTTCAGGCTATCGCCATTGATCACAATATGGCGCAGCGACTTATCCAGTAGCAGCTGTTTCACCGCCTTACGACACAGCTTGGAGATTTCACGCTCCAGCGCGCGCACCCCGGCCTCACGGGTGTAATAGCGAATAATCCCGATAATAGCGCTATCATCCACCGTTAACTCGCCTTTCTTCAGCGCATTACGCTCAATCTGCTTCGGCAGCAGGTGCTGGCGGGCAATGTTAAGCTTCTCGTCTTCGGTATAGCCGGACAGGCGAATCACCTCCATACGGTCCAGCAGCGGCGCCGGAATATTCATGGAGTTAGAGGTGGCGACGAACATTACATCGGACAGATCGTAGTCCACTTCCAGATAGTGATCGTTAAAGGCGACATTCTGCTCCGGATCTAGGACCTCCAGCAGGGCCGAGGCCGGATCGCCGCGCATGTCAGAGGACATTTTATCGATTTCATCTAACAGGAACAGCGGGTTACGAACTCCCACTTTAGCCATCTTCTGGATCAGTTTACCCGGCATAGACCCGATATAGGTCCGACGGTGACCACGGATCTCCGCCTCGTCGCGTACCCCGCCCAACGCCATACGTACATACTGACGTCCGGTCGCCCGGGCGATAGATTGCCCCAGCGAGGTTTTACCTACCCCCGGCGGTCCAACCAGACATAGGATCGGCCCTTTAATTTTGCTGACCCGGCTCTGTACCGCCAGGTATTCCAGGATGCGATCCTTGACCCGCTCAAGGCCATAGTGGTCGGCGTCCAGCGTCTCCTGCGCCTTGCACAGATCTTTTTTCACCTTGCTGCGAGCGTGCCACGGTACCTGTACAATCCAGTCGATGTAGCTGCGTACCACGGTAGCTTCCGCTGACATCGGCGACATCATCTTCAGCTTCTGCAGCTCGGACTCCGCCTTTGCGCGCGCCTCTTTCGGCATTTTGGCCGCTTCGATCTTGCGCTTCAGGGCCTCAAACTCATCCGGTGCATCGTCCATTTCGCCGAGCTCTTTCTGAATCGCCTTCATCTGCTCATTCAGATAGTACTCGCGCTGGCTCTTCTCCATCTGCTTCTTCACCCGGTTACGGATGCGCTTTTCCACCTGCAGCAGATCGATCTCGGACTCCATCATCGCCATCAGGTATTCCAGACGCTCCGCCACGTCGGACATCTCCAGCACCGTCTGTTTATCGTTCAGCTTCAGCGGCATATGGGCAGCAATGGTATCGGCCAGACGGGCAGCATCGTCGATGCTGTTCAGCGACGTCAGCACCTCCGGCGGAATTTTTTTGTTCAGCTTGATATAGCCTTCAAACTGATTGATGGCGGTGCGGACCAAAACTTCTTGCTCGCGCTCATCCATCTCCGGCGTATCCAGGTACTCAGCCTGAGCCGCAAAGTGTTCGCCGCCGTCAGACAGCGTGGTAATACGCGCACGCTGGATCCCTTCTACCAGTACTTTTACCGTACCATCGGGCAGCTTCAACATCTGCAGAATGGAGGCCACCGTACCGACCGTAAACAGATCGCTGATCCCCGGCTCATCGGTCGAGGCCTCTTTCTGTGCCACCAGCATGATCTTCTTATCGTGATCCATTGCGGCTTCCAGGCAACGGATCGATTTTTCCCGGCCTACAAACAACGGAATCACCATATGCGGATAAACCACCACATCGCGCAGCGGCAATACGGGGATTTCTATGCGTTCGGAACGCTCAGGATTCATAGAGCTCTCTCTTTGTTTAGCTTCCGCCAGGTTATGGAGAAACAGCACCGCACAACGGACAACGGCTGCTTCGCCAGAGGATTATCTGAGTATATGGGGATACATTTGCGGGATTCAACGCTGTCACCCGCGGAAAAAAAATGGGGGATGCTATCCCCCATTTTACCCCATTTCCCGTATCGCTGCCGGCGATCTACGCGACGCGCGACAGCGGTAACGGTGAGTTACTCGCCGGAGGCCTGCGCCTCAGGCTGACCATAGATCAGCATCGGCTTGCTCTGGCCATTGATAACGTTCTCATCGACGACCACTTTCTCCACGTTCTCCATGGAGGGCAGATCGTACATCGTGTCGAGCAGCGTCCCCTCAACGATAGAGCGCAGCCCGCGCGCGCCGGTCTTACGCGCCATGGCCTTCTTGGCGATAGCGGTCAGAGCCTCGTCACGGAACTCCAGATCGACCCCCTCCAGACCAAACAGCGCCTGATACTGCTTGGTCAGGGCGTTTTTCGGCTCTTGCAGGATCTGGATCAGCGCGGCTTCATCCAGCTCTTTCAGGGTCGCGACGACCGGCAGACGGCCAATAAACTCCGGGATCAGGCCAAACTTGATCAGATCCTCCGGCTCAACCTGGCCCAGCAACTCGCTTTCGCTGGCCTTATCCGCCTTCCCCTTCACCTTGGCGCCGAAGCCGATGCCGGTGCCGGTATTCACGCGCTGGCCGATCACTTTATCCAGGCCGGCAAAGGCGCCGCCACAGATAAACAGGATCTTGGAGGTATCTACCTGCAGGAACTCCTGCTGCGGGTGCTTACGCCCCCCCTGAGGCGGTACCGCAGCGACCGTACCTTCGATCAGCTTCAGCAGCGCCTGTTGTACCCCTTCGCCGGATACGTCGCGGGTGATCGACGGGTTGTCTGACTTACGGGAGATCTTATCGATCTCATCGATATACACGATGCCACGCTGGGCCTTCTGTACATCATAATCACACTTCTGCAACAGCTTCTGAATGATGTTCTCAACATCTTCACCGACATAGCCGGCTTCCGTCAGCGTTGTGGCATCAGCCATAGTGAAAGGCACATCCAGCAGACGCGCCAGCGTCTCCGCCAGCAGGGTCTTGCCGCTGCCCGTCGGGCCGATCAGCAGGATGTTGCTCTTACCCAGTTCGACGCCGTTGCTGGCGTCTCCGTTGCGCAGGCGCTTGTAGTGGTTATACACCGCCACCGCCAGCACCTTCTTCGCCTGCTCCTGACCGATAACATAGTCATCCAGATGATGACGAATTTCATGGGGCGTCGGCAGTGCACTGCGCTCACGGTGCGACGTTACATCCTTAATCTCTTCGCGAATGATGTCATTGCACAAATCGACACACTCGTCGCAGATATACACTGACGGCCCGGCGATCAGCTTACGAACTTCATGCTGGCTTTTGCCGCAAAAAGAGCAGTACAGCAGCTTGCCTGAACCGTCTTTGCGCTTATCTGTCATCAGTAAACCTCTTTCATTTAATAGCTGTCCCGCCAATGGCGGGCGTACGCCCCATCCATGCATGTAGGGCCCGCGCGGTTCACAGCGATATCCGAACGAAAGCGCCCGGGGGCGCTTTGCATCACTATAGTATATCGGCGAATGGCCAGACAGGCAGCATGAGGGTCGGTTCGCCGCACAAATCAGGCGCGCTGGGTCAATACGGCATCAACCAGGCCGTACTCCACCGCGTCCTGTGCAGACATGAAACGATCGCGCTCGGTATCGCGCTCAATAACCTCAATCGGCTGCCCGGAGTGCTTGGCCATCAGGGTATTCATGCGCGCCTTGATGCTGAGGATCTCTTTGGCATGGATCTCAATATCGGTCGCCTGCCCCTGGAAGCCGCCCAACGGCTGATGGATCATCACCCGGGAGTTCGGCAGACAGAAACGTTTACCCTGCGCGCCAGCCGCCAACAGGAATGACCCCATTGAGCAGGCCTGTCCCATACAGATGGTACTGACATCCGGTTTAATAAACTGCATGGTGTCATAGATGGACATCCCGGCGGTGATCACCCCACCCGGTGAGTTGATATATAAGTGGATATCTTTCTCCGGATTTTCTGCTTCCAGGAACAGCATCTGGGCCACGATCAGGTTGGCCATATGGTCCTCGACCTGCCCTGTCAGAAAGATAATGCGTTCTTTGAGCAGACGGGAAAAAATATCGTATGAACGCTCGCCGCGCGAAGTCTGCTCAACAACCATGGGCACCAATGCCATGTGCGGTGCTAACTCACGCTGGTCACTGTATGACATTAACCGTCTCCTATAGAAATCTCTTCAGCAGTAGTACGTTTTGATTCTACTTGAGATAGGCCAGATTGACTATGCGCAATCGGGCCCTCTCCTGCCGTCCCTGCACAGCAGGCAGACAGTATGTAAACGATCTGGGGGCGGATGAGATAAAATAAAGCCGCCACATAATAAAAAAAACCTTCGCCCGAGGACGAAGGTTTTCATACTCACGAACCCAATGGCCTGGGGCTTACGCCTGCGGCTGGTTCATCAGTTCGTTGAAGGTGGTCGCTTTTTCGCTGACTTGAGCCTGGGACAGCAGAGCTTCAACCGCCTGCTCTTCCAGCGCCATGTTGCGCATGTTGTTCATCAGCTCTTTGTTCTTGCTGTAGAACTCGATCACTTCCTGCGGATCTTCGTAGGCAGAAGCCATCTCTTCGATCAGTGCATTTACGCGGGCGTCATCGGCTTTCAGCTCGCTCTTGCTGATCACTTCGCCCAACAGCAGACCAACGATAACGCGACGCTTCGCCTGCTCTTCGAACAGCTCGCGCGGCAGCTCCATCGCCTGCTGCTCGTTACCACCGAAGCGCTGTGCGGCCTGACGGCGCAGCACGTCGATTTCACCGTCAACCAGCGCAGCCGGAACGTCGATTTCGTTAGCCAGAACCAGGCCGTCCAGAACCTGGGCCTTGATGCGGTTACGCACGGCGTTTTTCAGCTCGCGGGTCATGTTCTTACGCACTTCGGCCTTCAGGCCATCCAGAGAACCATCGGCAACGCCAAAGCGTTTGATGAACTCAGCGGTCATCTCCGGCAGTTCGCGCTCTTCGACTTTCTTCAGTACGATGTCGAACTTGGCCGCTTTACCCTTCAGGTTTTCAGCGTGATAGTCTTCCGGGAAGGTGACATCGATAACGAACTCTTCACCGGCTTTGTGACCCAGAATACCGTCTTCGAAGCCCGGGATCATACGGCCCTGACCCATGGCCAGGACAAAGTCAGTCGCCTTGCCGCCTTCGAAGGCTTCGCCGTCGATAGAACCGGTGAAATCGATGGTCGCACGATCCTCTGCGCCCACTTCGCCCTCTTTAACACTCCAGGAAGCCTGCTGCTTACGCAGGGTTTCGATCATCGCATCTACGTCGGCGTCGTTAACATCAACCTGCGGCTTCTCAACCACGATGGTGTCCAGACCCTTCAGCTCGATCTCCGGGTAAACTTCAAACTCTACCGCATAGGCAAAGTCTTCACCCAACTTGTATTCGCCCGGGACATACTTCGGAGCACCGACCGGGTTCAGTTTTTCTTTGATGATCGCATCGACGAAATTACGCTGCATCAGATCGCCCAGCACGTCCTGACGTACAGATGCGCCATAACGCTGAGCGACGATGTTCATCGGCACTTTGCCCTTACGGAAACCGTCAATGCGTGCCTTCTTGGCAACATTACGCAGTTCGCTCTCTACTGCTTTTTCGATGCTGTCAGCAGTAACAGTAATATTTACGCGACGACCCAGGCCTTCGGTGGTTTCAACAGAAACTTGCATCTTATACCTCAAAAAATCACAGTGCTCGGTCAACGCCAGAAGCCGTTCTCTGCATCATGCCTGAGAGCCGCAACTTACTCTGAAGTGGGATAGCGCAAAACGTAACCCCGCCGCCTTTCAAGCCGTATCGCCGCCGGCTTCCCCGCGCCCCCCTGACCACCTACCTCAGTAGGTTTCAGAGAGTTCACTGCGGCGCCGCGCCGATGCAACCCGAAGCGCATCGGGTGTATATCGCATTCCCTGTTTTCAGAAGCGTCCCGAATACCATTCCGGAAAAATAGACGCGACATTATAGCGATGCGCGCACTGGGAGTCGAGAACCGCCGGGATGTAAGTCACGCGGCGCCTCACATTTTCGCACCGGGCTATCCCATCCGACCCTGCACAGGGTATAAAAAAGAGGGCCCGCAGGCCATCTTCTTTCGTGTACCCGCCGATACGACTCCCTGTGCGACACTCAGGCCAGACGTGCGCTGCCGCTGCCCACACCGCGGCATACCGGGGAGGCCAGCACCGTATCCTGTAGCCCCGCCCACTCCTTACGGGTATAGGTATGCAGTGCCAGGGCGTGCACCCCATCGGCCATCTCGTCCGCCAACGTGCCATAAATCGCGCGGTGGCGCGACAGGAAACGCTCACCCTGGAAGCGATCGCTGACCATCACCACCTTAAAGTGCGTCTCCGAACCGGCCGGGACATTATGCCGGTAGCTCTCGTCCACAACATCCAGATAGACCGGCTCAAAGGCCGCCTGTAGTTTGGCTTCTATCTGCTCTCTCATCATACGACATCCCCTTATCCGGCAACGGCAGTGGTACATGACACGCTAACGCGTCGGGAGCACATCGTGGCGGCAGGCTTAGTTGCTGCATCCGATATACCCGCCATTAACGGCGGCTAAATGGTATATCGTGCCCGCCTCCTATCCTCAAGCGTAGCCGCTTTTTACCCTTCGACGCACTCCCACCTGTAATTTAATGTTACGTATAATCTGCTTTCAACCTTAAATAAACCCTCATAATCAATACGGTAAAAACGATATCTTCGCCATAGTCAACGTTCGCCGCGCCGCGCCGCAAAAATCCCCCGTAGCAGGCCTCCCGCCTCTGCGGGGGCAATGATATAATGTAAGAGTCTACCTCCGACACAGTGGACACAATGCCTGTTATCACTCAACACCAGACAATGGCTATCACAATGACGATGCTAAAAAAATTTTTTATTCCCCTGCTGGCGCTCATCGCTCTGGCCGGCTGTGCCAGCCACAGCACCACCCTGAATATCAATCCGCAGATGGCGTTGCCGCAGCAGGATCCGATGCTGCGGGGGATCACCATCAGCATCAACGGCGCCGACATGCGTCAGGACAAAGCGCTAGCCAAGGTAAACCGCGACGGCCAGTTGGTCACACTGACCGCACAGCGCGATTTGCGCTTTCTGCTGCAGGAGATCCTGGAGAAACAGATGACCGCCCGCGGCTACATGATCGGTGCAAACGGTGCCGTGGATCTGCAGATCGTGATTAACCGCCTGTATGCCGACGTCAGCGAAGGCAACCTGCGCTACAGCATCACCACCCACGCCGATGTCTCCATCATCGCCACCGCGCACAGTGGCAGCAAATTGGTGAAAACCTACCGCGCCAGCTATAACGAACAGGGCGCCTTTACCGCCAGCAACGGCAAAATCGCCAACGCCGTCAACAATGCACTGAGCGACATTGTCAGTAATATGGCCCAGGATGGCAGCATCAGCGACTTTATTAAAGCTAACGCCCGTTAACCCCTGACGCCGCGGCGCACCGGTAAATACCCCTATGCCAACAACCTATTTAGCCATTTTCACCCAACGCCGCAGCGCCATTTTATTACTGCTCGGCTTCGCATCGGGACTACCGCTGGCCCTGACCTCCGGTACCCTGCAGGCGTGGATGACCGTCGCCGGCGTCGACCTGAAAACCATCGGCTTCTTCTCCCTGGTCGGCCAGGCCTACGTATTTAAATTTCTCTGGTCACCGCTGATGGATCGCTACACGCCGCCGCTGCTTGGGCGCCGCCGGGGCTGGCTGTTGCTGAGCCAGGTGCTGCTACTGATCGCCATCTTCAGCATGGGCCTGCTCAATCCGGAGCAGCACCTGTGGTGGCTGGCTGCGCTGGCGGTCACGGTCGCATTCTGCTCCGCGTCACAGGATATCGTCTTCGACGCTTACAAAACCGACCTGCTCAGCGCGGAGGAGCGCGGCGCGGGAGCGGCCATCTCCGTGTTCGGCTACCGTCTGGCAATGCTGGTTTCCGGGGGACTGGCGCTGTGGCTGGCCGATCGCTATCTGGGCTGGCAGGCCACCTACTGGCTGATGGCAGCCCTGATGCTGATCGGTATTGCCGCCACCCTGATGGCGCCGGAGCCTCAGGCCGATGTGCCGCCGCCGCGCACGCTGGAACAGGCGGTGCTGGCACCGCTGCGCGATTTTTTTCTGCGCGATAACGCCTGGCTAATCCTGCTGTTGATCGTGATGTACAAAATGGGCGACGCCTTCGCCGGCAGCCTGAGCACCACCTTTCTGATCCGCGGTGTCGGCTTCGATGCCGGCGAAGTCGGATTGGTCAATAAGACACTGGGGCTGTTGGCAACCATCATCGGTGCCCTGTGGGGCGGAGTCTTGATGCAGCGCCTGTCGCTGTTCCGCGCCCTGATGCTGTTCGGTATTCTACAGGGGGTCTCCAACTTCGGTTACTGGCTGCTGGCCGTAACGGATAAGAACCTGCTGACCATGGGCAGCGCCATCTTTCTGGAGAATCTGTGCGGCGGCATGGGCACCGCGGCGTTTGTCGCCCTGTTGATGACCCTGTGTAACCGGGCCTTCTCCGCAACCCAGTTCGCCCTGATCTCTGCGCTCTCCGCCGTTGGGCGGGTCTACGTCGGCCCCATCGCCGGCTGGTTCGTTGAGCTGTACGGCTGGCCGCTGTTCTACCTGTTTTCCGTCCTCACCGCCCTACCGGGTCTGGCGCTGCTGCTGCTGTGCCGCCGTACCCTGGAGTACGCCCAGGAGACCGGGCGCTTTCGCCCGCGCCACGCCTACCCACAGGCTTACCGCCGCGCGCTGCGCCTGCTGCTGTCCGGCGTCCTGCTGATCGGTGTATGGCTGCTGCTCCTGCTGGTGCAATACCTGTACAATCCCGCGCTGCACATCCCGTCTGAACCGCTGTTTACGCTGGGGCTCACCCTGTGCGTATCAGGCGTCCTCTGGGGAGCCTGGCTCGACTATCGCGCCCAGTCACTGCCCGTGCCGCAGAGTTAAGCCACGGGAGAATCCCCATACCGACGTGAGGTTGTAATGAATGATTTTCGCATGACGCCAGACGAGTGTAAGGCCACCTGGGGACTGGGCACTGTCTTCTCCCTGCGTATGCTGGGCATGTTTATGGTGCTGCCGGTGCTCACAACCTATGGTATGTCCCTGAGTGGTGCCAGCGAACCCCTGATAGGCCTGGCCATCGGTATCTACGGTATCACCCAGGCGCTATTCCAGATCCCCTTTGGCATCATTTCCGATCGGATAGGCCGTAAACCGCTAATCGTCGCCGGACTGCTGATCTTTGCCTGCGGCAGCGCCGTCGCGGCCATGACCGACTCCATTTGGGGCGTCATCCTCGGGCGCGCGCTGCAGGGCGCAGGTGCCATCGCCGCGGCGCTGATGGCGCTGCTCTCCGACCTGACCCGCGAGCAAAACAGAACCAAAGCCATGGCCTTCATCGGTGTCAGCTTTGGCGTCACTTTTGCCATTGCGATGGTTGCCGGACCGCTGATTACCCACGCGCTGGGCATTTCCGGGCTGTTCGGCCTGATCACCCTGCTGGCGCTGATCGGTATCGCCATTACCCTGTACCTGATCCCCACGCCGACCACCCATCTGCTCAACCGCGACGCCAGTATGGTACGCGGCGCTTTCGGCAACGTGCTGATACGCCCGGCCCTGCTGCGCCTCAACGCCGGCATCATGTGTGTACATATTTTGCTGATGTCCAGCTTTGTCGCGCTGCCACCGCTGATGGAACAGGCGGGACTGCTGCGCAGCGAGCAGTGGAAAGTCTATCTGTGCACCATGTTGATCGCCTTTATCACCATGGTGCCTTTTATTATCTACGCTGAAAAACAGCGGCGGATGAAGCAGATTTTTCAGCTGTGCATCGTACTGATGATCACCGCCGAAGTAGTACTTTGGTACGCTGGGCTGCATCTGTGGAGCATTATTCTGGGTATTCAGCTATTTTTCTTCGCCTTTAACATGATGGAGGCGATGCTGCCTTCGCTGATCAGCAAAGAGTCACCGCCGGGCTATAAGGGAACAGCGATGGGGGTATACTCCACCTGCCAGTTTATCGGCGTCGCCATCGGCGGTATTCTCGGCGGGATCATCTATGCCCGCGGCGGGGCCGAAGCCATCTTTACCGGCTGTGCGGTACTGGCGGTGATGTGGTTTGTGATCAGTCTGACCATGAAGGAACCGCCCTACGTCAGCAGCCTGCGTATTGTGCTGCCGCCTGCGCTGATAGCCAATACCATGCTGGCCTGCCAGCTGCGCCAACAGCCGGGGGTGAACGACGTCATGCTGATCGCCGATGAGCATACCGCCTACATCAAGATCGACAGCCAGATGACCAGCCGCGAGGCGTTGGAAACGTTCCTGCAACGCGCCGCAGAACCGGGAGAGTAACCCCTCAGGGCAAGCCAGAGCCTGCCCCGCAGGGATCAGTCACGGAAGTTATTAAACTGGAATGGCTGGCCCAGATCGGCGCCGCGCACCAGCGCCATCGCCCCCTGTAGATCGTCGCGTGACTTACCGGTGACGCGCAGCTGTTCGCCCTGGATCTGCGTCTGCACCTTCAGCTTGCTGTCTTTAATCAGCTTCACCAGCTTCTTCGCCATGACGCTATCGATACCTTTCTGCAGCTTCGCCTCTACGCTGTAAAGCTTGCCGCTGTGCTCACACTCCTCCGGGATCTCCAGTGCGCCAGCCTCAATGCCGCGCTTGACCAGCTTCTCGCGCAGAATATCGACCAGCTGCTTGACCTGAAAATCGGAAATGGTGGTGAGCTTGATGGTTTCGTTCTTCTCATTCAGCTCAACGCTGGCTTCCACATTACGAAAATCCCAGCGCGACGCCAGCTCACGCGTGGCGTTTTCGACGGCGTTACGGACTTCCTGCAGATCCACTTCGGATACGATATCGAATGACGGCATGCTACTTCTCCTCTCGCTATAATGCCGTGCATGATAACGGCTCAGCGCCATGATGCAAGATCGCCGGGCTGTCGCCGCTAACGGTGACGGGACACCGACCGGCATAAAAGTTTATACTGTATGGGGTAACATGCGTTTTCGGCGCGCACGGAAATGCCGTGGAGGTGTAATGAAGATAACCGTTCTGGGCTGTGGCGCTCTGGGCAAGCTGTGGCTGTCTGCACTGGCGCGGCGCGGACATCAGGTTCAGGGCTGGCTGCGGCTTCCCCAGCCAGACTGTAACGTCCACCTGATCACGCCACAGGGGCTGACCTACCAGCGCCAGCTTCCGGCCAATGACGCTGGCCTGCTGGCGCAAAGCGATCTGCTGCTGGTGACCCTGAAAGCCTGGCAAATCGCCAACGCCCTGCCGCCGCTGCTGCCACGGCTCTCCCCACACTGTACCCTGCTGCTGCTGCACAACGGCATGGGGGCGCTCGATGAGTTGCAGACGCTCCCCCGCCAACCCCTGCTGCAAGGGAGCACGACGCATGCCGCGCGCCGGGAGGGGCATACCGTCTGGCATGTTGCCGGGGGGATCACCCATATCGGCCCGCTCAATGAGGCGGGGCAATCCTGCAGCGCGCTGGCCGATGCCCTGCACCGTGCTCTGCCCGACGTGGCCTGGCACGACAATATTCAACCCGCGCTGTGGAATAAGCTGGCGATAAACTGCGTGATTAATCCGCTCAGCGTGCTCTATGGCTGCCATAACGGTGCGCTGGTCCACCATCAGGATCATATTCACGCCCTGATCGCCGAGATCGCCGAGGTGATGGAGGCAGAAGGCTACCGCACCACCCAGGAGACCCTGCACAGCTATGTGATGCAGGTGATTAACCTGACCGCCGACAACCTCTCATCGATGCTGCAGGACGTGCAGGCCCAGCGCCATACCGAAATCGACTATATTACCGGCCATCTAATCCGCTGTGGCCGCAGCCACGGCCTGGCGTTGCCGGAAAACCGTCAACTTTTTGACCTGATAAAACGAAAGGAACAAACCTATGAGCGTATCGGCCTTGGTGTGTCTGGCACCTGGCAGTGAAGAGACCGAAGTGGTCACCACCCTCGATCTGCTGGTGCGCGCCGGTATCCGGGTCGTCAGCGCCAGCGCGGCGCCGGACGGCAGCCGGGAGATCGTCTGCTCGCGCGGCGTACGCCTGCTGGCGGACACCACGCTGGTCCAGGTGGCCGATGAGCCCTTCGATGCCCTGATCCTGCCCGGTGGACTGGCCGGTGCCGAGTGCCTGCGCGATAGCGATCTGGTGATCGAGAAGATCCGCCAGATGCACCTGGAGGGGCGTCTTATCGCCGCCATCTGCGCTGCCCCAGCGCTGATCTTACAGCACCACAACCTGTTTCCCATCGCCAATATGACCGGTTACCCGGGTATGAAATCCCAGATCCCCGCAGAGAAATGGATGGATAAGCGGGCCTACTATGACGAGCGGGTACGCCTGCTGACCAGCCAGGGACCGGGCACCAGTATCGATTTTGCACTGAAGATTATTGATATTCTGCTGGGCAGAGAGAAAGCGGCTGAAGTCGCAGCGCAGCTGGTCACGGCTGCCGGTATCCACGATTACCAAAGCTAACCGTACAGACGCTCCCCGCCAGTTCGGGGAGCTGCAGAGGCGGCGCTCAATACCCTCGGAAAAATGGACAGAAACGAGGAAAATATATTCCCCGTCTATGTATGCAGTTTTTATTAATTCATCATACGCCCTGACCGATCACATATTTATATTTCCTCCGTTCCCTATGTTGACTTCTCTCGATGGGGGTACTTGCGCGTACTGAAAAATTATATTAAAAGGATCGGGTTATTCTTCACGGTTTATTTCCAGTAAATCCACCCCTATGCTTTATTAAACTCAACAAGATGTAAGGGAGGTTACTATGCTAGCTAAAACCATGCACTTACTTATTCCCTTAGGACTGCTATTGATTCTGAATGCAGCCTCCGCTCACGAGTTTCTGATTAAGCCAGAGAAGAGCCAACTGAGCGCCGGTGAGTCTGTCCGCGTCGAGGCAATCTCCTCCCATATATTTATGGTGAATGAAGAGATGGAGAATCTTAGCGATGTCACCCTCGCCTTGTATCAAGGTGGAGTGAGTACTCCTCTTCCTCTACATGAACAGCCACAGCACAATACCCTTGATGCCCAAGTCGTCTTGCCACAAGCAGGAAGCGCGCTGCTGGTTGGCCACCGGCTACCGCAGATTTGGTGTGAAACCACCGAAGGTATGTTACCCGGCGATCGTGCCACCCTGGAAGCACAGGGGAAAAAAGTCATCAGCGTTAACCGCTATGAAAAGTTCGCTAAGACCTTACTCAACCCCACCCCTGGAGATACCACTTACCAGCAGGCATTAGGACAGAAACTGGAGTTAATCCTACTCACTAATCCTGCCGACATTAAAGGAAACGGAAAAATAAAAGTTCAATCATTATTAGATGGCCAACCACTACAGAGTACTATCAACATTACCTACGATGGTTATTCCCAAGAATATAAGACATATTTAGCCAATCAGCAAAGTGATTCACAAGGGATCGCCGAATTTACCATTACACAACCCGGGCTATGGTTGTTACATGCCGGGATAACGCAGTCACAACCCCAAGCAGATATTAATAAACATGATTTACGGGCAACGCTGGTCTTTCCTATCGCAGAATAACCATCACCATCAGTTGAATTAACTGACGTGACGTTCTCCAACGGCGTTATGACCGGCAACAGGGCTGAGGAGGTGAATTATCATGCGTTCTATCGCAATCTGGATGTTACTCTCCCTATCGGGGGGGCTGGTCGCGCCGGTTGATGCACATAGCGTGCTAGTGCGCGATCTAAGCAGCGATCAGGCGCAGGTGGTACAGTTCGGCTATTCCACCGGTGACGCCGCCCCCTTCGCCCAGATCAAGCTCTATGCACCCGATAATGCCAGCACCGAATATCAGAACGGGCGTACCGATCGCCTGGGGCGTTTCGCCTTCGTCCCCAACCAGAGCGGTGAATGGCGTCTGGAGATGCGCGACGGTATGGGACATGCGCTCAATCATCCCCTTAAGGTGACACAACAGGCGGTCAAAGCGGAGCCCCAACCGTTAAATGGCGACCTCTTCTCCCGCTTCTCCATGCCGTTACGCGCGCTACTCGGCGTTAGCTTACTCATTAATATCTACGCCGCCATCGGCTATATGGCGCGTCACCATGGGCGGAAAAACACGCATGCACATCAGTGAAGGGATCTTAACGCTACCGGTGATCTTTTCCGGCTGGGGGTGTAGCGCGCTACTGGCAACGCTGGCGCTGCGGCACACCTCTACGCAACAGCTGCCGCGTATCGCCGTCCTGAGCAGCGCTTTCTTTCTGGCCTCGTTGGTGCGTATCCCCCTGGGGGCCAGCTCGATACACTTCACCCTGCTCGGCGTTATGGGGATCATCCTCGGCTGGAGCGCTTTTCCCGCCATCTTCATCGCCCTGGCACTACAGGCGATACTCTTTCAATTCGGCGGCCTCTTGTCGCTCGGGGTCAATGCCAGCGTCATGGGCGGCGCAGCGCTACTGGGCTGCCTGCCACTGACTCCTGGGTTGCGACGCCCCGGCCGGCTGGCGTCTGGCATCGCCTTTCTCTGCGGTGCCTTACCCATCGTCATCGCTGCCGTACTCATCTATCTGGCACTCACCTGGAGTCACGCCACCCTTGCCTCAACGGCCACGCTACTGTTCATCGCCAATCTACCGCTGGCGCTGCTGGAGGGAGGGATCACCCTGTTTGCCTTTCTGTTCCTGAAGCGGGTCGCTCCCGAACTGCTCACCGGTAGCTTCCGTTAATGTTCTCTTTTAACGCCCCTCGATCCACGCTCTCGGCCAAGCCACGCTATGGCTGGGATCCACGTTGCCGGCTCGGCGGCGCGCTGTTAGTCAGCGCTGGCGTAGTACAGAGCCTCACCCCACAATTCGTCGCCGTTTGGGGTGCCCTGGCCGCACTCGCTCTGCTGCTCACCCCGCTGCCGCGGGGCGCCTATCGTGCCTTTATTCCTTTAAATATCTTGATGCTATTTTTCTGGCTCACCCTACCCTTTAGCGTCGCAGGCGCTAGCTGGCCCCCAGTCCCAGCGGTGCCATCACACCCAGGCATCGCTCTCGCATGGCTGTTGACCCTCAAATCCAACGTATCACTGGCATTCCTACTCTTCTTTTGTGCCGGACTCGATACCACAACATTAGGTGCCGCATTGCAGGGGATGCGCGTACCGGCCAACACCGTCTCGCTGCTGCTACTCACCTTCCGCCACCTCAGCACTTTAGCGCGCTATCTACGTGCCAGCCTGCAAGCCTTGCAGCTGCGCGCGCCGGCGCGTCAGCGTCTCACGTTACGCACCAGGATGTGGATCTACGCCTGTATGCTCGGCTCCGTACTGGTCTACGCCACTCGCCATGCAGAGGATGTTCGCCTCGCCCTGTGCTGCAAACCCGCAATGCCGCGCTACGACATCCGCCGATATCTGCATTGGCGCCGGCGCGACAGTATGACGCTCGCCCTGATCCTCTTGACACTGCTGTTATTCATAGGAGGAGAACGTGTCTATCTTACTCCAGGTTGAACACCTCACCGTCGCCTACCAGGCATTACCGGTGCTACGTAATGTCAACCTGACGATTCACCATGGAGAAAAGGTCGCCCTGATTGGTGCCAACGGCAGCGGCAAGTCGTCACTGTTGCTACACCTGTGCGGCTGCTTGACCCCTAGAGCAGGAAGTATCAAGGTGGAGGGGATCTCCTGCATCGGCCAGCCCCGGCGCGCGGGACAACGCCTAGGCCTGTTGTTCCAGCGCCAAGAGTGTCAGTTGATTCTGCCATCGCTGCGTGAGGAATTAGCGCTGTCGATCGGTGACACTCCGCTGAGTGAGGTGGCACATCAACAGCGGATCCAACAGATCGCCACCACCTTCGGCCTGTTGCCGCTACTCGATCGGCCGCCCCATCACCTGTCGGGCGGCGAACAGCAACGCGCGGCGCTAGCCACATTATTGATCGCGGATCCAGCTCTACTCCTGTTGGATGAGCCCAGCGCGGCGCTCGATCCGCAGGCACGTCGTACCCTGATCCATCATTTGAATAGCCTGAATAGCGCCCTGCTGCTCGCCACCCACGATCTCGATTTGGCCCTACAGACGACCCAACGAACGCTGGTGCTCTGCAGTGGACGTATTGCAGCCCAAGGTGCGACGGCGCAGATCCTGCGCGATGAGACGCTGCTGGAGGCGTATGGTTTGACGTTACCGCTCAGCCTGCAAACGAGGCTGAGCGGCAACATGGCGGAGGGAAACGCTTAAGGGCGGTAGACGCGGACGTTGTCGTAGCCCTGCTCGCGCAGGTAGAGTGCCTGCAGGCGGCTCATCACCCCACGATCGCAGTACAGCACGTAACGACGGACTTGATCCAGATCGCCGAAGGCATTGGCCAGCTTATAGAACGGCAGGCAGATCACCTCGCTGTCTGCCAGCTGCAACGGCTTCGCCTCCTGCTCATCGGGAGCGCGGATATCCAGGACCACATCGCCCTCGGCCAGCGATTCGATGGTCTCGACTTCGACGACGTCGGCCTCGCTCTGACGCGCGATGTCGCGAATGTCCATGGTCTGCGCCTCGTCGACCACACGATCCAGAATGGCGAAATCGAAGTGCTCCTCTTCGGCCTCAATCCTCGCCTTCACCGCCTTCACGGTCGGGCTCTTCGAGATCACGCCGCAGAATTCCGGCATGGTCTTGGCAAAATCCTCGGTACCGATGTTGCGCGCCAGGCGGATGATATGCTCTTTGTCATGGGCAATCAGCGGACGCAGCACCAGCGTATCGCTCACGCCGTCGATCAGACGCAGGTTGGTCAGGGTCTGGCTGGAGACCTGTCCCAGCGCCTCCCCGGTCACCAGCGCCTGAATACCATAGCGTTCGGCGACCCGAGACGCGGCACGCACCATCATGCGCTTCAGCACCACCCCCATCTGGCCGTCGTCCACCTTCTCCAGGATCTCACCGACCACCGGTGCAAAGTCAATGGCGACAAAGCGTACCCGGTGCGAGCTGCCGAACCGGTTCCACAGATAGTGTGCCACCTGCTTCACGCCGATTTCATGCGCAGAGCCGCCCAGGTTGAAGAAGCAGTAGTGCACCCGGCAGCCGCGGCGCATCAGCATATAGCTGGAAACCCCGGAGTCAAAGCCGCCGGAGATCAGCGACAGAACATCCTCCTGGGTACCGATAGGGTACCCCCCCTGTCCCTCAAAGCGGCCGCGCACCAGCAGCAAACGATCGTCTTCAATCTCCAGGTTAACCGTCACCTCGGGGTGGTTCAGACGAACCCGGGCACTGGGGATATTCTGATTCAGACCGCCGCCGACATAGCGCTCCACCTCAATTGAGGTAAACGTATGTTTGCCGCGGCGCTTAACGCGCACGCAAAAGGTTTTCTCTTCCAGCTGCTCACGGTACATCGCCAGCGTCTGTTCAAAGATATCGTGCATGTCGGTGTAGGGATGATCCTCCACCTCTAAAATGTGATGAATACCCGGGATCCGGGTTAAGGCATCACGAACCAGGTCGCGGCGGCTTTCCTCTTTGGCCCGAACTTCGATATGATCCCAATGGCGCGTCACCGCCACATCTTCAACCAACGGTTTCAACACGTTGCGGATATTCCCGGTCAAGATTTTAATAAAGCGCAGGCGTACAGACTGGCTTTTAATAGTGATTTCCGGGAATAATTTAATGATAAACTTCATGGCGGTCGTGGCTAATAGTCGTCGAGATATGCGTTAAAAGGGCTTACACTGCACGGACGCGTCTTCTGCAGAATGCGCCGTGCCGAGCACAGGGCGCGCAGTATACCACTAAGTTAGCCAAAACGGTGCGAACATGTACATCGGCAGATGCAGAATCTTGCCGGGCCACGAACCCGTCCATCGTTTTGCCAGCAACCAAGTAAAGAGAATATGGCCAAGAAAGCACCCGCCGCACCGGCATTTGAACAGGCACTTAGCGAACTGGAACAGATAGTGGTACGCCTGGAGTCCGGCGACCTTCCGCTGGAGGAGGCGCTCAGCGAATTCGAGCGCGGCATCCGTCTGGCCCGCCAGGGACAGCAGACCCTACAGCAGGCAGAACAGCGCGTTAAAATCCTGCTCAGCGACGATCAGGATGCCCCGCTATCGCCTTTCAATGCAGAACAAGAGTAAGCCATGGCGTCTTTTGAGCAACAGATGAAAACCTGCCACCAACGGGTAGATGCGGCACTGAGCCGGGCGTTGGATACCCTGCCCTTTGCCGACGGACCGCTGGTAGGCGCCATGCGCTACGGCGCCCTGCTGGGCGGCAAGCGCCTGCGCCCCTATCTGGTGTATGCCACCGGCAGCCTGTTTGGTTGCTCACCGACGGCGCTGGACGCACCGGCCGCCGCCGTTGAGTGCATTCATGCCTACTCGCTGCTGCACGACGATCTGCCCGCGATGGACGATGACGATCTGCGCCGCGGCCAGCCAACCTGCCATATCAAGTTTGGTGAGGCCCATGCCATACTGGCAGGTGACGCGCTGCAGACTCTGGCCTTTTCCATTCTGGCCGACGGCCAGATGCCCGGGGTTACCGACCGCGACCGCCTACAGATGCTGAGTGAGCTGGCCCACGCCAGCGGCGTCGCCGGGATGTGTGGCGGCCAGGCGCTCGATCTGGAGGCCGAAGGGCGACACGTGGCGCTGGCGGCGCTGGAGCAGATCCATCGCCATAAAACCGGAGCGCTGATCCGCTGTGCGGTACGTATGGGGGCCCTGGCCGGCGGTGCCCCTGGACGGAACGCCCTTCCGGTCCTTGACCGCTACGCCGCCGCCATCGGTCTGGCGTTCCAGGTACAGGATGACATTTTGGATGTGGTGGGTGACAGCAGTAAGACCGGCAAGCGCCAGGGAGCGGATCAACAGCTGGACAAAAGCACCTATCCAGCCCTGCTCGGCCTGGATCAGGCGCGGCAGAAAGCCGCTACGCTGCTGGATGAGGCGCTGCAGGCGCTGGCTGAGCTTGAGCAATGCCACAACCTGGATACGCAGGCGCTAAAATCCTTAGCCAGTTTTATCGTTGAACGCGATAATTAACGCCATAATAACAATTTCCGTCGGCCAATGCGCACGGCGGGTGTTGTCATACGAATACGCAGACATGAGCCGCTAATGAGTTTTGATATTGCCAAATACCCAACGCTGGCGCTGGTGCCGGATCCCGACGATCTGCGCCTGTTGCCCAAAGAGAGTTTGCCGACGCTGTGCGATGAGCTGCGCCAGTATCTGCTGAACAGCGTCAGCCGCTCCAGCGGGCACTTCGCCTCCGGCCTGGGGGCCGTCGAGCTGACCGTGGCACTGCACTATGTCTACCAGACCCCGTTCGACTCGCTGATCTGGGACGTGGGTCATCAAGCCTATCCACACAAGATCCTGACCGGACGACGCGACCGCATCGCCACCATTCGCCAAAAGGGTGGGCTGCACCCATTCCCCTGGCGAGACGAGAGCGAATATGACACGCTGAGCGTCGGCCACTCCTCCACCTCCATCAGCGCCGGACTGGGCATGGCCGTCGCCGCCGAGCGCGAAGGCTTAGGCCGCCGCACCGTCTGCGTTATCGGTGACGGTGCCATGACCGCAGGGATGGCCTTTGAGGCCATGAATCACGCAGGCGATATCAAGGCCGACATGCTGGTAGTGCTGAACGACAATGAAATGTCGATCTCCGAAAACGTCGGTGCCCTGAACAACCATCTGGCCCAGCTGCTATCCGGCAAGCTGTATGCCAGCCTACGCGAAGGCGGTAAGAAGATGCTTTCCGGCCTGCCGCCGATCAAAGAGCTGGTCAAACGTACCGAAGAGCACCTAAAAGGCATGGTGGTGCCGGGTACCCTGTTCGAAGAGCTGGGTTTTAACTATATCGGCCCGGTGGATGGCCATGATGTGCAGGCGCTGGTCGCCACCCTGAAAAACATGCGTGACCTGAAAGGCCCACAGCTGCTGCACATCATGACCAAAAAGGGTAAGGGCTACGCCCCGGCAGAAAAAGATCCCATCAGTTGGCACGCGGTACCCAAGTTCGACCCGGCCTCCGGGACCCTGCCCAAAAGCAGCGGAACCCTGCCGACCTACTCGAAAATCTTCGGCGACTGGCTGTGTGAAACGGCGCACAACGATGACAGGCTGATGGGCATTACCCCGGCAATGCGTGAAGGCTCCGGCATGGTGCGCTTCTCCCGCGAATACCCGCAGCAGTACTTCGACGTGGCGATCGCCGAACAGCATGCCGTCACCTTTGGTGCGGGACTGGCGATTGGCGGCTACCACCCGGTGGTCGCCATCTACTCCAGCTTCCTGCAACGGGCCTACGATCAGGTGATCCACGATGTCGCCATCCAGCGGCTACCGGTGCTGTTCGCCATCGACCGCGGCGGGATCGTCGGCGCCGATGGTCAGACCCATCAGGGGGCCTTTGACCTCTCGTTCCTGCGCTGTATCCCCAATCTGGTGATCATGACACCAAGCGACGAGAACGAATGCCGCCAGATGCTGCAGACCGGCTATGAATACCGCGAAGGTCCCTCGGCAGTGCGCTACCCGCGCGGTACCGGCACCGGCGCGCCGCTGACGCCGCCGCAGGCCCTGCCGATCGGTAAGGGCGTCCTGCGCCGCCGTGGGGAGCGGATTGCCATCCTTAACTTCGGCAGCCTGCTGCCGCAAGCGTTGGAAGCCGCCGAACGCCTGAATGCCAGCGTCGCTGACATGCGCTTTGTTAAACCACTGGATGACGCGCTGGTGCGCAGCCTGGCCGAGCAGCATGAATACCTGGTCACCCTGGAGGAGAACGCCGTCATGGGCGGCGCCGGCAGCGGCGTCAATGAGCTGCTGATGCAGCTGCGCCTGCCGCGACCGGTGCTCAATATCGGCCTGCAGGACAGCTTTGTTCCCCAGGGCAGCCAGGAGGAGATCCGCCGCGATCTGCAGCTGGACGCCGACGGCATCCTCGCGCAGCTGGAGGGCTGGCTGGCGCGTTAACGCCTGCCGCTCACCAACACAAAAGGGGCCGTAGTGCGGCCCCTTTTTTACGCTCTCCAACGCACCGCGCCAGCCGCCGAATCAACGCAGACCATAGTGCCCGGCCAGCCACAGCAGCAGCGCCGACAGCACCCCGGCGACGATGTCGTCGACCATAATGCCCCAACCACCGTGTACGTTGCGGTCAAACCAGCGGATCGGCCAGGGTTTCCACATGTCCAACACCCGGAAGATCACCAGCCCGGCCAGCACCCAGCGCCACTCCAGCACCGGTACCGCCATCAGGGTGATCCACATACCGACAAACTCATCCCACACGATGCTGCCATGATCGTGTACCCCCATATCACGCGCGGTGCGGTGACACAGGTAGGTGCCGAGCACAATACTCAGCAGCAGAACCACGATATACAGCGGCTGCGGCAGCTGTACTAACAGCAGCCAGAACGGGATGGCGACGATCGATCCCATGGTGCCGGGCACCAGTGGGCTCAAACCGCTGCCAAAGCCGGTCGCCAGCAGGTGCCAGGGATTCCCCATACGCAGGCGCGCCCTGGCCGCCCGCTGCTGTTGCTTCGTCATCTTAGCCAAAGTGATCAAACCCCTGTATATCCAGCGTCACCTGACGCTCCCCACGCCACAGGCATACCCCCTCCGACGCCGGAGCCATCTGCCCGATGCAGGTATAGCGGCACCCCAGCTGGGCGAGCGCCATATCCAGCGCGCCGCGGTACATCTCCGGCACGGTAAAGCACAGTTCATAGTCTTCACCACCGCCCAGTGCCCAGCGCTGGCAGGTTTCGGCGTCGACGTGGCACATCAGCTCCGCCGAGAGCGGCAGCTTATCCAGATACAGGTTGGCCCCGCAGTCGCTGGCCTTGAGGATATGCCCCAAATCGGCGAGTAGCCCGTCGGAAATATCGATGGCAGCGCTGGCCAGATCGCGCAGCGCCTGCCCCTGTAGCACCCGCGGCTGCGGGCGCAGATGGCGCCCGAGCAGATAGCGCCGATCGGCCTCATCGGCCACCGTCAGGCGCGCCTGCAGCAGCGCCAGCCCCGCTGCGCTGTCACCCAGCGTCCCGGTGACATAGATCCAGTCACCCACGCGGGCGCCGCTGCGCAGCAGCGCCCGGCCGGCCGGCACCAATCCCTGAACGGTATAGGTCAGGCTCAGCGGGCCGCGGGTCGTATCCCCCCCGATCAGCTGCATACCGTAGTAGTCTAACTGCTCAAACAGGGCATCGCTGAAGGCCTGTAGCCAGGGTTCGTCCACCGCGGGCAGGGTCAGCGCCAGTGATACCCAGGCCGGATCAGCCCCCATCGCCGCCAAATCGCTGATGTTTACCGCCAGGGATTTATAGCCGAGATCGACCGGATCAATCTCCGGTAAAAAATGAATGCCGCTGACCAGCGTATCGCTGCTGACGGCCACCCACTGTTTTTCCGACACAGACAGCAGCGCACAGTCATCGCCGATACCACGCTGGACATCGTGTCGCGGGGTAGACCGACGGTTAAAGTAACGGGCTATCAGATCAAATTCACCGTGTGCCATAGCTTGTTTCCTGCGATCTGGTCGTTCGCACAGCCGAAAAAAAGGCCGGAGAACCGGCCTGTGGCATAGCTGTCAGGCCCCATAAGGCCGGGCGGACGACCCGCAATGATTATTTACGGTTCGGACGCACCTGTGGCGCAACCTTATCCAGTACGCCGTTGACAAACTTGTGGCTGTCTTCGGCGCCAAAGATTTTTGCCAGCTCTATGCCTTCATTGATGGCCACTTTATAAGGGACATCCTGGCGCTTGCTCAGCTCATAGATGGACACGCGCAGGATAGCTCTCTCAACCTGTCCCAGCTCATCCAGCTGACGTGACAGCACGGGCGCCATCAGGCCATCCAGATACTCCGCATTGCTGGCCACACCGGACAACAGCTCACGGAAATAGTTAACGTCAACATCTTTCACGTCCTGCTCTGACAGAAACTGGTATTCGACATCAGCGATGTCATTTTTAGAGATCTGCCAAGAGTAGAGTGCCTGGACAGCACACTCACGGGCGCGGCGACGGGCAGCAGGTTTCACGGAATTCCCCTTACTAATAAATCAGGCTTTAATGGCTTTAAGTACATTGATCATTTCGAGCGCGGTCAGCGCGGCTTCCGCACCTTTGTTACCCGCTTTGGCCCCGGCGCGATCAATGGCTTGTTCGATGGTTTCAGTGGTCAGCACGCCAAAGGCGACCGGTACGTCGGTATTCAGCGCAACGCTGGCCAGACCGGAGCTGCACTCACCGGCAACGAATTCAAAATGGGCAGTGCCGCCGCGGATCACGGTGCCCAGCGCCACAACGGCGTCGTAACGGCCAGAGGACGCCAGCGCGCGTACGGTCAACGGCAGCTCATAGGCGCCCGGCACCCACACGACGGTAATATTTTCGTCAGAAACCTGACCAATACGCTTCAGCGCGTCGATCGCCCCTTCCAGCAAACTGTCATTGATGAAATGGTTAAAGCGCGAGATCGCGATGGCAACACGCGCCTGGGGAGCAGCAACAACGCCTTGAATCGTTTTCATACGGTTTCCTTAACATACGTCAGTTATACCCCGCAGGGGGGCGGATTCTATCATACTCTTTGCACTTCTGCTCAGATCCATTGTCATTTCGGCGGCTGTGCCCAACCCGGCACGGCACGCTGCCGGGGCGGAATTAGGTCGCCTAGACCATGCGCAGCGTCAGACGCAAATCGTTGCCAACCCGGGTAACATCGCTAAACGTCAGGGCCGGGGCATCGCCCAGGCGCTCCAACCCAGGCAGATGGCACAGTCCGCGCGCCGCATCGCCCAACAGCATCGGCGCCAGATAAACAATCAGCTCATCAACCAGGCCAGCCTGCAGCAGGGCACCGGCCAGGCGTGGCCCTGCCTCAACCCACACGCTGTTCAGCTGCATTTTACCCAGCTGCATCATCAGCAGCACCAGATCCAGCCCCTCGCCGTGACGCGGTACAGCCAGCTGGCTCACCGATGGCGGCCAGTCCTGCGTATCGGGATCAATCCGTGCCAGTAGCGTCTCACCGGGCTGTGCGACCAGCCCGTGCTGCGGCGTCACCCGGTTATGGCTGTCCACGATCACCCGCAGCGGCTGGCGCAGGTGCTCACGCGGATACAGACGCTGGGTATCCTCATCCAGCGAATCCCAGCGCACCGTCAGTGCCGGATCGTCCGCCAGCACCGTCGCGCTACTGCTTAAAATCGCCGAGCTCTGCGCCCGGTAACGCTGAACATCGGCGCGAGCGGCAGCAGAGGTGATCCACTGACTTTCGCCGGAGGCCATGGCGGTACGCCCATCGAGAGAAGCACCCAGCTTCAGCTGTACATAGGGAAAGCCGGTACGCATACGCTTCAGAAAGCCTTTATTGATGGCTTCAGCCTCGGCCAGCATCAGTCCATGTTGCACCGCGATCCCCGCCTGCTGCAGACGGTATAGCCCCCGTCCGGCCACGTGGGGATTCGGGTCTTGCATTGCTGCGACCACCCGGCTGACACCGGCGGCCACCAGCGCATCTGCGCAGGGGGGCGTACGGCCATGGTGGCTGCACGGCTCCAGGGTGACATAGGCCGTCGCACCACGGGCCTGCTCACCGGCCATCCGCAGAGCAAGAACCTCGGCATGAGGCTCACCGGCGCGCAGGTGAAACCCTTCGCCCACGATGCGATCGTCGCGTACCAGTACGCAACCGACATTAGGATTGGGGGTGGTGGTAAAGCGGCCACGGCGCGCCAGCTCAAAGGCGCGCGCCATGTAAAATTCATCGGAATGGACTGCAGACATCATCATCACGGTTCCTACGCTGAATGCGCTACTCCTGCAAACGGGCGATCTCTTCGCCAAACTCCCGTACATCCTCAAAACTGCGATATACAGAGGCAAAACGAATGTAGGCCACCTTATCGAGCTTCTTCAGCGCATCCATCACCAGATTACCGACCATCTTGGTCGCAACCTCACGCTCACCGGTGGCACGTAGCTGGGATTTAATATGGCTGATAGCCATCTCGACATCGTCGGAGTTCACCGGCCGCTTTTCGAGTGCTTTCAGCATGCCGCTGCGCAGCTTATCCTCATTGAAAGGCTCCCGCACACCGTTGCTCTTGACCACCCGTGGCATCACCAGTTCAGCCACTTCAAAGGTGGTAAATCGTTCATTGCAAACCAGACACTGGCGACGGCGGCGCACCTGTGAGCCATCGCCCACCAGACGCGAATCAATGACCTTGGTATCGACAGCGGAACAAAACGGACAGTGCATAACTCTTCCTGGACAGCTTCGGGGTCGCCATAGTGTACCCCCAAGCTCGCCGACAACAAAGGGAGCCGCGCCTTCGTTTGCATGGAAAATCACACAACCGCACGATAAAACGCATATTTCACCGGCTATATCCCTGGGATCGCGCTCAGCGATCCAAAGATATTCCCCCAGCCCAAGCCACGGAGAAAATAGCCTGGCATCCGCCGACACCACCAATAATATTCACTTTAATGAACATTATTTTTATCGCATATAAATAAAAAATTCGTTCCGCCTGACGCTGATTAATTCTTGAGCAGCAATTCACATCTCTGCGCCTCTGGTGAACTCTATAATAAAAATAATAAAAATAAAAAAGGAGATAGTTTATTTATGGAACAAAATACATTTATAGAAAAATACTTTACACCGCGTCGGCACACCGACAGCGTGAAATGGGACGGTTTACAGGAGAGATTCGGCGATGACAATCTGCTCGCCATGTGGGTTGCCGATATGGACTTTCGCTCTCCTGACGCCGTCACTGAAGCCCTCCTTCAGCGGGCACAACATGGCGTATTCGGCTACAGCCAGATACCGGAGGCGTATTTTCAGGCGTTTATACAGTGGCAGCAGCAGCGGCACCGCTACCCTGTCCAGCGCACGTGGCTGCGCTATACGCCCGGCGTCGTCACCGGCCTGTACTGGCTGATTAACGCCTTCTCCCACCCCGGTGACGCCGTGATGGTCAATACCCCGGTGTACTATCCGTTTTTGCAGGCGATCCGCGACTGCGGCCGTACGCTGATCACCTCCGATCTGGTTAACCATCAGGGGCATTACAGCATGGACTTCGCCAATATGGCGGAGAAGATCGCCGCTAACCGGGTACGACTGTTTATTCTCTGCTCCCCCCACAACCCGGTGGGGCGGGTCTGGCAAGAGCAGGAGCTGGCGCAGCTGCTGACGCTGTGCGAACAACATAACGTGCTGGTCATCTCCGATGAAATCCATCAGGATCTGGTGCTCGACGGTCAGCATCAGCCGAGCGCCACCGTTGACGACGGCGCATTTCGGGCGCGCATTCTCACCTTCGCCGCCGCCTCCAAAACCTTCAATCTCGCCGGGCTCAAGAATGCCTTCCTGATCGTTGAGCCCCCCGCGCTACGGGAGACCTTTGATGACTATGCCGGGCGCGTGGTCCACACCACCAACGGCAGTCTGCTGGGGTATTACGCCATCGCCGCCGCCTACCGTCACGGCGCCGACTGGCTGCAGCAGGTGCTCTCGATCATTCGCAGCAACTATGGCTATATTGACACCACCCTGCGCCGGACGCTGCCCCTGATCCAGATTTCGCCGCTGCAGGGGACCTACCTGATGTGGATCGATCTGCGCGCCTACTGCAGCGACGAGGAGCTGCCGCAGCGGATCCAGCAGCGGGGGCGACTGGCCGTCGACTATGGCGCATGGTTTGGCGACGCAGGGCGCGGCTTTATCCGCCTGAATATCGCCACCTCGCCGGAGTATATTCGCCAGGCGGTCGACAATATCATCATGGCGCTGAAGCCGTCTTAATATTGTCCCTCTCCGCCGCCGCACGCTGCACACCGGGGCGGAGTCACCACCCATACATAGCGGGCACGGTGAAAAACGACATCACCCGCCACCACTTTCCCCTGACCCGGCGTCAGCTGTCCCGGGTGCAGAGCCGCGGATCGCCTGCGCAAAGGACTGACATCATGAGTACCAAAGAGCTAAAACGGGTATTGGGTCGCTCCGACTTAATGGGGATCGCCGTCGGCCAGATTATCGGTGCGGGGATCATGTCGCTAACCGGCATAGCCATCGCCATGACCGGCCGATCGGCCAATTTCGCCTTTCTCATCTCCACACTGTTCGTCATCGCGGCGGCCATTCCGCTGGTCTTCGTCAACAGCTGTCTGCGTCTGCGCGGCGGCTTCTATACCCAAACCGGGATTTTCATCGGCGCGAAATGGTCTGGGCTATACATCATCCAGTACACCATCGGCTGTATCTCCATTTCGCTGTTTACCCTCTCGCTGGCGCAGTATCTGCACCCGTTTATTCCCTATTTCAGCGAAAAAACCCTCGCCATCGCCGTTTTAACCCTGTTCTTCATCATTAATTATTTCGGGGTGGCCACTGCCGCACGGGTGCAGCGGATCATGGTACTAAGCCTGGTCGGTGCCCTGCTGCTGTTTACCCTGTTCGGGCTACCCGCCATCCGCCCGGGATTCTTCAGCCCCCCGGACTTTCTCACCCACGGCACGGTCGGTCTGTTACAAACGGCGGCCCTGCTGGTGTTCGCCACCGGCGGCGCCGAGGTGATCGTCGATGTCAGTGGCGAGGCCCGCAATCCCAAACGGGACATTCCGCTGGTAATAATCATCTCTACGCTGGCGGTGGCTCTGTTATATGCCCTGTTATGCAGCGTGGCGGCCGGCGTGCTTCCACTCACCCAGGTGGCCGGTCAGTCACTGCTGTTGGTCGCCGAGGCTATCCTGCCCCGCCCCCTGTTCATTTATTTTGTCATCTGCGGCGCCATCTTTGCCCTGGCCACGACCCTGAATGCCAAGATTAGCACCTGCACCAAACCCATTTTGCAGGCCGGCGATGACGGCTGGTTTCCCCGGCAGCTGGCCTATCTGCACCCACAGTACAAAACACCGGTCTATCTGTTGGTGATCTTATATCTGATCGGCCTGCTTCCGATCCTGTTTGATTTCAGCATGGGCGCCATTGCCAGCAGCGAGGTGCTGCTGGCCTACAGCTTCAAAATCGTTCTCGCCTATAAGGTGCTGGATTTACCCCGCTTGTTTCCCCAGCAGTATGCCCGTTCCCCCTACCGTGTCTCACCACGGGTCCTGAAATGTCTGCTGGCCTTCTCCATGGCCGGAACCGCCTTTCAGTGCTATCTGCTGGCAAGCCGTGCCAGTGCCATTCAGCTGTGTGGTCTGCTCACGGTCACTGTCCTCGGCTTTCTGTATGTCAGCTGGCGCTATCCCCGCATCGCCAACAGTATCGAAGAGAGCCATGAGAGCGAATAAATCACAACAACGGTACGCCCGGGCGCAATGCTCCCGGAGCGTGGCCATTTTCCCCCACTGCCTTTCCGGAGGACCGCCATGCGCTATCCCCTGATCTTCTCTCCCCTGACACTCACCCCGCACTGCAGGTTAAAAAACCGCTTAATAAAAAGCGGTCAGTCGACCTGGCTGTGGAACCCGGATGGCACGGCCGAAGAGAGCCGGGCTGCCGATCTGTACGAAAATATCGCCCGAGGCGGGGCGGCGGCCATCATTCTGGGCGGCTGCGCCATTGAGGAAACCCCGGGGATCTATCTGGGCCTGTGGGATGATCGGTTTATTCCCGGTCTGCGCCATCTGGCCGGGCGTGTCCAGCGCCATGGCTGTAAGCTGTTCGCCCAGTTTCACCACTCCGGGCCGGCGGCCTGGCCGCGGCTGGGAGAGCCCCCTATCTCATCCTCAACGCTCACCGTCGACGAAATTCCGATGAAACCGCCGCTGGCCAATCCCTGCCAGGGCATGACGCTGGCTCAGATCCGCCACAAACAACAGCAGATCGTTGATGCCTGTGTCCGTGCCGATCAGGGCGGGCTGGACGGTATGGAAATCCACGCAGCCCACGGCTATCTGCTAAACAGCTTTCTCAGCCGGGTATGGAACCGGCGTGATGATGAGTATGGCTGCCAGAATGTGGAAAACCGCACCCGTATCGTACGGGAAATCCTGCAAGCTGCCCGCCAACGCTGCCGACCGGAGTTTGTGTTGGGCGTTCGCATCAATGGGCGCGAATACGGTGCGCAGGGTGCCATCACCATTGAGGAGGCCATGGAGAATGCCATAGCTCTGGAACAGGCCGGCGCCCAGTTCATCAACGTCGCCGGTTACGGCTATGGCAGTGCCCCGTTCCGCTATTGTCCCGACTATTTCCCCTATCCGGAGCCTGATGACTTTATGCAGCCCCATATGGCCGCCTGGCGCGACAAGGGGCTGTGGAGTGACTCGGCGCGCCATATACGGCGGGTGGTGAGCGTACCGGTGATCACCGCGGGCAGGATGGATGAGGATCGGGCGGAGCGTATTCTGCGTGACGGCGATGCGGATCTCATCGGTCTCGGCCGCACACTGTGGGCCGATCCCGACTTCCCGCGCAAAGTGCTACAGGGACACCCTGAAGACATCATGCGCTGCACCCGTTGCGCCAGCTGCGAGGATCCGGTCACCCAACCGCGGATCTGCAGGGTCAACCCTTCACTGGGCCGGGAGCGTGAGCTGGCCATCCGGCCCGCACCACAGCCCAAAAAGGTGATGATCATCGGGGCCGGCCCCGCTGGGATGGAGGCGGCGCGGGTGGCGGCGCTACGCGGTCATCGGGTCACGCTGTACGATCGCGCCCCCGTACTCGGTGGGCGGATCCGTCTGGCAGCGATGATCAAAGGGTGCGATGTGGAAAACGTCCTGCCCATCTACGATTGGCTCAGTACCCAGTTGGCCAAATCTACGGTCACCCTGCACCTGGGTACCGAGGTCACCCCAGCACTGGTGCAGAACGAACGCCCCGATGCCATCGTCATCGCCAGCAGCGGCGAGTACCCACTGCCCACCATTCCCGGTATCGATCAGCCCCACGTACTGGGCATCAAACAGCTTGCCCAGCGCGCCGCACTCCCCCTGCGTCTGTTCGGTCCGCGCCTGTTGGAGCGTCTAACTCGCCTCTTTCTCCCCGTCGGACGACGGGTGGTAGTGGTCGGTGGGCAGATAGAAGGGTTACAAGGTGCCGTCTTCCTGCGTAAACGGGGACGCACGGTCACCGTGGTAGAGTCCGGTGCCGAGGTGGGTGCCGGGATCCCAGAGCGCTATCTGCAACGTTTACTGCCGTGGCTACAGCGTAAAGGGGTCAACCTGCTGACAGAAACCCACGTTCTGTCTATCCAGCGCCGTCAGGTCATCGTGAGTGACAAACTGGGACAACGCCACACATTACCCTGTGATACGGTAATGGTGCTGATGCCCCAGTTGCCGGATCAGACGCTGGCAGCCTCCCTTGCGCCTCACGTCGCGGAGCTGCATCAGATCGGCTCCGCACTGGGCGCAGAAAACGGTCTGCTGAAACACGCGTTACTGGATGGACGCCGTACCGGCTGCATACTGTAAACGCTACCTGACACGACTGCGCCCCCCAAGCGGGCGCTTTCCCTAGCATCACTGCGCCCTACAGCATGACGCCGACCTCCCGTCCCTGCGCCATAGCATCGACGATCAGGCTATGCTGCGCCCCGTTGGCCGATCCTATCACATGCACCTCTGCCCCGCGCACGCGCAGGACATCGGCCAGTTCGGTCGCCGGGCTCTGCCGGGTCAGCACCAGCACCGAATGACAGGGCTCACACCGATCCTCCCCCTCCGCCGTCAGGAAGTGGGCACCATCCCGCTCAATACGCTGCCAGCATACGCCGGTATGCAGAGTGACCCGCGGGTGCTGCTGCAGCCAGGCCAGCGCCCGCTCCCGATAGCGGGGCGGTATTCCCTCGCCCAGCTGCACCGAAGGCTCCAGCACGGTAACCCGCTTGCCGCGCTTGGCAAGAAAGATAGCCCCTTGGATACCCTCGATCTGCCCGCCCAGAATCACAATACGCGATCCCAGCGGCAGCGCAATCCGGCTCAGCCGATTAAGCAGATCCGGCCCAAACACGCGCAGCGGCCAGGCCGCCAGACGCGACAATGACTTGACCCCCCGGACATTCCAGCGCTGGATCCCGGGAATGTCCGGCAGCGCATAGTTACCCCCGGTCGCCACCACCACGGCATCCGGCTGCAGCGTCATGACCTCTTCGGCGTTCATCGTTCGATTCAGGCAGATCTCAATCCCGGATATGCTACGCACCTGATGGATCAGGTAATCCACCAACGGGCGCACATTCTCCACCGCGGACCCCTTGATCATCGAGGCCAGCCACAGCCGTCCCCCCAGACGCGGTGCCGCATCGCACAGCGTCACCCTATGGCCACGCAGCGCGGCCACCCGCGCGGCCTCCATCCCAGCCGGGCCTGCACCGATCACCAGAATACGTCTGGCCTGCACTGCGGGGTAGATCGCCAGCGCCCGCTCGCGGCCCAATGCCGGATTCACCCGACAGCGGCGCGCGGCGCGCGGCGGATCCTCACAGGTGGCACAGCGGTTACAGCGCACGATATCGAGAGGCCGCCCCTCCCGCAGCTTATTGGGAAAGGCCGGATCGGCCCACAGCATACGGCCATAGGCGATAATATCCGCCTTACCCTCTTGCAGCAGACGCTCCCCGCGCTGTTCATCCATCCGCCCTACCGCCACCACCGGGATCTGTACGTGGGGTTTGATCGCGGCAGCTCCCCAGGCATAGACACCCTCTTGGCGATAACGATCCATATAGGGGCACATCGCCGGCTCCGGCTCAGGATAGGGAAAATAGTCCGGTACATAGGTCATCGGCAGCGGACCAAATCCATAGCCGCTGACGCTGATATAGCAGGCTCCAGCCTGCTCCAGCGCCTGGGCAATCTGGATCGACTCCTCCAGCGTCATCGCACCCTGCGCCATAAACTCCTCGCCGTTGATGCGCACGCCGACCGGGAAATCCTCCCCCAGTCTGGCCTTGATACCCCGAATGATCTCCACCATCAGGCGGGTGCGGTTTTCAATGCTCTGGCAGCCATACTCGTCCTCGCGCCGGTTCCACACCCGACTCAAAAAACTCTGCAGAAAATAGCCGTGGGCACCGTGCACCTCCACCCCGTCGAACCCCGCCTGGTAGGCGCGTACCGCCGCCTCAATGTAGCGCTCGCGATGCAGGGCGATCTCCTCTCGGGTGACGCCACGGGTGGCGTGCAGATAGGGAGTGGGTGAGGACAACTCTGCCTGTTCCAGCGTGGAGGAGCCAAAGGGGCGCCCACCGTGCTCATCGCTGGGAGCCGAAGGGCCGGTGTGGTGAAACTGACAAAACACCACGCAGTCGTGGCGGTGCAGGGTCTCCACCAGCCGCCTCATCCCGGCGATATACCGATCGTCAAACAGCGCGCCATAGACCCCTCCGGGGTGGGCCGGATACCACAGGATCCCGGCGATCACGATCATCCCCGCGCCGCCCTGGGCAATACTTTCATAAAAATCAACCACCCGATCGCTCATCGCATACTCCTCTCCCCAGTACATGGTGGACTGCGGTGACTTCATGATGCGGTTTTTCAGCGACAGCGTCGGCGTCAGCGCCAGCGGTGAGAGCAGGTGTGAGTATTCGGCCATGGAATTCCCCTTACGGTAAACAGCGGGCGATATGAGTGCCACCCCGCACGGACAGCGCTAAGACGAATGCAATATATACGCCACGCCAGCGGGGCCGCCCTCTCCTGAGCGTCGGCCCCGCTGACCACCGCCGTACCCGTCGTCAGCACGAACCTCCAAGCGTCGCGTTTTGACCAGTAGATGATCGACGAATATGGACGCTTTTAGACATGCAGCACAAAAGCCCGCCCCCCTTCTTTCGCGCTATCGCCGCCGTCGGCGGCCCCTCACAACATAGTCCGGCTGGTACAGACCTTGCTTACCGTGTATGGCGGGCTCCGCAGCGGCGCAGACGCGCCGCCGGAACCCCGCGCTTACCGCACAGGAGGTGTGCTATGTCGCGTTTTGCAGGGAAGGTCGCCATTGTCTCCGGCGGCGCACAGGGCATTGGCAAAGCGATCGTCTGCGGCTTGCTACAGGAGGGCGCCGAGGCGGTGGTGATCGCCGACTGGCAGCCAGCAGAGGCACTCGCTGCCGCACAGGCAACGCTGGGAGAAAGGGTGCTCACCGTTCCAACGGACGTCAGTCGTCAGCAGGACGTCGCACAGCTGATCGCACTGACGCTGGAGCGCTACGGCCATATCGATCTGCTGTTCAACAACGCTGGGATCTGCCGTTACAACCTGTTTTTAGAAGAGAGCGAGCAAAACTGGGAAACCACCTTCAACGTCAACGTCAAGGGCATGTTTCTGCTTGGCCAGGCCGTCGCTCGCGCCATGGTGGAGCGTGGCACCCGTGGCGCCATCGTCAATACGGCCTCGATCGCCTGTGAACTGGTCTCCCCCACCACCGCCGCCTATGCCGCATCCAAGGGCGCGGTGATGCAGTTAACGCGGGTCATGGCACTGGAGCTGGCTCAGCATGGTATTCGTGTTAATGCCTTTGGTCCGGGCGCCACGCGGACCGACATGACTGCACAAAGCCGCGCTAATCCGCAGCGCAGGGCCATGTTCATGTCCAAACTGGTGGATCAGCGCTATGGCGAGCCGGACGAAATCGCCGCCGTGGCGCTGTTCCTGGCCAGCGATGAAGCCAGCTTTATCAACGGCGCGATCTATTACGTCGACGGCGGCTACCGCGTTCAATAAGCCCCCTACGCTGAGGAGAGTCATTTCATGACACGCTTTAACGATAAGATTGTACTGGTCACCGGTGGCGCCAGCGGGCTGGGGGAAAACCTGGTTCGCCGCCTGGCAGACGAAGGTGCCCGAATCGCCATCGCCGATAGCGATGCGCTGGCGACGCAGGCGCTGTGCGATAGCCTGCCCGAGCGCGCCTTTCCCTTCCCCTGCGACGTCAGCGATCGGGCGGCGGTAATCCACATGGTCAGCGACGTGGTCGCACATTTCGGTCGCATCGATATTTTGTTTAACCACGCAGGCATCGGTATTTTTACCCCATTGATGGAGATCACCGAGGCGGCATGGCGCAAGGTTATCGACGTCAATCTGAACGGCTGCTTTTGGGTCGGGCAGGCGGTAGCCCGCGAAATGATACGCCTGGGGATCCGCGGCACCATCGTCAACACGGCGTCGATAGGCGCTCTGCGCGCCACGCCATACTCCGCCGCCTATGGCCCCAGCAAAGCTGGCGTCGTGCAACTGACCCGCCTGATGTCGCTGGAGCTGGCCCCCCACGGCATTCGGGTCAATGCCGTATGTCCCGGCTCTGCCATTACGCCGCTGACCGAAGCCACGCGCAGCAACCCCGAGAAGTACCAGCGCATGCTGCAAAAGTACAGCGTTGGCCGCTTTGCCCATCCGGAGGAGATCACCGCCGTGATGCTGTTTCTCGCCTCGGATCACGCTGCCTATGTCCACGGTGATAGCTACATCGTTGACAGCGGCTATACCACCCACTGACCCTCAACGATGGAGATCGCATCATGATTACACGCATGGGGATCGTTTCGCGGCGGCAGGATCTCAGCCATGAACAGTTTCTTCACCACTGGCGTGAGGTACACGCCCCAATCGTCTGCGCCATGACGGGGATCCGCCGCTATCAGCAAAACCGGGTCGTCGATTACCGCCAACACGGTATCCAATTCGCCCATGACGAGCATGAAACGCTAAAAGCCGACGGTTTTTCCGAACTGTGGTTTGACGATTTATATGCCATGCAGCGCGGAATCACCTCACAAGCAGATGCCGCCCAGGGCGATCTGGCGCTGTTTACGCAATTCTGCCCGGTGCTGATTTTACTCAAACGCGAGGTCATCCCCCTGCCTGACGGACATCCCACCCCCCCCTTGCTCAAACGCATCACCTTTCTGCGCCGCAAGACGGGAATAAGCGCCGAAACCTTTCAAAAAGAATGGTTTGGCCCCCATGCAGAAATGGTCAAACAGATGCCCGGCGTGGTCGGCTATAACCAGAACATCATTCTGGATCGCCTGATGGATGGCGTATCCGTTCCTTATGACGGCTACCCCTATGACGGGATTGTTGAATTTTGGTTTGCCGATCTGGCCAGTCTGGAAGCCAGTTTTGCCTCACCTGCCTATGCGTTGACCGCCGCCCATGGACAGACCTTTATCGCCACCATGACCACCTTCCTCGTCGAAACCGCATCTATCTTAGACAGCCTCCCTCTGGAGAACACAAAATGATTACCTGCTGGGAATTGATCACGAGCAGCCATCTGTCAACACCCGATCATCTTAACCTTGAGATCCCCGTGCAGCCTCTTCCTAAGCTACGTCATCTGATTCGCCACCGCGTGATAGACGCCGCGCAGCGCGGCGTCGACTTCCCACGCTGCCCCATTGATGCCGATCTTTTTATGGAGATGGCGTGCGATGATCTGTTTCAAGTGATGCAGGCTTACGACACCCCGGCACTGCAATCGCTAATGGGTGAGATCGGCCCGGCCCACCAACCAATCCGCCTGATCACGCTCAAAAACAGCATTATCCCCATGCCAAGCAATATCCCCTCACTGCTCAAACGCATCTCTTTTATTCAGCGGCGCCCGGAGATGACGCCCCAACAGTTCCGCCATGAGTGGTGGGATATACACGGTGATTATGTCCGTAATTTTAAGGGGGTACGGGGCTATCAGCAAAGCCTGATCCTGGGGCGCTGCGTCGCAGGACGTCCCTGTGCCTACGATGAGGTCGCCATTGACGGCATTGTCGAACTCTACTTCGATGACCTGGCGGCCCTAGAGGCCGATTTCGCATCAGAAGCCGGACAACGGGCGCAGCGCCATGCCCACAGCTTCCTACAGGCCGTCTCGACCTATCTCGTAGAACAAGAGCGGATCATTCCCTAACTGGATCCACCGTACGACACACCGACAGGGAGGTGCTATGCAACGCTGGCTTATTTTACTGGCCTCAGGGGTTATTCTGTGCCAGGTGTCCTATATCAATATCTGGAGTCTGTTCCAGCAGCCGCTGTTAGCCTACATCCCTGGTGCCACCATATCCCAGGTTGTGCTGGTCTATTCGCTGCTGCTGATCTTTATTGGCCTTACGGCCCCCTTCGCCGGGCGCATGATGGACAGGTTCGGGCCGCGTATCGTCATCGGCGCTGGCTGCGCGCTGTGGGCACTGGCCTGGTATCTGGCCTCCTTCGCAACCCAGATGTGGCACCTGTATCTCACCGCAGGGATCCTGGCAGGAATTGCCGATGGCTTTATCTACACCAATTGCGTGGTCAACGTAGTACGCTGGTTTCCGGATAAAAAGGGGCTGGCCGGTGGTACGATCGTCGCCTTTGCATCGCTGGGCCCCTTCCTCTGGAAGCCAATCGCCATGGCCTACTTCGACCCGAGCCACCCCACCGCATTCTATGCGCTGTCGGCCCTGATCTTCCTGCTGACCATGGTACTGCTGGCGCTGTTTCTCTCCGCGCCTCCCGTCGGCTATCAACCGTCGGGGAGAGGGCGAGAGAATACCCCTGTCCCTCTCAGCGCTCCCGAGATTCCTCCCCGGGGAATGGTACGCGACCCAGCGTTCTACGTAGTGTTCCCTACCTTTAGCCTGGCCGTCGGTTCCGGCGCGGTGATGGTGGGCCACTCAGTCGCTATCGCAGTCAATCAGCTGGGGTGGGACGTGACCGATGCCGCCTCAACGGTCACCGTCTTCGCCTTTTTCAATCTGGCCGGGCGCCTGCTATGGGGGGCGCTCTCTGACCGCTTCGGCCGGTTTACCTGTCAGGCTGCCATCTTTGCCCTCTACTGCCTCGGCGCCCTGGCGCTGATGCGCGCCGATACCTGGCTGCTCTTCATGGGCGGCTGCGCCACCTTTGCCCTGTGCTGGGGCGGCTCCTACGCCGTCTATCCGGCCATGATCTCCGAGCTGTGGGGCAGTAAGCATCTGGGCGTCAACTACGGCATTCTGTACCTGCTGGGACCGGCGAGCGGCAGCCTGATTTTTCCACGCATTGCGGCGCAGGCCTACGAACGATCCGGCTCCTACGCCCAGGCCTACTACGCCATCATCATTATCGCCCTGATCAGCATTGCCGGTATGCTATGGCTGCAAAAGCGGCAGCGGACTCCGTGATTGAATAGACCGCAAGAATGCATTCAATACATTATATTTTATTGCAAAATTTATGATCGCCCTCTGCGTAGCGGCGATCATAAAGCAGCCAAAAAGCACTACTGCTCCCCACAATGCCTTTGCTACTCTGCTGCCTAGGATAATTTCCTGGAGCAGACCCCATGCCTGATACCACCACCGACCACGCATTCAGCTCCTGTAAAAATGCGACGGCTCTGTCGTCGTTGCTGACCGATAGCCTGCTGCGCGAATGGCTGGCGCAGATGAGCGCCATGGGAGCCGGCATCGCGATTATGTGCCCTGATTTACACCTGCTTCATACGGTAGGCATCGACTTTCAGCCCGGAGCATGGCTGCCGGAAACCACCGCAGCCACCGCAGCCGCCCGGGTGGTTCCCGGTCATCCGGTTGCCTGGCTCAGCCCGGAAGAGCATCATCTTGCCTGCCTGCGGGACTGGGCCAGTTATGCCTGGCTGCATACGCCTTCCCAAGGCGGGGCCTATATTCTGTGCATTCTGTTGCCGGCGCATCTGTACTCCCCGGTATTTTTACTGATGATGCACCACTTTCGGCGCCGTCTTTCTCCGGTGCGGCACACCTTATCCCCGGACACCCCGGCGATACAGGATGGACTGATAGGACAGTCTCCTGCCTTCTTGCGTGCCCGGGATATCATGCTGCGTGTGGCGGGAGGTAACAGTTCCATCATGCTGAACGGTGAAAGCGGCACAGGTAAGGAGCTGTTTGCCCGGGCCATTCACCGCCACAGCCCACGCGCAGGGCACCCCTTTATTGCCATTAACTGCAGCGCCATACCGGCAGGGCTCATCAGCAGTGAGCTCTTCGGTTACCGCGATGGAGCCTTTACCGGCGCACGGCGCGGGGGTGCCAGCGGTGTCTTCGAATCCGCCCATGGCGGGACACTCCTGCTGGATGAGGTCGGGGAGCTGCCATTGGATGCCCAGGCCATTCTGCTGCGGGTACTGGAGGAGCGCACAGTGGTACGTCTGGGCGATACCCGGGGGATACCCATCGATGTCCGCATCATCACTGCAACCAACCGTGATCTGGCACAGATGGTACGGGAACACACCTTCCGCCAGGATCTCTATTACCGGCTGAATGTCATTCCCATCACGCTGCCGCCACTGCGCCAGCGCCCGCAGGATATCCCGCTGCTGGCCCACTTTTTTCTGACCTCGCTGGGGGGCAGCCGCATGACCGCCATCGAGGCGGAGGCCATGGCCCGCCTCTGTGCCAGCCAGTGGCCGGGCAATATCCGTCAGTTGCGCAATGTTATTGAGTGGGGAATTAACTTTGCGGATGGCAATATCCTACGCTGCGCTGATCTTCCCCCTGACCTTGACCTGCCGGATACACCGCCTGCAGACGGACAGGCAGATAGCTATGCCGCCTGGGAGCGGCGCCAAATATGGGCCCTGATGCAGCGCTACCGCGCTAATAAGACCCGCATCGCCCAGGTGCTGGGGATCTCTCGCGGTACGCTGTATAAAAAAATCCGCCATTACGGACTGTAATGGCGGATTATTCCCTCTGCGCTGGCCGCCCAGGCAGCCATGCGCATCGCTTATGGCAGCAGCGAAGGCTGATCGGCGCCCTCTTTCTCCACTTTCTGCTGCAGCATGTGCTCACGCTTCATACCCAGCTTCAACGCCAGTGCCGAGGCGACATAGATAGACGACACGGTACCGATAGAGACCCCGATCAGCATGGTCAGCGAGAAGCCTTTCAGCATCGCGCCGCCAAAGATGTACAGACACAGCACCACCACCAGCGTGGTGGCGGAGGTCATGATGGTACGGCTCAGGGTCTGCGTCAGCGAAACGTTCACGATCTCATACGGCGTACCGCGGCGGATCTTACGGAAGTTTTCGCGGATACGGTCAGAGACCACGATACTGTCGTTAAGCGAGTAGCCGATAACCGACATCAGCGACGCCACGATGGTCAGATCGATCTCGATATGGAACAACGACAGCACCCCGAGCGTGATCACCACGTCGTGCGCCAGCGCCAGCACCGCACCGAGGGCCAGACGCCACTCGAAGCGGAAGCCGACATAGATCAGGATACTGATCAGCGCCACCAGCAGCGCCATGCCGCCGGCCTGTGCCAGATCGCTGCCCACGCTCGGACCGACGAACTCAATACGCTTAACGGAAGCATTGCCATCGATGACCTGCTCAACCACCGCCACGATCCGGTTACCCAGCTCCTGCCCCTCATTGCCACTAATCGGCGCCATGCGGATCATGATGTCGCGGCTGCTGCCGAAGTTCTGCACCACCGGCTCGTCAAAGCCTGACTTCACCAGAGAGGCACGCATCGCGTTGAGATCCGGTGCCTTTTCCACCGTCAGCTCAATCACCGTCCCGCCGGTGAAGTCCAGACCCCAGTTGAAGCCCTTCACGTACATCACCAGACAGGAGGCCAGCAACAACAGCCCGGAAAGCGTAAAAGCAACGTAATCCCAGCGCATAAAGTCGATGACTTTACGCCCATGGTTAAGTTGTTCAACGGTATATTCTTGTGCCATTCCCTAACCCCTCAGATAGACAGCTTGTTGATGCGCTTGCCGCCGTACAGCAGGTTGACAATGGCGCGGGTACCGACAATGGCGGTAAACATCGAGGTTGCCACACCGATAGCGGTGGTGATGGCAAAGCCCTTGATGGAGCCGGTGCCCACGGCGTACAGGATCACTGCGGTAATCAGCGTGGTCACGTTGGCATCGATAATACTGGAAAACGCGCCTTTATACCCCTCATGGATCGCCTGCTGAACGGTCCGCCCGTTGCGCAGCTCCTCCTTGATACGCTCATTTATCAGTACGTTGGCGTCAACCGCTACCGCAAGGGTTAGCACGATCCCCGCAATACCCGGCATGGTCAGTGTGGCCCCCGGCAACAGCGACATAATCCCGACGATCATCACCAGGTTAGCCAGCAGTGCGGTGGTCGCGATCAGACCGAATTTCTTGTAGAACACCACCATAAAGATGATCGATGCGATAAGCCCCCACAGGCAGGCTTCCAGCCCCTGCTCAATGTTCTGCATTCCCAGGGTTGGGCCGATGGTCCGCTCCTCCACGATCTGGATCGGTGCGATCAGCGCACCGGCGCGCAGCAGCAGGGAGAGCTGACGGGCCTCAGCCGGGTTATCGATACCGGTAATCCGGAAGCTGTTACCCAGGCGCGACTGGATCGTCGCCACGTTGATCACCTCTTCCTGCTTCTCCAGGATCGGCTTGCCGCTGGCGTCTTTCTTGCCGCTGTCCTTATATTCCACAAACAGGGTCGCCATCGGCTTGCCGATATTGTCCTTGGTGAAGTTGGACATGGCGCTGCCACCGGCGCTGTCGAGGGAGATGTTAACCTGCGGACGGTTAAACTCATCCTGGCTGGAGGTGGAATCAGTGATGTGGTCACCGGTCAGGATCACCCGCTTGTAGAGCACCACCGGACGACCGTCACGGGTATATTTGACCTCAGAGTCACCCGGTACGCGACCGCTGGCGGCGGCCTGCGCATCCACGTTGCTGTTGACCAGACGGAACTCCAGCGTCGCGGTCGCACCCAGAATCTCTTTAGCACGCGCCGTGTCCTGGATACCCGGCAGCTCAACCACGATACGATCGGCGCCCTGACGCTGTACCAGCGGTTCGGCAACACCCAGTTGGTTCACACGGTTACGCAGGATATTAATGTTCTGCTGTACCGCATACTCACGGGCCTCACGCAGACGATCGTCCGTCATCACCGCCTTCAGCATCGTGTCACCCACGTTACTGAAGACCAGATCCCGGTGGCGCGGAGAGAGGTAATCGCTGGCCGCATCGCGGGCGGCGGCGTCACGGAAGTTGATCTCCACGCCTCCGCTGGCGGGATCGGGCAGTTTACGGATGGTAGAGTAAGGAATGCCTTTGTCACGCAGATCGCTGCGCAGGGTATCCATGGTCTGTTCCTGCAGCTTGCTCAGCGCAGTATCCATGTCCACCTGCATCAGGAAATGCACGCCACCGCGCAGATCAAGGCCCAGCTTCATCGGCTCGGCGCCGACCATCGCCAGCCATTTCGGGGTAGCAGGCGCCAGGTTGAGTGCGACGACATATTTGTCACCCAGCGTATCGACCAGCGCTTCGCGCGCCCGCAGCTGAATGTCGGTATCAGTAAAGCGTGCCAGAATGGCACCATTTTCCAGCGCAATGGATTTGCTGGGGATATGCTGTTTTTCAAGCACATCACGGACTTGGACCAGTGTTGACTCACTGGCGGCGACACCGCGCGCGCCAGTGATTTGAACAGCCGGATCCTCGCCATAAAGGTTAGGGAGCGCATACAGCAGACCGATGACCAGCGCCACGATCAGCATGATGTACTTCCACAAAGGATAACGGTTTAACACGGCAGTTCCCTTAGGGAAAATCGAAAATTACAGCGCTTTCATCGTACCTTTCGGCAGGACAGCGGTCACGAAATCGCGTTTGATGATCACTTCGGTAGTGTCATTGAGCGCAATGGTGATATAGCCGGTGTCGGCCACTTTAGCCACACGGCCAATCAGGCCACCGTTGGTCAGAACCTCATCACCCTTGCTGATGGAGTCCATCAGTTTTTTATGTTCCTTGGTGCGTTTTTGCTGCGGGCGCAGGATCATAAAATAGAAAATCAGGCCGAATACGACCAGCATGATCACCAGAGAGTACGGACTGCCCTGCGCCGGAGCCCCTGCAGATGCAACAGCGTCAGAAATGAATAAACTCATCGAAATATCCCTCATTAATTACTATAGATAGCAACAACACACTGCCAAAGCACACTAAGTGCATTAAACCGGCCAGGATCCATTTCCCGACCGGCCTAATTTTTCTACGCTGCTGCCCTTAATACCGCACGATAGCGGGATCAGGACGCGGCATCGGCTGCGCCCAGTGGCGGAACCGTACGACCTCTGCGACCATAAAAATCAGCCGCAAAGCGCTCTAATTTACCTTCCTCGATAGCCTGGCGTAAAGCCGCCATCAAACGCTGATAGTAACGCAGGTTGTGGATGGTGTTTAAACGGGCACCCAGAATTTCGTTACAACGGTCGAGATGATGCAAATAGGCACGGCTATAATTGCGACAGGTGTAACAATCGCACTCGGGATCCAGCGCAGTGGTATCCTCTTTGTATTGCGCATTGCGAATTTTTACCACCCCACCGGTGACGAAAAGATGGCCGTTGCGCGCGTTGCGCGTCGGCATAACGCAGTCGAACATATCGATACCACGACGCACCCCTTCCACCAGATCCTCCGGCTTGCCGACGCCCATCAGATAACGCGGCTTATCCTGCGGGATCATCGGGCAGACATGCTCCAGAATACGGTGCATATCCTCTTTGGGCTCACCGACTGCCAGGCCGCCCACAGCGTAACCATCAAAGCCGATCTCTACCAGCCCTTTTAATGATACATCTCGTAAATCTTCGTAAACGCTGCCCTGAATAATCCCGAACAGCGCATTCTGGTTACCCAGCTCATCAAAACGCTGACGGCTGCGTTTAGCCCAGCGCAGCGACATCTCCATGGAACGCTTGGCATAGTCCCAGTCCGCCGGATAGGGGGTGCACTCATCGAAGATCATCACGATATCCGATCCCAAATCGTACTGGATCTCCATCGATTTCTCCGGGCTCAGGAACACCGGAGAGCCGTTGATCGGATTGCGGAAGTAGACCCCCTCCTCCTTGATCTTACGCATCGCACCCAGGCTGAATACCTGGAAACCGCCGGAGTCCGTCAGGATCGGCCCCGGCCACTGCATAAAATCATGCAGATCGCCGTGCAGCTTCATGATCTCCTGACCCGGGCGCAGCCACAGGTGAAAAGTATTACCCAGCAAGATCTGGGCACCGGTCTGGGCCACCTCTTCCGGCGTCATGCCTTTTACCGTGCCGTAGGTCCCCACCGGCATAAACGCCGGCGTCTCAACCACGCCGCGTTCAAAAATCAGGCGGCCGCGCCGTGCGCGTCCATCGGTGCTGACTAATTCGTACTTCACTCAAACCTCCGTCATCAGAAAAACAGTCTGATGGTGTCATGCCCTACCGGCGCACCCGACGCGGCGGGAAACCGGCCCCCGACGGCGTTAGCCACCGTAGTCGGGCGAAAAATAGCCCGCCGCTTGCGTCGGCGGGCCGCATAAAAATCAGGCTGAGACCACCTGCTCCTGCTCGGCCTGCGGGTTACGGGTAATATACATGGCATCCCCGTAGCTAAAGAAACGGTATTGCTGTACCACGGCGTCGCGATAGGCATCCAGCGTGTGACGATACCCGGCAAACGCGGAGACCAGCATGATCAGCGTGGACTCCGGCAGGTGAAAGTTGGTAATCAGAGCATCAATCACCTGATAGTGATAGCCCGGATAGATAAAGATTTGCGTATCGTCAAAGAAGGGCGCAATAAGCGCCTGCTTATTGGCCGCCGCCGCGCTCTCCAGCGAGCGGACAGAGGTGGTGCCGACCGCGATCACCCGGTTACCGCGCGCCTTACAGGCCAGAACGGCATCGACAACCTCCTGCGGGACTTCGGCATATTCGGAGTGCATCACGTGATCTTCAATGCTCTCAACCCGCACCGGCTGAAAGGTGCCTGCGCCGACGTGCAGGGTCACAAAGGCCATCTCAACCCCCTTGTCGCGCAGTCTGTCCAGCAGTGGCTGATCGAAGTGCAGACCCGCGGTCGGCGCCGCCACGGCGCCGGGACGTGAACTGTATACGGTCTGATACAGTTCGCGATCAGCCTCCTCATCCGGCCGATCGATATAGGGTGGCAGCGGCATATGTCCAGCTGCATTGAGGATGGTCAGCACATCGCGCGGATCGTCAAACCCCAGCTCAAACAGGGCATCGTGGCGGGCCAGCATGGTGGCGCGGATATCCTCGTTATCCCCCAGCAGCAGTCCGGCACCTGGCTTGGGCGCCTTGGACGCCCGCACGTGCGCCAGAACCCGGGTGCGATCCAGTACGCGTTCGACCAGCACCTCGACCTTACCACCGCTGGCCTTGCGGCCAAACAGGCGCGCCGGGATCACCCGGGTGTTGTTGAACACCAGCAGATCGCCCGGATTGAGCTTATCGACAATATCCGTGAACACCCCGTGCTGCCGCGCGCCCGTCGGGCCATCCAGCGACAGCAGGCGGCAGCCGCTGCGTTGTTCCTGGGGATAGCGGGCAATCAGTTCATCGGGCAGTTCAAAGGTAAAGTCGGACACACGCATGGTTTGGTTTCACTATATGATTGACGGTAATACGCAGAAGAAAAACGGCTTAGTCTAGAGCCGCCGACGAGAGGCTGCAACCGCAGATACCGCCCGGCGGCAAATTAGGCGCTTTCCCGCATGCGAAGGCGACGGAGTACGCCGCTCCCAACGCGGACAGGATCATGCCGCCGGCGCATCGGCGGTGGCACTGGCTCTGCGCCGCATGCTCCCGTATACTCAGCGGATGAATTTTCTCGCCCATCTTCACCTGGCCGCGCTGGCAGACAGCTCGCTGCTCGGTAACCTGCTGGCCGACTTTGTCCGCGGCGATCCAAAGCCCTATTATGATGCCGATGTCTGCGCAGGAATCCGCATGCACCGCCGCGTCGACAGCATGACCGATAGCCTGCCGCAGGTTCGCGCCGCCCGCGCCTGGTTTGGCGACGGCTATCGCCGGGTCGCCCCAATTACCCTGGATATCGTCTGGGACCATTTTCTGGCCCGCCACTGGTCAACGCTGGAGCCGCAGCGGCCGCTGCCCGACTTTATCGCCCACGCCCGCACCGCCATTCTGCCCCATCTCGAGGGGACCCCGCCGCGCTTTCATACGCTGAATCAACACCTGTGGCAAGAGCGCTGGCTGCAGCGCTATGCCGAGCTGCCATTTATCGCCAGGGTACTCAGCGGCATGGCCCAGCGCCGTCCCCGCCTGGCGGCGCTGAGCGGCTCATTCGGCGATATCGAGCGTCACTACGATCGTCTGGAGGCACAGTTCTGGCACTTCTATCCACAGATGATGCGCCAGGCGCGTGCCAAGGCGCTGTAGCGCCTGCGCAATATGTTCCCAAACGCGCATTTTCATAACAATATGGGCACATATAAGGGTGGCTAAAATCGTATTTTACGCTATGGTTTTGACATCTTATCGTCGATAACGGCTATTTTTGGTCATTTTCTGTAACAATTGATTGGCATTGACTATCATATTGATTGGCGCTTCACGCTTTATTTACAAACGACAACTTCGTATAGTTAGCGCCAGATAAAGATTCGATAACCTACTGAATACTATTAACGGGAGTTATTATGGTCCTGGTTTCTCGTCAAGCCCCCGACTTTACCGCTGCCGCCGTGATGGGTAACGGTGAAATCGTTGACAAATTCAACCTTAAAGCGTTCACTCAGGGTAAACCGACCGTGGTTTTCTTCTGGCCGATGGATTTTACCTTCGTGTGTCCGTCTGAACTGATCGCCTTCGATCACCGCTATAGCGAGTTCAAAGCACGCGGTGTTGAAGTGGTCGGTGTCTCCATGGACTCTGAGTTTGTCCACAACGCCTGGCGCAAGACCCCGGTGGATAAGGGCGGTATCGGCGAAGTACAGTACCCGCTGGTTGCCGACGTTAAGCACGACATCATGCGCGCTTACGGCATCGAACACCCGGAAGAGGGCGTAGCGCTGCGCGGCTCTTTCCTGATCGACAAAAATGGTATCGTACGTCACCAGGTGGTCAACGATCTGCCACTGGGTCGTAACATTGATGAAATGCTGCGTATGGTCGACGCCATGCAGTTCCACGAAGAGCACGGTGATGTCTGCCCGGCCCAGTGGGAAAAGGGCAAGGCTGGTATGGGCGCCTCTCCGGACGGCGTTGCCACATACCTGACTGAAAACGCCGATAAACTGTAATCGTTTATCCTGCACAAAAAAGCGACCCACGGGTCGCTTTTTTTATGCCTGCTCACCCATTCAGCGCCCACACGCTGGCGCTCTCGGCGGGAAGCCTCAGCGTCAGTGTTTCCACGCCGACCGCCAGGCGCCCGGCGCCGCACAGTGCACGCCATGCCCCCGTCGGCAGCAGCGGCGTGCAGGGCAGGCTCACCTCGCCCTCGCCGGTACGCTGGATAGCCACCAGAATCGACTGCCGTTCCAGGCGACGGATAAACAACAGCGTCTCGCCATCGGCATGGATGACCTGACAGGCGCCGCGGCGCAGTGCGACGTATCGGCGACGCATTTGCGCCAGCTGATGGCACAGGCTGTGCAGCACACCATCCCACTGTGCCGTTTCCCAGGGAAACGGCGCCCGGCAATAGGGATCGTTCTCCCCTGCCAGGCCAATCTCGTCGCCATAGTACAGGCAGGGAACCCCTATCCAGGTAAACAGCCAGGTCAATGCCAGCATCATCCGCTGACGGTTTCCCCGTAGCAGGGTAATAAAACGGGCGGTATCGTGACTGTCCAGCTGGTTAAACTGGCACAGCTGCTGCGTCTGACTGAGCCCGGCGCGGTATGACTCCATCCACGATGCACATGCCTCTGCGCGCAGGCGTATCGGCTGACAGGCGACATCCACGCCGGCGAGGAACGCGCGCAGCGGCAGGGCAAAGCCCATATAGTTCATGGCGCCGTCCTCGACCCCGGCCTGCAGCCAGCGGCGCGCGTCGCCAAAGTGCTCGCCCAGCACATAGGCCTGGGGATTTTCGGCCTTAACCACCCGGTACATCTCCGCCAGATGATGCAGATTACCCCGGGCGCTTCCCCCCTCGCCCAGCATGTGGATGACATCCAGCCGCCAGCCATCAATGGCATAGGGCGGGCGCAGCCAATAGCGTATCACGCTGTCATCCGCCCGATAGATACTGTCGATCACCCGCACGCTGGCATAGTCCAGCTTAGGCAGCGAAGGCTCACCTTTCCAGCCCAGCGCCCGTCCGTCGGCGTCAAAGCTGTAGCGTTCACGCTGCGGCGAGGCGGGGTGGTGGCAGGCACCATCCTCACCGCACCGCGGACGATCGAACCAGCGGTGGGTATCGCCGGTATGATTGAATACGCCGTCCAGCAGCAGGCGGATACCCACCCGGGCGGTGGCCTGACGCAGCCGGATCAGCGCCTGATCGCCACCCAGCCCCGCATCCACCCGATAATAGTCAGCGGTATCATATTTATGGTTGCTCGGCGCACTGAAGATGGGATTCAGGTAGAGCGCGGTGATCCCCAGTGCCTGCAGATAGGGCAGCCGTGCGGTGATGCCGTCCAGATCGCCGCCATAGAACGTGTTGGCATCCACCGTATCGTCCAGCGGCGTCACCCAGTCGCGCCAGCGCGGATGCGGTGCGTTTTCCGCCACGGCGCTGCGGGCAAAGCGATCGGGAAAAATTTGGTAAAACACCTGGTCGGCAACCCACTCGGGATAGGGCGACGGTACGCTGACGGCGAACTGCGCCTCCTGACCCGGCGGCGTCTCCTGCAGTCCCAAAGGCGTGAGCCAGCGCTGACGATCGTCCCACAGCAGCTTAAAACAGTAGCGCCGCAGCGGCTCGCCCTCCCGCAGCGAGAGACGGGCCCGATAGCACACGCCTGCGCGGTGCCGGTGACGGCGCATCGGCAACAGCCACTCTTCATTATCCGGTTCACAGCGCAGCAGCACCCGCTGCGGCAGATCCTCCCCCGCCAACAGCAGCGTCACCACCAGATCGTCTCCGCGGCGACGTACGTAGGGCGCGGCCGGCAGGTGCCAGGCATTAAACATGATTCTCATCCCTCTTTCAGCAAGATACCACGATCATGACACTGCCCGGCATGGCCGCGCCTCCCCTGTCGCGCTATTTTAGAGGGATGAGTGCGGGGGATGAGACAATACTGCGCCTGTTTTTTTGTAAGTCAGTGTCAAATAAAGAGAAAACTGGTTGACTGCTCGCCTGCAGCCGTTAGCCTATCATTAGGCCACCTGCCCTCACTGCGCATCGACGCCGGGGAGTGGCGCCGTGGCGCCCGTAACCACACGCAATGCATCACAAGAAAAATGAAGGAGCCTGGATGCAAAAAGTATTAATGCGCTGGCTGGAGCAGTTCGGTTTTGAGTTCACCCATGTGACCTCACTGGTGATTGTTCTGGGACTGATTATTCTGACGGCAGCGATCATTCACCTGCTGCTGCACCGTCTGTTGCTCACCCGCCTGCAGGCACGCGGTCTGCAGAGTGAAAATATGTGGATTAAGGCGCTGACCCAGCATAAGCTTTTCCACCGCCTGGCCTCAATGTTTCAAGGGATCATCGTCAATATTCAGGCCGTATTCTGGCTGCACCCCGGCACGGACGCCGGCTATGCGCTGATCGTCGCCGCCCAGCTGTGGATCCTGCTGTTCGCCCTGCTCTCCCTGTTCTCCCTGCTGGATATCCTGCTGGATCTCTCCCACCAGCTCTCCGTCGCCACACAGCTGCCGCTGCGCGGCATCTTTCAGGGCACCAAGCTGCTGGCGGCGATCCTTATCGGCATTCTGATGATTTCGCTGCTGATGGGACAGTCGCCGATCCTGCTGATCAGCGGCCTCGGCGCCATGGCGGCGGTATTGATGCTGGTATTTAAAGATCCGATCCTCGGGCTGGTCGCCGGGATCCAGTTGTCGGCCAACAATATGCTGCACCTCGGCGACTGGCTGGAGATGCCCAAGTACGGTGCCGACGGAGCAGTCACCGACATCGGTCTGACCACCGTTAAGGTGCGTAACTGGGACAATACCATCACCACCATCCCCACCTATGCCCTGGTGTCCGACTCGTTTAAAAACTGGCGTGGTATGTCGGAGTCGGGAGGACGCCGCATCAAGCGCAGCCTGAATATCGATACCACCAGCATTCGCTTTCTCAACGATGACGATCTGGCCCGACTGCGCCGCAGTGCGCTGCTACAGCCCTATCTGCATGACAAGAGCCTGGAGATTGCCAACGATAACCAGCAGCAGCATATCGATTTGGCGTCGCCGCTCAACGGTCGGCGTATGACCAATCTGGGTACCCTGCGCGCCTATCTGCAGGCTTATTTGCTGCAGCACCCCCGTATCCGCAAGGACATGACCCTGATGGTGCGTCAGCTGGCGCCAACCTCCGATGGTCTGCCGATTGAGATCTACGCCTTCACCAATACCGTGATCTGGGCCGAGTACGAGGGTATCCAAGCCGATATCTTCGATCACACCTTTGCCGTCATCGAGCAGTTTGGCCTGCGGATCCACCAGACGCCGACCGGTACGGACGTGCGCGCCATCGCACCACATCTGTCCCGGGACGGCGTGGGTAACCTTACCCTCAACTGACAGTTACCGACGCAGATGTTTCGTGCCGTAACAAAGCTCTCCCATCTCTCTCACGATATGAATATGGGGTTCACGCCCCGCCGTGGCTGAGATACAAAGACAACGCATGTTTTTAACCGGGAGAGTTTGCTTTGTTTACACGACTGCACGCACATCTGTTGCCGCTGCTGTCAGCCCTGATCCTGATGGGCTGCCTGCACGGCGCCAGCGGCAACGGCGTCTCACCCGACACCCTGCATGCCGCACAGCACTATGAAGAGATGATCAACACCCTGCACGACGTCCGCGATGCGCTGCGCCAGCGCAGCAACGGCGCCTGGCGCGATGAGCAGGAGGAGGCACCGGCCGATCCCTTTACCGGCGTGAGCGAAGTCCGCGCCCGCCGCCGCCCTCACTGATACGACAAACGGAGCCCTTCTATAACGATAAACGGAGCCCTTAGGCTCCGTTTCTTTCTCCCGCGTTCAGCGGTGCGCAGCGCGTATCACTCCCCCTGCTCCCGCGGCAAAGAGTGCACCAGATCCGGTGCCGTCGGCTGGCGGACAAAGCGATAGCCGATCAGCAGGGCCAGGATCCAGATGGCGCCGGCGTACAGCGATATCCGCGTATCCGGGAAATAGCCGATCAGCGCGATGATAAAGGCCAGAAACAGGATCCCCAGCAGGGAGGTATACACGCCACCGCGCAGCGGGAAATCCAGTCCTTTCGCCTGCTCCGGGGTCAGGCGACGACGAAAGGCGATCTGCGACAGCAGGATCATTATCCACACCCACACCGTGGCAAAGGTCGCCAGCGAGGCGATCACCAGAAAGACATTCTGCGGCATGATGTAATTCAGGTATACCGCCACCAGCAGCGCCAGCACCATCACCACCACCGTAACCCACGGAATACCGTGGCGGGAGAGGCGGGCAAAGATACGCGGCGCATGCCCCTGCTGCGCCATACCGTGCAGCATACGGCCCACGCCGAACACATCGCTGTTAATCGCCGACAACGAGGCCGTGATCACCACAAAGTTCAGGATCCCGGCGGCAGTGGTAATCCCCAGGTGCTGGAAGGTCAGAACAAAGGGACTGCCCTGGGTGCCGACCTCACTCCATGGGTAGATGGACATGATCACAAACAGGGTGCCGACGTAAAACACCAGAATCCGCAGCGGTACCGAGTTGATCGCCTTAGGGATTGCCGTCTTGGGATCGGCTGCCTCGCCGGCGGTGATACCGATGATCTCAATCCCGCCATAGGCGAACATCACCAGCTGCAGCGACAGGATCATCCCCGTCACACCGTGGCTGAAAAAGCCGCCGTTGCTCCACAGGTTATGAATACCGGTCGGCTGACCGCCGTTGCCGATGCCCCAGATAATGATGCCAAAGCCCGCCAGGATCATCACCACGATGGTGGCGACCTTAAAGAAGGAGAACCAAAACTCCAGCTCGCCAAACACCCGCACGCTCATCAGGTTCACCGCACCGATGATCAGCACCACGCTCAGCACCCAGATCCAGTGCGGCACCGCAGGGAACCACACCCCCATATAGATACCGAACGCTGTCACATCGGCGATCGCGACAATCAGGATCTCAAAGCAGTAGGTCCAGCCGGTGATATAACCTGCCATCGGTCCCAGGTAATCCTGCGCATAGCGCGAAAAAGAGCTGGCCTGTGGGTTATTGACCGACATCTCACCCAGGGCGCGCATGATGATAAACGCCACCACGCCGCCGATCAGATAGGCCAGCAGCACGCTGGGGCCCGCCATCTTAATGGCGTCAGCCGAACCATAGAAAAGGCCGGTGCCAATCGCCGACCCCAACGCCATAAAGCGGATATGGCGCGCATTGAGCCCCCGCTTTAGCTTATTGGCTTGTTGTTGCATGTGATGAGTTACCCATTCGCCTGTCAAAAAAACACGGGCGCAGATGCCCGTGCTGAAAAACACCGATGATTATAGAGTGGCCGCCGACGCAGTTCACGCCATCAACTGTAACAATTTCATGACGGCCACGCTTTACATCATGGCCGGGCGTGTGGCAACAGCCGATCGTACAGAGCGGCCAGCACCATCATCGCCAGCGACGGCGGCAGCCATGCCAGCCCCTGATCCGCCAGCGGCAGATGCTTACCCCATGCCGGCAGGGCCGCAAGCATGCCCGCACCGGTCAGCGCATCCAGAATACCAAACAGCAGACTTACCGCCATCACCGGCACAAAAACCCGCGGCGCACGGCGCCACCAGCGCAGGGTAAAGCTCAATACCACCAGCGCAATACAGGGCGGGTAAATGGCCGTCAGCACCGGGATCGAAATTTTGATAAGCAGGCTCAGCCCCAGATTGGAGACCACCATGGAGAACAGACCCAGCATAAACACCAGCGTGCGGTAGCTCAGGGGCAGATGCCCGGCAAAGAATTCGGCACAGGCACAGGTCAGGCCGATCGCCGTCACCATACAGGCGATGAAGATCAGCGCCGCCAGGAAGATAGCGCCCATGTTGCCGAAGGTGTGCTGTACATAGGCGTGCAGGATCACCGCGCCGTTCTGGGCATCCGGCACCAATACGCCGCTGTCTGACCCCAGCTTAAACAGGCTCAGATATACCAGCGTCAGCCCCAGACCGGCGATCAGGCCAGCCCAGATGGTGTAGCGCGTCAGCAGACGGGCATCACTGACGCCGCGCGAGCGGGCGGCGTTGACGATGACGATGCCAAACACCATGGCACCCAACGTATCCATGGTCAGATAGCCGCTGACAAAGCCCGTAGAGAATGGAATCTGGCGATACACCTCGGTCGCCGGAACCAAGTTGCCCGCGGGCCAGATCAACGCGGCAATCCCCAGGATCGCCAACGCAGCAATCTTCAGCGGCGCCAGAAAGTGGCCCACCGTATCCAGCAGTTTTCCCGGGTACAGCGAAATCATGACCACCAGCGCAAAATAGATCACGCTATAACCCAGCAGCGGCCACGTTCCCTCGCCGGTCAACGGAGCAATCCCGACCTCAAAGGAGACGGTGGTGGTCCGCGGGATGGCGAACAGCGGCCCGACCGCCAGATAGGCGATTGTCGCCAGCAGTAAGCCGGTACGACGGCCGAGCGGTGAACTGAGAGCGTCAATGCCACCCCCGACCTTGGCCAGCGCCACCACGGTCGCCACCGGCAGACCGACGGCGGTGATCAGGAAGCCCAGCGCAGCAATCCAGACATGTTCGCCGGACTGCAGCCCCACCATCGGTGGGAAAATAATGTTGCCAGCGCCGACAAACAGCGCAAAGGTCATAAAACCCAGCGCCAGGATATCTTTAGAGGTTAAACGATGCGTCATAATATGATGTCGTGATGCCTTAATTCTTAGGATATATCCGCTGTCCACAGCGCGCGGTGACCCGGTGGCACGCAGCGCTTGGAAAGCGTCACTATTTGGTATCGCGGGGGAAAAATCCTTGCGGATAGCAACAGAGAGTACTCTCTCTACTCTGGGGGAGCTTACCTCAGAATTGCGTCAGGACGGCAATTGCCCAGGTCCTTATACCGCATTTACATCCACACATACTACGCCGCGGGGAAACCGTGCACGTGCTCCGGTACAGAGCCGCCCAGCCCTGCCGCGCCCTGACGGCAACGGCATTCACGATCCCCATGCACGACCGACGTAATATAGCGATAGCAGTAATAAGTAAACACGTTACCGCCGGTAAAAGACAAGGATTAAATTCAACTGCGGAATCATTCTCCAGATAAATACACCAGCTTAGATAATGATTTGGAGTTATTGGAGTATGACCAGAGATAAATTGCCCCCATCGCTGGTGCACCCTGCCGGGGTTAGCGTAAAAAAACGCCGATGAAAAGCATTTTCATCTGTACACCCCCGCGGGGTATATAGCGTGGTCAACCCCCATGAAATCGTGAAAAAGTCGACACATTAAAATAGAAGAATCAAATTGATAACTGTCAATAGTCAGCACTTTTCCTCATTGCAAATAAAATAGCGTGATAAGCCGCTATTCTTTTGCTGTCTCCGTTGCTGTCAATAGCGCACTCAGCGGTACTGGCGCCCCGACCAGACGCCCCTGAATGGCGTCCACCCCCAGCTGCTTCAGGCGCGCGCGCTGGGCATCGCTATCCACCGCCCGGGCCACGACCGTCTGGCGCCTGAGATGGGCAACCTGGCACAGCGCCGTCACGATATACTGCTCTGCGCTGTGGGCCCCCAGACGCCGGCTCAGCGCGGGCGTCATTTGCAGAATATCGGCATCCAGGCTCTCCGGCTGCCCTCCGGCATGAACGAAATCGATACCGTTCAGGGCGATGTGGCACCCCTGCGCGCGCAGTGCGCTCAGCGCCGACGGCGCAGGCGCCAGCGCCGCCAGCTGCTCTGCCCGAAAAGTCAGGATCAGCTGCCAGGGCTCAATGCGGTACTGTCCCAGCACGCTCTCCAGCAGCGCCGGCAGCGTCGGCGGACTCAGGCCCGCGCAGGAGAGCGGAATGGCCACCCGGATCCCGGGCAGCTGCGCCCGATGCTGCCCGATAAAGGCGAGCGTATGGGTCAAGATCCAGCGATCGAGGGTGGCCGTCAGACCAAACTCCTCGGCGACGGGCAAAAAACTCTCCGGGCTCAGGTATCCCCCCTGCTCATCGACCATCTTCAGCAGGATCTCCTGATAACTCTCGCCGCGAAAGCCCTCGATGGGCTGGGCCGACAGGATAAAGCGATCGTTTTCCAACGCGCGCTGCAGCGTTCTCAGCAGGCTGGCCTTCCGGTCAATCCCCTGCTGCAGGCGGCGCTGATTCAGCGCCAGACTCTCCAGCCGTCCGCTGTCCAGCGACTGCTCCGCCATGGCGCTCAGCTCACCTATCAGGCTATACAGCGCCTCAACCGTCCCCGGAACGCTGCAGTAGCTCAGCCCCAGCTGACGCTGCAACGGCAGCCCATTCCACTGCAGGCGAAAGGCGTGCGCCACCTGCTCCAGACGGCGCAGCGTCTGCTGCGCACGCCCGGGCTCAAGGCGGATCAACAGGTCATAGCCGGGCAGATGGTACACCCGCTCATCGGCATGCAGCACCGCCCGAAACGCAGCCGCCAGGCGCTGCTTATAGCTCAGGCGCAGCTGCATACCATAGGTTCGGCACAGGGTATCCAGGCTGGAGATGCGTATAAAACACAGTACCGAACGGCCATAATGCTGAAGATCCTGCTCCAGGCAGCCGACGTTGGGCAGCTGCACCACCGGATCGATCATCGCCGCCCGGCGCATATAGCGGTACAGGCGACGCTGCCTGCCATTGATCGCCGCCATCAGGATCACCGTCAGGGTAAACACGATCAGCATGGCGGTAACAAAACAGATATTGCGGCCCAGATCGTCCGGCTCAACATAGCCTTCATAGTTGAACAGCAGGATCATCACCGCCACCGACCAGACCTGCGTACTCAGCAGATAGCCATAGCGCATGGCGCCAAAAATCATCACCGGCAGCAACAGCGCCAACGTATAGTCGGTAAACAGAATGCTGCCCTGCGCCTGCGCACGGATGCACAGCAGGGCGATCATCACAGCAACGACACCGCCCCAGAGACAGAACTCCCATCCCGTGGCATCGCCCGTTTTTTCCCGTCGGCAGCGACTGCGCATCACCTGCCAGTAGCGCGGGCGGCGCAGCAGACGCAGCAGGTGATAATAGAGCGGAGCACCCACCAGCGCACCCAGCACCATCCCCTGATAGTTGGTCAACGTACTCAGCGAAAAGGGGAGCCGTTCGGCGAAAAAGGGATGCCCGGAGAACATCCCCATGGTGACCACTATCTGGGTCAACAGAATGAACAGCAGAGGAAACATGCCCGCGAGCCAGAACAGGCGCGGCAGCATCAGATGGGGTTTGGTCAGCCCGGCGCGCCAGCGGAGCCCGGCATGCTGGGTATATCCCCACCAGCAGAGCAGCAGCGTCAGGCTGAAGGGCAGCCCAACCGCCAACAGCGGTGTCATACCATAGGCGAGGTAGAGCGTCGCCAGCGTCACGATCATCATCGGCGCCAGAATACGGCTACCGAACAGAAAACTCAGCGCCAGCGCGGCAGCGGGCAGCAGGGCGATAAGGTATGCCTGGCCGTTTGGCAGGATCACCCGCGGTGAGTACAGAATACTGAGTGGAATAACCAACAGGGCGAACAGCAACGGTTCTCCCCAGCGGGACCAGCCCGATATGGTGCGACACTTATCTGCTTTCATGGAAACGGCTTAATCACTGCCCTTATCGCTCATCGCTACTCTCCGACAGATGCGAATAGCGCGCCCTGTCATACCCCGATCGCTCTATTTAGTCACCCTGCGATGGTATCATGAAAAGCACGGCAGAAAAATCTGCCCACCGCCTTGAGACCACAGCGAAACTCACCGCACCAGCGCAATAATCATCAATATTTTTATCTAATAAAGCACTTCATCATATTCAGGCCGCGGTTACCGGGAGATAATACCGATATCGTCGGCCATTGACGCCTGCCCGTTACTGTGCCTAAATCATCCTATAACTCCGAATAAGAGACCCTACGTTTTAATGATGATGACCCACAAGATGAAACGACGAACCAACATACGCATGACCCGGATCGTATTGCTGATAAGCTTCATCATTCTGTTTGGCCGTCTGCTGTATGCCTCTATCGGTGCGCTGAACCATCACCGCAGCCAACAGAACTCCCCCGTAGAACAGTCGCAACCCGTAACCCAGAGCAACACCGAAAGCCGCCGCTGAACGTTCCCGCACGCCCCGCGATCTCCCCGTTGCATCCCCCGGCGGTGGAACTGATAATGGCAGATTACCGCTGTCCGTCGGACTCCCATTAACCCCATTGATAAGCCATCACAAGGATTGAGCCACGATGTCCGCCACCGTTACCCTCAATGCAGAGCAGCGTGCGCAGACGCGTACGCGTATTCTGCAGATCCTGCTGACGGAACAGGCCGTTAGCGATGGTCTGCTCGGCCGTCTGGACGATCCCCATCTGCTCAACGATCCGCAGCTGCTGGATGCCAGTGCCGAGATCCGACAGGCAGCACGCACGCTGCCAGCCGACGATCTCAGCGATATCCTCTGCGCCCTGCCCTGCGATCGACGCCTGGCACTCTGGTCGCAGCTGAACCAGGACCAACAGGCGCAGGTGCTGGCCAATGGCGATCCCTGCCTATGGCCAGAGCTGACGGCAACCCTGAGCGACAAGGCTCTGCTGCAAACGCTGCAGTCCCTGCCACTGGAGCAGCGCATCCTACTCGGTCGTCAGCTGCCGCAGCCACTGATGGGGCGCATGCTCACCCTGATGGAGGGCGAACAGCGTAATCGCGCGCGCACCCTGCTGAGCTACGCGCTGCACAGCGTCGGCGCCCAGATGACGCTGGATACGGAAGCCCACAGCGTGCGTCAGGATATGGCCCTGCTGCTGCTGCTGCAGTGGCTACGCCAGCGACCGCCACTGCCCGCTGGCAGCGATCGGCTGTTTGTCACTGACGGCAATGGCCGCCTGTGCGGCGAGCTGCCCCTGACCACCCTGCTGGCCGCCGCGCCAGATGGCCACGTCGCCGATATCATGCTACCGCCGCCCCAGAGCCTGCATCCCGATGATAATGCGCCCGACGCCGCCGCCATGCTGATACGCGAGAGGCGCGCCTGCGTCCCGGTCACCGACGATAAGGGTATGCTGCTGGGGCAGTTTAACCTGATCCAGGCGGCGCAGTGCCTGCAGCGTCATCACGGGCAGCACCTGTTCCGCCTGGCTGGCCTGAGCCACGATGAGGATCTGTTCGCCCCGATAACCCGCAGCCTGCGCGCCCGTGCACTCCCGCTGACGGGGATCTGCGCGCTGGCGCTGCCCGCCGCCCTGCTCAGCGCCGGCCTCAGCCCACTGCTGGGCCAGTGGCCGATGCTGACCCTGCTGCTGCCCCTGCTGATGCTCCTGTGCGCCAACGGCGCATGGCAAAGCGCCACCGTTGCCCAGCGCGCCCTAAACCGGCGACACCTGCTGCGCGCCAACGCGGCGCCGATCGTGGTGCGTGAACTGGGCGTCGCGCTGCTGGAGGGACTGTTCATCGGCAGCCTGCTCGGCGTTGTCGGCGGACTCTACTACCAGGATGTACAGATAGGCAGCCTGGTGGTACTGATCACCGTTGTGACCATGATGCTGTCCGCCCTGCTTGGGGTTCAGCTGCCGCGCCTGCTGGCCTGGCTGGGGGGGCGACAGCGACAGCCCAGCATGGCGCTGATCGGCACCCTGAGCGGCAGCCTCGCCTGCCTGCTGCTGCTGCTGCTGGCCTGGCTGTTTTTAGGGGGCATCGTGTAGCCCAACGACGCGGCGACAGCCCGGCGGAAAACAGAAAATTGCGTACGATTTTAATCGGCTGAGGCCTGGATTTTACGTCGGCGCAACAACCCGACACTATACTGAGGAAAATCATTTCACGGCCTCAGTGGCAACACCTCCACGGGCCGTGCGTTGGATACACTTTTTGGTCATCAGGGGCAGTCATATGGCAAGCTATTCACCGTGTATCCATGATGAGGTACACCCCGCCCCGTGGCAGCTGATGCTGTTTGCCGCTGTAACCTATCTGCTGGCGCTGGTAAGCCTGTTGCTGATCCGCAGTGACGCGGCACTGCCGTCGCTGTGGCTACCGACGGCGGCAACCACCGCTGTCCTGTTTCACTGTCGGCGACGGGACTGGCCCCTCCTGATGGGCATTGCCCTGCCCGCCAGCCTGCTCCCGCTGCTCCTGCACCCCACCTATTTTCCTCCGCTGCACTATGGCCTCCCCCACGCCCTGATCGATCAGCTGCAGGCACTGCTCAGTGCGCTGGCGCTGCGTCGCTGCCTACACGGGAGCTCCCCCTTGGGCAACCTGGTCCAGTGGGCTTACTTTATCCTGATCGCCGTGCTGGCCATTCCACTGCTGTGCGCCACCCTGGCCGCGGGCCTCGCCACGCTACTGCACCGGGATGCCTTCCCCGGCAGTGCCGGATTCGCCTTTATGGCTGACGCGCTGGGGATGCTGGCGCTCACCCCGCTCGGACTGCTGGCCAGGCCGGCGGGCGGCCTGAAGCGCCTCTCCCCGCTAAAGACGATCCTTATTCTGTTGATAACATTGGTAAGTGGTTACTATGCGCTGCCGCTGCTGCCATACCCCTTTACCTTTATTCTTATGCCGCTGTTGTGGGCCGCCGTCGCGCTGCCGCTATGGCCAGCGTTCCTGATTTTTTGCTGCACGGCACTGCTGCTGTGCGCCCAGATGAACAGCCATGCCGTCGCCATCACCAGCACCCCCCCCCTGCTGCTGTATATACCGATCCTGCTGGTGCTGCTGCCGGCCCATGCCATCGCCATCCAGACGCATGCCTACCGCCGCGAGAGCCAGCGTCTGGAGGAGAACGAAACCCGGCTGCGCAACGTCATGGAGTATTCCGCTATCGGTACGGCCCTGATCGACCTGCGCGGACGCTGGATACAGTTCAACCCGGCGCTGTGCCGCATGCTGGGCTACGATGCGGCTATCCTGCAACGTTTGCGCTATCGCAGCCTGATCTACCCGCCGGACAGGCTGAGCGATAAACGTCAGCTGGCCGATCTGCTGGCCGGCCATATCGACAGCTATACCCTGGAAAAGCGCTACGTGCACCGCAGCGGGCGGATTATCTGGACGCTGCTGACCGTCTCGCTGGTGCGCCCGCCGCAGGCGGAGGTGCTCTACTTTGTGGCGCAGATGAAAGAGATTAACGACATCAAGCATAACGAGCGCCAAAAGCAGCGGCTACTGGATACCCTGCATCAAGAGCGTGAGCGCTTACACATCACGCTGAGCGCCATTGGCGAAGCGGTGATCAGCACCGACCCCCAGCAGATAGTCCGTTTCATGAACCCCAGTGCAGAGAAGATGACCGGCTGGGCACAAAGCCGGGCGATCGGACGGCCCCTGGGGCAGATCGTTACCCTGCAGGACAGCGTCAGTGGCGCTGCCCTCCCGGTACTGCGCCCAGCGGACGAAGGGAGCGGCGGCGCGGAGAGCGACGGCGTGCGCCTGATCAGCCGCACAGGGCAACGCTACGAAATACAGAGCCGGGTTGCCGAACTGCGCCACAGCGACGGCGTGATGCTGGGCTATGTCGTGGTTTTTCAGGACGTCAGCGAGACGCGAACCCTGCTGCGCCAACTCTCCTATAGCGCGCAGCACGATCCGCTGACCGGCCTGCCAAACCGGGTCAGCTTCGAGCAGGCTCTGCGCCGTGCGCTGCGCTCCGCCATCGATTCGCCACGACATCACGTCCTGGTCTTCCTCGACCTCGATTATTTTAAGGCCATCAACGACAGCGTGGGCCACGCCGCCGGCGATACCCTGCTGCAAAACATCGCCCAGATGATGCGCTCCCTGCTGCGTCCCCAGGACACCCTGGCCCGCCTGGGGGGCGATGAGTTTGCCATGATCCTCAACGACTGCGATATCGCCCAGGGAAAGCGCATGGTCGAGCAGCTGATCCATAAGATCGCCGCCTACCGCTTTTACTGGCAGGGGGGAGTGTATCGCATTGGTGCCAGCGCGGGGCTGACCCTCCTGTGGCACCGCAACGTCCTCGCCGATGAGGTTATCAACCAGGCTGATGCCGCCTGTTATATGGCCAAGCGCAGCGGGCGTGGGCTGACTTTCTGCCACCAGGGCGACACTCTCCGCCACCCTCCTCACGGCGTACATGAGCCGGATGCCGCCCAGCTCAACGCGCTGTTGGCGGCGCAACCCATTACCCTGCTGTTGCGCGCCGTCTGCCCACGCAGTGCCCCCCGGCAGATCCTATTTTATCTGCTGGATCCCGAAGCGCGCCGTCCGGACGGCTCACCGCTCAGCCCCCCTGCGCTGGCGACGGCCTGCCTGCGTCACCAGCGCCAACAGGATATCGAGCGCTGGCTGTTCAGCCAGCTACTGATCCGCCACGCCCCCGCCTTACGCCAACAGCCGCTGGCGCTGGCCGTTTCGCTCTCCACCGCCAGCCTGTGTCAGCCAACGTTTGTCAGCTGGCTGTGCGACACGCTGCGCAGCTCCCCGCTGCCCGCCCGCCAGCTGCTGCTGCGTCTGGAGGAGAGCGCACTGATCGAACATCAGGCTCAAACCGCCCCGGCGCTGAGCGCCCTGCATCACTGTGGCTGTCGGCTGATTGCCGAAGGCTTTGAGCACCGTCTGGAGAATATCGCCGGTCTGGAGCACAGCCCGGTAGAGTACCTGCTGATCAGCAGCGAACGGGTTGCCCACGCCAACCATATGGACGGGATCATGCTGTCGCGGCTGCACACTCAGGCCCGCAGCTGCGGCCTGCAAACCATCGCCGGCCCCGCCGAGCTGCCCGCCACACTGGCCACCCTGAACCTACTGGGTATCGATCTGCTGTTTGGCAGCAGCGTTCATCCCACGCTCACGCTGCCCCGGCTGCTGACATATCTGGACAGTGGAGCGACGGCCGACGACAGCGCCCCCATTGCCGGGAACGCCACAATGCAGTAAAGTCGCCGCCCTTCACCGGCATGGGAAACAACGATGTATATTGGTTTTGACTATGGCACCGCCAACTGTTCTGTGGCGGTCATGGACGGCGGGCAGATCCGTATGCTGCCGCTGGAGCAGGACTCACCCTACCTGCCATCAATGCTGTGCGCACCGACGCGCGATGCGGTCAGCGAATGCCTGCACCGGCACTGGCACATCCCCACCGGCAGCGATGAGAATCAGCGTCTGCTGCAGCGCGCCGTCGCCGCCAATCGCGAAGAGGATATTCACGTCGATGCAGACAGCCTGCAGTTTGGCCTACAGGCGCTGCACAGCTACAACCGCGACCCGCAGGACGTGTACTTTGTAAAGTCGCCCAAGTCATTTCTGGGCGCCAATGGGCTTAAAGAGCAGCAGATAGCCCTGTTTGAGGATTTGGTCTGCGCCATGATGGCGCACATTCGCCGCCGGGGTGAAGCCTCTCTGCAACGGCCCATCGAGCAGGCCGTCATCGGCCGTCCGATCAACTTCCAGGGCAGCGGCGGCGATGAGGCCAACGCGCAGGCCCAGGGGATACTGGAGCGCGCCGCGCGCCGCGCCGGACTGCGCGACATCGCGTTTGAGTTCGAGCCGGTCGCCGCCGGACTGGACTTTGAGGCGACCCTAACCGATGAACGGCGGGTGCTGGTTGTCGATATCGGCGGCGGAACCACCGACTGCTCTGTCCTGCTGATGGGGCCACGCTGGCGCGCCATGCAGGATCGCAGCCAAAGCCTGCTGGGCCACAGCGGCTGCCGCATCGGCGGTAACGATCTCGACATCATGCTGGCCTTTCGTCAGCTGATGCCGCTGCTGGGTGCCGGCAGCAGTACCCTCAAGGGGATCGCCCTGCCATCGCTGCCCTACTGGAATGCCGTCGCCATCAACGATGTTCCGGCGCAGAGCGACTTTTACAGCGCAGCCAATGGGCGGCTGCTGCGCGAGCTGGTGCGCGATGCCAGCCAGCCGCAGCAGGTAGAACGCCTATTGCAGGTCTATCGCGATCGCCTGAGCTACCGGCTGGTACGCTGCGCCGAAGAGGGGAAAATCGCCCTGTCGCAGCAGCCCCACTGCCGCGTCGCACTGGATTTCATTGCGTCGGGACTGGAGACGACCCTGCACGACGAGGCGCTGGCGGCCGCCATTACCCAGCCGCTGGCGCGGATTCAGGAGCAGGTCAGCGCGGCGCTGGCGGTCAGTGCCATCACCCCGGACGTCATCTATCTGACCGGCGGCAGCGCCCGCTCCCCGCTGATCCGCCGCGCTCTGGCGCAGCAGCTGCCCGGCATCCCGCTGGCCGGCGGCGACGACTTTGGCTCGGTGACCGCCGGACTGGCACGCGCGGCGCAGCGGCGCTACGGCTAACCGCTTTCCCGCCGCCGATATCGGCGGCGGAAATCCGGTAGGTTAATAGTGTTTTATGTCAATTTATTTCAGATAAACCGATTAAACCCGGCTATCTGTACCTAAAGCGGAATACTATTAAATAAATTAAATAAAAAACAACAATTTAATAACCAGCTTTCAGGTGGAAAATAAATTTAATAAAGCACATTCATCGCTTGTCATCCCAGATGGAGTACGGCAGAATACGCGCCCTGCGAATAGCCGATGTTTTACGTTGTGTCATTAAGTAAAGACCAATGGACGTCGGTTATTTTTTTGTCGTGCAAAAAATTAAGCAGATGAATGAGGCCGGCCTTCGACCGGACATTATAATATCTATTTATGCGGTTCCCCCGCATGTTGACTGAGGAAATCTAGATGGGGCAATCATTCGCTTTCGCACCGGGCTTCACCGGTATGCGCTGCAGCAGCAGCGACTATGGGGCAGGCGCGCCGTTTTCCGCACGCGCTTCTTTATCCCGTCCCCTCTTTGAATATCCTTCATCCCGTTTCACACGAAGTTTTCCTGTGACTTCTCCGCTTTGCGCTTCATCAAATCAAAACGTCGAGAGCATGGGAGGACTGCGTCATGGCTGCTAATTCCGCCGCTTCACAAAACCGCGTTCAGCTGCGCAAGACCCTGACCCTGGTACAGGTAGTCATGATGGGCCTGGCATACCTGCAGCCGATGACCATCTTTGATACCTTCGGTATCGTCAGTGGACTGACCAACGGTCACGTTGCCACCTCTTATGCTATTGCGCTGATTGCCATCCTGTTTACGGCGATCAGTTACGGAAAGCTGGTTAAACGCTTCCCGTCCGCCGGCTCGGCCTATACCTACGCGCAGAAGGCGATCAGCCCGCACGTCGGCTTTATGGTGGGCTGGTCTTCCCTGCTTGATTATCTGTTTATGCCGATGATCAACATCCTGCTGGCCAAAATTTACCTGGAAGCGATTTTCCCCGGCGTGCCGTCGTGGATTTTCGTGCTGGCACTGGTCACCATGATGACGCTGTTCAACCTGCGCGGCATTAACCTGGTCGCCAACCTGAACACCGGCATCGTGATCGTGCAGGTCGCTATCATGATTATCTTCCTCGGTCTGGTGGTGCACGGCATCACCCAGGGCGAAGGTGCCGGCACCCTGCTCAGCAGCCGTCCGTTTGTCTCAGAGGATGCCCACCTGATCCCGATGATCACCGGTGCCACCATACTCTGCTTCTCGTTCCTCGGCTTTGACGGCATCAGCTCCCTGTCGGAAGAGACCCCGGACGCCGGACGCGTTATCCCGAAAGCCATCTTCCTGACGGCGCTGATCGGCGGCATCATCTTTATCGTGGTCTCTTATTTCCTGCAGCTGTACTTCCCGGATATCTCCCGCTTCAAAGATCCGGATGCCTCACAGCCAGAGATCATGCTGTACGTGGCCGGTAAATTCTTCCAGTCCATCATTCTGGTCTTCTCCTGCGTAACCGTATTGGCTTCAGGGATGGCGGCACACGCCGGGGTCTCGCGCCTGATGTACGTGATGGGCCGCGATGGGGTATTCCCGGAGCGTTTCTTCGGCTACATTCATCCCAAATGGCGTACACCGGCCTTTAACGTCCTGCTGGTCGGGGCCATCGCGCTGTCTGCGGTCTCCTTTGACCTGGTCACGGCCACCGCACTGATTAACTTCGGCGCGCTGGTGGCCTTTACCTTCGTCAACCTGTCGGTTATCTCGCAGTTCTATATCCGTGAACGCCGCAACCGCACGCTGAAGGAGACCTTTGCCTACCTGATCCTGCCGCTGATCGGCGCGGCAACCGTCGGGGTGCTGTGGATGAATCTTGAGGCCAGCTCCATGACGCTGGGCCTGGTATGGGCGGCCATCGGCCTTGGCTATCTGGCCGTACTGACCCGCCGCTTCCGTCAGCCGCCACCGCAGTATCAGGATGCAGAGACCGCACAGTAAAGCCTGTTACCTCCGCAGCCACTGCGTAAAACGTAAAAAAGCGCCCCCGGGGCGCTTTTTTTATCTCACGGCAACCGCGTCGCTACTGACGTACCGCCAGCAGCACACTGGAGGCCTTCACCAGCGCAATAACCCGGCTACCGGCGCGCAGATCCATGCTGTCCGCACTCTCGTTGGTCACGATAGAGACCAGCGTCAGACCGCTGTCGCTCTTCAGCTCGACAGTGGTATTCACCGCGCCGTGCTGCAGTGCCATGACCTCGCAGGGGAACTGGTTACGCGCCGAAAACCTCAGACCGCAGGTTTCAGAGGCCAGCATCACCCAAGGCGCCTTGATCAGCGCAATGGCTTCTTTACCCTGCGCCAGCCCCATGGCGTCGCGGCTGCTGCAGGTGACGACCGCCACCAGCTTTTCCCCACCGCTCAGCGTCAGCTCAACCTCATCATTCACCGCCCCTTCCGCCAAGGCTGAAATGGTTCCCTGCAACTGATTGCGGGCAGATACGGTCATTTTTTTCTCCTATCAGATCGTGAATACCGAGAATGAATGTCGGTATAGCCTAACAGAGTCACCGGTATCAGTGCGTCCTCATTGCAGTAGATTACGATCTGGATCAGATTCGCTCATAACCGGTGTAGTAATAGCGCTGCAGCTGGCTATCCTCACCGCTGAGAAAAAACCCGGCGATGGCGTCGCGCTCCAGACCATACAGGCGGGCCCGCTCACCGGCACGACAGGCGGCCATATAGCGATTATCGATGCGCCTGGCAAAGCTGTAGGAAAATCCGCACACATAGCCACGCCGATAGTCAAAGCAGCGCCGCCGCATCTCACCGGCGCCACAGGGCTCGTAGCACTTTACGCCGTCCATTACCCCATCGCCAAAGTGGTTCTTTCCCATACTCTCCTCCAGTCCGCACGACCATTCGGTATATACAAGAATATACAACGAGTAAAGGATTGGATGCCATACCCGAAAAGGAGCAGAGAATACTGCTATCGCTACTCCACGCTGCGCCAAGAAATCGGTATAATCGGCGCCGGTCTATCACCAATCCATCAACACGAGGTATTTCTATGGCAGACGAATTTGACAACGCCAGCGCACTGGAAGAACTGGAACGCGATCTGGCGCTGGCCAACCGTCACAAACCCAGCATGGCGCCTACCGGGTATTGCTACAACTGTCACGCACCGATCCAGACAGGAAACTTCTGCGACAGCGACTGCTGCGAAGACTGGCAAAAAGTACAGTGGGCCAAATCCCAGCGCCAGCGCTAGCCCCCTCTTCCTGCGCACAACGCCGACGATACCCATCGCGGCGCCCGCTTCACTGACCTGCGGCATCATTCGGCAGGCTGCCTGTACACCTATCCGTTTGGGACTCTCCGTGCCATACGCACGCGATCGGCTATTGCTTATTGCCGCACGTCAGAGCGGGACCATGGCTCGCCGCCTCCCGCAAGGGACGGCGCCGTAGCCACGATCAGGCCAGCAAAATCTGCTGCAGCTCGCGCAGCGACCCGACCTGATAGCTGGGCGTGATCCCCTGCGGAGCCGGCACATCGCGGGTATTCAGCCAGCAGGTATCAATACCGGCATTGATACCACCCAGAATATCGGAGTGTGGGTTATCCCCCACCATCAGGATCTGCTCGCGCGGGGGATTATCCATTAAGGTAAAGGCATGCTCAAAAATCGCCACGTCCGGCTTGGCAACCCCGACCTCCTCCGATACCACCAGGGCAGCAAAGGCATCGCTCAGGCCGGTACGCTGCAGACGCTCATTCTGCATGGCGGTAAAGCCGTTGGTTATGATACCCATCCGTACCCGTCCACGCAGGGAGAGTACCAGCTCGCGGGCGCCCGGCAGCGGCTCGCAGATCTCCGTCATCGCCTGCACAAAGGCATCATTGATGGCACAGGCTGTCATATTGAGGCGCCGGGCCCAGCTCTCAAACCGAACCTCCTGCAGCTGGCGCGAAGTGATCCGTCCCTCCTGATAATCCACCCATAGCGGCTGATTCACCGCCTCATAGATCTGATAATCCTCTACGCTGAAATCGATATTAAAGCGGGAAAACATCAGCCGCAGTCCTTGATAGGCATCAAAGCGGAACAGCGTTTCATCCGCATCAAATAAAATCCAACTGTATTTCATGTCGCTCACTTTTCACCCGACTCCACCTGCGCGCCCACGCCGCGGCATACGAAGGCAAAGAGGCGATGATCATCACACGCCCGCCTGACCCCGTTTGACGCAATACGCAGACAACGCTCCCTGCAACCAGCGTATCCTGACGCAAAACCGCAGGCTATTGTGCCACAGAATGGGCAGTGCACCTTACGCAACGGTAAAACGCAGCCCGAAAAAACACCAAAGATGCCCGATGCGACAGGCGCATCAGCGATGCCCCTGCCTGCCGGTAATGCCTGTCGGCGAAAAAGCCAATCTGCAGCGGTTTATCCGCTGTTTTTTACCTCAGGAACAACACGCTGTTTGCCCTGGCAGCCGGTATCTGGCGTAGTCGTCCCCCATCCGCTGTCATCCTCCGCTGACTCGGGGCAGGATATAAACGCCGGATCACCCCGGCCAGATCACGGTCACAGCGGTTAGGATAGGCGCCGGGCAGTCCGCTCATATGCAACAGCGTATGCGTCAGGTGCGCCAGCTACCTCTAAGGGGAAGGCCACCGGTTCGAATTAAGCCTGTAACATCATTAAAATCAATTTGTTATTATATAATCATCCCTTGTTGAACACCTGCTTTTAGCAAGGGGCCCAACAACAAACACGCTATAGGGCAGATATACACATCTTGCTCAACGTTTAATCCAGCTCTCTTTTTCGCACACATGATGATAAAGCGCGAATACCTGAGTCCGTGCTATACCACGTCGTGCTCTGATATTTTAGTGGTGAGCTACCAGTAACATACTATTTTAATTTAAAACGCTAAACTGCTCATTGAGTTGTTGAATTTGAGCCGCAGTAGCATACCCCTTACTTTTCAACCAACTCGTACAAGGCTCACTCTTCAGGCACATAACCAGGCTAACACTGACATCTTGGAATGCCCGGATTGTTTTGCGCTGCTCCCTATTTAACATATTCATATCCGCCCCCCTCTTTTTGAAATTAATCAGAACATCAAAGTAATCTATCATCGTTTTAACATAGGAGTACCCATTCACATAAAACAGCTTATTTGCGTAAGTAAAACCTATCCTACCTAGACAATTTTCACTCTCACTACCTTTATTTTTAGGGCACGCTAACATTTCTCTATGTGCCTTGGTGATATCTGCGATGAAATAAAAAGGACTGTTCTCAAGACGGGCAACAACTTTATAATCAATGGCAGCAGCAGGTAGTAATCTGACAGCATTTGGGAAAAGCTTATTACATAGCCCTAACACAACTATTAGCGTAATCACCTTGTACATAACACCTCCGTAAAATCACAGCATACATAATACAAATCAACCTTGCTTCAAGCATTATAAAAGTTATTTCCCTATACCTCATCATTAAAACTAACATTTTGATGATGGTATAATCCTAACAATAGGATAAGATAATAGATGTCAATCATCGCTCAAATGAAATGAATGGAATTAAAATGCGAAACATCCTATCGCTCGGATTAGCATCTGTATTAACTTTAGCCACCTCAGCTCACGCAGCAGCGCCAAACTACTGGTATTTATTTTCAACCAAAGGATTTGATGTCTATAAAATAACCGACCAGCAAGGTTTAACACTGACGATCACCTGTGCTGAAGGCTATGGCAGTTCAGATAACTCCGTAGAATTAGCTAAGGGTTCGAAAAGCATCGGCAAAGAGCTTACTTTGGTCATGGATGACGTCCCTTTTGATATACCTACCGACACGTACACCACAAACGATGATGCTGTCACTTGGGAAAATTTTTTCACATCATTAAAAGACACCAAAGAAATTACCGTGTACACCAACAATAAAAAGGTCGCCTTTTTTCATCTGAATGCAAAAAACACAAGTAAAATTTTTAGTAAAGCGGAATGCCGCGCAAAGAAAAACTGGGAAGCATACCTGAACATGTAACAATTTCATAAAGCTCTCAGCACATATTATATTTGCTTGGGAGCTTTATTTATCACCGTATTTGATATGCATCGCCTTCCGGTAGCTGAATGATCGGCCCAGCATTAAGTAGATCGCAGATTCAAGCCACTGAGTGTTTGATAAACAACGGCTAATCATTTCCCCCTTGCCAAATCACACTCTCACCCGGCTCTCCATGACTTCGCTCAATGCCCCAAGGCAACGCACTGATACAACCGGCTCGCCTCAGGTAATGCTAAACGTGGCTTCTCCCGGTCAATCACAAAAGGGACCACCCATAAACGTAACGGCTGTTTACCTGGCGTAGGGAACGCAAAGTGCTGTGCGATGGGGGCGCTAAAATTGGCATGTGCCGGGTAGACCAGAAACATCTCCCGCACAGTAATCTGCTGATCAAAATAGTGATGACCATAGGCAAACATCTGATAGAAATCGCCCTGTTGTAGCGCATATTTATCAGTGCCATTGGCCAGGGTGGGATCAAGCAGCTTCCACTTGGTATCCAGTACGGCGATCACCTGCTTATCCTGTATCATCACCATGTCGGGTTTAAGCCTGAACCACTGCGCATCAGCATGGGTGACCAGGCTCTTGCCCTGCACCTGCGCGTGAACCGCGACCTGCGGCGCATACTGCTCACGCAGGGTCTTCGCCACGTAGTTTTCAAATACCCTCTCCATGGGAAACAACAGTGAGAAGGCCCGGTTATCGCCTTTCATGGTTTGGGGTGAAAAGCCATCTAAAATCAGCTTTGCCCATGCTAACGGCGCCTGATAGTGGTTCATACCTCTATCAATACGCAAACGCGAGAAATCGCTGTTGTAATCGAGGCTCAGTGGCACACTGTCGAAAAAATGGAGTAGCTCTTGCAGGCGCTTTTGATTCGCGGCATGCCGCGTGATCCTCACTACGCGATTGAGCGCCGAATGCAGCAAACGATTCGCCGGTCTGTCGGTCAGAAACGCATCATATTCGCAGAAGAAACGCTGTTTATGGATGATGTTTTTGCGCAGGTGCTGGGTAGTGTTGAGCTTACCCTTTAAGTAGTTAATGTTATCTTCGCGGCACAGGTAATCGCTGCGGATCCCCTTTTTGACCAGCGTATTGACCGAGTCCAGAAACTGGCTGATAAACACATCGAGCAACGGCATCTTCTGACGGCGGATATTGGCCGAGTCAGTCTGAATATGCGCAAACGCTTTTAAGGCCCGCAGCATGATCAGCAGGGCATTACGCGCATCAGCATAGCCCGCCTTGTCGCCGGAGGCGTGATCCAACGTACCGTTGGGCGATGCGCCGGTGGACGAGGGGCGACCCAGCTTGGGCAGCACTTCAATCTGCGTGCCGTCAGGGGTAAAAATCACCCCGGCGTAGTTCTGCGTCTGCAGGGCTTCTACGCCATCTTTTGAGCATAAGCGAAATAATCGGCGCTCTTTTGTCGGGCTGAGCGCCATTTTCTTCAAATAGGCAAAGGCCGCCGCTGATATCACGGCGACCTGATGCGGGGTCGGCGTAATAGCATGCTCTTCGCTGACTAAATGGGCGTACTCAAACAGCGTAATATCTTTATACACTGGCCGGTTCACTCTGATCTGTATCCGTTTGGCTGCGGTTGGCGGGGAATGGCTGCTGGCTATGTTGTTTTGCCTCCTGCGCGGTATAGATGGCCAGATACGCCAGCGCGTTATCCCACACGGCGGCGGCGTTATCCATCAGTACGTATTGCCCTTCATGGGTAACGTCATCCGCCTGATAATGGCTGCCGAATAACGCGTGATAATCCACTTTCTGCTGGTGGATAAACTGCAGCGCCTCCGGTTTTTGATTATCCCCCAGCACCAGATGGATCTTGCTCCAATCGTCATAGAAGTACTCCTGCAGCAAGGGTAAAATTTTGGTCTGGAATGCCGCCTTTAGCGCGTGGAACGCCTGAGCATAATCGCCGCTTTGCGCTGCATGATATGCCGGAAAGAAGAAGGCGTGGCCCAGGGTGTGCTCCCGGTCATACAGCGCCGCAATCCGTGCGTTTAGTGTGGCGAGCAGTTGCTGCAGATTGATCGTCACGCCGTTGCTGCACGTAATGCTATATTCGGCGAACAGCGCGGGGTCGGGCATCATCTCGATAAACTCAAAACGGCGGCGTAGCGCGGTATCCATCAGCGCCAACGAACGATCGGCGGTATTCATCGTGCCGATAATATCGACATTCGATGGCACGCTGAATGATTGCTTACTGTAGGCCAGATTAATGGCCATCGGGTATTTGCCCTGTGCCCGTTTATCAATCTCAATCAGCGAGATCAGCTCACCAAAAATTTTGGCGATATTGCCCCGGTTAATTTCATCAATGAAGATAGCGTACTGATGCTCTGGATCTTGCTCTGCCCGGCGGCACAGCGTTAAAAACGCCCCGGCCTCTAGCGAGTAATGGACATTACCCTCATCATCCGTCGCCGCCTTTAAACCCTCGATAAACTCTTCATAGCCATATGACTGATGGAAGGTTACCGTGCTGTAACGCTTAACCTGCATCCCCGATTGTGGGCCGCGCTCCAGCTCGGCATACAGTTGAACCAGATCGTCCACCAGCTCTAACTTATCATCGAGTAAAATCCATACAGAATCGGCCGTTTTGTCGAAAACCGCCGGCTCACTACGCCCTTTATAATTGACCGTTTCAGACTCAGGCACGGTGAACTTCTGCAAATAGCTCCAAGCGGTTTGGCTAAGATTACCTTCGCGTTTATTGATTGTGGCTTTTGTCTGGAAGTATTGGCTATTCACAATGTCTGCGACCTTGGCCTGCTTGCCAAGGTCGAGTAATGACAGCACCAACACCTGCATCCAGTTCAGGGGGGCTATTTTTTCCTGCAGCCACAGCAACTTATCAGAATGTGCCGGTGTACTGGTATATTGCTTCTGTAATGCTTGCAGTGTATAGGTTTTGCCGGTGCCCGGCGGGCCATAGAAAATAATATTTTGGGGGCGCGGGGTCCGTTTTGGCTTCTCGTTTTGAGACGCTGGTGTGGCCTGATATTCAGCGCCATCTTCATTAACTTGATTCATGGTATGCGTAACCTGCTGTGGTATTTCCACAGACCACTCGTATAAATTCCATAGCAGAATATTACGGGTAAATACATCCCATTCTGGCGCTATCAGAGGCTTCACGGCCTTGAGGATATTCTGATTATCATGCAACCAGTGCTCTGTTGTCTGAACATCAAGTTGAAACTGTGATTGTAAACAGCGGCACAGGGAGGGCAGGCAAGAACCATCTGCAATACTGGTATAGTGCTCGGGATCGGCGGCGCCAAATACACGGTTAATGACCACTTTCAGAAAGCGTTTAAATGTTCCGTCAACTTTCCAAATATCAAAAACATGCTGGTAGGTCTCGGCACTAGGTGACAGAACTATCTCGCGTGTTAACTTTTTCAGAAATTCGAGGTTGGTGTTGAACTCATCATTATACATGATTCCTTGCCCGGCACTGGCTACGCCGTTGGCTTTCATGCGCCATAACCGGTTGACATCAGCATCAGTTATCGTTTTGCCGCCCTTAATTTCAGCGGCTAACTGGCAGACCTCTTGATACTGGTGATACCACTGCTGATTAAAATCATGCTGCTGATCCCAGCGCATAAACTGTGTCAATGCATGTGTATTGGCACCGTCACGCCATAAACTGGCCAAGGTGCTGGCATGGTCAGCCTTAATCAATATGCCTGAATATTGCGGGTGCCACTCCTGCTCCGGCAGCGCCGCATTCAGTAATAACAGCGGTAACATACCCTCTGCGGCTGTTTTTCGGATACTTTGTACTTGGAATTGAATATACGTACTGGAATTTGCTTCGTCGTTCTCATTTGTGCCGACCAACGCTGACTGCGTCACTACCCCTTGAGCAACGATCCCTTGGGGATCATCGCCTAAACGCATTACATAAACCGTGTCCCCCGATGTTGGCTGTTTGCTCTGGCAAGGCCAGCGAATTTCATCGCCTACCTGGCAGTGTAACAAGCTGTCCTGACTGCCATCATTCTGTTTCGGAGACTGTGTTGTATTCCACGCTAATAAATAGGCTGACACCGTTCTTATCCTTTAAAGCTATCATTGATGATTAGCGGTTGAATATGAAGATCATATCTATCATTTTACGCGCTCAATATATAACTGTCGTTGTAACACATCACGCCTGCTGATATTTTTTAAAGTTCTCCGCCTGCTCCAGCACGCTTTTATACACCTCATCATTGGCCACCGGCGGGAAGCCGAACTTATGCAGCAGCAGGATCAAATCCACCTTCAGCTTGGCTTTGATGTCATCGCGGTTGCTCCAGTCCGGATACCGGGTAGCGTCATCGACGGTGACCTTCATGGCCTTGGCCAGCGCCAACATCTTTGCTTCATCATAGGTGAATTGATACTTCTCACACATGTGATTCAAGATATCGAGAAAGGCCTTCTCCTCCATATCGATGCCGAGATCGGTAAATGACAGCATTTCCGTTTTAATGTCATAGATCATATCGGTGACCTGCTGGGTAAAGTCATCAAACTCTGCGCCATTGAGCACATCATTTTCCTTGCGCTCATTGTACTGCTCCACCAGCGCGGTAAAGCGTTTGGAGAAGTTAATCCCCTGCAGCTGGTTCACCTTCTTGAACTCGCTGATGGCCTTGCCCAGCATCTTTTGCAGCAGCTGCATTTTGGTATTCGGCAGCTTGATTTTGTCGATGCGCGCCAGATAGTCGTCATCAAAAATATCGATGGCCTCAGCATCACCCTCCCCTAAGGCAAAAATCTCTGCTACCCCATCGGCGCGGATCGCCTCGGCAATCATTGCGCGTACCCGCTGGTTCATCTGTGCGGTGTCCGGCGCATCGCCCTTGGTGAGCTTGTAGACGATGGAGCGCACCGCAATGTAGAAGTGAATATGGTCACGCTGCGCTGCGCTAAGCGACTCACTGCCGACACAAATGTCATAAGCGGCTTTAAGGCGCTTCACCAGCCCCATATAGCGCCGCTCCCGCTGTTTGGTTTGCAGCACAAACTCCGCCGCGCGGTTAAGGCAAGCCAACTGCCGTGTCGGCTCACCGCTAAAGTAATCGCGGCGATCAAAGGGGTGAAACAGCGTGGCCAACAGGTCGAGGTGGTTACGCACTTCAATCAGAGACTGCCCAATATCTTCGATATTGGCCTCATCCGCCTTCGCGTACATCGCCAGCGCCATGTTCATGCGCGATTTAATCCCGATGTAATCCACCACCAGCCCTTTCTCTTTCCCTTCAAACTTGCGGTTAACCCGTGAGATGGTCTGGATCAGGTTATGCTTTTGCAGCGGTTTATCGATGTAAAGGGTATCGAGCTCCGGCACGTCAAAGCCGGTGAGCCACATATCCACCACAATGGCGATTTTAAAGTTGGATTTTGGGTTCTTGAACTGCTTGTCCAGCTCCTTGCGGTACTCTTTGCTGCCCAGCAGGTTATACATCGGCGCATCGTCATCTTTGCCACGGGTCATCACCAGGTTGACCATCGGCAAGGCCAGCAGCGTTTCCCGCTCTTTGGCGCTAAGCTCAACCCCGTCCATGGCCTGTCTCTCTTCAAACCACGCCGGGCGCAGCGCCTGTACGCATTGATAGAAGTGATAGGCAATTTCCCGGCTGGCGCAGACAAACATCGCCTTGCCGGTCACGGTGGCCCCTTCGCGCACCCGCTCCTCGTAGTGGGCGACAAAGTCATTGGCCAGCGCCGCCAGCCGGTCAGGATCGCCTAGAATGGCGTGCATACTGGCGGTGGCCTTCTTGCTCTCCTCAATCTGGTACTCGCTGGCCCCCTGCGCCTCACACGCCTGGTAGTAACGCTCTATCTCTTCCAGCTTGCTGTTATCCAGCACCACTTTGGCGGCGCGCCCTTCATAGACAATGCGCACCGTGATGCCATCATTGACCGATTCGCTCATGGTGTAGCTGTCGATAGCCGGGCCGAACACCTCCAGCGTGGCATCAATCGGGGTGCCGGTGAACCCCACATAGGTGGCATTGGGCAGTGAGTCGTGCAGGTATTTGGCAAAGCCGTAGCTTTTTTTGTAGGTATTGGCGTTGAGGTCAAAACTCACTTTCTGATCAAGGTTGACCTGGCTACGGTGCGCCTCATCGGAGATACAGATGATATTGCTACGCTCAGAAAGCCGTTGGATATCTTCGGTAAACTTATGAATGGTGGTGAGAAAGACCCCGCCGCTGGCTCGCCCCGCCAGCTGTTCGCGCAGATCCTGACGGCTTGCCACCTTCACGATGTGCGCATCACCGATATAGCCGCTGGCGTTGCAGAATTGCCTGGCCAACTGATCATCCAGATCGGTACGATCGGTGATCAGAATTAAGGTGGGGCTTGAGAATTCGACGCTTTTCATCAGCAGGCGCGATAAAAACAGCATGGTGTAGCTCTTGCCACAGCCGGTGGCGCCAAAATAGGTGCCGCCTTTACCACTGCCGCCGAGATTGATGCCTTGCTCATTGAGCTGCTTACGCTCTTTTCTGATGTTGTAGTAGAGCTTACGGGCGGCGTAATACTGCGGATAGCGGCAGCAGATTTTAATCTCGCGCTTAGTGGTATCCGGGAAGAAGATAAAGTTTTTCAGCACATCCAGCAGGCGCAGGGGGTGGAACAGCCCCTGAATCAGGGTGTACAGGGCGTTAATCCCCTCCTTCTCGTTCGACTCGCTGCCGCTGATTTTGCGCCAGGCGTAGAAAAACGGATACGGGGCAAACAGGTTACCCAGCCTGGAGTTCACCCCGTCACTGACAATACACAGGGCGTTATAGACAAACAGCTGCGGGATATCGCGCCGGTAGCGTACGCACAGCTGCCGCCACGCATCATGGGGGGTGGCCGCCGCTTCACGCACCGCCGATTTAAACTCGAACACCACCAGCGGCAGCCCGTTGATATACAAGATCGCATCGGGGATGCGGGTCTGGGCACCGCCGTCGCGGCTCTGGCCCTCAATCTCCAGCTGATTCACCAGCCGGCAGCGGTTGCGGGGGGCGGCGGGGGGCAGGGGGGCGCCGCAGAACAGCGCCGCCAGCCCGGCCTCCAGCGCGCGGGTATCCAGCAGTTCGATATAGAGATCTTTTTGTTCAGCGTCATCGCGCTTGAACAGAAAGCCATTGCTGAGCCACTGGCAGAAGGTTTTGTTACTGGCGTAGAGGTCACTGGCCGACAGGCTTTTAAGCTGCCTGAGGATGCGGGTGATTTCGCTGTCGCTGATGCCGTCATCCTGATAGCGGCAGGCCAGATAGTGGCGCAGGTCGGCCTCAATCAGTACCTCTCTCTTGCTGCTGCGCGGCACCGTCTCACCAAGGTGATGCGGGTAATAGGCCTTACCCAGCGCATCCTGGTGCTCGCCGAGCAGGTCGATAATGGCCTGTTCCAGTTTTGCTTCCGTGAAAATATGGCTCATGGCGTTGTCTTTCTATCGTAAGGTCAGAAGGCTGCCATACGCTGGGGATGGCAGTCTGACAGGGTTAACAGTCGGTATCGCCGTCGGCAAGTGTGTCCTTATCGTTAAGGCGCAGTTCGCCGGAGATCAGTTTAGGGAGTAGCGTGTCGCGGAGGTTAGATAATGCAATAACCTCATTTTCATTAACCTCAATACGACTATCTAAATGAGCGCAAAATAAATCAAACTCGGCAACCAATCTAGTTGTTACCGAAACCACAGGAATAGATTTAAAGTCCTTTTGATTAATAGAGCCAAAAACTGTTCCCTCCCCGTTAAAAACACTGAAATATTTTGAAAGGTTTTTTAGTGTGTAGTACGTAAAAGAAACACTTCCTGAACCATGTCTTGCTGCTGCCACTCCTCGGCCAATGGCACACTTGTCAGCAGCTAAATTTATATCACCAACCGGAGCCCTGACACTAACCAACGTATCATGTTTATTAGCCATCCTTTTTGGTGAGGAACAATAAATACGATTAGATGGAAATCTAAAACCAAAATCCGTTTTGCCTTGAAAAAAAGGAATACCATCGCCTATATCGTTATAGGTTGAGCTAGCTGGGGATTGACCCATCGTTAGATTAAATTCAGCACCAACGCTTGATCCGCTCCACCCCTTCGGCACCCATCCACCAAGCCCTAATGATGGCTCTTCGCACGCTTCAAAGGCGGCGGGGAATAACTGCCGGGTTTCGGCAGGTAATGGTTTGAAATCAGGCTGCTCGCGCACGGCTTTGCGCTGCTCGGCGCGGCGTAATAGCTCTTCGGACAGTTCGCTGTTTTGCTCAAAGAAACCGGCATCCAGTGCGTTATCTACCACCGGATCAAAATCGACAAACCATGACTTAAACAGCGCCTGCGCCATTTGTTCAAGGGTTTGGTTGATTTGGCGGTTGAGGGTGATTTTGTTCGCAAGACTATTTAAACACGAAGCAACAGCATCCTCACTATCCAATAACCTTGGAATATTAAGCTCTTTAAGTATAGGGATTCTTATATTACTTACTGTTGTACCAGTGCCCTCATTCCATGATATTTGATGTTGTACATACGGAGATTGAAGAGCCCAAAAAAGATAATAACCAGATACACCTTTCCTAGGCCGTAATAATACCTGCCGCTGACCTAAGCAACACTCTAGCCCTGCAGGTATCAAACATACTTCCCCCATAGGTGCTTCCCTAGTAATAACTAGATCACCCTCTTGTGGTTTGGCTCTTTTTATTCTGTTTAAAAATCCGTCTTTATTAGTGAAACTAGGTGATGATAAATCTAAAACACCATTTCTGATATTTTGATTTCTAAGAACTATAAAGCCAGAGTCTGTCCACTCTGGCGTAGAATGAGGACAATCTACTACCAGCTCACACAAATCAGCTAGCTTCGTTGTTGCGAGCTTACTCCCCATAACCCAGCGCCTCCATATTGGCGCGGATCGCCGCATCCAGTGCCTGCGCCTCGTTTATCTGGCGATACAGGGTTTGCGTCAGCTCTCGCATCTTGGTTTCAAAGGCGACGCCATCGTCTGCCACCTCGGCGGCGCCCACATAGCGCCCCGGGGTCAGCACAAAGTCATTGGCCTTTATCTCATCCAGGGTGGCGACCTTGCAAAAGCCGGCGTGGTCCTGGTATTCGCTGATGCTGATTTCGCCCGCCTTAACACGACGCTTCAGTTCGCTTTCTGAGCAGCGCCAGGCATGGAAGGTATCGGCAATACGGGCGATATCGGCGGCGGTCAGCTCTTTGTTGGTGCGGCTCACCATGGTGCCGAGCTCGCGGGCATCGATAAACAGGGTCTCTCCGCTGCGGGCACGGTAGCCGTAGCGGGGGTTGGCCTGTTTGCTTTTGCTGATAAACCACAGGCACACCGGAATTTGGGTGGTGTAGAACAGCTGCCCCGGCAGGGCGATCATGCATTCAATGCGGTCATCTTCAATCAGCTTTTGGCGGATTTCCCCTTCGCCGCTGGTGTTGGAGCTCATTGCGCCGTTGGCCAGCACAAAACCGGCGGTACCGTCAACACTCAGCTTGGCGAGCATGTGCAAAATCCAGGCATAGTTGGCATTGCCGGTCGGCGGGGTTCGAAAGCCGGCAAAGCGCGGATCATTGGTGAGCTCAGATTCACTGCGCCACTCCTTGAGGTTAAACGGCGGGTTGGCCATGATGAAATCGGCCTTCAGATCGGGGTGCTGATCGGCAAAGAAGGTATCCGCCGGGCGCTCCCCCAGATTACCGATCAGCCCGCGGATCGCCAGGTTCATCTTGGCCAGCTTGTAGGTGGTGGTGGTCAGCTCCTGGCCATAGATGGCAATATCTTTGCTCTTGCCCTGATGGCTTTCGACAAACTTGAGCGACTGCACGAACATGCCGCCGGAGCCGCAGCAGGGGTCATAGATTTTGCCCTCATAGGGCTCCAGCATCTCCGCCAGCAGGGTGACCACCGACTTGGGCGTGTAGAACTCACCGCCGCCTTTTCCCTCGCTGGCGGCAAAGCGGCCGAGGAAGTATTCATACACCCGGCCCACCAGGTCCTCTTCGCTTAGCTGGCATTCGCTGGCCAGCGTATCGATATTCTCGATGGTATCGATCAGCGAGGCCAGCTTCTTCACTTCTAATCCCTGGCGGGAGAAGTAGTTATCCGGCAGTGCGCCGGTCAGCGCGCTGTTGCTTTTTTCAATGGTGGCAAGCGCGCTATCAATAATCACCGCAATGTCATCCTGCTTGGCGCGCGCCTTCACATAGGACCAGCGCGCCGCCTCCGGCAGGAAAAACACGTTATCCTGCTGGTAGAACACATCCATATCGACAAAGGCTTCCTGCCCGTTGGCCATCAGCTGTTTCCGCTTAGCCTCAAACTTATCGGTGATAAATTTAAGGAACACCAGGCTGAGCACCACGTGCTTGTATTCGGAGGATTCAACGCTGCCACGCAGCTGGTTGGCGGTATCCCACAGGGTCTCTTCAAAGCCTTTCTTATTGGCGTTTTTATTGGCGTTTTTGGTTGGCATTTTGGCCATGACTGTATGTCCGGAGTGAAGGAATTAATGCCGGGCTATGATAGCAGAGACGCCTGCGTTGTTGCAGAGCGGTGGAGAGGTAATCCATTGACGGATCACAGTATGCAGGGCGGTGATCGGCCGATGAGGGCATCAGGGCCATGGCGGGCGGGGGAAACCGCCCCCTCCTGCACGGCGATGGCCGCAGGCCGGTGAGGACGCACCGGCAGGCTGATCATCGGGCGCTGATGCGCCGACGCCGATAACGATCCCCCGAGCCGCGATCCCCTCTAGCGCGGCGACGGTGGGCTGTGCCCATCAATAATCAAAAACCACGCAATATATCCGGTTTACAGCGCCGGGTATTACCGTGTTGGCTATGTGCGAAAAACGCGGGATGACGAACGGACAAACCGTCTGGATGGTTATCTTGGCTATCGTTTTAATGATTGGCGCGTTGAGTATGATTATACCCAAATGTATAGCGACGCGCTTAAATATAATAATAAAAAGACCAATTATGAACACAACGTCGCCCTCTCTTACCGGATAAACCCGTCCTTTACCCCCTATGTCGAAGTCGGCAACGTCGCCGTCAACAGCAACAGCGATGCGCGCCAGACCCGCTATCGCGTCGGGCTTCAGTACCACTTTTAACGCCTCTGCGCCCCCTGTTCACGGCGTGGAACGGCAGCAATATTTAAATTCATCAATGGGAAAGTGTGCGCTGGACGACATAAGAGCGCGATTTTTGTACCACATTATGCGACGCCTCACACTTCCCTATTTTTTCGCTTGATGAAGCAACGCTCCGAAAAAATAATCATAACGGAGCAAAACACCAACAAGCACGGCTTTGCCCCAGGACACAGAGCCGATGCAACGACCCTAACGGAGGACGGCGTGATGCACTATCCAGTATCCCCCCGCAACGCGCGCACCCGCCGGGCTATCGCTGTCAGCGCCCTCCCTCTTACCTTACCCATGGCAGGAATTAAACATGCAGACTCATGACTTCGGATTCCTCAACTATGCCGTCCTATTCGGCTACCTGCTGGCGATGATGCTGGTGGGGGTGTACTTTGCCAAGCGCCAGAAAACGGCGGATGACTACTTCCGCGGCGGCGGCCGCGTTCCCGGCTGGGCCGCCGGGGTCTCCGTCTTTGCCACCACCCTGAGCTCCATCACCTTTATGTCGATTCCGGCCAAGGCCTATACCTCGGACTGGACATTCATCATCGGCCAGTATCTGGCTATCGCCATTCTGCCGCTGGTGTTTTACTTCTACATTCCGTTTTTCCGCAAGCTGAAGATCACCTCGGCCTACGAGTATCTGGAGGCGCGCTTCGACGTCCGCAGCCGGTTGTTCGCCAGCCTCTCGTTCATGCTGTTCCACATCGGCCGCATCGCCATCATCACCTATCTGACCGTGCTGGCTCTGCGTCCCTTCCTGGCCATCGATCCGGTGGTTCTGGTGCTGCTGATCAGCATTCTGTGCATCATCTACACCTGGATGGGGGGGATTGAGGGGGTTATCTGGACCGACGTGATCCAGGGGCTGCTGCTCTCCGGCGGTGCCGTGCTGATCTTCATCATGATCTGTTGGAAGGTGAACGGCGGGATTGGCGAGATCTACAGCGTCACCGCCGGCGCCGATAAATTCTTCCCCGACAGCCAATTTCACTGGAGCTGGACCAACAGTACCATTCCAGTGCTGATGATAGGCTTTCTGTTTGCCAATATTCAGCAATTTACCGCCAGCCAGGACGTGGTCCAGCGCTACATCGTGACCGACTCCATCGAGGAGACCAAGCGGACGCTGATCACCAACGCCAAGCTGGTGGCGATTATCCCCATTTTCTTCTTCGCCATCGGCTCCGCGCTGTTTGTCTACTATCAGCAGAACCCGCAGCTGCTGCCGGAGGGCTTTAACACCGGCGGGATCCTGCCGCTGTTCGTGGTCACCGAAATGCCCGGCGGCATCGCCGGACTGATCATCGCGGCCATTTTCGCCGCGGCCCAGTCCAGCATCTCCAGCAGCCTGAACAGCATCTCCAGCTGCTTTAACTCCGATATCTATGTGCGGCTCAGCCGTCAGGAGCGCAGCGCGCCGCAGAAGATGAAGATCGCCCGTCTGGTGATTATCCTCGCCGGTCTGCTGAGCAGCCTGGCCACCATTTGGCTGGTGCTCTCCAATGAGTCAGAGATTTGGGATGCCTTCAACAGCCTGATCGGCCTGATGGGCGGCCCGATGACCGGTCTGTTTATGCTGGGGATCTTCTTTAAACGCGCCAACGCCGGCAGCGCCTTCTGCGGGATCCTGGTCAGCATCGTCGCCGTACTGCTGACGCGTTACGCCTCTGACCTCAACTTCTTCTTCTACGGTGTCGTCGGCGCCATGTCGGTCGTCGTGGTCGGCGTGCTCGCCGCGCCGCTGTTTGCACCGGCCAAGCAGGTGACGCTGGACCGCGAACGCGCCTGACGCGCCCCTCTCCCAGCCCGGTCCTTGCCGGGCTGACTTTTTTTAAACGCGGTTATTTGCTAGGCTTAGCGTTCTATACCCCAGCTCCCATGCCGCCGCGCCGCTGGACGGTGCAGTTCATCAATCAAGGCGCCCTCTCATGAAGGACTCTCAGCAGATTCGCTTACAGCCCGGAAAAATCCTCGACACGCTCTCTGCCATGCAGAACAGTCTGACCCGCGTATCTCAACGGATTGCCGACTATATCCTGCGCACCCCGTCGCAGGTCACCCAGCTCTCTATCGCCCAGCTGGCTCAGGCCACCCAATCCGGCGAGGCGACGGTGATCCGCTTCTGCCGCACCCTCGGCTATAAAGGATTTCAGGATTTCAAGCTGGATCTGGCGATTGAACTCGCCCGCAGCGACGCAGGGGAGACCCCGCTGCTCGATGCCGAAATCCTCGACAGCGACGACGTGCCGACCATTGGCCGCAAGCTGCAGTCCGCCATCAACAGCGTCCTGTCAGAGACCCTGAACCTGCTGGACATGGCCCAGGTACAGGCGGCGGTCGATGCGATTCGTCAGGCCAACTACCTGTTTATCTGCGGCGTCGGCTCCTCCGGTATCACCGCCGAAGAGATGAAAAACAAGCTGATGCGCATCGGCTACCGGGTTAACGGCACCAGCAATAACCACTTTATGTATATGCAGGCCTCGCTGCTGCAGCCGGGGGATGTCGCTATCGCCATCAGCCACTCCGGTGCCTCACCGGAGACGGTACACACGCTCAAGCTGGCGCAGGAGGCCGGGGCGTGCACCATTGCCCTGACCCACAATCTGGGGTCGGCGCTGATGCGCCATGCCGATATCAGCCTGATCAACGGCAATAAGCAGGGGAAGCTGCAGGGGGACTCCATCGGCACCAAGACCGCCCAGCTGTTCGTACTGGATCTGCTCTACACCCTGCTGGTTCAGGCGGAGCCGCAGCGCGTTACCGCGCAAAAGCTGCGGACGCTGAATGCGCTGCAGAGCGCTAAATCGCTGTCGTGAGCGGCTGCCCGCACCCGGCGGGCAAAAAAATGCAGCAGCTCACAGTTTAACGAAAATCTCCCCTCGTCACGCGCCACGGCGGTTGCGGGCCGCCGGATCACCCCCTAAAATGGAGCCAGACTCCATACAATTAAATCAAAAAACAAGACAACTCCAAAAGGATGCTGGCATGAAAAAGCTAACCGGTTTGATCGCTGCACCGCATACCCCGTTTAAAGCTGACGGCAGCGTTAACTACCCGGTCATCGACCGGATTGCCGAACACCTGATCGCTGATGGCGTCACCGGCGCCTATGTTTTGGGCACCACCGGCGAGGGGATTCAGTGTTCGGTGGAAGAGCGTATGCGCATCGCCGAACGCTGGGTCGACGCCAGTCAGGGCAAGCTGGATCTGATCGTGCATACCGGGGCGCTGAGCATTGCCGACGCCGTGACGCTGGCGCGTCATGCCAACACCCTGGATATCATGGCGACCTCCGTGATCGGCCCCTGCTTCTTTAAACCGGCCAGCGTGGATGACCTGGTCGAATACTGTCGTCTGGTGGCCGGGGCCGCGCCGGATAAAGGTTTTTATTACTATCACTCCAGCATGTCCGGCCTGAGCATCGACATGGAGCGCTTCCTGCAAAGTGCCTCCGGGCGCATTCCCAACCTGAGCGGCATGAAGTTCAATGCCAGCGATATGTATGAGTACCAGCGCTGCCTGCGGGTAGAGAACGGCCGCTTCGATATTCCGTTCGGCGTCGATGAGTTTATGCCCGCCGGGCTTGCCTGCGGCGCCACCAGCGCCGTCGGCAGCACCTACAACTACGCCGCACCGCTCTACTTGCGCCTGATCGAGAGCTTCCGCCGCGGCGATATGCAGGATGTCGCCCAGTGCATGGATAAAGTGATCGCCATCATCCGGGTGCTGGTCGAATACGGCGGCGTCGCCGCGGGCAAGGTCGCCATGCAGCTGCACGGCATCGACGTCGGCGATCCGCGCCGTCCGCTGCGCCCGATGACGACCCAGCAAAAGGCCGACGCGCTGGCCAAATTCCGCGCCGCCGAGTTCCTGTAACCCCCCGCGTCGTCAGCCGCCCGGCGTCCCGGCGATGCGGCGGCTCAGCAGGGCGGCCGCCAGCAGCAGTATACCAAGCGCGCTAAAACCGACCGCGCCAAAGCGGTCGGTCAGGGTTCCCCCCAGCAATGCGCTGCCGACAAACCCCAAAATACCGCAGAGCAGCGTCGCACGGGCCGGGCGATCCGGCGCCGCCCGCCCCGCCGTCAGGCTGTTGATCAGCGATGTCGACATTCCGGTGATGTAGGTCGGGTACACCTTGGTAGTATCCAGGCGCTGGATCACGCCGTTCTGCAGCCCCAGCGCCAGAGTCCCGACAGCAGCGGCGCAATGCGCCGCGTATCGCTGTCCGTCATCCGACGCAGGCGCCAGCGACTCCCCCAATAGGTGCCCAGCAGGAAGCAGACCAGCGCCACGGCGCAGTAGCCCAGCGTCAGCCAGCGTCCCTGCGCCAGATAGATCATCGCCAGCACCGCATTCCCGGTGATATGGCCGGTAAAGGTGCCCAGCAGGACAAACGCGCCCGCATCGGCAAACCCGCCGACCAGCGTCAGCAGCAGCAATACCCGAATCCGATTATCCATCCCGCGCCCCCTCAAGACCAACCGCACCGTCCACACCGTCCACACCGTCCACACCGTCCACACCGTCCACACCGTCCACACCGTCCACAGCATAGCCGATCGGCGTCCGGACGCCATCGCGGACGCGCTAGGTCAGGCGCCACAGCTGCCCCGCCTGTAGCTGATAGCAGGCATCGGCCAGGGCATCGACCTCGCGCGGCTCGTGGCTAACCAACAGCAGCGTCATGGCGCGCTGGCGCTGCACCCGGCGCAGACAGTCCCACAGCCGCCGACGCAGGGGCCAGTCCAGGCTGGAGAAGGGCTCATCCAGCAGCAGCAGCGGCGGGGCGCTCACCAGGGCGCGCGCCAGCGCGACCCGCTGCTGCTCGCCGCCGGACAGCTGCCGGGGATAGCGCTGCGCCAGATGGTCCACCTCCAGCTCCCGGAGCAGCGACAGGCGATCCTCTGCGCAGCGCGGTCGCCCGGTCGCAAACTGCGCCAGCGCCAGATTCTGCTCTACGCTGAGAAACGGAAATAGATACAGCCGCTGATTCAGGTGGCGGCAGGGGCGACGCCAGGGCGGCAGCCCATCGATAGGGCGTCCCGCCACGCGCACGCTGCCCCGGTACGGCAGATGGCCGGCGATCGCCCGCAGCAGGGTGCTCTTGCCGCTGCCCGAGGCCCCGCAGACGGCGGTACAGCCCGCGGCGGCGGCGGACAGGCTGACGCCGCGCAGGATCGCACAGTGCAGCGCATCAATATGCAGCATATTTCCCCTTTTCCTCCGGCGGGCGCACGCCGTGCAGCAGTAGCAGCAGGGCAAACGCCAGCAGGATCAGCAGCAGGGCGCAGCCGACCGCGGCGGAGAAGTCGCCGCCGGCGATATTCAGATACACGGCGATCGGCAGGGTTTCCGTTTTCATCCGCGTCGCCCCCGCCAGCATCAGTGTGGCGCCAAACTCCCCCAGCGCCCGCGACAGGGCCAGCACCGCCCCGCTGACCAGGGCGCGCCACACCAGCGGGATCTCCACCAGCAGAAAGGTCGCCAGCGGCGCCAGCCCCAGATTATGGGCGGTCTCCAGCCAGGCGCGATCGATGCTGGCCAGGGCGGCGCCGGCGCTGCGCAGCAAAATCGCCGTGGCGACATAGGTCTGGGCGATCACGATCCCCAGTGGGGAAAAGAGCCGCTGCGCCAGCCCGGGCAGCCAGCCCCCCAGCGGCCCCTGATGTCCCAGCAGCAGCAGCAGGCCGATGCCGGTCACCAGCGGTGGCGTCACCATCGGCAAATCGAGCAGCAGATTAAGCCAGCGTTTTCCCGGCAGCGGCACCCGTACCATTGCCCAGGCCGCCGGCAGCGCAATCAGACAGGCCAGCGCCAGCGACAGCAGCGCCGTCGACAGAGAGAGCCCCAGCGCGAAGCGGATCTCTGGATCGCGCAGCAGCGCCGCCAGCATGGCAAGATCGATCTGCCCCAGCAGGGAGGCCAGCGAACCGACGATCAGCGCCAGCAGCAGCAACAGGGGCAGCAGCGCCAGCGCGCGCACCGGACGCTACTTCGCCAGCGGCAAATAGCCGCGATCGGTGAACGCGCGGATCCCCTGGGGCGAGGCGAAGTACTCCGCCAGCGCCCGGGCCGCCGGGGCCTGATCGCTGCCCTGCAGCACCGCGATCGTCGCCACCTCCTGCGGCACCCCGGGCGGCGTCGGCAGCAGGCGCAGCCGATCGCGGTGGCGCATGGCATCCGCCCGCCCGATCACCGCGGCATCCACGTCGCCGTTGAGCACATACAGCAGCAGCTGTTTAATCGTCGTCGCCTGAACCACCACCCTGCTGCGCAGCGCCTGACCGTATCCGCTGGCCTCCAGCAGCGCATCGCCGCTGCGCCCCAGCGCAATGGCGTGCGGATCGCCCATCCCGATCCTCAGCGGGCTTTGCGCCAGCTGCGCCAGCGTCTCCACCTGGGCGCCGGTATCCCGCCGCACCACCATCACCGGCGTATGCAGCACCAGCGGCGCGGAGAAGGCCACCCTTCCCTGAGCGCGCAGGCGCTCGACATAGTCGGCCGAACCGGGCAGAAACAGATCGCCGGCGCGCGTCAGGTTAATGCGCGTCAGCAGCTGCCCCGATCCGCCGTACTCTACCGTCACCCGGTGGCCGCTCTGCTTCTCAAAGGCGCTGACCACCACCTCTACCGGCTCCCGCAGGCCGGCGCCGGCGTACAAATGCAGCTCTGCCGCGGCGGCCAGTGCCCCCCAGCCCCACAGTAACGCCATCCCTAACCCTACACGCCATTTCATATTCACTCCGTCCTCCCCGGCCGATCCAATCGCTATATATATAAATATATGACGCTACTCCGACAACGGCCAAAGGCGGGCAACGTGATCACACCGGGCTTTTTAGATGGGGACAGGGGCGGGAGACGGACAGGACGGCGTGGCAAGGAGAGATTAAGGGCGGGGAGCGGTAGCGCCGCTCCCTACGAGATCACGCGGGCAATCAGCTGCGCCAGTGGCCGTGCTGCAGCACATCCTGCTGCAGCTCATGGAGCACGATGCGCACTTCCTCGTTATCGTGAAAGCCCTCTGCGGTAAACGTCGTTTCATCGCCGTCATGCACGATCAGCAGACTGCTCTCCGGGTATACCTCTTTCACCCGCGCTCCCAGCTCTGCAACGTAGGCGTCATACTCCGTGGCGGAAAGGTGTTCAAAGCAGGTATCAGCGATACTGATTTTAATATCCATGACAGACTCCTCACATTAAGGGCAGATGGTAAACGGACCGTCATGAGTGTAAGAGCTCACCCAAGACAATGCAATGCATTCATCCTGCTGAGCCATAAGCATTATTTTATGCCGATCTCCACTATCGCACCCGCCGCTGTAACCGGGTAGCACCCGGTTACAGCGCCCGCGCAAGCGCCGCGAATTATGCGTTGTTTGCATATATCAAGCCTTTTTCGCATGATGCCGCCGCACCACACCAAGTAATAAAATCCTATCAAAACCGTATGGTAATAGGTGACAGCCCACTATGACACCATCCATACCCAGCCATCATATGTGTAATTTGCATTGATACGCGTTTTATTGCATTTCCCCCGGAGGCACTCCGACGCCTACTATTCTGTCAAGACGCCATGACGTGCCCCGGCACGCCCTGGCCGTAGACAGCGTATTCAGTCAAGCGGGGGAAACAGCGTGAAAGGGTTAATTGGCGTATTGGGCGGCATGGGGCCAGCCGCCACCGTGGATATGTTCAATAAGTTCGTCACTTTTACCAGCGCGCGCCGCGATCAGCAGCACATTCCGCTACTGATCTCCTCCATCCCGGATATTCCAGACAGAAGCGCCGCGCTGATGCAGGAGGGCCATTCGCCGCTGCCGGCGATGCGTGACTATTTACAGCGTCTGGAGCAGGCCGGGGCCGAGTGTATCGTGATCCCCTGCAATACCGCCCACTTTTGGTTTGATGAGCTGCGCCAGTCCTGTCACGTCGAGCTGCTTAACATCGTCGGGGCGACCCTGAACGAGGTGTGCGCCAGCGGTCAGCGCCACATCGGCCTGCTGGCCACCGACGCCACGCTGTATATGGGACTGTATCAGCAGGCCATCGAGGCGCACGGCCTGCGCTGCATCGCCCCCGATCGCGGGGGGCAGGAACAGGTCATGGAAAGCATCTACGCCCTCAAGGCCGGCGACGCCGGGCATGCCCGCCGGCTCATGGCGCGGCAGGCCGACGCGCTGTTCGCCCGCGGCGCGCAGATCATCGTACTGGGCTGTACCGAGGTGCCGGTGATCCTGGCCAAGGCGCTGAGAGAGCAGCCAGAGCGCTATATCGAATCGACGGGGGCGCTGGTACGGGCCGGTATCCGCTGGTATGAAAAACGCGTCGGGCAGACAGACCTCCTGGCGCAATAACCCGCAGCGTCGCCCCCTCTCCACTAAAGGGCATTGCACTGCCTCTGAAAGCCCGTATGGTATGGCCAGACATCATCGTTGCTGAATGCAATCTTCTTGGGGGTCGGCATCGGCCTGTGCGGCGGGCTGGGTACGCCCCGCGGCGTCTGCCCCGCCCCAGGGCGCAGCTATTCCATCTCCCCCGCCCGGGCGCTGAACAGCTCACCCAGCAGCTGCCAGAAACGCTCCATGCTCTGGCTCAGCCGGGTATCCAGGCGGTAGGCATAGGCATCGATCGGGATCAGCAGAGCCTGACTGTCGAGGGCGACCAGACGCCCCTGCGCCAGCTCCTGACGAATGCCGTAGCCCGGCAGCCAGGCGATCCCCGAGCCATCCAGCGCCACCTGCTTGAGCAGCTCACTCATCGACGAGACGAAGACGGTACGAAAGTTCAGCGACGTATCGCGCGCCAGCACCCGATTAACCTGCCGCCCCATGTAGGAGTTGGCGGTGTAATTCAGCAGCGGCGCATCGGCCTGATCCAGCCGGTATAGCGGCTGACCGAGCCGATCGGCGGCGCATACCGGAAACAGCTGAGAGGAGAAGAGATGAATGTGGGCAAACGGCGTCTGCAGCAGGTTATCGTCATGATAGGAAAAGATAAAATCGCTCTTTCCCTCGCGCAGCGTATCGACGGCCCTGTCCACGTCGATAGCCTCGACCGTATAGCTGAACGGCGTCGGCAGCCGCTTCACCAGCGAGGGCAGCAGCCCCAGCGACAGGGAGTGGGCCGCCGCGATCGCGATCCGCTGCTGGGCCGGATCCCCTCCCGATCGCAGCCCGGCCAGATTGCTCTCCAGCTGCTGCAGCAGGCTGCGCACCTGTGAATGAAAAATTTTCCCCTGCCCGGTCAGCTGCAGCGGCGATATGCTGCGGTCAAACAGCACGACGCCACAGGCCTGCTCCAACGATTGAATACGGCGGCTAAACGCAGACTGGGAGACATTGCGCCGCATGGCGGCCTGGGAAAAATTTCGGCATTCCTCCAGCGTTAAAAAATCGTACAGCCATTTGGTTTCAATATTATGCCCCTGCCCATAGCCTACCCGCTCCATGCCCTTTCTCCGCCGCCATCGCGATTGATCCGCCGCCGCGCCGCGCGCGCCGCCCCCGAAACCTGCGCTGATTATACCCCGGCGTGGCGCGTTATCATCTGCGTTGACATCCTCCCCGCCCTAAAGGGCGAGGATTCCTACCGCGTTCAGACCGAAGTCTGACTCGCCTCGGTGGGTTCCTGCTTCATCGAGCGGCCTAACGCTGCCATCTCTCCACAGGCTAACGCGGCGTGCCCCGCCGCTAAAATATTGCGAGCGCCGTTTATATCGGCGTTCTCTGTATATCCACATTCCAGACACTCGAACCGACTTTGTGACTGGCGGTTTTCTTTCGCTGTATGACCACAGCACGCGCAACGCTGGCTGGTATATGCCGGAGGTACTGCCAGAACCTGACCACCGCGCCAGAGCTGTTTGTACTCAAGCTGGCGGCGAAGTTCGTACCACCCCTGATCTAATATCGAACGGTTTAAGCCTGATTTTGCACGGACGTTGCGCCCATGCTGGCTTACCGTACCCGCTGCCGACTTTGACATGTTGGCAACCTTCAAGTCTTCAATGACGATCATTGCGTGGTTTTTGCTGATGG
>NZ_AFJI01000112.1 GCF_000264785.1 Edwardsiella ictaluri ATCC 33202 | reverse complement strand
AACACCACCGATTGTTCAGGCAAGCATGACGTGATGGCAGGACAGGTCAGACCGTGATGGGGAAAACCCGGTTTATTCAAAGCTACTGAAAGAGCGCTTTGTTGATAGAGGTCTCCATCAGCGTATTCCATCAGGGACAGAGGAGTTTCACATCACCTCGGCAAAGTCCGGATCTATGGCTGCAATTGATGACCTGCAAATCCACCACAACATGTTTAGCTTGGCAAACCGGAGGCGACCATCTATGAATAAGAAGAATCAGGAGTGATAGATGAAACTTATTCAAACTGTTGGTCTTCGATTATTATGCTTTTTGATAATTTATTGTGTTTGTATTTCTACAGGCATTATATTTTTTATTAGACTGCTGATTACTTGTATTTATTTCTATAAAAATGGTCTTTTTGAGTTTGATTGGGTACTTAATGTTATCTACTCAGTAAAAATGGGACTCTCCGGAGGGATTCCTTTGGGTATAGGTTGTTGGATTTTATCTAAACTTGATGAACGTAAGCGCTTAAGTTGAGAATAATTTCCTTGCGCCACAAATCATGCCTAAAGGCATGATGGATTATGGTCTGGCGGTGAACTCATGGCTGGATTATGCTTTAACGCATAAGTTATCCCCAGAGGAAATTGAGTCGGGCTTAAGTAAGCTGGCGAGGGGAGAGCTACCGGAGGGCGCAAATATAGCCAAGGCGATAGTCGATGGGTATACGGATGGTGCATTGATTCTGGGCGCAGCCTATTTGGGCCCCGCCGCGTCGGTAGGTAAAGCGGTTGGTGGTGCATTGGTTGGTGCATTCGCGAATGGTGCTTACCAGTTGTATGACCTGAATCAGCCGGGAAATGAAACTAAGACTTGGGATTATTGGAGCAGTACCTCAGCAGCGATAACTGGTGGATTAGCACCGGGTCGTGGAATCTGGAAAAACGTGGGGATTGCGGCGGGTGGTGCAGTGTTTACGGATTGGGCGGATATTGGCTCCATAGGAGGATCTGCCGCAGGTGCCTGGACTGGAGGAATGTTCAGAATATATGCTCCGGGAATTGTAAATTCGGTAACCGGGAAAGAGCTTCCGGGTTTTGTTTATGATGTTGGGGGGGGCATATATTTCAGAGCAAATGAATAATGTTGTCAAAAAAACATCTAAAAATAAAGAAGGTGAAAAAAGTGAAAATGGCATTAAAATATGCATTGATGTTTTTATATTATTCTTTTGCTTTTTTCATATTGGGTTTGATTATTTCTGTTGTTATAGGTTTTATTTATTTACATGATTTTTATTTGCCTTTCGAAATTGTATTAAGTACTCTTGTTAGAAGTATAATTGCTGGGTCTGCAATCACTTTGGCTGCAATAGTATTTAATCTGATAGATAAGTTTGACGCCCGTAAAAAGCCACCTTCGGCCCCAGACTGAAATTAACAACAATCCCAGTCTTTTTCAACTGGGGTTGTTGTGAAGAATAATTTACTCGGCGACGGATTTAAGCTGCCGTACTGACGGATTATGGTATTTGAAAAAGGCAACAGCCGCTATGCCACGGATACCACGGTGAGCGCGGGCAACACCCTGACGCTGAACAGCGGTAATGACACCACCCTGAAGGGGGCGCAGGTACAGGGGGAGAACGTGGTGGCGAATGTCGGCAATAATCTGACCCTACGCAGTGAGCAGGCGGTTGATAGCTATGAGGCCAAGCAATCCAGCTTCAGCGCCGGGGGGAGCATCGGCTTCGGCAATGGCTCTCTGGGTATCGCCGCCAGCCGCGATAAGATGCACAGCGACTATGCCTCGGTGGAGAGCCAGAGCGGCATCTTTGCCGGTACCGGTGGCTTTGATATCACCGTGGGTAATCATACCCAGCTGGACGGCGCGGCCATTGCCAGCGCGGCCGGTCAGGAGAACAACCGCTTAGATAGCGGAACCCTGGGCTTTGCCGATATCGACAACCGCGCTGAGTTCAAGG
>NZ_AFJI01000111.1 GCF_000264785.1 Edwardsiella ictaluri ATCC 33202 | reverse complement strand
TGCGGCGCTTGCCGCAGCACAGGGGAATAACGCCCTTGCCGGAGCCGCGGGTGCGGCCACCGGCGAAATCGTCGGCATGCTGGCCACGGAGATATACCAGAAACCGGTCGCTGAGCTCAGCGAAAGCGAGAAACAGACCGCTTCAACACTGGCCACCGTTGCCGCCGGACTGGCCAGTGGTCTGGTGGGCGACGCGGGGGCTTCCGCGCTCGCCGGGGCAGAGTCGGGTAAGACGACGGTGGAGAATAATTTCCTTGGGACAAAATCGTCCAGCAAGCTAGATAAAATTATCGAAAAAATACAGCATGGTGATAAGACGTTAGCGACGGCGAAAGAGTTACTTCAATTAGAAAACGCAGACAAACGGAGTGACATACTTATCACGAAGTTTGTGTCAGATCCTACCCAACTGAATAGCGCTGAACGAAGCGAATTAGCTGGTTATTTGCGTATTTACGCAGCAGAGATGGAGACGGAATATGGTACAGGTGTTGCTCAGGAGCTAGTCAATGGATTGCTTTCAGGGAGCGACTATCTAAAACGAGGCCCAGACTCTGATGTAATGGCTGAGGCGCAAAATATAATGAGGGCATGGGTATATCATAAATCCAATGCGAGTATTGGTGATGCACCGCTGCTGTTTTCTGGCAGTATGCTGGGTATTACAATAAAAGGAGGTATGGCTGTTAATGCGGCGATAGGCATAGGTGTCAACACTGTGGTTCAATTAAGTGGAGACGATCCTTTCAGTTATGTGGATGCAAGTATTGCGGGATTGATATCAGCCGCGACGACAGGAAAAGGTTGGCAGGCTTCCGCAGCCATTAATATGGGTGGGGCCGCCGTTAGCAGTGCACTTAAAGGAGAGGATCCAACTAATGCAGTGATCGGAGCTGGAATTGGTAGTGTGGGTGGTAGTATAGGAGGGAAAACTGTTGACTCATTATCTACAATAACAAATCAAGCAGTAAAGGATGTTATTGGTACAGTTACTGGTTCTACACTTAATGAAGTCACAGGAAAGATAGTGAAAGATGAATTAGATGGAACTAATAACAATGAATAGGTTTAAAAAAGTGGGTGTTGCTTGGTTTCTTTTTCTGATTTTTTATTGTTCGTTTTTGATTTCTTTTATACTGCTTTTATATATATTTGGGATATCAATTGTTCTTTATTTTATCGATGGGAAATTTAGTTTTGAATGGGAGGATCCATTGAGAAAGGGAATTATTGCTGGCTTGACATTGGGTGTGGGGATTTGGATAAAACACAAACTATATGAATACAAAAATAAAAAGTAGTCATTATAGCAACAGCATGCTGTCCAATGTGTGGTAGCAGCCATAGATAGTTATGCTAATAGCATAAGTGGAGAATAATCTGCTGGGTGCAACATCTTCAGACAAGTTTGAGACGGTTATTGAAAAGATCAAAAACAGTGACAAGACTCTCGGAAGTGTAGGTGGTAGCGTTGGAGGTAAAATAGTCACTGATACAGCTGCTGGTATTATTAACAAGACTACAGCTGATATAACCGGTGCTATTGGTGGTTCTGTGATAAGCGGAGTTATCGAAGAGAAGACATTGAGCAAACAGGGAAAAAGATGAGAAAAAATAGCTTAACTAAATTATTAATATTTATTGGATGTAATATTTTTATTTTTTTACCCTCATTTTATTAGGGGAGTTAGTGGCAGTAATTATTATTTATTTCAAAAATGGTTATGTTTTATATGGCTGGAGAGAGAGTATATTTTCCTCACTAAAAAAAGGAGTGATTGTCGGTTTAATTCTTGGATTAGGATTATGGTTCAAAGAGAAACTACAAGAGCGAAAAGATAGAAAAAAGTCAAATCACTAATCTGACAAATTACAGCATGATACAATAATAAAGGAAAGCATGGCTATTAACGTGGCAATAGGGACAGCAGTAAATACCGGGGTTCAACTATAAAAGGAGCTTAAAGCCAGTGTGCTGACCAATGCGGCGATAGGTGTAGGTGTCAACACTGTAGTTCAATTAAGTGGAGATGATCCTTTCAGTTATGTGGATGCGAGTATTGCGGGATTGATATCAGCCTCGACGACAGGAAAAGGTTGGCAGGCTTCCGCAGCCATTAATATGGGTGGGGCCGCCGTTGGCAGTGCACTTAAAGGAGAGGATCCAACTAATGCAGTGATCGGAGCTGGAATTGGTAGTGTGGTGGGGAGTATTGGGGGAAAAGCTATTGATTTATTACCTCCAGTAAAAAATAAAACCGCAAAGAATATTATTGGCGCAACCACTAGTTCTACTCTTACTGAGATGACTGGAGGTGTTGTAAAAGATAACTTAGACCAGAGTAATAATGATGATAATTAAGTTTAAAAAAGTAGGCGCCTCTTGGTTTTTGTTTTTAATTTCTTATTGTGTGCTTTTAATTTCACTCGCGCTATTTTTGTATGTGTTGGTAATGTCAACTATTTTTTACTTAATCAATGGGAAATTTAACTTTGAATGGGAGATGGCATTAGATAGGAGAACTGTTGTTGCTGGTGTGAGTTTAGGTATAGGCCTTTGGCTAAAAGATAAACTATATGAATATAAGAGTAAGAAAGAGAAGACACCACCCTGAAGGGGGCGCAGGTACAGGGGGAGAACGTGGTGGCGAATGTCGGCAATAATCTGACCCTACGCAGTGAACAGGGGGTTGATAGCTATGAGGCCAAGCAATCCAGCTTCAGCGCCGGGGGGAGCATCGGCTTCGGCAATGGCTCTCTGGGTATCGCCGCCAGCCGCGATAAGATGCACAGCGACTATGCCTCGGTGGAGAGCCAGAGCGGCATCTTTGCCGGTACCGGTGGCTTTGATATCACC
>NZ_AFJI01000110.1 GCF_000264785.1 Edwardsiella ictaluri ATCC 33202 | reverse complement strand
TCCGTAATGGTCACTCCACTTCTGGCGCTCAGCTCTATCGCTGCAAGCTCTGCCTGAAAACCTTCCAGCTCAACTTTCAATATAACGCAGCTAAACCCAACACCCATCAATCCATTATTGCTATGGCAATGAACGGCTCCGGATGTCGTGACACGGCACGGGTTCTTGATATCAGCCTCAATACTGTCCTCCGCCACCTAAAAAACGGGAACCGAGACAGCGAGCGCAACACGTAGAGCCGGGAGCCGAAGTCGTTATCTGCTGTGAAGCTGATGAACAGTGGTCATTCGTTCGTTGTAAGAGCAATCCTCGCTGGCTCTTCTATGCGTATGACCGTATTCGAAAGCGGGTTCTTGCTCATGTCTTTGGCCCTCGAAATGCGTTGACGTTACAGCGGCTTCTAGCGTTAGTGAGAAAATTTAATATTGCCTTCTACATGACCGATGCCTGGCCGGTATACCGGACGCTGCTGGATCCAGCTCACCATGTAGTCAGCAAGAAATATACCCAACGCATAGAACGCCATAACTTGAATCTGCGAACTCATCTCAAACGGCTTACCCGAAGGACAATCTGCTTCTCCAAATCAGAAGAAATGCACGATAAGGTCATCGGCTGGTATCTAACAATCAACCATTACCACTAAATTTGAGTCATG
>NZ_AFJI01000109.1 GCF_000264785.1 Edwardsiella ictaluri ATCC 33202 | reverse complement strand
TCAGCGGCATGGTCCATTTCTGTGATGCCGCCTGGATCGCTAACCACACCACCTTTTTCACTGCTTCGTCCGTCGGGAACACCTTACGCTTTTTGATGGCATGCCGGATCACGCTGTTCAGCGACTCGATAGCATTCGTTGTGTAGATCACCTTGCGGATGTCTGCCGGGTAAGCGAAGAACGTCGCCAGGTTAGCCCAGTTTGTCTGCCAGCTACGGCTTATCTGCGGGTAGCGGTTGTCCCATGCGCTGGCGAACGCTTCCAGCGCCTGCTGCCCTGCGTCTTCCGTGGGGGCCTGATAAATGGCTTTCAGGTCGCGGGTGACGGCTTTGTAGTCCTTCCAGGAGACGAACCGCAGGCTGTTACGCACCATATGCACGATGCACAGCTGGATGCGGGCTTCCGGATACACCGTATTGATCGCGTCCGGGAAGCCTTTCAGACCATCGACACAGGCGATGAGGATATCGTTCAGGCCGCGATTCTTCAGCTCTGTCAGCACATTGAGCCAGAACTTCGCGCCTTCGTTTTCGGCCAGCCACATACCCAGCAGTTCTTTCTGGCCTTCGAGGTTGATACCCAGGGCAAGGAACACGGATTTATTAATGACGCGACTGTCCTGCCGGACCTTCAGGACGATACAGTCAAGGTAAACAATGGGATAGACTGCATCCAGTGGACGATTCTGCCATTCGGTAACCTGCTCCATTACGGCGTCGGTGACCTTCGAGACCAGCGCCGGTGAGACATCAGCGTCATACAGCTCTTTGAACGCGGCCGCTATCTCGCGGGTGGTCATCCCTTTGGCGTACAACGATAAAATCTGGTTATCCATACCGGTGATCCGGGTCTGGTTTTTCTTCACCAGTTG
>NZ_AFJI01000108.1 GCF_000264785.1 Edwardsiella ictaluri ATCC 33202 | reverse complement strand
TCTTGCTCCCCGGAATTTGCGTCGGCTGAATTTTCAGCCCACGTGAAAAACATCCAGGCTGGCGCGGTAAACCGGGACTCCAAATACTACGAAATGACCAAAGACGGCTTCGTCTTTCTGGTCATGGGTTTCACCGGTAAGCGTGCTGCCGCGTTCAAAGAGGGTATCGGGCATATGCATGGTTGACTCTGTAATCCAATACTGACTATACTCCACCATGAGGACTCAAAACCTCTTTTCACGCGGCTAAGACCAACCCCGTCAGTGTTGGATTTTTTATGCCTGTTGTTTAGTGATGGCGCTATGCGCGGTCACACCCCGATCAATGTCGGGAGGGCGACGAATACAACACCCTTATGGGGAATAAGTCCGCGGTTTCGTGAAGCCGTTTTGAGCCTCCCGGCACCACCCTCAAAAGTGGTTATCTCAAAGAAATTCACGAGGTCGTCATGACTACTCAGCTCATCCCCGTTTTTAACGGAACCATTTCTAACGAATCCACATTACTTTGCAACGCTCGTGATCTGCACAAGTTTCTCGGTGTGGGCAAACGCTTTGCCTCATGGGTGACCGAACGCATTGCAGAGTATGAATTTGTTGAAAATCAAGACTATATTATTATTTCCCAAAATCGGGAAATAATAAAACGAGGTCGCCCAACTACTGATTATCACCTTACTCTCGACACCGCTAAAGAGCTTGCGATGGTTGAACGTAACGAGAGGGGCCGTCAGATCCGCCGCTATTTTATCGATTGCGAGAGACGGTTGATTAAAAAATCAACCGTTATAAAAAAGGCCATCAGCCGGGAAGAGATCGACGCCTACAACATCAATGCACTGAGCCTGCATTATCGGGAGATTTTCTCAGCATGGAGGGAGCGGATATATCCCGCCCTGCGCCAGCTGGAGTCACCGATTGCCGGAAGGCTGTACGACAGATTTATCGATGGCGCCGCTTTCCTGTCATACGTTGAACGATCGCTTAATGAGCGGCTACTGCCAGGCCAAAGGCCACGCATTATGTAAGCGGTATACAGGCAATGTACACAACACATCCCCGGCTCAGATCGGGGAAATTCTATTCCCCAAAACCGAATCTAACTATATGTAATTGCTGCGATTTGTGATCATGGGACTTTACCGATTTTTGGGCCTAAATGATGGAAAAACTATTTTAATTTCAGTTGATTAACATGATTTGATTCATATACTGCTGCGTCACATGGGCTGGACGGAAGCGGCGGACCTGATTGTTAAAGGTATGGAAGGGGCGATCGCCAATAAGACCGTGACCTATGACTTCGAACGTCTGATGGATGGCGCTAAGTTGCTGAAATGCTCTGAGTTTGGCGACGCGATCATCGACAATATGTGATTTTTTCTGTTAACATATGGCCAACATAAATTGTTAATTTTATGTTGGCTTTTTGATCTGCACATCTTTCCCCAAAACTTCCCCAAAACTCTTCCTCAAAACCGTACAAAAAATAATCATTTTTTTGTGTTTTTTGCTCATGATTTTGGCATTTTCTTCAGTCTTAATGATGTAGTCCAAGAGCATAATGTTGAACTTCGAGCCCTGTGAGGAGGTAGGTCTCTAGTGGTTTGTTCAGTATAGAAGCACTATATGTGGCTTTTTGATCGGTACCGGGCTTTGGGGCAGGGGCCACGTCGATTCAGGTGCTGTATCAGCGTTATCAGCCTCAGTTTCATCGCCTGCATCGTCTGTGGGATGTTCTGCCAGTGTTGACGGCGGAAGAGCAGGATTACGTCGGCGTATTTATTCCCGGCACGCTTCTCAGCCAGCCTTCTGACGTCGATGTGGCGGAGACGATCCGCTGGACCATGCGCCGCGATCGCTATCTGATCGCCATTTGTCATGGTCCAGAGGTGATTCTCACTCTTGCTCAGGGGGATAGCCCGCAGCGGAGAGATGTCCTTGCGGCTTCCCCGATAGCGCCGACCGGTAAACGTCAGCGATCGGCTATATGCCGGGCGAGCTGCCGTGGTTTTTCGGAGAGCAGCTACAGGCGATGGGCATGACCCTGGCCAATACGGCAATTTCGGGGCAGGTACATCAAGATCGCATATGGCGCCTGCCGCGTCGCGTTTCTGATGGGAGCGTGGCTCAATGCACTCACCGCAGGATCAGCAGCGTGGCGGCGATCCCCTAGGCGACGATGGCGCCCAGCAGTGCCAGGGAGAGACGAATATGGGGAAGCAGCAGGTACAGCGAGAGCAGGTAGACAAGATAGGGAATGGTGGTCCAGATGCCGAACAGGATCGTGCGGCGCAGGGTGTCAAGGCTGTGTTCATGATCTACGATGTAGTGTGCGATCAGCGCGAAGGTGGGGAACATGGGCACCAGTCTTGCCAGATAGTAGCTTTTGCTGCGCGAAAGCTACTGCCAGTGCGCCGATCGGCGCTTTGAGGGTGAGTCCCATTGCGCGGCACTCCTTTGCGGGGGGGGCGGAGAATCCCCCTGAACAGGGCGCGTCATTGACAACGATACCCGCAGTGCCGGGGAGCTCCGCCCGGTTATCGGCGGGAATCGGTTACTGACGATAGACGTGCTTGATCTGCGCCATGGTTTTCTTAAAGGCGTCAGATTGCTCCTGATCCTCGATGCGGGCGGCGTATTTTTCCATGTTGATGATCACTTTACCGGCGTCAGCCTGGCCCATCGCCTTGAGCATCTCGGTCAGGGTCGCTTTCAGGCAGGTGACTTCGTGCGTTAAGGCTTCAATGGTCGCTTCGGTAGAAAAATCAACGTTACTCATAAGTTACCTTTTGTTCAGATAATATACCGCTCGCCTGTGGCACACGGCTGTTCATTGGGGGGCAATAACGATTACGCAGAGCAAAATCGGTAGCGGAGTATATCACAAAACCTGGTTTATTGCGCGGTAACGTTACTGGTATTGATTCAATTATAGCGTTGTTTATTTTTTTACTTTATATACACAGAAAAGTGTCGTTTTTGTATACACCATGATGACAGGCGCGCAATTTATCTATGGCAGCATTAAGTCATTTTTGTCGTATATTTTCTCAATACGCTGATTATATTCAGCGTATTATATGGCTGCATCAAAACCACGTTTTTCTGTGCGGCTGTTTATGATTTAATGGAGTGTTTTTAAACGATTTTTATGTAACTCATTGGTTTTAAAAAATGTTGTTATCCAACGGCGGTGCGCTAGGATATCAGTATGGTCAATCGCCTTATCAAGATTTCCGCATTAAATAACATTTACACTATTCATTCTTTTGGCGAAAAACAGTAGACTTAGTCTGTTTAGTATAAAAGTATGCTGTTGTTTCCTCTAGCTGGGAGATTCATCTTTGATCAGCGTTCTTCTTGTTGATGACCACGAACTGGTGCGCGCAGGGATCCGACGCATTCTTGAAGATATCAAAGGGATTAAAGTGGTAGGCGAGGCGCAGTGCGGCGAAGATGCAGTGAAGTGGTGCCGTAATAACTGTGCAGATATCATATTGATGGACATGAACATGCCGGGCATCGGCGGGCTGGAGGCTACACGTAAGATCCTGCGGGTAAAATCGGATATAAAAGTCATCATGCTGACCATTCATACGGAAAATCCGCTGCCGGCGAAGGTGATGCAGGCCGGTGCGTTCGGCTATCTGAGCAAAGGGGCTGCGCCACAGGAGATGATCAGCGCGATCCGGGCGGTATACGCCGGTCAGCGCTATATCGCTTCTGATATTGCTCAGCAGATGGCGCTGAGCCAGCTGACGCCGCAGGGAGATTCCCCGTTTGGATCTCTGTCCGAGCGCGAGTTGCAAATTATGCTGATGATCACTAAAGGCAGCAAGGTGACAGAGATTTCTGAGCAGCTGAATCTGAGTCCAAAAACAGTAAACAGCTATCGTTACCGCATGTTCAGCAAGCTGAACATCAGCGGGGATGTCGAGTTAACCCACCTGGCTATCCGTCACGGGCTGTGCAACGCAGAGAAAATCTTGAGCAGTGAGTGAGCGCTTTGATGCGGTCGCCTTTCTAAAGACGGTGACCAACCAACCGGGTGTATACCGGATGTACGATGCCGGGGCAGAGGTTATTTATGTCGGCAAGGCGAAAGATCTCAAAAAACGCCTCTCCAGCTACTTCCGCTGCCAGCTTGCCAGTCGCAAAACCGAAGCTCTTGTACGTCAGATAGCCCAGATCGACGTGACCGTGACCCACACGGAAACAGAGGCGCTGCTGCTGGAGCACAATTACATCAAGCGTTACCAACCCCGCTATAACGTGCTGCTGCGTGACGACAAATCCTACCCTCTGATCTTTCTCAGCGCCGATCGCCACCCGCGTTTGGCGGTACACCGCGGCGCTAGGCGCGCCCGTGGTGACTATTTTGGCCCCTTTCCCAACGCGAACGCGGTGCGTGAGACGCTGGCCCTGCTGCAGAAGCTATTCCCCATTCGCCAGTGTGAAGACAGCGTCTACCGCAATCGTTCACGTCCCTGCCTGCAATACCAGATCCAGCGCTGTCTGGGGCCCTGCGTCACCGGGCTGGTCAACGATGGGGAGTATGCCCGTCAGGTGGAGTATGTGCGGCTGTTCCTCTCCGGGAAGGACAGCCAGGTGATCGACGCGCTGGTGGCCAGAATGGAGGAGGCCAGCCGGGCGCTGCGCTTTGAGGAGGCCGCGCGGCTGCGCGATCAGATCCAGGCGGTGCGGAGGGTGACCGAGCGCCAGTTTATCTCCGGCGATCACGAGGATATCGACGTGATCGGCGTCGCCTTTGAGGCGGGGATGGCCTGTATCCATGTGCTGTTTATTCGTCATGGGCAGGTGCTGGGCAGCCGTAGCTACTTTCCACGGGTTCCCGCCGGTACGACGCTGGCTGAGGTACTGCAGACCTTTGTCGGCCAGTTTTACCTGCAGGGCAGCCAGATACGTACGCTGCCGGGGGAGATCCTGATCGACTTTCTCCTGCCGGATCGCAAGCTGCTGGCGGACTCTATCAGCGAACTGGCCGGGCGGAGGATCCCTATTCAGTCACAGCCGCGCGGCGATCGTGCCCGTTACCTTAAGCTGGCGCGTACCAACGCAGTAACGGCCCTGAACAGCAAGCTCTCCCAGCAGTCGACCATTCTGCAGCGTCTGGTGCAGCTGGAGCAGGTGCTGCAACGGGCGGATATTCAACGCATGGAGTGTTTTGATATCAGTCATACCATGGGGGAGGAGACAGTGGCCTCCTGCGTGGTATTCGATCGCAATGGACCGCTGCGCAGTGAATACCGGCGCTATAATATCAAGGGTATCACCCCGGGAGATGACTATGCCGCCATGGACCAGGTGCTGCGTCGTCGCTATGACAAGGCACTGAACGAAGAGAAGATCCCCGACATTATTTTTATCGACGGCGGCAAGGGGCAGCTGGGGCAGGCTAAGCAGGTGTTTGCTGAACTGGAGGTGCCTTGGGATACACATCGCCCGCTGCTGCTGGGAATTGCCAAAGGGAGCGATCGCAAGGCGGGGTTGGAGACGCTGTTCTTTGAGGCGCAGGGGGAGGGATTCTCCCTGCCGCCAGACTCACCGGCGCTACATTTGATCCAGCATATCCGCGATGAGTCGCACAACCATGCGATCGCCGGCCATCGGAAGAGAAGGGCTAAGGTACGCAGCACCAGCGCGCTTGAGTCTATTGAAGGCATTGGGCCCAAGCGGCGCCAGTTGCTGCTCAAATATATGGGCGGAATGCAACCGCTGCGCGATGCCAGTATTGATGAGATTGCAAAAGTGCCCGGTATTTCAGCCGCATTGGCGGAAAAGATCCACTATGCATTGAAACAATGAGGGCGTTGTAGCAACATAAACGCAGTATCCACGAAAGGAAGATCGTCACAGTACTATGCGATTAAATATCCCCACGTTATTAACGCTGTTTCGCGTTATATTGATTCCGTTTTTTGTTCTGGCGTTCTATCTTCCGTTTGCCTGGGCCCCCTTCGTCTGCGCGCTGATCTTTGTGGTGGCGGCGGTGACCGACTGGTTTGACGGCTATCTCGCCCGCCGCCTGAAGCAGACCACCCGCTTTGGTGCCTTCCTTGATCCGGTGGCCGATAAAGTGATGGTGGCGACGGCGCTGGTGTTGGTCACGGAGTATTACCACGTCTGGTGGGTTACCCTGCCGGCTGCCACCATGATCGCCCGCGAAATTATCATCTCTGCCCTGCGAGAGTGGATGGCGGAGATCGGCAAGCGTAGCAGCGTCGCCGTCTCTTGGATCGGCAAGGTAAAAACTACCGCGCAGATGATGGCGTTGGTCGGCCTGCTGTGGCGTCCGGATATCTATATCACCGTTGCCGGGATCGTTGCGCTGTATATTGCCGCGGTGCTGACTTTCTGGTCCATGTTCCAATACCTGAGCGCCGCCCGCAGCGATCTGCTGGACTCCTGATGATGCTGCGTTAAAAAACGGCAAACGGGTGGCCGATGCAAAAAAGAGAGTTGACGCCGCCGGTCAGATAAGTAGAATGCATCGCATCAGACGGCAATAATGAAAAGCCAGAAGATACAGATAAATAAGTTGATTATGCGGGAATAGCTCAGTTGGTAGAGCACAACCTTGCCAAGGTTGGGGTCGCGAGTTCGAGTCTCGTTTCCCGCTCCAAATTTTAAGCTCTCGCCCTACGGCGGGAACAATCATTTAGGCGCGTTAACAAAGCGGTTATGTAGCGGATTGCAAATCCGTCTAGTCCGGTTCGACTCCGGAACGCGCCTCCAATTTATTTGTCGCCGCCCGGATGGTGGAATCGGTAGACACAAGGGATTTAAAATCCCTCGGCGTTCGCGCTGTGCGGGTTCAAGTCCCGCTCCGGGCACCATGACAAAATGGTATAAAAATCAAAAAGATATGTTTTGTTATTAAGCCACCGCAAGGTGGTTTTTTTGTGTCTTAAATTTGTCCAGTGGCAGCAAAATGGCAGCAGAGTGGCAGCAGAGAAAATAGCGCCCCGCTTTCTCCATGTTTTTTACCCGCGATTTCTCCCATCGCGAGAGGGTGGCGACGTGCCATGCTACGTATAAACAGAAAAGCCCGCGGGTTTCCCTGCGGGCTTTTTGTATTACTGAGGTTTGGGTGCCTTGGGGCCATGCGTTCGACAATGCGATCGGGGCGGCGAACCGCCCCTGTCGCTCACTTACTCGGATTCGTAGGCCATGTGAGCCACTATCTCCACTTTGCCGCTTCGGAAGCTAACGTCGCAGAGATTTTGTTTTGTCAGCAGCAGTACACCTAATAGGGTGATGCTGATAACGATTAGCGCGATGAGCGCTGGTTTGTGTGGCTCCATAGCCGACTTCTCCTTGCCATTTGGCGAGTAAGTGGGCTACTATCATGTTGTCATGCATAAGAGAGGCTCCACTTTGATTTATCGTCAGGTGGGGCTTTTTCTTTGCCTGCCGGTTGCCCGGACAGACAAGTCCAAGGCACCCGCGGCTAATCTATCGCCTTTCGCTATTCTGCGCAAATAATCACCGCTGCTCATCCTGCTGCCGCGTAGTCCACGGCCGATTTCACGTGAGTTTCGCACCTGATGCCGCTTTGCCCTCACGGTCGTTCTGCGCGATCGTCCTGTGATCATTTTTGCAATTTTCTAAGCACCCCAAAAACTGCTCAGGCCGCGCCCTGCAAGGCTTTGTGCTTTTTAGTCTCTTGCCGCCTGATCCTAACGCGATCGTTTTTGATGCTCACGTAAAGTATATAAACCCCTTTTATATCAACTGTTTTTTGTTTTTTTTCCTTGTCTGCGCACTGCACGCGATCGTTTAAAACTGCAAAAAACTGAAAAGCGTGCGATTTTGGATCTTTCCCAGCCCCCAGTACCGGCGCGGGCTAGCGGGTGTTTTTGCGAAAAATAAAACTGAAAAAAATTCTCAACGCACAACCCGCGGGCAGGGGGGAGTAGTGCGGTTTACGTGGCGTAAGGATTCCGTGGCGCGGATTACGTCATCTGCAGCCTGTGCGGCGCGCCATGTGTTTCATCGGGGTGTGCGATAGCTTAGTTGTGCGGGCTCGCAGGGTGGCTCTTGTGCGTTTTACATGGGGTATTGGTGGGGGATGCGGCCGGGTGGCCGCAGATCAGGCGATGAGATCGCGGTATCTGGCTTTCAGGTTGGTGGCCTGGGTGGCGTCGCCGGACAGGCTGCCGCTGTTGGTGGGGCTGCCGGTGTTGCTGTGGGTGTGTGCAGCGGTGTGCTGCGCCAGCTGATTGACCAGGTCGAGGATATCAAGCAGCAGCGTTAGCAGGTTCAGGCGATCGGTGCTCTGATGCGAGCTACCTCTGCCCATAAACACACGACCGGTCGTGATGTCCATCTGGGCTGCCTCGATGCTGTGCTGGCCGGTAGTGGTCTCGGTGTGGTTGCCGCCGGTGGTGCGTTCGACATTGCCGGTGACGGTTTCCGTGAGTGGGCCGTTGATGGTCAGCTCGGCGCGCTCCAGCTCCGCCAGTAGCGCCCTGGCTTTCACCAGCAGCTGGTTGCCGGCGGCGATGCTGTAGTCGCCGTCCGCTATCTGGATGACATGGCCTGCCAGTAGTCTGGCGGTACCGAGTACGGTGGTTGTGTCGTTGGCCTGCACCAGGGTTTCGCGCGTGGTTGTCGTTCTGCTCTCGCTGTCGCTGGTGATGTCGCGCTGCGCCGAGGCCTCACGGATAACCTGATCGGTTTCTCGGTGCCAGCTGCCATCCTGCCCGACGCGCTGGAATACCTCCGCGCGCTGCTGCTGCAGCTGCTCGCCTGGCTTGATGTCGGGCAGGCTATGTCCCTGTGGGATGAGCTGGCGCACCATGGGTTTGTCTGGGCGGCCTTCGACAAATGCGACCTCAACCAGCGTTCCCTCGGGCGGGTAGGCCAGCAGTCCGGCCTCCGGTCCTGCCATGGGAACGGGGAGGGGAACCGCAGCATAAACCGGGGTATCCGGCAGGTCATTACCCTGTTCGTCGAGTAGCTGCAGATCAACGGCGTATTTTGGCCGGAACGGATCAGCCACGTCGCCCAGGCTGGCGCTTTCTGTTGGGGATACGACGCGGGCCAGCCGGGTGCGCAGCGCGCCGCTGGCCAACTCGGGAAACTCTCCCTCGATCAACCGGCGCGTTGGGCTTTTCGATAGCGGTTTGCCGCTGGCATCCAGGCGCGCCCAGGTCAGTGTCATGGCGCTGTCTTTGACGGCGACATCGGTGATGCGCCCGTTCGGCAGATTAACGCCGGGGCGTAGCGTGGGGATCGGCATCAGCGTGGCGCTGTTGCCAGCGCTCTGGCTGATGAGGTACTGCGGCGGCAGTTCGGGCAGCGCGAGGCTGGCAAAGCGCGACTGTTTGGCGCTGCCGACGTAGACGCTGCCGTCAGGCATGGGGTGCCAGACGTAATCCGGGATCGCAAAACAGCGCCCCAGTTGGGCGAGCAGCTGCGTGCCGCTGCCTGCATGGGTCAGGTGTGGGATCCTGGTGGTGCTGTAGCTCTCATCCGTCGGCGCGTAGATAGTCAGACCGCTCTGCTGGCTGAGGGTGTCCAGGACGGTTTTTAGCGTCGGGTGCTGATGGGAGCAGGGTAACTCAAAGTCCAGCAGGCCTGCAGCCTCACGCACAAACAGCCGGCGGGCGCCGTTCTCTGCCGGCTGATCACGTTCGACGTAGCCGGTAAAATAGCGCCATGCCTCGGTTCCCTCACCCAGGTCGATTTGCACCATGGCGCCAGCCAGGCCAGTGGTGGCCTCTTCCGGGGTGATCGTGATAAAGCCCCTGCCGACACCGTTTAGCACCAGGACAAGCTCCATGCTTGCTGGCTGATAGGCTTTGCCGGCAACGGTGCAGAGTTGAATCGGTTTCATTTGCGGCCCCCGTCTTTCACTGCGCCAATGCCTGCCCAATCCAGGGTATCGCCTGCAATTCTGTTGATATTTGCCCAGAGCGCGCTTTGCTGATTTTCATTGGTGGCTGGTTCGGTGCCGTCCTGTGTCTGCTGCTTTACCGTGACGTTACCGCCCGCACCGGTGGTGATGTTACTGCGGGCGGCGACTTTTTCCGGCACGCTCATTTTTTCACGCAGGGTGAACGTTATCTGCCATGCCATGGTATCGCGTTGCTCGGTGGCATCGATAGCGCCTGAAAACACCCCCTGGCGCATGTTGACGGCGGCGGCGGTAGCGTTGGCGATGCGATAGCATTGTTTTGCACCATTGGCATCGCGGGCTTCGGCCAGCTGAAAAATGCGCGTCAGATGTCGCTCATCGGCAAAGCTGATGATGCCGGACACGCGCAGCTCCTTGGCCTTGTCACCCTGTTCGGCGCTGGCTGTGCTGCTGGCCTGTCCGGACATGTCTTTATCCGGCAGGCGCAGGGTGATGCTGATATTGATGTTCTGCAGCAGGATAGATTCGCCATCAAGGGCGAGGACGATTATCTGGTTCATATATACAGGCTCGCAGTGTTGACAGGTCATCGCCGACAAACAACAGACCCAGCGAGAAACTTGCCTCAGGCTGTGGAATATTCCATTGCAGAGGCTGGCGGACATCCCGGGTATTCTGCGCCGGGCTGAATTGCCACAGTTCGCAACTGGTCTGTTGCAGACGTTGCGTGTGCTCACGCAGGGTATTCAGGTGTTCGTTGCGCTGGCGGTGAAACCGCTGCAGTACCTGTGACAGTTCAGTCAGACTGCCTGCCATGGGCATCATGGCCGTAGTTGCCTGTCCGGCGGCATGGAGTTGACGGAGATTGGAAAGGGACAGGCGGGTCGGTGCGGGAATTCCGGGGCGTGGACGGGCCGGAATTTGCATGCGGCTTTCTGCAAGGATCTGCCCGGCATCAACCAGACGGCGCAGTCGCGCGATTTCCGGCAGGGGGAGAACCCCGGCGAGTTCGGTCAGACGGCGGGCAAAGTCATCCGCAGCCCCGGCACATACCAGAAACAGCAAAAAATCCTGTGTATCTGAAATGGCTCCGATTCGGTCAGCCAGAAAAGCAATCGCATTTTCCGGGCTTAAGTAACAGCCGGAGTCTGTGCGCAGCCCGGCACCATGGGTCCACGGATGGACAGCCAGGACAGAACAGGTTATTGGCGGTAATTCATCCGGCAGGGTGAGATGGACGCGTTGCCAGGGCATGGTGATTACTCCGGCATAGCGGGCCAGTCAATATGGGGTGTGTCCGCAGAGATGTCATCCACCTGCGCACGGTATTTCCGCCATGCCAGTAAGCGCTCCTGAATGGTCTGGGTGGGTGTATCAGTGGCAGTCAGACTGATTTTATCCATCAGGATCTCAATGCGCTGGGTGGCCGTTTCCAGCAGCGCATTTTTTTTCCGCAAATGGTTGGCGGTGATGTGCTGTTGCTGCTGCCGGGTATCTGTCACCCATTTCTCTCCGTTCCACACATCATAGGGTGTGTCAGGTTGTAACGGCGTGGTGTATTGCGGATAATTCCCCGGCATACTTACCGTCACTGGTTTCCCTGTACGGGTATCAAACACGGTTTCTCCCCGGTGATCCGGCACATGCTGCCACGTTTTGCGATCCGGGCTGCGGACAATGGCGTAACCGGCGGCAGGCTCTGTCGGTGCATCGGTATATGCGTTGGCCGGCAGGCCGGTATCCTCCAGAATAAATTCATAACTGGCACCTGTATATTCGCCGGTTGCTTCATCCGTATGATATACCGTCAGCCAGCCTGCTTTTTTAGCCAGTCGGTTTTTGCCAAGTTCGGCAACTTCAGGAGTTAAGGGATATTTCATTATTGTGCCCTCACGATGTACAGAAATGCGATATTACGTGGTCGGTTTTCATTTGCCGTCGGCACTACCTGGGATGCATCAAAGTAAATAATACGTCCCGCGCCGTTTCTTTCAGAACGAGCGTCGTAGCTGAACCTCCCATATTCCCTAAAGACACCTGTTACTTGTTCTATCGTCTGATCATCAACACCAAAAGTCCCCGTGATATTTCGCATTGCATCACCCTGCCAGCTTAATATCTGTCGCTGGCTGTCAGTACCACCGTAATCATCATACCCACGGATAAACTCGCCGCGTAAATCAGGCAATCGGCCATTGGGATAGGCTTTTGCCAGCTCGGGATAGCTTGAGGTTGAGAACGATTGCCCCGCACATTTGATCCACCCCGATGGAATGGAGGTGTTGGGCCAGGGTTGAGGTGTGCCTACTGGGGGTGCCCGACGGGCAATGTCATATGCATCATAGGCCTTATCGTAGATTGAGCCGGCGTAACTATAGGCACTGCTCGCCCTGTCATAGGCACTGTTCGCCCTGTCATAGGCACTGTTCGCCCTGTCATAGGTGCGTTTTAACGCAGAGGACGTC
>NZ_AFJI01000107.1 GCF_000264785.1 Edwardsiella ictaluri ATCC 33202 | reverse complement strand
GCCGGAGCTGCCCCCCGGACTGCAGACGCTGAATGCCTCTAACACCCAACTGACCAGCCTGCCGGAAAGCATCGCCCGTTTGTCCCCTGAAGCAAGGGTAACTCTGCAGAATAATCACCTGTCAGAGCATACGATCCAGGCATTGCGTGACATGACCAATGCGTCCGACTATCAGGGGCCCCGGATAGATTTTGATATGGGCGCCTCTTCAGTACCTCTGGAAACCAGAGCCCTGCACTTGGCGGTGGCTGACTGGCTGACGCCAGCGACAGAGGGCGAGGCGGCTTCCGCTGACAGATGGCAGTCCATCGGGAAGGAAGAGGATGCCGCCGCCTTCAGCAGTTTCCTCGACCAGCTAAAAGCGACGCAAAATAATCAGGCTGCCGATTTTCGCCGGCAGATAGCCACCTGGCTCACCCAGCTGGAGCAGGATGATGAGCTAAGAGCCAAAACCTTTGCCATGGCGACAGAATCAACGTCAAGCTGTGAGGACAGGGTCACACTGGCGATGAACAATATGAAGAGCGTGCAACTGATCCATAATGCTGAAAAAGGGAAATTCGACAACGATATCCAGGGGTTAGTGTCGGTAAGTCGTGAAATGTTCCGCTTGGAACAACTGGAGCTGATTGCCCGTGAGAAGATAAAAACGCTACGCGATGAGGTCTATGGAGGCGATGAAGATAAAGTCGATGAGATTGAGGTTTTTCTGGGCTATCAAAACAAACTGAAAAAATCACTTGAGCTGAGCGGAGCCACCGAAGAGATGCGATTTTTTGGCGTATCCCACATTACCGAGTCAGACCTTCAAGCTGCCGAAATTCAGGTAAAGACCGCCGAGAACAGCCAGTTCGGGGAGTGGATACTGCAGTGGGAACCGTTGCACAACGTACTGATACGTAAAGAGGCGGAAGACTGGAAAGCGCTCATTAACAAGAAAATTGAGGATTATGAGCGTGAATACCAGGCGTTATATGACACAGAGCTGGAACCGGCAGGTCTGGGCGGTGACCTAGAGGCTGAACGAACTATCGGTGCAAGAGCGATGGCGAGCGCAGAAAAAGCATTTCAGCAAGGCCTACGCCCGCTGGCAGAGCAGTTGCTGGCCGGGCATCTGGGGCCCCGGTGGTCGTTAGCTGAGTACTCTGTATATCACTCCCTGGCGTGAACGTGCGGTAACCATGAGCGGTGGCCGGAATTTTCCCGGCCGCCGGGCGGCGTTGGCCAAGCGCCCGCGCGTCGGTCGTCACCCTACACTTTTTGCATGAAAAAAATCTGCCGGGGTGGGTCAGGTCAGTCCACGTTCGGCAGTTGTGAGTCCATAATCACCGACCGCGCCAGCATCACGTTCATGCAGGCGATGCCAATAGCGTAGGGTGTCGATGCTACAGCCGATCTTAGGGGCAATGGATTTGATAGCAGCAGGTTCAGAAGAGTAACTATCCCGCTGCGCTCTCGGCATTCTGACTGCCCGCGCACGGAGTTCGGGGGAGTCACCCCGGGATGATTTCGCGGTCCTGGCGGATCGCCTTTCACTGAAAGTGTCGTCTCCCAGAAATCCGCTACGGTTCAGCAAAGATCAGCGTAAAGTCGAAAGGTCAAAAAGAGCCTTCACGTACAATGCTTTTCAATACCCAAACTGCCCCCTTTAAGGAAAGCCATTCGTTCGGACAGGCGGTATTTATCCACTGAATTAATGGGAAAATTTCACTATGCCACTTTATGTCGGAACCGGATGTTTCCCCGCCACCATCAGTAATAATCGCATTAGTCGCATCGCCAGCGCTAATACCCCACCGGAAATGAGTATATGGGAGAAGATTAAGGCGTTTTTCTGCTCAACGCATCAATCTGAAGCCCTAAGCTGCATCCGGGAAATTTGCCATCCGCCAGCCGGAACCACGCGGGAGGCGATAGCAGGTAGATTTGAGCAGCTCAGGACGCTCGCCTCTCCGGGATATAGGGAGAATATCCGGTCTGGTCTCGATAGAGAGAACCGCTTCTGTATCCGGGATAAAGACGGACGGGAAATATTATCAGTCACCATTGATGCCGATACGTATACCGTTGTCTATCCGGATGGCGAGATAACACATGACCTCAGCCAGCCCGCACCACAAGGCGCTGAGGGGCTCCTGATATCATCGGCTTCCGCCACCGCGGGTCCACAGACAGAGGACGAGTATGAGGCTGCGTGGGCAGAATGGGTAAGGGCTGCGCCGCCAGCAGAGACAGCAGACCGTGCCAATACAGTGCAGCAGCTACGTCACTGCATGGAGCATGACGCCCGGCTGGATGTCTCTGGCACCCGACTGAGCAGCCTGCCGCCGCTGCCCAACGGACTGCAGTGGCTGAATGTCTCTCTCACTTCACTGACCAAACTGCCGCCGCTGCCCTCCGGACTGCAGTGGCTGGATGCCTCCCGCTCTTCACTAACCAAACTGCCGCCACTACCCTCCGGACTGCAGACACTGAATGTCTCTCGCTCCTCACTGATCGGCCTGCCACTGTTGCCCGACGGATTACAGAGGCTGAATATCGCTGGCACCTCACTGACCGGCCTGCCGCATCTGCCCTGTGGGCTGAAGATGCTGAATGTCTCTAACACCTCACTGAGCCGCCTGACGCATCTGCCCTCCGGAGTGCAGTGGCTGGACGTCTCTCGCACTTCACTGACCAGCCTGCCGCAGTTGCCCCCCGGACTGCAGACGCTGAATGCCTCTAACACCCAACTGACCAGCCTGCCGGAAAGCATCGCCCGTTTGTCCCCTGAAGCAAGGGTAACTCTGCAGAATAATCACCTGTCAGAGCATACGATCCAGGCATTGCGTGACATGACCAACGGGACCGACTATCAGGGGCCCCGGATAGATTTTGATATGGGCGCCTCTTCAGTACCTCTGGAACCCAGAGCCCTGCACTTGGCGGTGGCTGACTGGCTGACGCCAGCGGAAGCGGAAGCGGGCGAGGCGACTTCTGCTGACAGATGGCTGGCCATCGGGAATGAAGAGGATGCCGCCGCCTTCAGCAGTTTCCTCGACCGGCTGCAAGAGACGAAAAATAATCTGGCAGCCGATTTTCACGTGCAGATAACCACCTGGCTCACCCAACTGGCGCAGGATGAGGGGCTAAGAGCCAAAATCTTCGCCATGGCGATGGAGTCAACCTCAAGCTGTGAGGACAGGGTCACACTGGCGATGAACAATATGAAGAGCGTACAACTGGTACATAATGCTGAAAAAGGGGAGTTCGACAGCGATATCCCGGGGCTGGTGTCGGTGGGGCGTGAAATGTTCCGCCTGGAGCAACTGGAGCTGATTGCCCGTGATAAGGTAAAAACGCTACGCGCTGAGACCTATGAGGACGATAACGTCGATGAGATTGAGGTCTTTCTGGGCTATCAGAACCAACTGAAAAAATCACTTGAGCTGAGCGGCACCACCGAAGCAATGCAATATTTTGACGAATCCAAAATTACAGAATCAGACCTTCAGACTGCTGAAATTCAGGTGAAGAGCGCCGAGAACAGCCAGTTCGGGGAGTGGATACTGCAGTGGGAACCGTTGCACAACGTACTGATACGTAAAGAGGCGGAAGACTGGAAAGCGCTCATTAACAAGAAAATTGAGGATTATGAGCGTGAATACCAGACGTTATATGACACAGAGCTGGAACCGGCAGGTCTGCTCGGTGACATAGAGGCTGAACGAACTATCGGTGCAAGAGCGATGGCGAGCGCAGAAAAAGCATTTCAGCAAGGCCTACGCCCGCTGGCAGAGCAGTTGCTGGCCGGGCATCTGGGGCCCCGCTGGTCGTTAGCTGAGTCCTCTGTATATCATTCTCTGGCGTGAACGAGCGGTAACCGTGAGCGGTGGCCGGAATGTTTCCGGCCGCCGGGCGGCGTTGGACAAGCGCCCGCGCGTCAGTCACCCCACACTTTTTGCATGCAAAAAAATCTGCCGGGTGGCGGGGACCCTCGCCCTGACCCGATGTTCTGTATACTGCCAAGGTTTGGCGGCTCAACAAAACATACCCTGTCCCTGAGTGGGTGGTTTTCCCGGTGCGTAGAAACGCAGGTGGTGGATTGCAAAGGGGCACCCTGTGGCCCGACGATTGTGTAACGGGGATTTTCCCCGTGTATACAATTAGTAACGGCCCTCCCCTTTGGGAAATATATCTACAGACACACCAGCCAAAATCAGGCGTTGAACCGCACCACGCTTGCTGTGTGAACCGTACCGGTTTTGTGGGAGAGCGTTAAGTCCGGGAGCTCAGGCTGCCATAACGCTGTTTCCGATGGCAGCATAATACGCTGTTTCGGCTTCAGCCGGGGGGATATGACCGACCCGTTCCAGTAACCGACGATTGTTGTACCAGTCCTCCCACGCCAGTGTGGCCCGCTCTGCCTCTGAAGAGTTTTCCCGCGCTGTCGGTGTATCATCTCCGCTTTGTACAGACCGTTGATACTTTCGGCCATGGCATTATCGTAAGCGTCACCCATGCTGCCTGTTGAGA
>NZ_AFJI01000106.1 GCF_000264785.1 Edwardsiella ictaluri ATCC 33202 | reverse complement strand
TCGCGTATTCCATCAGGGACAGAGGAGTTTCACATCACCTCGGCAAAGTCCGGATCTATGGCTGCAATTGATGACCTGCAAATCCACCACAACATGTTTAGCTTGGCAAACCGGAGGCGACCATCTATGAATAAATCGAACTTTTGGCCGTAGTCAGGATCAGATCACCACACTGGACTGACCCCTCCCCGGCAGCGCTGCCAGCTGGCAGAGAACACCTGCCGGATCGCCGCCTTAAGTAGGTACCTTCACGCAGCTTCGAGATACGCAGGTCCAGCATGCCGAGGCGGGTGTTGTACTGACGGTCACGGTAACCGTTGCGGTAGGTCTCACGCTCATCGCTGCGCTCGTGAGGCTCTGCGTTGATGCGCTGAGTGACGTTATCTTCCATGATGCGGTTGAGCATAAACTCGGTGAGTGCGCGCAGAAAATCCTCACCGCCAAGTTGCATCAGGGTGTTACTGAATGTCATGCTGTTGTCAGCCATCGGTTGACTCCTTCTAAGATAATTGTCTGATTAACCATTACATTACCGGATAAGCCGATGGCTCTCACCATCCTTCCGAATTTACACCACGCCCTAAGACTCTACCCATACCACTCGCAGTGCTTGTGTAAATAGACCAATTTTAGTTCCAGGCATTTTTTGAGAACCCGGCCAAATAATGGTGCTGTCGATACTCCTCCGGTGTCATATTGTTCAGTGATTCATGCGGACGTTCACAGTTATATTCTGATAACCATTTCTCCGTGATTTCCCGCACTTCATTCAGCGTTCTGAACAGATAAAAATCGAGTATTTCTGTACGGTATGTCCTGTTAAAACGCTCGATGAAAGCATTCTGCGTCGGCTTACCCGGCTGGATAAACTCCAATTTTACTGCGTGCCTCTCTGCCCATTCAGCCAGCGCCAGAGAGATAAATTCCGGACCATTATCCATGCGCAGCATGGCCGAATAGCCACGGTTTGCCGCGATCCTGTCGAGAACACGAACGACTCGCTGAGCTGGCAGATTCAGATCGATTTCAATCGACAACGCCTCACGGTTAAAGTCATCAACGACATTGAACGTGCGAAAACGACGGCCACAGGCCAGTGCATCATGCATAAAATCGACAGACCAGCTCTGGTTTAGCGCTTCCGGTGTGGCCAGTGGCGAGGGATTACGCACCGGCAACCGCTGTTTGCCCTTACGGCGAAAATTCAGCTTCAGCAGACAGTAAATACGGTGGAGCCTTTTGTGATTCCACGAGTATCCTTGCCGTCGCAGGATCTGGAAAAGCTTCGGAAAGCCGTATCGTGGGTATCGTTCAGCCGCTGCCTGCAGGGCGGCAATAACAGGTTCATCACGCGTGGTATCCGGGCGGTAATGGTAAACCGTTCTGCTCAGGTTCAGACTCCGGCAGGCATGACGGATACTGAGTCCGAATGTCGTTATCAGATGAGTGACCAGCTCACGCTTACAGGCTGGTTTTAAAGCTTTTTTTCGATAACGTCTTTCAGTGCCCGGTTCTCAAGGCTCAGGTCGGCAAACATCTGTTTGAGACGTCGGTTCTCGTCCTCAAGATCCTTGATCTTTTTAATATCAGAAGCCTCCATGCCGCCGTATCTGGACTTCCAATTGTAGTAGGTGGCTTCAGAGATACCGGCCTCCCGGCAGACATCTTTAATGGTTCGTCCGGCTTCAACCGACTTCATCACAGCGATGATCTGATGCTCAGTAAAACGGGCTTTACGCATAGCGATCTCCTTCGTTGGCAGATTGATTATGCCGGATGTTCTCTAAATGTGAATGGCACGATTATGCGGGGTACTTACAAACCCGAATCGACAAACAAAAGGATAAGCTCTTTGATTAAATCGCTGCGCACTCATGTTCAGCAATACTATTCCATGCCCCAAATGGGTTACTTATGGGTGCGTGAACAAGAGAAAGCAAAACACCAGCATTATCATATTATCTTGATGTTAGATGGAGATAAAATTAGACACCCTGCAAAACTAATAAAAACGCTAACTGAAATTTGGGCTCGGAAGGGTGGAACGCTATCAGTCCCCCAAAATTGCTATCTGTTCATAGATAACAACGACTTGCTACATGATGCTATTTATAGAGCCAGCTACCTCGCAAAAGGGCGGGGGAAGGGGTATCGAGATGATGGAGTGAGGGACTTTGAACACTCAAGGATAAAGCCCCTATAGAATTTAGCTCTAAATGGTAGGCTGGTTTCTAGAATACCAGTCTACTGATCTTTACTTGCACGTTCTAACTTATCGAGAGCCATTAAAGCGTGTCCATCTCCATCGTCAAGAGCTTGCCAATAGGAGGGATTCTTTAAGCGGTCTAGCTCATTAACCGTAGACAACAACTCGGAATCAAGAGCATCAACTCTCTCAGCCAAATCTTCGTTGGTTCGCTCTAGCTCATAGATTCTATCTTGCAAATCACGAAAGTTTGAATTGGCAGCAGGAAATCTGTTTATCTCATGCCAGGA
>NZ_AFJI01000105.1 GCF_000264785.1 Edwardsiella ictaluri ATCC 33202 | reverse complement strand
GTACAGTTGGGGGATCTCCAGCTGGGGGGCGCCTCTGATCTGACCTCGTTGGGTAAGATCGTGGGCAGCCTGAGTGCGGATGCCAGTAATGTCCTGCTGGAGCGGGGCAGCCAGCTGCTGGGCGATATAACCCTGGCGGGTAACGCGGCGCTGACCTCCCGGGGAGAGACCCGGAGGCTTCTGAGCGCCGATGCCAGTGCTATCACGCTGGAAAATGGTGCGGAACAGCAGGGAGATATTCGCTTAGACAACGGTGCCAGCCTTACTTCACAGGGTTTGACGGAGGGGCTGTTAAGCGCCGATGCCAGCAGCGTGACGCTGCAGACGGGTGGGCGACACACGGGAGTTGTTACCCTGAACAATGGCGCCACACTGACCATTCAGGCGCCGGTATCGGAGGTGGAGAGCACCGACGTAGGGGGGCAGCTGCGGGGAGATATGATCCTGACGGCTGCGTCATCGCTGATCTCCGCGGGAAGTATCGACGGTAAACTTCGTGCGGCGAATAGCTCGCTATACCTGCAGCAGGGAAGCCTGCATCAGGGCGATATTGCGTTAAGCGATGGGGCAACACTGGCGTTGAACGGGCGTAATCAGGGTGCTATCGACGCAGAGGCGAGTCTGCTGACGCTGGGGCGCAGCGCCGGGCAGATGGGCGATGTTGCGCTTAGCCAGTCGCTCCTGATCAGCGAGGGCCGCAGTCAGGGTGCGGTCAGCCTGAGCGACAGCGGAGCCTACTTTGGGCAGGATAGCCAGCATTGGGGCAATCTCTCTCTGGAGGGGAGCAACGCCCGGCTGGCGCTGCTGCCGGGGGCGATGCTGCAGGGCGATCTGTCTGTTGACGGTGCGGGCCTGCTGCGCTTCGGCGTCCCGCCGATGCCGGAGATCGCCATTGCCGCCACGCCGCCCGCCGCCGGGCCGGCGGTCTATCGTGGCCGCATCGCGGCACCGGATGCCCGGGTTGAGATGCGTGATACCCTGTGGCGCATGAGCGGTGACTCCACGTTAGGATCGTTGCTGGCTGATGATACCCTGATCACCGCGGCCGACGGCGCCTTTATGACCCTGACCGTGGATCGCCTGCACGCCGACGGTGCACTGGTGGCGCTGCGCGCTGACGCGGAGGCCAGCGATCGGCTGGTGATCAACGAGACCCTGAGCGGCGGCAATAACACTGTACTGGTGAACTATCTGGAGCCGACGCTGCCAGAGGGGCGGCTGAACGTGAGCCTGATCAGCGCTCCGGCAGGCAGCGATCGGGAGAGCTTTACCGTCAGCCGACAGTATATGGGCTTTAGTGAGGTGATGCCGGAGCTGATCGTTCGCGAGTCAGACAGTCAGTTGGACTGGGTGCTGAGCGGTTTTGATGTGGCGCCGGATAGTGGGCGTGAAGAGGACGCCGCCAGCCTGCTCTCTCTGAACTATCGCAACTTTATGGCCGAGGTGCAGTATCTGGATAAACGCCAGCTGGATCTGCGCAACGATCCGACGGATACCGGCGTCTGGGCCAGGGTGCTGCACGGAGCGGGCAGTGCGGCAGAAAACTATCGTGACCGCTATCTGCACCTGCAGGTAGGGGCCGATCGCCGCTATGGACTGGGGGAGACAGGCGATCTGCTTGCCGGGGCCACCTTCACCTTTACAGACGGCCGGGCCAGCGGCGATGGTTTTAGCAGCAAGAGTCGATCGCTGGGGGCCGGGCTGTACGCCACCGCGCTGCATCCTTCAGGCATGTTTGTCGATCTCAACGCTAAGTATGTCCACCACAGTACCGAGTATCAGGTCAGCCTGGCGGGGCTGGGGGAGCGCAAGGCGGACAACCACGCCTGGTATGCGCGCGCCGATGTGGGCTATCGCTATGGGCTGGGCGAGGGCGCTTTTGTCGAGCCGCATCTGGAGCTGGTATATGGTTCGTACTCTGCCACCCGTTTCGACTGGCGGGATCAGGGGATGGCGGTGTCGCTGGCCCAGCCGGGCTTTACGCCGCTGCTGGCGACGGCGGGTGTTACGCTGGGCCAGCGGTTCGATATCGGGGAGTGGCAAACCACGCTGCGCGCGGGTCTGGATTACCAGAGCGAGCTGTTGTCGACGGGGGATACGCTGCTGCGTGACGCCAGCGGAGAACGGACGATCCGCGGTGAACGTGACAGCCGGTTGCGCTATAGCCTGGGGATTGAGAGCCGTGTAGGTGACGGACTGCAACTGGGGCTGGAGGTGGAGCGAAGCAGTCTGGGAGATTACAACCTGGATTACAGCGTGCAGGCTACCCTGCGCTATCGTTTCTAAGCGGGCACGCCCGGTCGGTGAGGCGGGCGTGCGATCTCAACATGGGGACACTGGGGGCGGCAGAGGGCCGCCCCCGACCGTGCTCAGCCGTTCAGCAGGTGGCCCATTTTGGCGGCTTTGGTTGCCAGGTAGCGTTCGTTCTTCGGGTTACGTCCGACGATCAGCGGAACGCGTTCGACGATATTGATCCCCGCCTGGGTAAGAATATCGACCTTGTTGGGGTTATTGGTCAGCAGCCGGATCTGGCTGATGTCCAGCAGCTTGAACATATCGGCACACAGGGTAAAGTCACGCTCGTCGGTGGCAAAACCCAGCTGATGATTGGCTTCGACGGTGTCGGCACCCTGATCCTGCAGAGCATAGGCACGGATTTTATTCAGCAGACCAATGTTACGCCCCTCTTGGCGATGGTACAGCAGAATACCGCGCCCCTCTTCGGCGATATGCTCTAGTGCGGCTTCGAGTTGAAAGCCACAGTCACAGCGCAGGCTGAACAGCGCATCGCCGGTCAGACACTCGGAGTGAACACGCGCCAGCACCGGTTTTTCGCCGCGGATATCTCCATAAACTAAAGCCAGATGATCGTGGCCGGTGGCAATCTCTTCAAAGCCGACCATTAAAAAATCGCCCCATGGCGTCGGCAGTTTTGCCTCTGCCACTCGTTTAAGCTGCATGTTTATCTCCACAACCATATCATTTTTGTCATCGTGACAGCGTCACCTTTCGGTGCGCACTGTGGATGTAGATAACACAGTGACGCTAACGGAGTGCGTGACGCCTTCCTAACTTTGTCCTAAAAGCCTGACGCTATTTTGCCACAAAATGGGCGTTGATCTTGACCTGGAAAGCACATTTATTGTCACTTGGGTTGAAAAAGACGGAATAAAAATGCTGCGTAAACAGCAAAAGTATTATTGGATATAGTGAGTTGTGGGACAAGGTTATAAGGTCCAGGAGCGAACGGATGACGATGATGGTCAAAAAAAGCGCGCTGGCACTGCTGGCGCTGCTGCTGCTTCCTCTGGCGTTGCTGGTTAGCGGCTGTCGGTGGTCCCCGGCCTCGCCGGGGATGGATGGCCCATTCTGGTTTGCCGTCACACAGAGCGTCAGTCAGCCATGGGGGATACTCAGCGCCGCGCTATTGGGCGGGATGATGGTTCACCTGTTGGCGCTGCGCGGGCGGGATGCGCTGCGACTGTTTCTGCTGTTGATGCTGTGCGTCGGCAGTGCGCAGGGCATCAATGCGGGGATCAAACGCTGGGTCCAGGCACCGCGTCCCTATATCCTTCACCTGACGGCGGAAGCGGGCGCCGCGCCCGCCGATTTTTACGCCCGCAGTGTGGCGGAACGGCGCGAGTGGGTGCGGCGCCACGTCGCGTCGCAGCCGGACTGGCTGGGTAACCATTGGGTGCGGGAGACGGGGTTTGCCTTTCCCTCTGGCCATGGACTGTTTGTTGCAACCTGGGTGGCACTGGTAGCGATGGTACTGCCGCGGCGACGTTACGCCGTGATGGTACCGCTGCTGGTATGGGCGGCGGCGGTGATGTACAGCCGATTTGCACTGGGGATGCATTGGCCGCGCGATTTGCTGGCCGCCGCGCTGCTGGGGTGGCTATGGGCGTTACCGTTCGGCTGGTATATTTGCCGCCGGGGGCTGGGTGGGGCGGAGAGTTGGCTAAAATGACGCCGCTTACCGCTGCGCAAATGTACCGGAGCACAGCGCGGATACCAGAATCCCGTGCCTTTCTGGCGGGCGGGGTTTCCATGCCCCATGAGTAAATGTTAATTTAGAGGTGGTTTCGATTTTTTAAGCATTATTCATTTGCTTAACCTGAACAACAGGAAGAAATGTGAAATATTTGCTGATTTTTCTGATCGTCCTGGCCTGTTTTGTATTGTCAGTCACTCTGGGTGCGCAAAATGATCAGGTCGTGGCCTTCAACTATCTGTTGGCCAAGGGCGAGTATCGTCTTTCGACTCTGCTGGCGACGCTGTTTGCTGCCGGTTTTATCCTTGGCTGGGTGATCTGTGGCCTGTTCTATCTGCGAGTACGCCTGGGACTGGCGCGGGCGCAGCGTAAAATTCGCCGGTTGGAACAGCAGCTGACGTCGGCGCCGCCGCAGGGCAGCAGCACCGCGGCTCCGGCTGCGAAGGAATAACCGCTATGCTTGAGCTGCTGTTTCTGCTTCTCCCGGTAGCGGCTGCCTATGGCTGGTATATGGGGCGAAGGAGCGCACAGCAGGATAAACAGCAGGAGGCTAACCGCCTGTCACGGGAGTACGTGACCGGGGTGAACTTTCTGCTGTCTAACCAGCAGGATAAAGCGGTTGAGCTGTTCTTGGACATGCTCAAGGAGGACAGCAACACCGTTGAGGCTCACCTGACGCTCGGTAACCTGTTTCGTTCCCGCGGCGAGGTCGATCGTGCCATTCGCATTCACCAATCCCTGATGGAAAGTGCCTCGCTCTCCTTTGAGCAGCGTCTGCTGGCCGTACAGCAGCTGGGGCGCGACTATATGGCGGCGGGGTTGTATGACCGGGCTGAGGAGATGTTCAGCCAGCTGATTGATGAGGCAGATTTCAAAGTATTTGCCCTGCAGCAGCTGCTGTTGATCCATCAGGCGACCAGCGATTGGCACAAAGCCATCGATGTGGCCGAAAAGCTGGTGCGGCTGGGCAAAGATCAGCAGCGCAGCGAAATCGCGCATTTCTACTGTGAGCTGGCGTTACAGGCGATGGGCAGCGACGATCTCGATAGGGCGCAGAGCCTGCTGAAGAAAGCCACAGCGGCAGATAAGGGCTGCGCCCGCGTCTCGATGATGCGCGGACGGGTATTTCAGGCGCTGGGTGAACCGGCCAAGGCGGTTACCGCCTTTTCCCTGGTGCTGGAGCAGGATAAGGCATTTGTCAGCGAGGTGTTGCCGCTGATGGAGGCGTGCTACCAGGTGCTGGAGCAGCCAGCGCCCTGGCATGATTTTTTGCGCCGCTGTGTTGATGAGGACGCTGGCGCCAGTGCAGAGCTGATGCTGGGACAGGTTATCGAGGCGCAAGAGGGGCTGGAGGCGGCGCAGGTATATGTCAGCCGTCAGCTGCAGCGCCACCCGACGATGCGCGCATTCCATCGTCTGATAGACTACCAGCTGGCCGAGGCAGAGGATGGACGCGCCCGCGAAAGTCTGCAGCTGCTGCGTGATATGGTTGGCGAGCAGATCCGCGCCAAGCCTCGCTATCGCTGCCTGAAGTGTGGGTTTACGCCGCACAGTCTGTACTGGCATTGCCCCTCCTGCCGGGCCTGGGCGACCATTAAGCCGATCCGTGGTCTGGATGGTCAATAGGCGTGATTTTACTGCGCGTCGTACCTACGCCCTAGGCAGAGCGGGGCGTGCTGTGTACAATGCCGCTCCTGAAAAAGGTATTTCTCCGCTAACGCCAGATTCAGGAACCCATCATGCCAATATCTACTCCGATACGCTCCCATAGCCACTCTCCGATCGTTGTCGCCCTTGATTATGCCGATCGAAACGCCGCCCTCGCACTGGTGGATGCGCTCGATCCGCGCGACTGCCGCCTGAAGGTCGGCAAGGAAATGTTCACCCTGTTCGGTCCCGAGTGGGTGCGTACCCTGCAGCAGCGCGGATTCGATGTGTTTCTGGATCTTAAGTTTCACGATATCCCCAATACCGTCGCCCGCGCCGTGGCGGCGGCGGCGGATCTGGGGGTATGGATGGTCAACGTGCACGCCAGCGGTAGCGTACGCATGATGAATGCGGCCCGGGAGGCGCTGCTGCCCTACGGTAAGGAGGCGCCGCGGCTGATCGCCGTGACGGTGTTGACCAGTATGGAGCAGGCCGATCTGCAGGCGATCGGCATCGATTTGGCGCCGGCTGACTATGCCGAGCGCCTGGCGCGCCTGACGCAGCAGTGTGGGCTGGATGGCGTGGTCTGTTCGGCACAGGAGGCGGTGCGCATCAATGCCGTCTGTGGATCCGCCTTTACACTGGTGACGCCGGGGATCCGGCCCGCAGGGAGTGAGGCTGGTGATCAGCGTCGGATTATGACGCCACAGCAGGCCGTCGCCGCCGGGGTTGACTATATGGTGATCGGGCGTCCAATCACCCAGGCGGCGCAGCCGGCCGAGGCGCTGCGCGCCATTCTGGCGACGCTGGCCTAAATCGAGACGGGAGTGGGTAAAAATGCAAGAGAGTAACAGTCGGCTGGTCTACACCACCGACGCTGGGCGAGTCCACGAAACGGCGGCCGTAGCGTCACGTCCAAAGGGGGATGGCACGGTACGAATTCAGCGTCAGACCAGCGGACGTAAAGGCAAAGGGGTATGCGTGATCACCGGTCTGGATCTGGACGATGCGGCAACATTGGCGCTGGCGGCCGAGCTGAAGAAACGCTGTGGCTGCGGCGGCAGCGCGCGTGACGGCGTCATTGAGATCCAGGGGGATAAGCGCGATTTGATTAAGCAGCTGCTGGAGGCGAAAGGGATGCGGGTCAAGCTATCCGGGGGCTGAACGTGCGCTCATCCTGACAAAAAAGCCGGCGTACGCCGGCTTTTTTACCGGCCGGAGAGGGATTACCTGCCTATCTGATGGCCGATAAGGCCACCGATGGCAGCGCCGCCCACGGTGCCGAGTGCGCTGCCGTCGGTCAGGATAGCGCCGCCCAGGGCACCGGCACCGGCTCCGATGGCGGTATTGCGATCGCGTTTGGACATGTTGGAACAGGCGCTGAGAGAGGCGGCCAGCGTCAGCGCGAGGGCGACCGTAGCGGCGCGTTGCAGGGTACGATTCATATTGGACTCCTTACTGCGTTCCGATACGTTTTGAGTGTAGCTCATGCGTTAGCGGAACAGGGGGATGATGGTGAGAGCAGTATAGGCGTGGGAAAAAGGGCGAACAGGTAAATAGTCTGATTTGCAGCGCCGCCCTGCGCTGGACGGCGCTGCGACAGGGCGCCCGCCGTCCGCAGGAGATCAGCCGTGCGGCTGGCGGCGCCGACGCAGCAGCAGCAGCAGGGTGCCCAGCAGCCCACTGACCAGCAGAACCACCGGCAGGATGAGCAGGATGGACATTACCTGATCCTGATGCTGCTTAACGAAGGGGATGTTGCTGATGGCCAGCCCCAGCCCCATGACTACGCCGACCCACAGCAGGGCGCTGATCCAGTTGAAGAGCTGAAAGCGGGCGTTATGTAGCCCGGACAGACCGGCCAGCACCGGCAGAATGGTGCGGACAAAGGCCAAAAAGCGGCCGATCAGCAGCGCCATCAGACCGTGGCGGTGAAACAGATTATAGGCGCGCTGGTGGTACTGGGGCGGTAATCGCAGCAGCCAGCCCTGCACCAGGCGGGCATCGCCCAGCCAGCGCCCCTGCAGATAGCTGATCCAGCAGCCCAGGCTGGAGGCCACAACCAGCAGGCACAGGGTGGGGAAAAAGGGCAGTACGGAGCGGGCGATCAGGGCCCCGGAGAGCAACAGCAGGCTGTCGCCGGGCAGAAAGGCAGCGGGCAGCAGGCCATTCTCCAGCACCAGCGTAGTGAAAAGAATGGCGTAAATAACCCAGACGATATGCGGATCGCTCAGCACGGCGAAATCTTGTACCCACAGTGCATGCAGGATCTCTTTAATAACTTCCATTACCTTACCTTAATTGACTGCGGACAGGCTCTTGGGAAAAAGTGGAGAGGATGCCTCTACCCCAGTGAGCGCAACAGACGCTACGCCAGCCTGATAACCCGCCAAATATAGCACAGGACCGCCGAAAAACGGACGCGCTGCGATGTCACTATAAATAAAATCATACAATTGTAAATCAATCTGAAATAGCGTGCAGTAATGTGACAGTGTCGGCAGCGGGCTGAAAAATGGGGAGGATAGCGGATGAACAGCAGACGTTTCCGTAAGCCGTTTTGATTCTATCGCACGGGCGGGGTGTATTCACGGGGGAAACAGACTGATACAGAATGGTTGCCGCCACAACAGATGGACGCTTTCATTGTATCATCGACGCATTAGGATAGTAGCAGACTGTTTTTAGGGGAAAGAATAATGAGTAAAGCCGTTCTATGGCTGGGTGCCAGCCTGGTGGCACTGTACGTTGGCGGCGCGGCGGCGGAGTCCAACACCTTCGTGGCGGCCGATGCACTGCAGCCCGCTGCCGCATCGCGCTCCACCGCACCGTCCAACGCGCCGCAGGCGCAGATTAAGGTTCCCACTGCCAGCCTGCGCTATATGCAGGCGCTGCAGCTGGTGTTTTATCATGATGTCTATCGGCGCTGTAATCAGCAAAATAGCCCGTCGCCGCTGTATAGCGCCACGGTAGACGCGCTGCGTACGGTGACATCGCTGGGGGAGAAGAACCGCCTGACGGATCTGCTGTATAACGAGATGGCGGGTAATGCGCTGGGGATGGCGATGGCCAGCGATCCGGATCGCCAGCGCTGCGCCGTGGCAGGCAATATTTATCAGCAGCTGTTGAACAGCGACGCGCCCGGCGTCCTGCAGCAGGTGTTCCGCCTGCAGCTGCCGGCCGATGAGCCACCCCACGCCTAACGTAGCGTTTAGGCCAGCCCCAGCTCTTTGGCTGCGCTGGCGATGATCGCCAGCGCCCGCCGGATCTTCACTTCAGACAGGGCGCTAAATCCAAACAGCATCAGCGGTGCACCGTTGTGCGCCATGTAGGCGCACTCCGAGCCATTGCACATGCTTTGCAGCGTATCGAAGCGCACGCCGTCGCGCAGGCAGCGTTCGCGCAGCTGGTTAACCCGCTGCGCCGGGAGATCGGTCTTCAGGGTCAGGTGCAGTCCCGATGAGGTGCCCAACAGGCGCGCGCGCGGAAACAGGGCGCTCAGCCCTTCGCGCAGCAGCTTCTGCCGCGCGGCATACTCCAGCTCCAGCTTGCGCAGGTGGCGGTGGTAGCCCTGATCCTGCATAAAATCGGCCAGGAACTGTTGATATAGCCAGCTGGCGCCGTGGTTCCACAGCGCCTTCAGATTCAGGATCGGCTCCACCAGTCGATCCGGGCAAACCATAAAGCCGAGCCGCATGCCCGGCCCCAGAGTTTTGGAGAAGCTGCTCAGGTAGATCACGTTGTTGGCATCCTCCAGTGACTTTAGCGCCGGCAGCGGCTGCGTCCCGTAGAGGAAGGTGGTGTCGTAGTCATCTTCGATCACGTAGGCGTTGGAACGGCGCGACCACTCGAGCAGGGCCAGGCGGCGCGCCAGTGGCAGGGTGCTGCCCACCGGGTATTGATGAGAGGGGGTCACATAGGCCAGCGCGCACTGCTGCTCAGGCAGCAGATCGGTACGCAGACCGCCGTCATCGACCGGTATGGCGTGAATATGGGGGGCGAAACTGTTGAATAGGTTCCAGGCGCCGGAATAGCACGGTGATTCGACGGCGATGTGCTCCTGCGGTGTCAGCAGGGTGCGGGCCAGCAGCGCCAGTCCCTCCTGCACGCCGTTGGTGATGATGATGTGCTGCGGATCGGTATGGAAGCCGCGGGCGCCAGCCAGGTATTTAACCAGCTCCTGGCGCAGTGACAGCAGCCCGGCCGGAGGATGATAGCGGGTCATCAGCAGGTGCTTGCTGCGCGATGCCTTGTTGTTCCAGCTACGCCAGCGCTGCCAGGGAAAGGCCGACTCATCGGGATTGCCCAGGCTGAAGAACAGCGGACTGTTGACGTCGACGTAGGTTTCTGGCGCCTGAGTACACAGCACGCTGGGCGGATGATCCAGCTCTTGCTGCGCCGCCGGGCTCTCGGGTAGATCAATATGGCTGGCCTGCACGACGTTATAGCCGACGCCGGGGCGGCTGGCGATGAACCCCTCCTGCAGCAGCTTCTCATAGACGGCGGTAATGGTATTGCGTGAGACCTGCAGCTTGCTGCCCAGCTCGCGGATCGAGGGCAGGCGTTCACCGCACTGCAGCGAGCCATCGTGCAGGGCGGTATGAAACTGTTGGTAGATTTGTTTTTGCAGCGAAAGTGGGCTGTTACGGTCCAAAGTAAACGACAGCATGCCTGTTCCAAACGGGATCAATGACCTGATGGTTCCACTATTATCACAGCGGATGGCGATGTGCACGCGGCATGCGCGGCTGTTCACATAAATTGTGTGGCGCTGTCAGCGGTGGCGTTCACCCCGGATGCTCAGGCAAACCACAGATAGTAGAGATCGAAGGCCAGCAGCAGCAGTGAGACGGCCAGGTAGAACAGCAGGTGGTGACGGACGCTATCGATGAAGCGGTGAATCAGGCGATTGAACATGGCTTTCACGGCGCAGGAGACGGAGCCTGAGTATAGGTAAAATGGCGCGCCCCCTCAACCCGGGGTGCAGGCCCCTGCCTCAGGCCGTCTGGGCGGACGCGGCGTCAGTAAATATGGCGGATCAGGTTATACGGATAGCACCGTTCGATGTGATTCTTTACCCGGATTTTTTCGGTCAGGCGCTGCTTATAGGCATAAACGGTGCGCGGACTGAGGCGCAGTCGCTGTGCGATACGTTATTGCACCTGGCTCTAGCACGGCGTGCAGCGGAGGATCAAAATAGGGGCGCGCCTATTTCTGCAGCCTTTTCAAGCCGGGTGGCGATAGCCATAGCCAGATGGTTCTTCAGGCAACCGGCAGTCGCGTCAACGATAGCCAGATTCCTCTGGGGGGCCAAGACCCGTGGTCCGCGTATCGCTACGGGATAGGGATAAGTATATATCGGGGTAGCGGGCGGATGGGAAAAGAGAAACACCGCCGCGGCGGTGTCGGTGTGGATCATAGGCCAACGCCGTAGGCGATGGGGTGGGTTCGGACGGGGCTCGGTGCCAATCCCTCCATCCCTAGTGCCTGAGGTAGTCACTCTGCTGACAGTCGCCGGACTCGATTTTGGCAATGCCGGCTTCCAGTATGGTGATCAGTTGCCGGGCAACGTCGGTGGTTAACCACAGGGTACGGTCAACCCGGGCATCTTCCGGTGGCTGATTCTGTGATGAAAGATAGTGAAGGCGGATCATGAGAGCGTCGTAGCTGTCTACGGTACTGATATCCCAACCAATAACGGGATGCGTCTGGATAACTTCATCCTTGCCGTTCATAAGACCCCCTTAAGCGTAGTGACTGACATGAGTTACTCACCAGGATCAATAAACGCATACTGTGCGCTTTCTCAGTATATGCACCTCTGGTCCACCCAGCATGCTTTTTCTGTGCGGTGAACGGCGCTGCTACCCGGGATAGTCGGGAGAGAACCAGTCGTCGGCGCTTTCCCAGGTCTCCTGCAGGATGGTTTCGACGATCTCCCGATCGCTCTTGATGCCGCCCAGTACGCTCAGGCCATTGGCGCCGGACTGACGCACCTGTACCGCGCAGTCGGGGTAGCGGCGCTGGATGCGGCGGGAAAATTCCTGATGGAAGGCGTCAAGCGCCCCCGGAGGCAGAGGGTTGCGCTTGTCCAACGTCAGTTCGATGCGCATGGGTAACTCCCTATGAGTGATTTACTGTAAATATATACAGCTATTGTCCCAGGGTTGCAAGGGGCGCCCGGGATTTTTCTGCGTGGCAGGATCAGCGGATACCGTTTTCAGCGATCTTATCGACCGCGATGCCCCGTCCCTTCAACGAGCCACGTTGTGCATCGCTTAAGCGGCAGTCGGTGATCACCCGGCTGATGGTGCCGGTGGACAGCAGTGGATGGGGGCTGGCCAAATTTTGACGCGTCGGTCAGGATGATGTTCTCCACGCCTTTGGCCAGCACGGCGCTGCACATCATGTCGCACCCGGTAAAGCCGCTCTCGGGATGAAAGCCGTCGATGCCGATGGAGGCCTTGCTGAAGTAGACCTGCTGGATACCCAGGTGGGTCAGTGGGCCGACTACGGTTTCGCGGCGCTTCTGATGCAGACCGCCCATCAGGATCACATCGCAGCCGGTCTCTTTCAGCAGATGGGCGATATAGGTGCTGACGGTGACCCGCGTGACCTGTTTACGCTCGGCCAGATAGCGCGCCAGCAGGGCGTTGGTGCTGCCGCTTTCGATAAAAATGGTCTCTCCGTCACTGAGCAGGGAGGCCGTATCGGCGGCCAGCGACTGCTTCAGGGTGAAGTTAATCATCATGCGGGTGTCGAGTTCCCCGCTCTCCAGGGCGACGGTAAAACCATGCACCCGCCTGAGGTAGCTGCGCTTTTCCAACAGCGTCAGATCCTGACGAATGGTGACTTCGGAAACCCGGAAGGTGCGGGCCAGGTCAGCGATGCTGATCGTTGACCCATTGCAGAAGTCTGGCGTTCATCGTGTCCTGTGCGGGCAGACGGCGGATGCCGGTGTGTTTCCATGCCGTCGTTTTCTGCCATGAAAACACCGTTGCCCGGCGGGATGAATATTCCGCGGGCATTCGCGGCGCAAAGGGCGCGGCAAAGAAGGGGAGGTAATGTCTCTGTTGCCATTATGCTGATAAATGTCAAAAAATATGCCATGGTGCACAAAAAACGGGCGAACAATCTCCACTTTATTTGATTTGAATCAATTATGGTATGACCAAATTACCCTTTGTGATATCGTGGCCACCGTGAGAGAACGACAGTAACCTTCGTCAGCCAAGCGGCCACTCTGGGTCATGTGGAGGCCATCTTTGGTTAACGAATGGTTTGCATTTTTTACCAAGGGAGAAAGCTTTGAGCGCAGCAAAGAAGAAAATCGTGATTGTTGGCGGTGGCGCCGGCGGACTCGAACTGGCAACCAGCCTGGGACATTCGCTGGGGCGCAAGGGTAAGGCAGAGATCGTGCTTATCGATCGCAACCACAGCCACCTGTGGAAGCCGCTGCTGCATGAAGTGGCGACGGGATCGCTGGATGACGGTGTCGATGCCCTGAGCTATCTGGCCCATGCGCGCAACCACCACTTCACCTTTCAGCTGGGCAGCATGACGGTGCTCGATCGTCACTCCCGCCGGGTCACGCTGGCGGAGATCCGCGATGAGCAGGATACGCTGCTGGTTGCCGAGCGTCAGCTGGACTACGACATTCTGGTGATGGCCCTGGGCAGCACCTCAAACGATTTCGGCACGCCGGGCGTGAGTCAGAACTGCATATTTCTGGACAGCCCGCAGCAGGCGCACCGTTTCCATAACGAAATGCTGAACCTGTTCCTGAAGTACTCGGCGGCGGGAAAAACGGACGATCAGGTAAATATCGCCATCGTCGGCGGCGGGGCCACCGGCGTCGAGCTGTCCGCAGAGCTGCACAACGCGGTGAAGCAGCTGCAGAGCTACGGCTATGAAAATCTTAGCAGTGCCGCGCTGAACGTGACGCTGGTGGAGGCAGGGGAGCGCATTCTGCCGGCGCTGCCGCCGCGTATCTCCGGCGCGGCCCACCAGGAGCTGAGCAATCTGGGGGTGCGGGTCCTGACCAACACCCTGGTGACCCACGCCGGGGCCAACGGCCTGCAGACCAAAGAGGGCGGGTTTATCCCGGCCGATCTGATGGTGTGGGCGGCAGGGATCAAGGCGCCGGACTTCCTGCGCGATATCGGCGGCCTGGAGACCAACCGAATCAACCAGCTGGTGGTGAAGCCGACGCTGCAGACCACCCTGGATAGTCATATCTTCGCCATCGGCGACTGCGCGGCCTGCGCGCAGCCGGACGGGCGCAATGTGCCACCGCGCGGCCAGGCCGCCCACCAGATGGCGACGCTGTGCGCCGCCAATATTCTGGCACTGCTGAAGGCGGCGCCGCTGAAGGATTATCTCTATCACGATCGCGGATCGCTGGTCTCCCTGTCGAAGTTCAGTACCGTAGGCAGCCTGATGGGGAATCTGACGCGGGGATCGATGATGATCGAAGGGCGTATCGCGCGTATCATGTATATCTCGCTGTACCGCATGCACCAGATTGCGCTGCACGGCTGTATCAAGACCGGTCTGATGATGCTGGTCGATAGCATCAACCGGGTGATCCGTCCGCACCTGAAGTTGCACTGATCGCATCGCGGGCCGACGGGCGCCGCCGCGGGCCCGTCGCGTTTCCCCCTCTTGACCCAGCCCGGTGCGGCGCGCACACTGGACAGCCCATGAACACCGCAGTGGTTGTCCAGAATGTCCCGTTTATTCGCTGTCCGTTTCTCCCTGACGCCGCAGGAGCTGATCCTGATCTTTATCACCATGCTGTGGGGTGGCACCTTTCTGATCGTGCACCGCGCCATGACGGTGAGCGGTCCGTTTTTCTTTGTCGGCCTGCGCTTTGCCGCCGCCACGCTGGTGCTGGGGCTGATCTCCTGGCGCCATCTGCGCGGTTTTACCCGCCGGGAGCTGCTGTGGGGGGGCTGTATCGGGGCGGCGATCGCCGCCGGCTACGGCCTGCAAACCTATGGGCTGCAGACCATCAGCAGCAGTAAGTCCGCCTTTATGACCGCGCTGTATGTGCCGCTGGTGCCGCTGCTGCAGTGGCTGTTTCTGGGGCGTCGGCCGCGCCTGATGGCATGGCTGGGCATCGGGCTGGCGTTTGTGGGACTGCTGCTGCTGGCCGGGCCGCAAGATGGCACCCTGACGCCGGGAGCCGGAGAGACGGCGACGCTGCTCAGTACCTTGGCCATTGCGGCGGAGATCATCTTGATCAGCGGCTGCGCCGGACGGGTGGACGTGCGGCGGGTCACGGTGATCCAGCTGGCGACGGCCTCGCTGCTCGGCTTTGCGCTGATGGCGCCAAACGGCGAATCGGTGCCGCCCTGTTCAGGTTACCTGCTGCTCAGCGCGCTGGGGCTGGGGGTAGCTAGCGGGATCATTCAGGTGACTATGAATTGGGCGCAGCGCAGCGTTTCGCCGACCCGGGCCACGGTGATCTACGCCGGTGAGCCGGTATGGGCCGGGGTGGTGGGGCGTATCGCCGGTGAGCGTCTGCCGGGGGTGGCGCTACTGGGTGCGACGCTGATCGTGGCGGGGGTGCTGATCAGCGAGCTGAAGCTGCGTCACCGCGGCCGCCATCGCCCAGCATCAGAATTATCCTGAATCTGCCCCATGCCGCCGCCGCGCGGCGATTTTTTCCCTTATTCCGATGGTTACCCCGGCGCAGGCTGCGCACACTGACGGCGATTATTGCGAAATCATCGGCCCCGCCCGTGTCCATTTCCGCGCACGGTGGGCCGTTAAGGGAGACGATCGGGATGAATAAATCCATGCTGGCCGGTATCGGTATTGGGGTGGCTGCGGCGCTGAGCGTGGCCGCCGTGGCCGGGCTGAAGGTGTTCGATGCGCCACCGCAGTATGCGCAGGTGCTGTCGGCGGTGCCGATCCATGACACCATCAAGACGCCGCGTAGGGTGTGCCGCGATGTGGCGGTGACCCACCGCAGGGCGGTGCAGGACGAAAACCGCCTGGCGGGCTCGCTGCTGGGGGCCGTGGCCGGCGGAGTGCTGGGTCACCAGGTCGGCGGCGGCCGGGGACGCGATGTGGCGACCGTGCTGGGCGCGCTGGGCGGTGGCTATGCCGGTAATCAGATCCAGGGGACCATGCAGCAGAATGACACCTACACCACCCGTGAGCAGCGTTGCACCACGGAGTATGATAAATCCCGTCGCCTGCTGGGGTACGATGTGACCTACCGCATCGGCGATCGGCGCGGCCGGGTGCGTATGGAGAGCGATCCCGGCCAGCAGATCCCGCTGGATGGCAACGGCCAGCTGATCATCGGGCAGGACGATCGCCGGGCCTGAGGGAAAGAGACGCGACGCGGCCAGAGGCCGGCGTCGCTCTCCTGGGCGGGTGTGCCGCCGCTAGATCCGATGTTCGGCGAAGTCGGCCAGCAGACGCTCGACGAAGGCGAGGCGCGCCTGACGCTCGCTGAGATCGCAGATGAACTTCAGCTTGCTGGGGCCGTCCAGCCGGAAGACCCCCGGCTGCTGCTGCAGTAGGCCGATCAGATACAGCGGATCGACGTGGTTCTTGTCGCTGAACTCGATGAATCCCCCCTTATCGTGCCCCTCGATCCGACGGATCCCCAGCGCCGCGGCCTGCTGGCGCAGTGCGGCGCACTGCAGCAGATTACGCGCCGCATCGGGCAGCGTCCCGAAGCGATCGATCAGCTCCGCGCGCAGGTCGGCGAGGGTATCCCCGTCGCCGGCGCTGGCGATACGCTTGTAGAAGGAGAGACGGGTGCCGACATCGGGGATCATCTCCTCCGGCAGCAGGGTAGGCATACGCAGCTCCACCTCGGTCTGCTGGCTGGTGAGATCCTCCAGGGAGGGTTCGCGCCCCTCTTTCAGCGCCGTGACCGCACTTTCCAGCAGCTCCATATACAGCGAGAAGCCGACGCTGGCCATCTGGCCGCTCTGATCATCGCCCAGCAGCTCACCGGCGCCGCGGATCTCCAGATCGTGCGTCGCCAGGGCAAAGCCGGCGCCGAGATCCTCCAGCGAGGCAATCGCCTCCAGCCGCTTCTGCGCATCGACGGTCATCGCTTTGGGCGGCGGGGTGAGCAGGTAGGCATAGGCCTGATGGTAGGAGCGTCCGACGCGCCCGCGCAGCTGGTGCAGCTGCGCCAGGCCAAAGTGGTCTGCCCGCTCAATGATAATGGTATTGGCGCTGGGAATATCGATACCGGTTTCGATAATGGTGGTGCAGACCAATACGTTAAAACGCTGGTGGTGGAAGTCGTTCATCACCCGCTCCAGCTCGCGTTCGCGCATCTGTCCGTGGCCGATGGCGATGCGCGCCTCCGGCACCAGGGTCGCCAGGCGATCGGCGGCTTTCTGGATGGTGTCGACGTCGTTGTACAGGTAGTACACCTGACCGCCGCGCAGGGTTTCACGCAGAATGGCCTCGCGTACCACCAGGCTGTCATATTCGCGGACAAAGGTCTTTACCGCCATGCGCCGCGCCGGAGGGGTGGCGATGATGGAGAGATCGCGCATGCCGCTCATCGCCATGTTCAGGGTACGTGGGATCGGCGTCGCCGTGAGCGTCAGAATATCCACATCGGCGCGCATCGCCTTGATGCGCTCCTTCTGGCGCACGCCGAAGCGGTGCTCTTCGTCGACGATCAGCAGCCCCAGATCGCGCCACTGTACGTCGCCCTGCAGTAGCTTGTGGGTGCCGATCAGGATATCGACCTTGCCGTCGACGGTATCCGCCAGTACCTGCGTCTGCTCTTTGGCGCTGCGGAAACGGGAGATCATCTCGATGCGCACCGGCCAGTTGGCGAAGCGGTCGCGGAAGTTATCGTAGTGCTGCTGGGCCAGCAGGGTGGTCGGCACCAGCACCGCCACCTGCTTGCCGCTGTGCACCGCTAGGAAGGCGGCGCGCATGGCCACTTCGGTTTTCCCGAAGCCGACGTCGCCGCACACCAGGCGATCCATGGCCAGCGGCTGGCACATGTCGCTGAGCACCGCGTTGATCGCCATCGCCTGATCCGCGGTGGTTTCAAACGGGAAGCCCTGACAGAACAGCTGGTAGGCCTCGCGGTCGTGGCGGAAGGCAAACCCCGCCTTGGCGGCGCGCATCGCATAGATATCCAGCAGCTCGGCCGCCACGTCACGCACTTTTTCTGCGGCCTTCTGCCGGGCGCGGCTCCAGGCGTCGCCGCCCAGACGGTGCAGCGGCGCACTGTCATCGGCGCCGCCGGCGTAGCGGCTGAGCAGGTGCAGCGAGGAGACCGGCACGTACAGCTTGGCGTCACCGGCGTAGCTGAGGATCAGGTACTCGCCCTTGATCCCGCCCGCCTCCAGGGTGGTCATCCCGCCGTAGCGGCCCACGCCGTGCTCCAGGTGTACGACCGGCTGTCCGGGCGTCAGCTCTGCCAGGTTGCGGATCAGCGTGTCGGTGTTGATGGTGCGGCGGCTATCCTGGCGACGGCGGCTGACGCGTTCGCCGAGCAGATCGCTTTCGCAGATCAGCGCCAGCGCCAGCGGGGCGTTGATAAAGCCGTGCTCGCTGGCGCCGACCATGATGTAGCGGCCGCCGGGCTCGGCCTCCTCAAGCTGGGCGATCAGCCGCGGCGCCACCTGAATGCGCGCCAGCAGCTCCAGCAGCGTTTCGCGACGGCCTTCGCTTTCCGCGCTGAACACCACGCTACCGCTAAACTCCGCTAGGAAGCGCTGCAGGTTAGCCAGGGGCTTCTTGCTCTGCGCTTCTACCGCCAGGGTCGGCAGCGGCTGGTAGTGCAGGTTGGTGTGTCCGGCATGGTTGTCGAGCGCGTCACGGATCAGCTGAATGCGCGGCCACTGCTTGAGGGCGGCAAACAGTTCATCCACGCGCATCCACAGGCTTTCCGGCGGCAGCAGCGGGCGCATCGGATCGATGCCGCGGCTGGCCCGGCGCTGCTCAATGTCCTGCCAGAAGCGTTCGGCAGCCTGGTGCAGATCGCCCAGTCCCAGCAGCAGTGTCCCTTCCGGCAGGTAGCTGAACAGCGTCGGCAGCGGTTGGTTAAAGAACAGCGGCTGCCAGTATTCGATCCCGGCGGGCCAGATCCTTTTACTGACCTGCTGGTAGATGTGCTCGGCGTCGCGGCGCACCTCAAAGTGCTCGCGCCACTGGCTGCGGAACAGTTCGATGGCCGTCTGATCGGTGGGAAACTCGTGGGCCGGCAGCAGATCGATGCGCTCGACCTCGTTCAGGGTACGCTGGCTGTCGACGTCGAACAGGCGCAGGCTGTCGATCTCATCGTCGAAAAAGTCGATGCGGTAGGGCTCGTCGCTGCCCATCGGGAACAGGTCGAGCAGGGCGCCACGGGTGGCGAACTCGCCGTGCTCCATCACCTGATCCACGCTGCGGTAGCCCGCCTGCTCCAGCTGGGCGCGCAGGATATCGCGCGACAGACGCTGGCCCTTTTTCATCACCAGCGCGTGGCCGTGCAGAAAGCTGTGCGGGCAGACGCGCTGCATCAGCGTATTGATCGGCAGTATGATTATCCCGCGCGCCATTCCCGGCAGATGGTAGAGGCAGGAGAGGCGGGCGGAGATGATATCCTGGTGCGGCGAGAAGCTGTCGTAGGGCAGCGTCTCCCAGTCTGCCAGGGTGGTGACCCACTGGCGGCTGAACTGGGGAATTTCGTCGCGCAGACGCAGGGCGGTCTGCATGTCGGGCACCACCAGCATCACGGGGCCGGCGTGCCGCTCAGCGATTTCGGCGCACTCCAGCGCGCAGGCGGAGCCGCTCAGCTGGCCCAGTTGGCGGACGTCGCCCGCGCGCGCGGGCAACGGGTAACGTTCTGGCAGGGTAAGACGGTATTGTTCAGACATAGGGCGTTTGCAGATCTCGTGTACGTCGTCTCCCAATACGGGGAACTCAACGGATGTCAGCGTAGATAATATCACTATAAACCCGCACGGAGACAAGCGTGGGTTTCACGCGTGCGCTGCGCGGGTTTCTGCGGCGGCGGGCGTGGAGATGACCATTGTGATAACCTGTTCACAGACATATACTTGCCAATCACTTTGCGCATTGCAAGAAAGAGAGCCATGCATCAACCTGTCGCCCTATTTATTGGCCTGCGCTATATGCGCGGGCGCGCCTCGGACCGCTTCGGGCGGTTTGTGTCCTGGCTGTCTACCATCGGCATTACGCTGGGAGTGATGGCGCTGGTCACCGTGCTGTCGGTGATGAACGGATTTGAGCGCGATCTGGAGCAGAGCATTTTAAACCTGATGCCGCAGGCGGTGGTGACCACCCCGCAGGGGCAGCTGGACCCCGCCCGCTATCCGGCATCGCTGCTGCAGGGGCTGCCCGGCGTACACCGGGCGGCGCCGCTGACCACCGGCGATGTGGTGCTGCAGAGCCCGCACAGCGTGGGTGTCGGCGTGATGATCGGCGTCAATCCTGACGAGGCCGATCCCCTGGACCGCTATCTGAACGGCGTTAGCCAAAGCGCGCTGCAACCGGGCCAGTACCGCGCTATCCTCGGCAGCCAGCTGGCCGCCGAGCTCGGCGTCAAGGCCGGTGACCGGGTGCGTCTGATGGTGCCGAGCGCCAGCCAGTTTACCCCGATGGGGCGGATTCCCAGCCAGCGTATCTTTACCGTGATCGGTACCTTTAACGCCGACAGCGAGGTGGATCAGACGCAGCTGCTGGTTAACCAGCAGGATGCCTCGCGGCTGATGCGCTATCCGCTGGGTCACATCAGCGGCTGGCGTCTGTTTATGGATCGCCCGCTGGATATCGAGGCACTGGTGGCGCACGCACTGCCCGACGGACTGGTATGGCAGGACTGGCGCGCCCGCAAGGGTGAGCTGTTCCAGGCGGTGAAGATGGAGAAAAATATGATGGGGCTGCTGCTCAGCCTGATCATCGCCGTGGCCGCCTTCAATATCATTACGTCGCTGGGGCTGCTGGTGATGGAGAAGCAGGGCGAGGTGGCCATTCTGCAGACCCAGGGGCTGACCCGGCGCCAGATCATGAGCGTCTTTATGGTGCAGGGCGCCAGCGCCGGGATCATCGGATCGCTGCTGGGGGCTCTGCTGGGAGCCCTGCTGGCCAGCCAGCTGAATACCCTGCTGCCGGGGTTGGGCGATATGCTCGGCGGCGGCACGCTGCCGGTCGATATTCACGCAGGTCAGGTGGTGACCATTGCGCTGGTGGCCATGCTGCTCTCCCTGCTGTCAACGATTTATCCTTCATGGCGCGCCGCCGCCGTTCATCCTGCCGAGGCATTACGTTATGAGTAACCCTTCATCCCGGGCTCCCGCACTGCTACAGTGCAAGGGACTGAGCAAAAGCTACCAGGAGGGCAAACTGAGCACCGACGTTCTGCGTCAGGTCTCGTTTGATATCCATCCGGGAGAAATGATGGCGATCGTCGGCAGCTCCGGCTCCGGCAAGAGTACCCTGCTGCACCTGCTGGGGGGGCTGGATACCCCGACCAGCGGCGAGGTGATCTTCAAGGGGAATTCGCTTAACGCCATGTCGGCATCGGCCAAGGCGGCGCTGCGCAACCGTGAGCTGGGATTTATTTATCAGTTTCACCACCTGCTGCCGGACTTTAATGCGCTGGAGAATGTGATGATGCCGCTGCTGATCGGCGGAATGAAGTCTAAGCAGGCGCAGCCGCAGGCGCTGGCGATGCTGAAGTCCGTCGGGCTGGCACAGCGCGCCCACCATCGGCCATCGGAGCTGTCGGGCGGTGAGCGGCAGCGCGTCGCCATCGCGCGGGCGCTGGTGCATAACCCGTCGCTGGTGCTGGCCGATGAGCCGACCGGTAACCTGGATATGCGCACCGCCGATACCATCTTCGACCTGCTGGGGGAGCTGAACGTGCGTCAAGGGACGGCCTTTTTAGTGGTGACGCACGATCTGGCCCTGGCGGGCCGTCTGCGCCGCCAGTTGGAGATGCGTGACGGTCAGCTGACCCAGGAGCTGACGCTGATGGAGACTCGCTGATGGATCTGGCGCTCGCATTACACATCGCGCGCCGCTTCAGCCGCGGGCGGCGCAGGGGCGGCATGGTGTCGCTGATCTCGGTGATTTCAACGGTCGGTATTGCGCTCGGGGTGGCGGTGCTGATCGTCGGCCTCAGCGCGATGAACGGATTTGAGCGCGAGCTGGATCAGCGCATCCTGTCGGTGGTGCCGCACGGCGAGATCTACCCGGTGGAGCAGCCCTTTACTGACTGGCAGTCGGTGCTGGCACGCGTCGATCGGGTGAAGGACGTGGTCGGCGCGGCGCCCTACGTTAACTTTACCGGGCTGATGGAGCACGGCAGCCAGTTGCGCGCGGTACAGGTACGCGGGGTGGATCCCGCCCAGGAGAGCCGGGTTAGCTCCCTGCCGCGCTATGTTCTGGATAACGCCTGGGTGGACTTTCACGCCGGCGGACAGCAGGTGATCCTGGGCAAGGGGGTCGCCGATGCGCTGGGCGTCCGGCGCGGAGACTGGGTGACGGTGATGGTGCCCAACAGCGATCCGCAGATGAAGTTGCTGCAGCCCAAGCGCATTCGGCTGCAGGTGGGGGGCATTCTGCAGCTGAGTGGGATGTTGGACCATACCCTGGCGTTGGTTCCCCTGGCCGATGCCCAGCAGTATCAGGATCTGGGCGACAGTGTGACCGGGATAGCCATCAGGGTTGCCGATCCGTTCCAGGCCGACAAAGTGGTGCGCGCGGCGGGAGAGGTGACCAACGACTACGTCTACATCCGCAGCTGGAAAGGTACCTATGGCTATATGTTCCGCGATATTCAGATGATCCGCGTAATCATGTATCTGGCCATGGTGCTGGTGATCGGCGTCGCCTGTTTCAATATCGTCTCGACCCTGGTGATGGCGGTGAAGGACAAGAGCAGTGATATCGCCGTGCTGCGTACGCTGGGCGCCCGGGATGGACTGATCCGCGCCATCTTTATCTGGTATGGACTGCTCTCCGGGCTGGTGGGCAGCCTGTGCGGGGTGGCTATCGGCGTCGCGGCGTCGCTGAAGCTGACGCTGATTGGCCGCCTCATTGAGCGCCTGCTGGGACATCGCCTGCTCTCGGGTGATATCTATCCAATCGACTTCCTGCCCAGTCAGCTGCAGTGGAGCGATGTACTGGCGGTGCTGCTGACGGCTATCGTGCTGAGTCTGCTGGCCAGCTGGTATCCGGCGCGGCGCGCCAGCCGTATCGACCCTGCGCGGGTGTTGAGCGGCGGTCAGTGATGGGGGCGTCGATGTATTACGGTTTCGATCTCGGCGGCAGTAAGCTGGCGCTGGGAGTGTATGATGAGAGTCTGAGCCGGGTCGGCTACCGGCGCGTGGCGACGCCGCGCGAAGATTACGCCGCGCTGCTGGCGGCGCTGGAGACGCTGATCCACGAGGCCGATCGCCGCTACGGCACATGCGGCCGCGTCGGGATCGGTATTCCCGGCTTGCAGCGCCCGGACGGCACCCTGTTTTGCGCCAATGTGCCGGCGGCGATGGATCGCCCGCTGGCCCGGGATCTGGCGGCGCGCGTTGGCCGCGAGGTGCGGGTAGAGAACGATGCCAACTGTTTTACCCTCTCCGAGGCGTGGGACAGCGCGGCGCAGGCCTACCCAAGCGTGCTGGGGATCATTCTGGGCACCGGCGTCGGCGGTGGTCTGGCGATCGACGGGCGGGTGTACCGCGGAGCCAACGGCGTCGCCGGCGAGTTTGGCCATCTGCGCTTACCGCTGGATGCGCTCGATCTGCTGGGCGCCGATACGCCGCGTCTGGTCTGTGGCTGCGGTCAGCGTGGCTGTATGGAGAATTACATCTCGGGGCGCGGATTTGCCTGGCTGTACCATTATGTCTATGGCGAGGCGCTGACGGCGCCGCAGATTGTGGCCCGCTACCGGGAGGGCGATGCGCGGGCACAGGTTCACGTCGCGCGCTTCGCTGATGTGCTGGCCATCTGTCTGGCCAATCTGTTTACCGTCCTCGATCCCCATCTGGTGGTGATCGGCGGCGGGCTGTCTAACTTTAGCGAGCTGTTTGCCCTGCTGGAAACGCGGATTTCGCGTTACCTGCTGCGCGTCGCCCGGGTGCCGCCGATCATTGCGGCCCGCTATGGAGATGACGGCGGCACGCGCGGCGCCGCTTTTTTACATCTGAGCGACACCCGCTGCATGGCCCGTGTGGCGGCATGCGCGGATAAGGAGTCATCATAATGAAAACGCGTCATCGTATTTGTCGCATCAGGAAAAACAAACGGCTACACCATCAGCGGCTGCGCTCTCTGGTCTATTATCAGGATATCGTCTGGGGACATGCCGCGGGGGCCGATGCCGATAAGGGGGAGACCATGAAACTGCCTTTCGTAGTGGTACTGACGGGGGCCGGTGTGTCGGCAGAATCCGGGATCCGGACTTTCCGCGCGGCCGATGGCCTGTGGGAGGAGCACCGGGTGGAGGATGTGGCCACACCGGAGGGGTATCGGCGCGAGCCTGCGCTGGTACAGGCGTTCTATAACGCTCGTCGTCATCAGCTGCAGCAGCCGGCGATCCAGCCCAACCCGGCGCACCTGGCGCTGGCGCGTCTGGAACAGGCGCTGGGCGACCGTTTTTTGCTGGTTACCCAGAATATCGATAACCTGCACGAGCGCGCCGGGAGCCAGCGGGTGATCCATATGCACGGCGAGTTGCTCAAGGTGCGCTGCACCCAGTCGGGGCAAGTGGTGAGGTGGTTGGGCGATCTGAGCGTGGATGACCGTTGTCACTGTTGCCAGATCCCGGCGCCGCTGCGTCCGCACGTGGTATGGTTCGGCGAGATGCCGATCGGGATGGATGAGATCTACCCAGCGCTGCAGCAGGCGGATGAGTTTATTGCCATCGGCACCTCGGGCCATGTCTATCCCGCCGCCGGATTTGTCCATGAAGCGCGTCTGTGCGGCGCCCATACGGTGGAGCTGAATCTGGAGCCGAGCCAGGTGGAGAGCGAGTTCGATGAGCGACACTACGGCCCGGCCAGTCAGCTGGTTCCGCAGTATCTGCAGCAACTGCTGATCCGCTGCGGCTTTCCCTCCGACGGTCAGTAATGCCCGCATCGGCAGCGCCCCCGCTTACGGTCGCGCTGCCTTACGCGTATGTTCAGTCCTGGAAGAACCAGTACCCGCTGTTAATCAGCCCGGTCAGGTCGGTCAGGAAGGCGGGATCGTCCAGCGCGCAGCCCAGTGCGGTGGCGTTCAGGCAGGTATGACGCGCCAGCGTATCGAGCGCGGCGGCGTTCTCACTGTCGAGGGGTTCCCCGTTGATATAGCAGCGCTCCGCGATCCGCAGCACCCGAATTCCCCCCAGACGCTCCAGTACCTCGCCCGCCTGCAGCAGCTCATAGACCTCTCCGGCCTGATAGGGCGGCTCCGGCGGAGCGATGTCCAGCTCGTGGCGAGACTGGCTGATAAACTCGCCGAACCAGCGCTGGAAGCTGTCGCCGTCGTTGAGCTGGGCCACCATCATGGTGCGCAGGGCGTCCAGCTCCTGCGGCAGGATCTCCGCCGGATTGTCGCGTTGCGCCAATTGTGGATCGACATAGTGGTTGCCGCCGAGATCGTGGGCCAACATATGATCGGCAAAGCCACTGATCAGCTCGCGGGCGTTGGGCGCCCGGAAACCCACCGAGTAGTTGAGGGCGTTCTCCAGCGCATACCCTTCATGAGGGAAGTGGGGCGGGATATACAGGATATCGCCCGGTGACAGCTCGATGTCGATGATGGCATCAAAGGGATCGACCTGCAGCAGGTCCGGGTGCGGGCAGTGCTGACGGCGCTGTCCTTTCTCGCCGACACGCCAGCGTCTCCGCCCGCTGCCCTGGATGATAAAGACATCATACTGGTCGATATGGGGGCCGACGCCACCGCCGGGGACCGAGAATGAGATCATCAGATCGTCGAGGCGCCAGTCCGGCAGGTGCCGAAACGGCCGCATCAGCGCCGCCGCCGGTGTGTGCCAGTGGTCGACGGCCTGTACCAGCAGCGACCAGTTGGTCTCACCCAGGTGATCGTAGCTGGTAAACGGGCCGTGTGACACCTGCCACTGCCCATCGTCGCGGCAGACCAGGCGGCTATCCACCTCTTGCTCCATCGCCAGCCCGGCCAGTTCATCCGGTGAGAGCGGATCGATGAAGTCCTTGAAACCGTGCCGGATAACCAACGGGCGTTTTTGCCAATAGTTTTGCAGAAAGTCCTGCCAGTCGAGATCGAGTTGATAATGCATGGTGAGTGTCCTGTGATGGTGGTGGGCACAGAGGCCGCGGTGTTCCGCCGCGGCAGGAGATATCGGGTTACATCGCGTGGCGGGACTCTGCCCAGTATAACGGATGACGCGCGGCGATCCGCCGGGCTAAGGGGAATATTGTGCGGCCGGTGGTCGATTTAATTGCGATCCGGCTGTTGCTGGCCAAAGCGTACGCAGATGCGTGCGCCGCCCAGTGGACTGTCATCGACAGCGATGCTGCCGTCGTACTGATTGACCAGTTCGTCCACCAGTGCCAGCCCCAGCCCCTGGCCGGGGCGCAGGGTATCAGCGCGCTGACCGCGGGCGAACACCAGCTCGCGTTTGTCGTGTGGAATGCCGGGGCCGTCGTCGTCTACCCATAGCATCAGATCGCCGCCGTGCAGGCTGGCGCTGACCTCCACAAATTCCAGGCAGTATTTGCAGGCGTTATCCAGCAGGTTTCCGATCACCTCCATCAGATCGTTCTTTTCACCGATAAAGGTGAGCTCCGGCGGGATATCCAGCGAGATGTCCACCCCCTTGCGCTGGTAGACTTTGTTCAGCGCCGAGGTCAGGGCGTCGAGGATCGCTGATACCGAGTGCACCTCGCGGTTGAGCACGCTGTGTTCCGAATGGGCGCTGGCGCGGTGCAGGTAGTAGCCGATCTGCTGGGAGATACGGCTGATCTGCTCCAGCATGATCGGCTCGGCCTGTTCGACGCTCAGACTTTTCCCGTTGCGCAGGGAACGCAGGGTGCTCTGTAGCACCGCCAGCGGGGTCTTCAGGCTGTGGGTCAGATCGGCAAGGGTGGTGCGGTAGCGGGTATAGCGCTGGCGCTCGTTGTTCAGCAGGATGTTGAGGTTGCGCACCAGACCGCGCAGCTCATGAGGGGGATTTTCGCTGAGGCTATCGCGCTGCCCCTTCTCCAGCTCGCGTACCTGGGTGGCCAGGGCCTTGAGCGGTTGCAGGCTCCAGAAGGCGGCGAGCCACAGCAGGGGGATCACCAACAGCACGTTGGCTATCAGTACATAACTGAACCAGCCCCAGACCATGTCAGAGTTTTGCAGCTCCTGGGGGATGGTATCGACAACCACGATGGTCAGCGCCGGTAGGTGCGCCGTGGCAGTATATTGGCTGACGGCGACGGAGTGGGTCATGGCATCGGCGCTGTCGTCGTCGTAGTCCTTCAGCTGATTCTGCATCCGCGGGTTGTCGCCGAGCACCGTGCTGCTGAAATACTTGTTGCTGTCGATTTCATAAAAGCCCGGCTTCTCCAGCCAGCTGCGCTCAATGCGTTTTTCCAGCGCCGGTATCTGACGCTTAGACCAGAGCAGGCGTCCTTCACGGTCGTAAATCATCACCAGCGTCGGCGTATTCAGCGCCATGTTGGGTGGAGGGGTGATGGTCAGGCGTCCATCTTGCCAGTGGGCCAGGCTAAAAAACAGGTTGCTCTCACCGCGCAACAGACGGTAGGTGGTTTTGTCGAAGCTGACGGCGTAGCCAACCACTGCCACCAGGCCATAGGCCAGCGAGAGCAGGAACACCATCGCGGCGGTAGCCAGCATAAAGCGGGTGCGCAGCGATAAGGGGCGGGCTTTCCATGCCTGCCAGCGCTGTAGCATCATGCCGGCACGTCGAAGCGGTAGCCCTGACCGCGTACGGTGGTGATGACATCGGCCGGGTATTCACTCTGCAGCTTTTTGCGCAGGCGCCCCATCAGTACGTCGATAGTGTGGCTTTCACGCAGCTCGGCGTCGGGATAGAGCTGCAGCATCAGGGCATCTTTGCTGACCACCTTGCCGCTGTTGCGGATCAGGGTCTCCATGATGGTGTACTCAAAGGCGGTAAGTTTGATCAGCGTCTCGTTGACCCGCAGCTCACGGCGAGAGAGATCAGCCTGGAACGGGGGCATGCTGATGATCTGCGAGGCCAGACCGCTGTTGCGGCGCATCAGGGCCTGCATGCGTGCCAGCACCTCTTCTAAATGGAAGGGCTTGGTGACATAGTCATCGGCGCCCGCCTCCAGTGCTGCTACCTTTTCCTGCCAGCTTTCCCGGGCGGTGAGCACCAGAATGGGCAGGGTTATCTGCTCGCTACGCCAGCGGCGGATCATGCTCATACCGTCTTCCCCCGGCAGCCCGAGGTCGACGATCGCGATATCAGGGCCCTGTTCGCGCACGAAAAAGTCCGCCTCTTTGGCGTTTTCCGCGGCATCGACCTGGTGGCCCAGCTCACGTATCTGTACCGACAGGTGATGGCGTAGCAGATTATTGTCTTCGACGACTAAGATACGCATGTCTAGGTTCTTTCACTCCCGAATCAGGTTACCGGCCCTTCGCCGGATCCACTGTTTCACCCTAGCGGAAAGTCTGGGTAGCGTCCATGCAAATGATGCCGGGATCTACTCTCCCTAGGTCGCGATGGGCCGCCGTAGCGGGAATTTACGTCGGCTAACATAAACACTGTAATATCAACGGTAGATAAACTGAAGCGTCGCCTGGGGTGATAGTAGTCACGGATATGCTGAAATAGTGTGATCGGGGGCGGAGGTTTACGGGGGAGCGCTGTCGTAGGCTGTCTGTTATGGTATCATTAAGGTACTATATAGCGTTACGGCAGCGTCGCCGCCGGACAGAGAGAGGAAGGTATGACATTATCTGCCGCACAGGCAACTGCACAACAAACCGCGGGCGAAGCGGAGATCGAACAGCGCATTCTCGGTACGCTGTACGGGCAGATGCTGGGCGATGCGTTGGGGATGCCGTCGGAGCTGTGGCCGCGCGAGCGCGTGCGCCGTCACTTTGGCTGGATAGACCGCTTTCTGGACGGGCCGCCGGAGAACTGCGCCGCCTGCTATTTCAGCGCCGGGCAGTATACCGATGATACCGCGATGGCGCTGGCATTGGCCGATGCGCTGCTGGAGGCGGAGGGAGAGGTCGTCCCTGAGCTGATCGCGCGCAATATCATGATCTGGGCGCAGGGGTTCGGCGCCTTTGAGCGCAATATTCTTGGTCCCAGCTCCCGCCGAGCGCTGAGTGCGCAGCAGGAGGGGGTGGCCATCGCCGATCTGGAGAACAACGGTGTGACCAACGGCGCCGCCATGCGGGTCTCCCCGCTGGGCTGCCTGCTGCCGTCGGCGCCGTTGCCGGACTTTGTCGAGCAGGTATGGCAGGCCTCCAGCCCGACCCATAAGTCGGACATCGCGGTTGCCGGCGCCACCGTGATCGCCTGGGCGGTCTCCCGCGCCATCGAGGGGGCAGACTGGGCAACCATCCGCCTGGCACTGCCGGGCGTTGCCGATTATGCCCAGCGCTATCGCCCATCGACCTTCAGCCCCTCTCTGGCGGCACGGATCGAGCTGGCGCTGTCGCTGACGGCGGCGGGCTACGAGCAGGGCAGCGAGCGGGTGTATCAGTTGATCGGCGCCGGGGTTGACACCGTTGAGTCGGTGCCGGCGGCAATCGCCATGGTTGACCTTGCCGATGGTTGCCCCAATCGCTGTGCCGAGCTGTGTGCCAACCTGGGGGGGGATACCGACACCATCGGGGCGATGGCGACGGCGATCTGTGGGGCGTTGTCCGGGGTTCAGGGGATCCGCGCCGACTGGTTGGCGACGTTGCGCCAGGTGAATCCGCTCGATATGAGCCACTACAGTACCGGGCTGATGCGTCTGCGCCAGCGGCGCTGCGCAGGGTGAGTTGCGCTGTCGTCACCCAGATCGGGGCGTCGTGATGGATGGCCCCGCCATTTACTCCTCGGCCGTGTATTCGTACATATCTCCGCGGCAGTAGTTAATGCTGTACTCCAGGGGGCGTTGGGTGCGATCGCTGAGCACCTGACGGATCACCAGCATGGCGGTCGGTGCGCCGATCTCCAGCTTCTGCTGCAGCGAGGGGTCGGCCAGACAGGCGCCGATTTGGCTGGAGAGGCGCCCAAACTGGATCTGGCGGGCACGCAGGTAGTCATACAGTGATTCGCCGATCGCCTGACAGTCATCGATAGCCTCGCGTATCACGTAGGAGATGGCGACGGAGAGCGCCTGGCCGTCCACGGTGCGGATGCGCTCCAGACGGTAGACCGGGGTATCGATCGCAATGCCCAGCTTGTCGGCGATGGTTGCCGAGGCGGGCACCAGCTCACGTGACAGCCAGCGGGTGCCGGGCTGGCGCCCTTGCATGGCGACCTCACCGGAGAAGCCTTTGATGTTGGCCAGCGAGTAGGCCAGCGAGGACATTGGCACCTGCTTGATCTGGGTGCCAAAGCCGCGTCCGCGGTCAATAATGTCATCCTGCTCGAGGCAGGCCAGCGCCTTGCGTACCGTAATGCGTGAGATTTTCAGGGCATCGGTAAAGGCGCGCTCGCTGGGCAGAAAATCACCCGGCTGCAGCATGCCCTGGGCGATAGCCTGGCGGATGGATTCGTTAAAGCGCAGATAGATCGGCATGGAGCCGCTTTGCGCGAGATCGTCACGCAGCTTTTGTAACAGTGGGATCGGGTCGGCACTCATAGCGTTCAGGGTCCGGAGATGGTCTCAATGATAAGCAATGTTGTAGGAGCTCAGTGTAGTCGCAGACGGGACGTGGCAGAAGTAAAAAGTCAGCGCAGTGTGACCGCAGGCGTGTGGAGGAGTACGGAGAGGCCACCCGCGTAGACGGGTGGCGTAATTTCGTGCAGTTCAGCGTGCTACTTTAATTTATCGACCAGCACGGCCGCCGCGCCGGTATACGCGGCCGGGGTCATCGCCTTCAGGCGCGCTTTCTCCTCTTCCGGCAGCGCCAGGCCGTCGATGAAGCGCTGCATCCCGGCAGCATCGACCCGTTTGCCACGGGTCAGCTCCTTGAGCTTTTCGTAGGGTTTTTCGATACCGTAGCGGCGCATCACCGTCTGCACCGGCTCGGCCAGCAGCTCCCAGTTGTGATCCAGCTCGTCCAGCAGATGATCCTGGTTGACCTCCAGCTTGCTCAGTCCCTTGAGAGTCGAGGCATAGGCGATCAGGGCGTAGCCGAGGCCGACCCCCAGGTTGCGCAGGACGGTGGAGTCGGTCAGATCGCGCTGCCAGCGCGATACCGGCAGCTTGGATGCCAGGTGTCCCAGCAGGGCGTTGGAGAGGCCCAGGTTGCCTTCGGAGTTTTCGAAGTCGATCGGGTTGACCTTGTGTGGCATGGTCGATGAGCCGATTTCGCCAGCGATGGTTCTCTGCTTGAAGTGGTTGAGCGCAATATAGCCCCATACGTCACGGTCGAAATCGAGCAGAATGGTGTTAAAGCGGGCGACGCAGTCAAACAACTCGGCGATATAGTCGTGCGGTTCGATCTGGGTGGTGTAGGGGTTCCACTGGATCCCCAGCGAGGTGACAAAGCTTTCGCTGAAGGCGTGCCAGTCGATCTGTGGGTAGGCGGCCAGATGGGCGTTATAGTTTCCGACGGCGCCGTTGATTTTGCCCAGGATCTCAACCTGCGTCAGCTGACGGAACTGGCGCTCCAGACGGTAGGCGACGTTGGCAAACTCCTTGCCGACGGTCGAGGGGGTGGCCGGCTGGCCGTGGGTACGCGCCATCAGTGGAATATCGCGGTAGCGCTGCGCCAGATCGCGCAGGGTATCGATCAGCTGGCGCCAGACCGGCTTAAGCACCTCTTCGCGCGCGCTGTTCAGCATCAGGGCATGGGAGAGGTTGTTGATATCCTCGGAGGTGCAGGCGAAGTGGATAAACTCAGAGACCGCGTGCAGCGCAGGCTGGTCAGCCACTTTTTCTTTCAGGAAATACTCGACCGCCTTCACGTCGTGATTGGTGGTACGCTCAATGGTTTTGATACGGCGGGCATCTTCTTCGCTGAACTGGTCGGCGATCCGGTCAAGGAAAGCGTTTGCGTCCGCATCAAAAGCGGGAACTTCGCCGATTTCTGCACAAGCGGCCAGTTTTTGCAGCCAACGTACTTCTACCTGGACGCGAAACTTCAGCAGACCGAACTCACTAAAGATCGGCCGCAGGGCACTGACTTTCTCGCCGTAGCGGCCGTCGATTGGGGATACGGCGGTCAGGGAGGATAATTCCATCGGTAGCAACTCCTGGGATTGGGAAAGGTTAACTGTGGGTCAATAAATTCTGCGCCATCTGAAATAGGCGATTACGGGAGAACATCAGCTGCAGCCGGCTGCCGCCGACCTGTTGCCACAGGATCCCGGCGCGGATCCCTGCCAGCAGCGCGGCGCGCACCCGCGCCTGTACCAGGGCATTTTGCAGTACGGCGGGAGAGCCGGTGACCTGAATCCGCGGCCCCAGCGGGCTGATCACATCCACATAGATGGCGGCCAGCGCGCTGACGATGGTGTCGGACTCCAGATCGAAGTGTGCCAGCTGGCGATCGAGCTCACCGATACGCTCTGAGAGGGTACGCAGGGCCTGCGGGTGGCCGAACAGCTTACGCTCCAGCAGCATCAGGCTGAGGCAGTAGCGGGTCAGCTCTGCGCCCGGCCCCTGGCGGTTAGCGTTCAGGACGTTGAGCAGGGTCTCCAGACCCGGCTTCAGCACGCGCTCATGGTCGCCGAAGACGGCCAGGGTATTCGGCGGATCGGTTTGAAGAATACTGCTCAGCGAGGTACGCAGCGCAACATTGTCGCATTGCCCGTCATGGGCCAGCTGCTGAACCAGACGCGCTGACTGACAGATACCGGCCAGCGCCAGAGTGATGTCATAGTAATTCTTCGCCACGTGGACTCCTGTTTGCGGGCAGCGAAACACCGGCGCCGCGGCATCGGTGTCAGATTCTGACCCACGATCATGCCATAAACGTGACGTTAAACCTAGCGGCACGGGCGATTGGCGCAGGTAACTGGCGCACATCTGCGCAAACGATGGCGCCTGCGCCGTGCGTCAGGCGCACTCAACACGGTTTTTACCGCGGCGCTTGGCGCGGTACAGGGCGCCGTCGGCCCGTGCGATGGCCTGTTGCAGGCTGTCGCGACCGTCGAAATAGCTGAGGCCGAAGGAGGCGCTCGCCCGGATTTGCTGGTCATGGCAAAGGTAGAGGGGCGTAGCGCAGATGGCCTGGCGGATTTGCTCGCAGCGCGCGTTGGCCCGCTCGAGTGTCTTCCCGGGAAACAGGATGACAAACTCCTCTCCGCCGAAACGGGCCATGTAGTCCCGGGGCTGCAGGGTCTGTGAGGCGATGGCGGCGATGGCGGTCAAAACCCGGTCGCCGCACAGATGGCCGTAGCGATCGTTGATTTGCTTAAAGTTATCGATATCGATCATGGCGATGCAGCAGGCGCTGCGGCTGTGTTCCAGACGCAGGATCTGCTGCTGGAGCCCTTGGCGGTTATTGGTCTGGGTCAGCTGGTCGCGCAGGGCCGACTCGCTCAGGGTGAAATAGGCGCTGATGCTGCGCTGCTTGAGGGCCAGGGTCTGGTAACAGACCAGCAGGCAGAAATAGGAGATGGTTTGATGCAGCAGCACGTCCAGCAGATAGATACGCCGGGTCACGTAGGGGATAACGATCAGCAGGCGGAACAGCGTCACCAGCGAAATGCACAGGATAAAGGTACGCAGGGTATTGCGCCGCCACACACGCGCCAGCAGCACCGGTGCCAGCATCATACCGATAAACAGGTTGTCGAGGACAAAGCCGCCGGTGGTGATGAAGTTGAGCAGCCAGGCAGTCAGGCCGGCGCACCAGCCGCCGAAGAAGGTGACCAGCAACATGGGGACGATTTCGAAGGTGTAGTGGATCTGTGCGGTAAAGTAGATTTTGCTGCCGGTCAGATACCAGGAGAGCAGGCCGGCAACCATCCCCCACAGAATACGGCCGGAGAGCGGCGATGCGGGCCCCAGGGCCCCCTGTTTACTCAGTGCGAAATAGCTGACGGAGAGCGTGGCGTAGGTAACGCAGGCGTTGATATACAGAACGTCGAGGGATTGCAGCGGGCTCATCAGGACTACGGGCGCAAAATCAATATTTTTTTCCAGTTTAGCACAGGGAGGCTGGCGGCCGAAAAGCGCGGGCGGAATCGTCGCCGGGGGAATGTAAAGTCAGCCGGACAGCGGGAGAGACCCGCGCACCGATGGGGCGCGCGGGAAGCGCTGGCGCGGTCAGTCGACCAGACGGGTTTCGATGATCCCACCGCCCAGGCAGACCTCATCCTGGTAGAATACTGCGGACTGCCCCGGCGTGACGGCGGCGACGGGCTGGTCGAAGCGTACCTCAATGCGCTCATCGGCGAGCGGGGTGACCAGACAGGGAATGTCGGCCTGACGGTAGCGGGTTTTTACCGTGCAGCGCAGCGGCGCGCCGAGGGGGAGACGATCGACCCAGTGCAGCTGCTGGGCGATCAGGCCGTTGGAGAACAGGCGCGGGTGGTCGTGGCCCTGCGCGACCACCAGAACGTTGTTGTCCAGATCCTTGTCCACCACGTACCACGGCTCTTCGCTGCCCTCTTTGGTGCCGCCGATGCCGAGCCCCTTACGCTGTCCCAGGGTATGGTACATCAGCCCCTGATGCTCGCCGATCGTCTCACCGTCCACGGTGACGATCTTGCCCGGCTGCGCCGGCAGATAGCGGCCAAGAAACTCGCGGAACTTCCGTTCGCCGATAAAGCAGATGCCGGTAGAGTCCTTTTTCTTGGCGGTGGCCAGATCCAGCTGGGCGGCGATGCGCCGCACCTCGGGCTTCTCCAGCTCGCCTACCGGGAACAGGCTTTGTGCCACCTGCTGGTGGCTGAGGGTGTACAGGAAGTAGCTCTGATCCTTGTTGGCATCGACGCCGCGCAGCAGCTGAGTGGTGCCGTTGATGTCACGGCGGCGCACATAGTGGCCGGTGGCAATGTAGTCAGCACCCAGATCTTCGGCGGCGAACTCCAGAAACGCCTTAAACTTGATCTCCTTGTTGCACAGAATATCCGGATTGGGCGTGCGCCCGGCGCGGTACTCCTGCAGGAACAGTTCAAAGACATTGTCCCAGTATTCGGCGGCGAAGTTGACGGTATGCAGCTCGATGCCCAGCCTATCGCAGACGGCCTGGGCATCGGCTAAATCGGTAGCCGCTGAACAGTATTCGTCGCTATCGTCCTCTTCCCAGTTCTTCATGAACAGGCCAGCAACCTGATATCCCTGTTGTTGTAATAGGTAGGCGGATACGGAGGAATCGACGCCGCCGGACATTCCGACGATCACTTTTTTCTGGCTGTTATCTGACATGAGACTCTCGCAGTCTGAGTGGAACATAAACGAAGCTGCATTTTATCACGTTGCCCACACGCGCGCACCGCCTCTCCGCTCGGCTCAGGGCTGGGTGGGGTAGGTGCACAGCAGGGTCAGCGGATAGCGCTCTCCCCGCAGGTAACAGCGCAGGCTTTCCGCCACCAGGGGGGAGCGCAGCTGCGTGGAGCGGAGGATTTGCGCCGCCTCCAGCCATAGGCTGCGGTCGATGTCACCGTCGTGGGGCGCCGCGTCAACCCGCTGCGGCAGGTCGATGGAGAAGGTAAAGCGCAGAAACGGCGTGGCGTCCGGCGCCACCCACTGAAAGATCTGCAGCAGATGCTGCGGATCGGCGCGGATACCGCTCTCTTCCCAGAGCTCGCGGGACGCCGCCTGCAGCAGGGTTTCCCCGGCCTCTAGGTGGCCGGCGGGCTGATTCCAGCGCGGCTGGCCGTTAATGGTCTCTTCCACGATTAAAAAATGTCCTTCAGCCTGAACTACGCAGGCTACGGTCACATGGGGTTTGAGCACGGTGACGTCTCCGTTGCGGCGCTGAGGCAAGAGGAGCTCAGGGCCAGTCGATCCGGCGCCATTCTCCCGGTGCCAGATCCTGCAGGGTTAGAGAGTCCATACTATAGCGGATCAGGCGCAGTGTAGGGTAACCGATATGGGCCGTCATGCGGCGGACCTGGCGGTTGCGCCCTTCATACAGAGTGATTTTAAGCCAGCTGGTCGGGATGTTTTTACGCTCACGGATCGGTGGGTTGCGCGGCCATAGCCAATCCGGCTGCGCGACGCGCTCGGCCAGGGCGGGCAGGGTTGGGCCATCCTTCAGCGTCAGCCCCTGGCAAAAGCGCTGCAGATCCGCCTCGCTAGGTTCACCCTCGACCTGCACATAGTAGACTTTGCCGGTGCGCTTGCCGGGTTGGGTCAGCTGCGCCTGCAGTCGACCATCGTTGGTCAGCACCAGCAGCCCCTCGCTGTCGCGATCCAGCCGCCCCGCGGCGTAAACCCCCTGCAGCGGGATATAGTCTTTCAGGGTGGCGCGCCCCTGCTCATCGGTAAACTGCGGCAGGACGTCGAAGGGCTTATTCAAAATCACCACCTGACGCGGCGCCGCGGGGCGTTTGGCTATACTGGGACGGCGGGAGGATGACGCCGGGCGCCGAGCGCGGGAAATGGGGGCTGTTTTTGACATTTCTGTGGCCATATAGGATGTTAACAAGAGACTGTCCGCGCAGGATTGTGCGGCGGAGCACGGATTATACCTAAAAATAGATTCCGATTGGCGTCTGTCTTCAATTTCAGTAATATTGACATAGGTTTTACAGCGATTTAACAATGAAACAAAGTAAATCAAGGTGTAATTTTTATTAAATCAATCGGTTGGCGTCTGTTATTGCAGGCGTGGCCCGAGAGAGCTACGCGGAGGGATAGGTTAATGGAAAGTAAAGTCGTTATTCCGGTCAACGGGCAGAAGATGAGCGCTGATGCACAGGGAAAGCTGAGCGTCCCGGCGACGCCGATTATTCCCTTTATCGAGGGCGATGGTATCGGGGTGGATGTGACACCGGCGATGATCAAGGTGGTGGATGCCGCCGTCGCTAAGGCGTACCGCGGTGAGCGTCGGATCGCCTGGATGGAGATCTACACCGGAGAGAAGGCGACCCAGGTCTATGGTCCTGATGTCTGGCTGCCCGATGAGACGCTGGATCTGATCCGTGAATACCGCGTAGCGATTAAGGGCCCCCTGACGACGCCCGTCGGCGGCGGGATCCGCTCTCTCAACGTGGCGCTGCGCCAGCGGCTGGATCTGTATATCTGCCTGCGTCCGGTGCGCTATTACCAAGGGACGCCCAGCCCGGTCAAACAGCCGGAGCTGACGGACATGGTGATCTTCCGCGAAAACGCCGAGGATATTTACGCCGGCATCGAGTGGAAAGCCGACAGCCCCGAGGCCAAAAAAGTCATCGATTTCCTGCGCGAAGAGATGGGCGTCAACAAGATCCGCTTCCCTGAGCACTGCGGCATCGGGGTGAAGCCGTGCTCCGAGCAGGGAACCCAACGCTTGGTGCGTGCGGCGATCGAGTACGCTATCGCTAACGATCGCGACTCGGTGACTCTGGTGCACAAGGGCAATATCATGAAGTTTACCGAGGGGGCCTTTAAGGACTGGGGATACCAGCTGGCGCGCGAGGAGTTTGGCGGCGAGCCTATTGACGGCGGCCCGTGGCTGGCGGTGAAGAATCCGCGCAGCGGAAAAACCATCGTGATCAAGGATGTGATCGCCGATGCCTTCCTGCAGCAGATCCTGCTGCGTCCGGCGGAGTATGACGTGATCGCCTGTATGAACCTGAACGGCGACTATATCTCCGATGCGTTGGCGGCACAGGTCGGCGGCATCGGTATCGCACCGGGCGCCAACATTGGCGACGCGTGTGCGCTGTTTGAGGCGACCCACGGCACTGCGCCGAAGTACGCCGGCCAGGATAAGGTGAACCCCGGTTCGATTATCTTGTCTGCCGAAATGATGCTGCGTCACATGGGCTGGACGGAAGCGGCGGACCTGATTGTTAAAGGTATGGAAGGGGCGATCGCCAATAAGACAGTGACCTATGACTTCGAACGTCTGATGGATGGCGCTAAGTTGCTGAAATGCTCTGAGTTTGGCGACGCGGTCATCGACAATATGTGATTTTTTCTGTTAACATATAGCCAACATAAATTGTTAATTTTATGTTGGCTTTTTGATCTGCACATCTTTCCCCAAAACTTCCCCAAAACTCTTCCCCAAAACTGTACAAAAAATAATCAACTTTCGGGTGCTCATATCAATGCAAGCGAGAATGAGAGAGCTTGCTGCTAAACGGCAATAACCATCCATTCTTTCCCTCGGTCATCGTTATATTTATCCGTCATTTTCTGTGACTTATGTCCCAGCAGTTTTTGTGTCTCCAGTCCCTGCTCCCGGTAGAGTCGTTCAGACAGAGAGCGTTGTTCATGGAAAGTGGGCGCGGTTCCCTCCGGCCAGGTTATACCGCTGCGGTTCCTGGCTTTTTTAAAGGTGGTTGTGATGGCATTAGGTGAAACCCTATCCCCCCGCGTTGCTTGTGATGTGGTGTGCCGAAAATGCACCAGATACTGGCTCAGTACCGCATCTCTACATTGAGTCACGACGTCCCTCAGTGAAATATTGAGCGCCACGCAGGTAAGAGCCAGTGGGATAGCCAGACGTGCCCCTGTTTTCTCTTGGGTGACGTGCAACATGTCGTCCCAAATATCAGAAAACTTCATATTAGAAATGTCACCGATCCGCTGGCCAGTCACCAAAGCCAACAACATGGCACACTGGAGGTAGGGGGGATGTCGTTCAGCCGCAGAATAAATGGTTTTCCACTCATCAAGCGATAAGCGCTGGCGCATCACTCTGTTCCGGGGTTGTTTTGTTGCCTGTGCCGGGTTATAGCCTGGCGGTACGTGCCCCGCGTGTTGCGCCTCTTTAAAAACGTCAATGATAGCCATCCTGACGACCTGAGCCATACGGCTATGTCCCTGTGCTTTCACGGCATCAATGATTTCTGCTACTTCCAACGCAGTAACATCTTTCAGATAAAGCATCCCAGAACATTGGCGCAATAATTCGACAGGCTTCTTCTTTTGCTTAACGGAGTTGATTTTTATTTCGCCTGATTCAAGCCGTTCTTGCTGGATTTCAAGGTAACGATCTAGCCATGTTGTGACGGTGATAAACTCTCTGGACTCACGCATACGGGCGATTTTTTCGTTAACGCTGAGGATCTGCCGGGTACGCTGCTCTGCGATAATGTCGTTTGCCTCACTGGCGACCTGTTTGGCTTCCTCTGTATTGGTACCCAGGCTGTGAAAATTACCCGTTACGGGGTGCTTGTATTGCCAATATACGCGTCCGGTACGCTTATCTAACTTTGAGTACAGATTGGGGATGGTTATTTTGTGGGTTCGTGGTCTGGCAGCCATCTGCAATAATCCTCTTCAACGCGGGGTTTGCTGTCGGTGCGATTTTGGGTTCAGCTAAAATGCCGATAAATCGGGCGTCACGATCAATCATCCACTTTCTGCCAACTTTTCTGGCCGGTGGCGCCATCATGTGACCTTTGGCATATTTCGTTAATGTGTGAAGGCTTGGAGCTAAACTGCCAAATTCATCTTCAGCCCATTCCTTTAAACTCACCATTCTGGCCATGTTCATGCTCCGCTGTATTCGTTGATAATCCGCATTACTTCCTCTCCGATACCTTCCCGTAGGACCAGCGTCCGTCCATCCTCGTCTATTTCGGCATCGCTGAGCAGCTCAACCAGCCGGCGGGCGCGTGTCGCGCTAAACTGGCCGCCAGTGATGCTGCGGGTGACTTTCTTTTTCCCCTGGGCTTTCGCCCGCTTCAGATCCTCCTGCAGTACATCCCCGGCGCTCTCCCCTTTAATTCTTAATACCTTCATCTCACACTCCCTTTATTTCTTCATTGCTCGCTGCGTATAAGCGGGGGTAGTATTTTATTTAAGCCGGATTCTTACCCGTGTCCGGCGCACGAACTCCATCACCATATGGAGGTTCTCCATTAACTCCACCCAATGGAGGGTAAAATGCGTATTAATCAATTTGGTGGTACAGAACGTCCAAGACCTGATGGGCAAGTAACGTACAGGCCGACGCCTGCGCCAAAGCCGAAAAAATAGAGGTGCCAAATGACCCGGGATGAATTGCTTTTTAGTATTCGATATTCATTTTATATAGAAACAATGCATGCGATCTTATACGCCAGATTGGATCGCATACTGACGTTTATTCAAATTACGCTCGGGTCAGCAATATTTGCCACCTATGGTAGCGCTCCTCTTTTTGGTGCCGTTATTGCCGCAATATCTATCGCCAGTTTTGTATGGCAACCGGGTAAAACGGCTATGCTACATGAGATTCAAGCGAAACAAATGAAGGCGCTGATAACGATGTCGGATAGCGTCTCAGACGCTGATCTCCATGCTGCTTACGTTAAAGCGGAAGAGGGCGATAACCCAACGCTTGGGATGTTACGAGACCCTGCTTATAAAAGGGTGCTTATCTCTCTTGGCCGTTCATCAGAGTCTGCGGCTATTAAGCTGAATATGTCAGAGAAGGTCGCGGCCTGGTTTTCAGGTGACCTTCCAAAAGATGAATAATTTACCAATTCATTATTGGTGTTAATAAATTATTCTGAGGTAAAGCCACAAATAGGACATATGACCGGGATTTTTATCAAGTCCCATCCTGGAGGCAAGGGGACTCCTATATTGTCGATACTTACCTCCGATCGTGAGGCGTTTACCCATGGCTGCGATTCGACGATGTCAGCATTGCTAATCCAGCGACGAAACATGGCGCAATCCTTCAATATCCATTCGCATTGCGCCAGAGAGAGCATTTTTTCAGACGAGGTACCTGGTATTGGATTCCTGTTTAATTCGACTCTATGCTTAACGGCATGCTCCAGTCGGTCAATTTTATCCAGGAGGCGCTGCGCCATCCTACTCATTCCTTTTACTTCGGCTGAGTTCTGTTTCACGTTATTCTCCTATCATTAACATTGCACTTGTGTGCTACATATCCAGCTATGCATTCTTTCTTTCTTTCTTCTCTCCTGCGATGTACCTTGAACCCGCTGAAAGCAGCGCTGCAGCGTGATTATCAATGCGTTTACTATTTATCTCAGATTAGGTGACTTGTTTTGTTTTCTGGGATGAAAATAACATCATTTATTAATGGAAATTATTTTTTTTGATGGCTTCTAAGTATTCGTTGATAGTCCGTTTAGTACTCTATAGGTAACTTGTTATATCAATTTCTATCCATTATAAAGCCAGAGTATTTACTACCATTAGCAACTAACTAAAACAAGGATACTTATGAAAAGATATGCAATAGATCACTTCATTCCCAGTCAAGGTAAAAATTTTAATAGGGATGTGACTGTAAATAGTATAGATCCTACTAGGATGACTATTTTTTTAGGTGGTGCTTCGGTTAATAAAGAAGAGGAAAGAACCCCATCTATTATTTGGGATGTTAAAAGGAGTGAGTCTAGCATTTTGTTTTGGGCAAAAATATATCAGGGTGACACAATTAAAGCTGTGCAGGTTTTATTAACAGAAAGCAATGATGGTTTACTGGTCAAAGTAATTGATGCGAAGCATGCTAAAGCTTCAATAGATGAGTTACAAACATATGACTTTAATAATTTTGGCACAAAATCTAATGTCGCATATTCAGAGACTGATAACGGATATGGTATATCATTTATATCCGCTGTATCAGGTAGAAATATGTTTCTAATTAGAACAAATAGTGTTATTAGCACTGGAAAAAGAAGCTTATATGAAAACAATGGAACTGTTAGTGTTCTTAATCTAGACCCAACTAAATTAAGAATCAATATAGGTGGTTTCTTAACAGGTAAACCTGATCTAGTAACCCATTTATGGGGTTTTGAGAGGCCGGTAAAAGGAAAGCAATTAGAAATATTATCTTTTTGGGCAGAGTTTTTTGACAAAGAAAAAACAAAGGCAGTGAAAATAGAAATAACAGCAGAAGATGGAAACATTTATGCAAGGGTAGTAAATGCAAAAAACCAACATGGAAACGTATTAGGCGTTTTTGATTTTAATAAAGGTGGTAATGAGGTTGGGTTTCCATCTCCAACGCGCAGCATCTCAGAAGAATATGGGATTTATTCTATAAGTGGTTTATATTGCACTGAGAGTGTTGCTGCATGATATATGTTTATAGCACAAACAAATCAATATTGAATTGTTTGGTTCGATAAAAATGATTTATGTGTCAGACTAATTTTTATCGTAGCTCAAATGGTGGGGCATCTCGGCGTTGAGAACGGCCTCAACGCCGATTTTTTGTAACTTATTAATTTCTATTTGTAGAGCTTTAACCATTGTCTCATGTGTGTGATTCATAGACATCGTTTCACTATAATACCTCACTATGAACAGAGAAATTCAGCAGAGACTGCAGTGGGTAAAACTCTATGAAACGTCTGGTGATGCGGGATTCGTATGCCGTCGCTGTGGCATTTCTCGGCCCACATTGCGTAAATGGTGGCGCAGATATCTGGCTCAGGGCATTGCTGGTTTGGAAAGCCATAGCCGTCGCCCTAAACGCTCACCATCAACAAAAACTGGTACTGGCGAAGTTGCACTTCCTGCTGCGGTCTGTGACTCACTGCCATGACGCCCGTAATGACAGTACAGACTGCAGGTGGGTATGATTATTTCCATTTAGAATCATAGTGTTGCTCATTATATGCTATTCTGAATAGTTGATTGCATGGCGTAATTATACTGACAGTCGA
>NZ_AFJI01000104.1 GCF_000264785.1 Edwardsiella ictaluri ATCC 33202 | reverse complement strand
CTCAATGTATTGCTTGATGATGGATATTGGCGCTCCGCCGCAACTACTGGCAAAGTAACCCGGAGTCCATAGAACGCCTTTGTAGTAATACCGTGCGGCAATGTCGGGGCGATCACGACGCAGTAACCTACTGGACACCCCCTTGAGGCTGTTCACCAAACTGGATACCGCTAATTTTGGTGGGTAGTTGATCAGCAGGTGAACGTGATCTCTTTCTCCATCCATCTCAACCAGCTCAACATCAAAATCAGCGCATACACTGGCAAAATAGATTCGTAGCTTCTCGATAGCATCCTGATCAAACACTCTGCGTCGATACTTGGCAACAAACACCAAGTGAACATGCATCAGGAAAGTACAGTGTCTTCCTCGACGAATATCAATTTCTTTTGTCATAGGCCAAAAGTATAATCAGAGGCATGAAACGACTACAAGCCTTCAAATTCCAGTTAAGACCTAATGGTCAACAAGAGCGCGATATGAGGCGCTTCGCTGGGGCATGTCGTTTTGTATTCAATAAATCGCTGGCCTTACAGAATGAGAATCATGAGGCCGGAAATAAATTCATGCCCTATGTAAAAATGGCTGCATGGCTCGTTGAGTGGAAAAACGAACCTGAAACACGGTGGTTGAAAGAAGCACCGTCTCAGCCTTTGCAACAGGCGTTAAAAGACCTTGAACGCGCCTATAAAAATTTCTTTCAGAAACGAGCATCATTCCCCCGGTTTAAAAAACGTGGTCAAAGCGACTCATTTCGCTACCCGCAGGGCGTGAAGCTGGAGCAGGAAAATAACCGCATATCGTTGCCAAAATTGGGCTGGATAAGCTACCGCAACAGCCGTGAGGTTGTGGGTGAGGTGAAGAACGTCACCGTCAGTCAGTCATGCGGCAAGTGGTACGTCAGCATCCAGACGGAATACGAAGTATCGGAGCCTCAACATGAATCAACATCGATGGTGGGGCTTGATGCTGGCATAGCGAAGCTGGCTACACTCTCTGACGGCACTGTTTTTGAGCCTGTAAATAGCTTTAAAACCAATCAGAAGAAACTCGCCAGACTCCAGCGTGAAATGAGCCGTAAGGTGAAGTTCAGCAACAATTGGAAGAAGGCCAAACGCAAAGTGCAAAACCTGCACTCTCGTATCGCAAATATACGCCACGACTACCTTCATAAAGTCAGCACGA
>NZ_AFJI01000103.1 GCF_000264785.1 Edwardsiella ictaluri ATCC 33202 | reverse complement strand
GACGGACAGACGGTGACCTTCAGCAGCACGCTGGCCAATACCACCTTCGGCAGTGTTACCGATAATCATGACGGCACATACAGCGCCGAGCTGGCGGGAACAAAAGTAGGAACTACGTCAATTGGGGTACAGGTAGGCGGCGTTACTTTTGCCGTGGCGCCGGTTACGATATTACTCACTCCCGGACCGGTATCAGCGACAAGTTCATTATTGTCCTCCTCCACCAACACCATCCTCAGTGATGGTATCCAGACTGCAACGTTGACTTACATTGCTCGCGATACGTATGGTAATGCCATCGATAACTTGACATTAACCAGCTCAGTGACAGGTACAATCGCCTCGGGCGTAGCATTGTCAGGCTGGACTAATACCGGTGATGGCTTGTATACCGCAACCATTAGCTCCCATGTTGCAGGTTCTGTTTCAATTGCACCCATGCAGAATGGAACAATAGTAGCGCAATCCCCTGTTGATCTTGCGTTTGTGGATATTTCTCCCAATAATTACTTCAAGGTATCAATCGAGCGAGGGCCTGCTGCGGGGATCCCTGCTAATGGTCCCTATCCCGCGGATGGCGTAACAATAGTTCCTTTCAAGATAAAGGTTGTTAATATTGATGGGAATCCTGTATCTGGCGTTGCCATAACGCTCAGCACCGTAGCGGCAAGTCAAACAATTCAAATTGTTAATCCCTCTGGGATTACGGATGCAAACGGAGTATATGATGGTGCATATGCAACAAATTTAATCACTTCAGGAGTCGACTTAGGAAAGACATATGTTAGCAAAATGAGCGTAGAGCTGGTGGATCATCCGATGTTTAATGCAACAGTTGGAATTCTCTGGCGAAGAGTCGTCCCGTAATAATATGGTAAAGAGGTGGTCATGAATAAAATGGCCATCTCTTTTATGCCATGTAACTCCCCTGCCGGGCAGGGGAGACTTATAAATCCATAAGCTATAAGCTATAGTTCAACGATAACGACTTCTTTTCTCTGGTTAAAACAGGCAGTGCCCAGGCAGGCACAGCAGACGTCAAACCAGCAACCCAAAGGGGACCCAATCTGCAGCAAAAGAGCCCCGTATTACAGCAAATGGCTCTATAACTTTCACGCCGGAGATAATAGGCCGCGTGCCCATGCGGGCGGCGTAGGGTTATCAGCAGCATATTAGTAAAGCGGTACAGGTAAAAGCGTGCACACATATAAAAATGGGAAGTGGCACAGCTTTAATTACACTCAGCTAATCCTACCCCTCATTGACAGCCAAACTATTTAATCGTCCACGCTTCGCTAAACGCATCTTCCGCGAACAGCGCTACAATTCCATTTATCTGCTTCAGCCTTAATACCTCATCCCTATCCATCCCCAGCTCAACGCTAATTTTTTTATCATCTAAACCCAGCAAATAAAGCTCCTTCACTATATTAGACATTAACATTATTTGGTGTTGACCTCGGGCTCTATTATGTCTGATAGACGATATGATGCGGGACGCTCTGTCAGTATTCTCTTGATTCACTATAGATATAGGGACATAGCCATTGAAGCGATTGTTTGAATGGTTTAATTTCTCCGCAATATCATAACGACTGCACCCATCAATTATAGTGTAGTTATTATTTTGTTTATGTGTTATTATTGGTTGTGTGAAACCCTCTATATTTAGTGACGTTTCCAACGTTCTCCTTTCTACGGATGCCATACTATTTGGATTGTAGTCATTTTTATCGATCACCCCCTCCTTTACCCATAACACAAAATCAATAGGTTCAGACGAAAACGGGCTCACCTGATGAAGCGCCTCGCGCATTAAATTTAACGCCGCTACTTTTTCATCAAACAGAAATTCCTGTGAAAAAAAATTTTTTATACTAACAATTATTTTATCAAAATCGTTCACAGCACCCTCCGCTTTACCCTTTTCTCTTGTGTTGCGCTAGTGTATTTATCATATAAATGATTAGGCCTGTGGCTAAAGGATAGCATTTTACACCAATAATCATTTTTTATTATTACCTTGCAAATTCGTCTCCAGGAGGGAATATCTTTAACCCCCAGATCTTTATCTTGATGATCTGGAATATCTATTGGATACCCCTGCCCCTGATACCATTGCAAGTAGATGGATATCTTACAACGATAGTTTTCAGCCGTTGACGGTGGCATGTTATCAAGTAAGAATAAAGCATAGTCTCGCCAGGATAAATCACTTGGTTTACTCATCTTTCTTAACCCATAAAAATCCCCGCTTTGGTTACCATATATCGCACCACTATGTGCACCCGCAACTCTGGTGCATACCAGACGCCAGGTATCAGGCTCCAAAACATGATATAGCCATAAACCTTTACGCTGCTCAGGGCCAAATGGTTCACATACCCGCATCGATTTCATTGGGACGCCAGCCTGGTACATCAAATCATATAATTCATTGTATGGTAATTTCGTTTTTTTATGATATATCCATATATCTTTTGCTTTCCAATCGTATAGAGGATATCCAGTATAATAGAATCCATCTAGCGATGCGGTTGTCCAGGGTTTATCATCTGCATACCTTAGCTTCCGTCTGGAGACCAGCCCCATATATCGACTCAGTGACTCATCGGTCCTAACACCGATTAACGTTATTAAAGAATTATGCCCTGCCAACCAACCGGAGAACTCAGGAACAAACTCCTCAAATGTCATGCCATATTTATAAAATGGGAAATAGCCATACTCAGTAATAGCAAAAATGGGGGGGACTCTAACCCACGAAACAGCGGGATCCCAGCATAGCCACTCAGGCTGGAAGCGCGATACGCCGCTCACTGTTTTGAGCGGTAGAGCAACCCAATAAAAATTGCTTACAATATCCTTATATAACTCACGCATACTCTCAACATGTTTTATTGTGTAATTAAACTGCACTTCCCAGTCAATAAACAACACGCTGAATTTCTTTTTTTTCTTTCTGGCAATGTAGCCAGCCAAATGGAGTAATACGGTGGAATCCTTCCCCCCTGAAAATGATATACAAACATGAGAAAAGTTGTCGAAAGCCCAGTCAATTCTCTCCGTTGCAGCAAATAGCACACTTTCATTAATATTAATTTTAACCATACATATCCTTATACACCACAATAATTAATATTAATATCATGCAAACAGATTTGTTGCAATTTTATTTTGTAGATTAAAATTTCTTAAACAGATCTTTATTTAAAGTCATCCGCTCATCTTTTTACCTCATTTGAAATCAATCACTTAAAATCTCAATTTTATTAGATCATTATTTTTATTTTTAATGTGATCCGTGCGTGATGGATTAGAATAAAATCCAAAGCAAGGATATCATAGATACTTATGAACTTTACATGGATACATTTATATAATTTATACATTACACCTCTATTACCACAGATATATTAATAAATAAACTTAGCGCCGATCATAAATAGCTGCGCAAAATAGTAGATCCCTTAAGTTGGCGATGTATCCAATGAGTAGAATATGTATTTTCCGATAAAATCTCCGATGAATTTTTCGTGGATCTCAACCGAGCGTGAGAAACTGATTATTTTACGGGAAAGCCGCTTAATCATGGTGCAGAGCATCAGGTTATTACACTCAATGCGTTGGGTGAATATTTTGCCGGTCAGATGCTTATCCTTCGGCACCTCCCGGCCATCGCGGCCCCGGTCGTCGCTGGTGCTCATGCCAATGTTGAATGGCATGAGCACTGCCAGTAGCTCCCGGCAGCTTTCATCGGTTCTGGGACCAAAAATGTAGGCCAGTACACCGCCTGTTTTGGTATTGTACGCGTACCAGAGCCAGTGCTGCCGGGCTTTACTGTCCACAAAGCTCATTACTCATCGAGTTCGCAGATAAGCGCCACATCAGTATGGGCGACAGGTGAAGACGTTATTCGCTTTGACGCGAGTTTTTTAACGTCCGGATAACGGTGTTAATGCCAATTTTCAGTGTATTGGCAGTATCGCGTACCCCGGAACCCTTGAAGGCCATTTCAATGATCTGCTCTTTAATATCCAGTTTATGGGCTTCATAAGCAAGCGTAAGTAAGCTGAAAGGCGCGGTGACAGTCACGGCAGCGAAATCTGTCATGGCCTTTAGGGTTCTGATCATGGCGATAAACCTGAGCAGACTGACTACGGGGACAATGAACCTTAACGCTGGCCATGAAAGAACCTAAAAATACAACATTATACATCTGATTCAACCCATTAGAGGCATTACCAATGGTCTTTATCTCCATAGAGGAACTGAGGTGTTTCAGTTTTGTTCTGATTCAGCCTGAGAGATGTACATCAAGCTTAATATAATAAAACTAATGAACGTATACGACTTCATTTGTCCATTCCACTGATTGGCCCACATAGCGAAATATTCACCACCAATTACAGCGAAACCCGTATACCACACAAGCAATGCAGGTATACATCCAAGAGTAAACAGTGCCTTGCCTTTGATATATCGCTCTGGGCGTGATACAAATGAGCCATGAAGCATCAGGATACCCCCCCAAAAGCAGACAAAACCAAAAACAAGTTCACCCAAAATAATCAGAGTGTATGCCGTTTGCTGTACAGTGACACTGGTAACCGCCCGGCCCTGAAGCGCTTGACCATTGATCCAAGGCTCCATGCTATCCATGGATAAGACGTGTTGAACGAATTGCCAGTTCGTACCATAATCGAGGATGTTTCCACTGCCGACTAACAGGCCAAACAAGGCGATAGAAATAGCCAATAAACTTTTAAAAATTTTCGTAGTATAACAGAGTGTTAGCGGTGGCATTACGTTTCCCTATAAACATATGTCAGAGATGTATTATGCCATGGCAATTTATTTTATGATTTTTATTTTGGAACCGGCTATTGTGTTTGGCTTGAGAACCGCCACGCCCTGAAGACCAGAGTTCCTACAGCGTTCAGACGGTAACCACAGATTTTATTGATGACTCTCGTATTAAGTAAGGAGTATAACCATGAGTGTAGCTATTTACAGTAGTAGTACTGATTTTTTAATTAGGCGAATGTAGTTCAATGGTACTGACATCTAAAGCAGCTATTGCAGTATGTGAAGAAGCAACACAAAAAATCTTTTTGTTCTTTTCGTAGAAGGTGGGTACATTATTGATGGTAAACTCAGGCTTGATATGAATAGTCGATGGGATGCGAAAAAAGCACTAAAAGAATCGGGTTATTTTTCAAACAATAATAAATTAGCTATCGATAACATTAACGATGATATCATTGGTGGGTATAATTCCGTGGCCGAATCGTTCTTCAGTTCGCTGAAAAAAGAGCGCATCAGAAAATGCGTCTATAAAACCCGGGAACTGGCTCGGACGGATATCTTCGATTACATTGAAGCCTTTTACAACCGGGCCCGCCGCCACAGTCACCCAGGAGGCGTTAGTCCGGAGGCCTTTGAACGGGCCTCTTCGTGAGGACAGAATTTGTTTATGTTTTTGGGGGCAGTCCATTCATTAACAAAGCCGCTATTTAGCGGCTTTTACCAAAAATACCTTTATTTAATGCACTCGGTTTTACAAATCCGATACAGACAGGATAACTGCTATGTTTGTCATCTTCTTGAAAGGTTACCCGACTGATAGCGTCAAGTTGCAAGTGTGGCCATTGATTTAGTACCTGAGTAAACGAAGCGCGAGTACATTTGTTATCAGATCGGCCTATCAGTAATGCACCTGATTGTTTGATATCGGTAAATCTGATATTCGCATTATAAATATTCGGTTTAGTGCTGTTACTCCAAGGCGTGATGATTTCGGGCCTTGACCTCCCATAAAAAATAAGCCACTCAGACAGATGCTCTCCCCCAACCAGACGCAGTGGGGTACCATAGCGCTCCTGCCATAGCCGTTCCACATGATGGCTGAACGGGATAATACCGCTCATTTTTCGCCCCGCATTACCTACATTAGTTACCATAACGATGGTATACCCAAGTAACACGAGAATTGCTGCCCCCATTAGCACCAAGACAGGCCTTCTCACTGGCTGCGCACAGGGAGTAGCTACACAGGCTATAACCAGTGCGGGAGCCAGAATGAAAAACGGCTGAAGCCATTCAGTTAGTCTCCCCCCCTGGTGGAACAGAAACCATAACCCAATCAATACCTGAGGCACTAAAAACACCAATAGCAGGATGCTTTTATTAGTGTCAACTGGCCATTGCAGTGGGATTTTTTTTGAGTACAATATCCACCATAAGAACAGTAGCGGATAATAGATGCTGATTAGTTTTATAAATATACCAGGGTTAAACTGACGCTCTATCTGTGAATCTACCCAACTGAACGCTACGAAGTTATGCTCCCACAGCCAGAATAAGTTTGGAGCAATAATTGCAAGGCCAATAAGTAGCGCCAGATAAAATATAGGCTGGCGATAACACCTCCGAATTTTTGGCGAAGCCAATGTAGCAATAAATACCGCAGCGACAAATGCCAGCGTTGAATACTTAGCCATTACTCCCAGACCTGCTGTACATGCAAATATTATCCACCACGCTGGATGACGGGTGAGTGCCAGAAAAAATGACAAGAGCATCCATGGCCACAACATAACCAGCAAATAGTTATCATTGTAGCTAATAATATCGAAATTAATAATCCCTGATAAATTAAGAGTGCATAATGCAAGCCAAGCCAGGCGTTCACTACCGCTAAGATATTTTGCGAGAAACCAGCACCCCGTCATTCCTATAGCAATCGCCAAAAAATGTGTGGTATACCAATAAGTGCTCAGTGGGATATCTGAAAACCACAGCGCCGGACGCCATACCATACCAACCAGCCAAGGGTTTTTCGGTGATCCCCATTCTGCATTTTGTGCCCAGTTCAATGCTTCAATTGCGTCATAAGGTACCGCTGGGTCCAGAAAGATTGTAGCCAGACTCCACAAGAGAGCGTACAAGCCCACCCACATTGTTAAAAACATGCGAGCCATATGTTTCCCTTAATAAAAATCAACAAATAGTTAAAGCGCTATTCTAGAGAGTAGACTGTATTTTTTAGATAAACAGAAAGGAATTTAGGTGATGACTCCAATGAGTTGAATCTGATCTATAATGATGGCTGTTTAGGTTCCCTTATGGCCAGCGTTAAGGTTCATTGTCCCCGTTGTCACTCTGCTCAGGTTTAACGCCATGGTCAGAATCCTGAAGGCCATGCGCTGCCGTGACTGCCACCGGGGTTTCAGCTCACTTACGCTTATGAAGCCCGTAAACTGGGTATAAAAGAGCAGATCACTGAAATGTCTCCAAGGATGCCGGGGGTCACGATACCGCCAGAACACTGAGAATTGACATTAACACCGTCATCCGGATTTTAAAAAACGCCCGCTAACGCGAATAACCTCTTCCCCCGTCGCCCTTGCTGATGTGGCGCTTATCTGTGAACTGGATGAACAAGGTGCCTCGTTGGCAGTAAAGCCCGGCAACGCGGGCTTTGGTACGCGTACAACACCAAAACAGACGGTGTACTGGCCTACACGTTTGGCCCCCAAACCGATGAAACCTGCCGGGAGCTGCCGGTACGGCTTATGCCATTCAACATCGGCATGCTCACCGGCAACGACTGGGGCAGCGATGGCCGGGAAGTGCCGAAGGATAATCATCTGATCGGCAAGATATTCATCCAATGTATTGAACGTAATAACCTGACGCACCGCACCTGCATTACGCGGTTGGCTGGCAAAACAATCTGCTGTCCGCACTCAGTGGAGATACACGAAAAGTCATCGGCGCGTTTATCGAAAAATATATGCTCTACTCATTGGACGCATCATCCCCTATCGGGGCTGTCAATCTCTGATTTATTCGCGCAGAGGTACCAGCGTCAGCTCTTTTTTGCCAATACCTCCTGCAGCATCGCCTTGTCGGGGCTGAGATCAACAATCCGCCTCTTCAGCCGTATATTTTCCTCTGCCAGTTTCCGCATATATTTGCGTTCAGAAGGGGGAGATTCCGCCGTATTTCTTTCGCCAAGTGTAAAAAATGGCGGCGGAGATACCCAGCTTGCGGCAGACATCCGGCACGGATGTCCCCAGCTCAGCCTGCTTCAGGGCAAAGACAATCTGCTCTTCGGTGGATCGTGACTTTTTCATCGGCACCACCTCCGTTCAGGGGAGTGTTTATCATGCCGGAATGCTGTTTCTGAATGGCGCAGGATTTTGGGTCAGGGTCAAACGTTATCGCCCCCAGCGGACAGTAGCACCGACAGCCACAACCATACGACCGGAGATAGACATACGCACTCTAAGGTGTTTTTCCAGAGTGAGGGCAGCGTTTTCAGCGATGACAGCCTAACCCGCACCCGTCAAAGCAGCGGTAACAGCTGTAGCAAAATCCACAGCTGCTGCCGTACCCAAAGCGGCTCCAGCAGCCTCGACTTCTGCGGGGATGGCCCCATCGGTGCCAGCCTGGAGCTGATTAAACCGGAGGAGGAGATGAATCGCTCACACGACGGCAACTTGGGAAGCAATGATATGTTGCGCGACTTCATAGCCTGGGCCGTCGGCACGGCTTGCCGCTAATTTGCCGCTAATTCACCGTCCATCCCTGACTGTAGTCCTCGTCAGCAAACAGCTCCGCCAGCCCGCTGATCTGCTTGAGCCGTAGCACCTCATCGGCGTCCATTCCCAGCTCTGCGCCGATGCGCTCCTCATCCCAGCCCAGGCGGTGCAGATCGCGTACGATATCAGACATCGACGCGATCTGGTGCTTGCCACGCGCTCGGTTATGACGGATCGTGGCCGCAATGCGCGACGCCGTATCCTCACTCGCACTGACAAGCAGCGTTACCGGCAGATAGCCCTGCAAACGCTGGCGTAACGCCCCGTTCTTACGGCCCAGAAGGTAGCGGTGAAACCCGTCGATCACCACGTAGCGCTCTCCCTGCGCCACCGCCACCACCGGCTGGGTATAGCCATCCGAGGCCAGCGAACGCTGCAGTAGCCGTTTTTCAACCGGCGCCATCACGTTGGGGTTATAGTCATTGGCCTCAATCCGTTCGCTGGCGATCCACAGCACGCAGTCCACCGGCTCGTCAGCAAAGGGGCTGTAGCGGTGCAGCAACGTACGCAGCCGGTTAAGCAGCGCGACGCGCTGCGCTGTCTCCGACTGGGATTCAAGCAGGTCGATCAGTGCCTGCTCCAGGGCTTCCAGAGTCATCTCAAATAATCTCCCATTGATGGCGCTTTTGCTGTATCCGCTTAACGTAGCGCTCGTAGGCCTGTGGCCGATTGGGGCTGAAGGACAGCGATCGGCACCAGAAGTCATTTTTGATCAGGGTCTTGCAAATCCGGCGCCACGAGGGAATATCCCGGGCGCCCAAATCGCTCTCCTGGCTGTCGGGGATATCCTGTGGGTAACCGTGTTGCTGATACCAGCGCAGGTAAATGGCGATCTTATTGCGGTAATGCTCCGCCGTTTTCTGCGGCATGCTGGCTAACAGATAGTGGACATAGCTCTTCCAGGTGTGCTGGGGCGGCTTGTCGATCTGCCGGTTAAGGGCATAAAACGCCCCGCTCTGATTGGCGTAGATGGCGCCACCGTTGGCACCGGCTACCCGGGAGCAGGCTCGCCACCAGGTCGTCGGCTCCAGCACGTGATACAGCCACAGCCCCTTACGCTGCTCAGGGCCAAAAGGCTCACAGATACGCATCTGACGCAGCGGCACCCCGGCGCGATACATCAGATCATACAGCGGGTTGTAAGGCAGACGCTGCTGCGCGTTAAAATGCCAGATATCGCTGACCTTCCAGTCATACAGCGGATAGGCGGTATAGTAGAAGCCATCCTGAGAGGCGGTAGTCCAGGGTTTGTCAACGTCGTAGCGCAGCTTGCTTTGCGAGGCCACCGCCATAAAACGGTTCAGGGATTCATCGGCGCGGATCCCCACCAGCGTCGCCATACTCTTACGCCCCGATAACCAGAGGGAAAAGGCCACCACAAACGCTTCGAAGCTAATACCCGGCGTATAAAACGGAAAGAAGGCCGGAGCAGTGATGGCGTCCGGCGGCGGTTGACGTACCCACGTCACCCCCGGCTGCCAGCAGGTCCACTCCGTTTCATATTGTGATACCCCGCTGGCCGTGGTCAGCGGCAGCGCCACCCAAAAGAAACGCTCAATAACATCCTGATAGCGCTGGCGCATACTCTCGATATGCTGGATGGTATGGTTGAACTGCACCTCCCAATCGACGAACAGAACGAAGATACGGCGCTTTTTCCTACGCGCGACCTCGGCAGCGATATGCAATAAAACGGTAGAATCCTTGCCGCCTGAAAATGAAACGCACACCCGGGGAAAAGTATCAAATACCCAGTTCATCCGGGCATAGGCAGCAACGAAGACATTCTCTTTCAGCGGGATCTTTTTCATATTTTCTCTATATAATTAATATTTATATATTATTAGGATGAATACCACGCTTAACATAATTAATATATTAAAATTAAATACCACCGCAACGTCAACGTTTTTAGTCAACTATTTCCATGACCGTGTTTTTACTATTTTGAATAGATATTAAAAATAATACATCAGCAATAAATACATACATAAAATAACTTGTCATGTGGCCAACCATAATTACGCTACTGCCATTTAGCATCAACGGCAACACCGTGTCGTTACACGGGGAACAACAATATCATCTGCTGGGTAATTCATCATAAAAAGTGTCTATGCTATACTATGAAAATCAAGTAATTATCAGGAGAAAATATCATGTCCGAGCGTACGGATAACGACGCATCCGCCGGCAAGCGTCTACCTATCCTGGTATTTGGCGCATTGGGCATCGTTTTTGGCGATATTGGTACCAGTCCGCTCTATACCCTGAAAACAGTACTCTCTCTGGCCGGAAATCCCCATGCCCCCACCGATGTGTTGGGACTGCTTTCGCTGGTATTTTGGACGCTGGTCATTATTACCTCTCTTAAATATGCCCTGTGTGTCATGCGTATTGGCAACCACGGCGAGGGCGGTATTCTGGCATTGATGTCCCTGCTGGTGCGCCACAAGCATTCGCGCCCGGCCATCGTCGTGGCAGCCCTGTTCGGCGCGGCGCTGATCTATGGCGATGGGGCGATCACCCCGGCCATCTCAGTTCTTTCCGCGCTAGAGGGACTAAATTTGGTCATGCCGCAGCTGGATCCCTATATTCTACCGGCAACAGTCGTTATTCTGGTGCTGCTGTTTGCGCTGCAGCATCTGGGAACAGCGCGGATCAGCAAGCTGTTTGCCCCGATCATGACGCTGTGGTTTCTCTCTATTGCCGCACTGGGCATCTGGGGTATCCGCCTTCATCCCAGTGTACTGCTGGCGATAAATCCCTACTACGCCATCCACTTTATGCTGACGCACGGCACGCTGAGCTTTGTCGTGCTCGGTGGCGTCTTTCTGTGCGTGACTGGCGCCGAGGCGCTGTACGCCGATATGGGCCACTTTGGCCGTAAGCCCATCTGGGGCGCCTGGTTCGGTATCGTCTTTCCCAGCCTGTTGTTGAACTACGCCGGGCAGGCAGCACTGGTGCTGTCCGGCGCCGATCTCAGTCAGAACATCTTCTACCTACTCTGCCCGACGCCGTTGGTTCTCCCGCTGGTGATCCTGGCGACCCTGGCCACCATCATCGCCAGCCAGGCGATTATCAGCGGCGCCTTCTCCATGACGCGCCAGGCTATCCAGCTCGGCTGGCTACCACGCCTGCAGATCAAGCAGACCACCGAGGAGAGCTACGGCCAGATCTACATCGGCAGCATTAACCTGATGCTGATGCTCGTTACGTTGCTGCTGGCTATTTTCTTCAAAACCTCGGAAAACCTGGCCGCAGCCTACGGCATCGCCGTCTCGCTGACCATGACCCTGACCTCGTCGCTGCTGTTCATCGCCATGCGGGAGATCTGGCGCTGGTCCCTGCCCGCCAGCCTGTGTGCCGCCGGATTCTTTATGTGCGTGGATCTGCTGTTCCTGTGCGCCAACCTGACCAAGCTGCTGGAGGGGGGATATATCCCGCTGCTGCTGGCTCTGGCCATCTTCACCCTGATGCTGATCTGGCATAAGGGCAGCCGGATAGTGCTGAGCAAAACCCAGGAGAGCATGATCCCGCTGACCAGCTACCTGCATACCATTGAGGCGCAGAATATCCCGCGGGTGCCGGGCACCGCCGTGTTCCTGACCCGCTCCTCCGCCGGCGTGCCCTCGGTGATGCGCCTGCACGTGCAGCGCAACGGCTCACTGCACCGCAACGTGCTGCTGCTGACCATCCTGGTTGACAATATCCCCTACGTCGCCCCCACGGAGCGAGTGACCCTGACCCAGATAGCGCCTAATCTGTGGCGCTGCAGCGCACACTATGGCTTTATGGAGCACCCCAACATTCCCCATCTGCTGAGCGGGGCTGACTTTGAGCACTGCCAGAGCGATCCCAGAGAGATGACCTACTATATCGGCCATGAATCCCTGATGATGAAGGATCGCAACAAGGCGTTCCCTACCTGGCAGCGTAAGATATTCCGCGTCATGATGCGAAATAGCGCTCATGTCACTGACTACTATTATCTGCCCAGCGATCAGGTCGTCGAAATCAACCGCGTGGTGGCACTATAAGCCCATTGGCGCCACCATAAATATCCCCCGGCGTAGTCAGCCGGGGGGCATCGGCTCCGATAAGGCGCACTTTCCAGCTACGCCCTAACAGGCACCTCGCGATCTGACATTTGCATCTTATGGATCACCACCTGCCTGTACACGGACTGTCAGGATACGGTATCCGATGACTACTCGCCCAACTTATCCGGTCTCAACTGCTGCTTTATGTACTCATGTATCCTGGCTGTATTGTTACCCACCGTGATACTTGATCAGCCGCTGCTCATTTCCCCCCGCACTGTAGCGGTAGTGGTACTCATCGGTCATTTGACGGATCAATAGTATGCTTAGGCCGTGATCCGGCCAGCAGCACGGATCGTTCATCCGGTACCCCTGCACCGTCGGCCACAGCGCCCCATCGGGGAGCGGCTGCCCACGATCGCGCAACACCACCTCCAGATGCCGGGGATGGCGCGTCAGGGTTATCATAACCGGATACGCCCCCGCCTGACCGTGATGCACGATATTACTGAAGGACTCATTGGCAGCCAGCTCCAGCTGAGACAAAACGTCTGATGGCGCACCGCTAAAAAACTCCTGCAGCGCTGCCACCAGCGGTGTCAGGCTATCCAGGGTCGCCGCCAGCGGAAATGAATAGGTGCGCAGCTTCATGGACTACCGCCCCAGACGCCATGCAGCACCAGCATCTGCTGGCGATCCGTACCGATATGAAAAGCGCGATCCATCCGGATGATACAGAACATGCCCAAAATATGTTCACTCAGCCCACACAGCAGCAGATCGCACCGATGGTTTAACAACCTCAGCCGCGATAACAACGCACCCAGGCAGCGACGGTCAATGAAGTCCACCTGGCTGAAGCCCAGCAGCAGCCGGTAATGTCCCTGCACGGCCAACGTAACGATATTCTGACGAAATACCCCGACAACCGACGCATCCAGGCGGCGGATCAGCGGCGATACCATCGTCAGATCATCCACTTTCTCTACAGCAAGATTCATATGTTCCCCTCTATCCGTCCCTGCAGGCCATCGGCACCGCAGGTGATCATCAACCGTGAAATATCATCGGAAAAGTGCTGGCGCAGGGCCTCCTCATCGGGGTAGTGCCAGCACGAGAGGGCGGCCAGCGCCTGCAGCAGATGCGCCGCCAGCGCGTAGCTCTGTGCCTGCTGTTCGCGACGCAGACGTACCTCGCCGGGCAGTTCGCCCTGTGGACTGTCATACCCGCTGACACCCTCGCTGCACAGGCACAGCCAATCACTGGGATCCTGTGTCAGCGAATGGTCCTCATACTCTGCCCGGCCAAACATACCGATCGGCATCTTGCCTGCACCAATGCCGTTCAGGCTGCCGTCCGCCCGGATCCACAGCAGGGTAGGATGCCCGCCCTGACACAGGACACTCTGGCCGTTGTGGATATCCAACACCTCATACCCCCAGGGTGAAATAGCGCCCGACGCCATCCTCCAGCGGCTCCAGGGAAAAGCGACGATTACGTTCGCTCACCACGCGATACGGCAGCACGGACCTCTGCACCGACGGGGAGAACCGCTGGCTGTGGATCAGCGACGCGCTGTAAAACTCTTGCACCAGCATGGCAGCGCTTACGCCGTGCCCGGCCACATCCACACCATAGAACGCTGGATGATACGCATCCAGCAGCACGTAGTTCAGCAGATCGTCAGACATATAGGCCGGGGTCACAAACAGCCCGTCGGCATGGAGGCCGTCAATGGTTTGGCCGTAAGAGGTCAGCAGCTTTCGCTGCATCGCAGCGAAAGCCTGTAGATCGGACGCGATCTGTTGGTGGGCACGTGACAGCATGGCATTGAGCACCGCCAGCGTGGTCTCCTGAGAGATGATACGCTGGACAGCATGCAGACGACTGCGCAGCTGCCCCTGATTGAGGCATTTGGTCAAGAAACCATCGGCACAGGTCGCCACTCCGGCCAGCATATCTTCCGTCGACTGACGGGGAGTCAGCAGAATCAGATAGATATAATAGCCGTAATCTCTGGTGCGGATCGCCTGGCACAGCGCGGCCCCCTCCATCAGCGGCATCGTCACAATATGCATCCGGTGACTCGCCAGGCACGTCAGCACCTGCTCACTCTCCTGCGCTGCGATCACCCGGTATTGCCAGCGCGCCTGGATCATCGCCAGCAGGCGGCGATAGTCCGGTGAGTCATCCACAATCCATACTGTATCGGCAAGCAAGACGCTCTCCGCTACCATGGTCATCCCCCGGGCCACACCCGTTGACGTAATAACCGAGAATCCTGTAGCAAAGATAGATAACAACCCGGCGGCTCACCAATTTTTCCGCCGTATTTTATCGCTGGACACGCCTTAAACGGCGCCGTCCGCACTGTGAGTCACGCCCCTGCGCAACGTTAAAACTGCAGCCTCAGCCAGGCGAAATAGACGTTGCCATTATCATAGGTACCTGGAATATAAGTCATTTGCAACGTCAGCGGACCATAGCCGACGGAGGCCATCGGTAATATCACCGGAATCGGTATATAGCGCCAGTTATCACGCATGGTCACCCCCACGGTATAGCCAGCGCCCCAATGAAAGCCCGATCCCTCCTGCGGGCGCCAGGTTGCCTCCCAGCCATAACCGCCAATCGGCTCCCACTTATTGAACGAGTCTTTAAACGCCATCAGGTACAGGCCGTGCCAGTTGCCTTTCTCATCCCAGCGGGACTGCCCAAAACCGGCTCCCCACGGACGTTCATTATAGGTGTCGATCTTCTCCCGGCTATAGGCAAAGCGGGCATGCCACGTAATCGCCGGCAGGTACAAATCGTAATGCTGCGGCTGCTGCCAGGTCTGAACAATATTGTTGCGTAACGTGTCCAGCACCCCAGGCTCAGCGGCAGAGGCCACCCCAGCGAAAAGGATGGGCAATGCCACCAAAGCGGCTATAATTTCATTATATGTTTTCACTAAAACAGGTTCGCTCTATTTTATTTAATGCAGGCAATCGTAGCATAGCAATACAAACTCAAACGTTCTATAGACAAATAGCATAGCGTCAGTGAGATGCCGCCTTTGATAAAAAACCAACATCATCAATCAGATGAAAATAACAATACATTATTAAATACGCGATATTGAATACTCTCAATATGCACTAACACCTTCAAATTACGATTTATTTGATAGCCAGAGCACCATGTAGCCACCCCTGAAAGTTATCATCCATATGCTATAAAATAAGATTATTCTCACGCAGTAGCAGATTTATATTTTGTTGACTCCGGCGCCCGCATCGCGGCTACCATCCCCTTTCTGCCCGTGCCATTGCCGCTCCGTAAGTTAGTGCTATGATGAGTTCACCTCTGTCTGGCTGGCGCCAGCAACTTGCCATGATGGCACCCTTTTCAACCCTGCCAGTCAGCTCCAGCAGCGTTATACTGAGGTCAGGATCATGAGCGTAGATATTACCCACAAGGACGCCCCTTTCGGTACTTTGCTTGGCTATGCGCCGGGCGGCGTCGCAATTTATTCTTCTAACTATAGCACGCTGGATCCCCGGGTTTATCCCGATGAAGCCTCCCTGCGCAGCTACATCGACGACGAATATATGGGCCATAAGTGGCAGTGCGTCGAGTTTGCCCGCCGTTTTCTTTTTCTGAACTATGGCGTCGTCTTTACCGACGTCGGCATGGCCTATGAAATTTTCTCCCTGCGTTTTCTGCGCCAGGTCGTTAACGACAGCCTGCTGCCACTGCAGGCCTTCGCCAACGGTTCGGCGCGGGCGCCGGTCGCCGGTGCTCTGCTTATCTGGCAAAAAGGCGGTGAGTTCAAGGATACCGGACACGTTGCCATCATCACCCAGCTGATGGGAGATCGGGTCCGCATCGCAGAGCAAAACGTTATCCACGCCCCGCTACCGCCGGGACAGCAGTGGACGCGAGAGCTCACGCTTCAGCGACAGCATGGCCGCTATACCATTCTGGACTCATTTGACGATACCGAAATCCTCGGCTGGATGATCCATACTGATGACGCCCACGGCAGTCTACCCCAGCCCTCCCTGGCACCACAGATGATGGCGCTGCATGGCGCCCGGCGCAGCGATAAAAATACCTTTGACGGCCGCTGGCTGAATGAAAATGACCCACTGGAAAAAGCCTATGTACAGGCTAATGGGCACGTCATCAACCAAAACCCGTATCAATATGTCACCATCAGCGAAAGCGCCGAGCAGGAGCTGATCAAGGCCACCAATGAGCTGCACCTGATGTACCTGCATGCTACAGATAAGGTGCTGCGCGATGACAGTCTGCTGGCGCTGTTCGATATTCCCAAGATCCTCTGGCCACGTCTGCGCCTCTCTTGGCAACAGCGCCGCCACTGCATGATCACCGGACGCATGGATTTCTGTATGGATGAGCGAGGGCTGAAGGTCTACGAATATAATGCAGACTCGGCGTCCTGCCATACGGAGGCTGCGCTGATCCTGCAACGGTGGGCAAAGCAGGGCGACGGGGTTCCGGGATACAACCCGGGCGAGGATCTGCTCAATGAACTGGCCGGTGCCTGGCGCCACAGTCATGCCCGCCCGTTTGTCCACATCATGCAGGATAACGATATTGAAGAGAGCTATCACGCGCTCTTTATGCAGCGGACGCTATCGCAGGCCGGTTTCGATAGCAAGATAGTCAAAGGGCTGGCATCGCTGCGCTGGGACACCACCGGTCAACTTATCGACGAGGATGGACGCTTGGTTAACTGCGTTTGGAAAACCTGGGCGTGGGAAACGGCCCTGGAGCAGGTGCGGGAGGTCAGCGACACCGAATATGCCGCAGTGCCAATCCGCACCGGCCAGCCGGAAAAGCAGGTGCGGCTGATCGACGTTCTGCTGCGTCCTGAAATCATGGTGTTCGAACCGCTGTGGACCGTCATCCCCGGTAACAAGGCGATCCTCCCGATCCTGTGGTCGCTGTTCCCCCACCACCGCTATCTGTTGGATACCGATTTTGAGCCGACGCCGGAGCTGATCCGCAGCGGCTATGCCGTTAAGCCGATAGCCGGACGCTGTGGCAGTAATATCGATCTGGTCAGCCGCCATGAGGAGGTGCTCGATACCACCAGCGGGAAATTCCACGATCAGAAAAATATTTACCAACAGCTATGGTGCCTGCCACAGGTAGCGGACAAACATATCCAGGTCTGTACCTTTACCGTAGGCGGTAGCTACGGCGGTGCCTGCCTGCGCGCAGACAGTTCTTTGGTGATCAAGAAAGAGAGTGATATCGAACCGCTTATCGTGCTCAAAGACAGTGATTTTCTGAAGTAAACCACACCTGCCCAGCCCGCCACATTCGGCGGGCTTAAGCGCGACAGAGAGCCTGCTCCAGCAAAAGACTGGCGATGACACACGCCGGGCCGCGCAGAGAGCACACGCGTCAGGCCTTATTCTGAAACCAGCTCCTGGATCTGATTACGGAATTCGACAATTTTCTTACCCGGCTCTTTTTTACAGACTTTAATCACCTTCGGTACCATTACCGTCTGCACCGTCCGCCAATCAACATAATCGCCGTTTTTATAGTCGCGGTCCTTATTGGTCACCCAGACCATAACCGGCGTCATCGCTTTCGGGTTCATCTGGGTAAACTCATGGCAAGTCATGGTTTCCGGCGTGGTTACCGTGGTCATCGTCAGTTCCTGGGCATAGGCGTTTCCAGCTAGAACCAGAGTCAGCACCAGTACCGGGCCACCCATAAATGTTTTTTTATTTTTCATTGCAAACTCCTTATTAAGTAATATTCTCACTAGACGATGCAGTCGATACAACCGCCTCTATAAATATCATTTTTACTTTTCTTGGATAATAAAAAACAGTAAAAAAAAACCATTCCCCGTACATATTTACGGACACTAGAGCAACACCACAAATAGATCATAGAAAAAGATGATAGCCATAATCTGTTTTTTAATTCATGAGATTATAAAGCAGAGCACTTATTGACAATAAATCAAAATAAATACCTTCCCCCGCACATATTGTATAATTTTATTTTAAATCGACGAGACGCAACATTTCTCGATATAAATCCGCACGGCACGGGATAGCTGCTACCGCCGCTTTTTTCACGCTGAGACGGCATCCAGAACAAGACTCTCCCGTCTATGATCCCAGCAGGCGACGCGCTACCGTCGCACCAATGATAGCCAATAGCAACGGTAGCAGAAAGTCTGTGCTAATATGGGTTAGCTCGAGTACCAGCAGCAGAGCGGTCAGTGGCATTCCCATCGAGGCAGATAAAAACGCCCCGGCGCCGACGACGGCAAATGCCCCCAGTGCGGTGCCCGGCCATAGCTTCAGCCACAGGCTCCCCAATATGCAGGCCAACAGCGCCCCGTTAGCCAACGCCGGCGTCATCAACCCTCCGCGCGCCCCCGCCCGCAGCGCCGCCATCTGTACCACCACCTTCACACACAGCAGCAACCAGGCTAACGTAATGCCCACATCGCTATTAAAGCTGAGCCAAGCAGCCCCTTTTCCATTACCGGGCAATTGCGGTAACCACAGGCTGAGCAGCGCCAGCAGCAGAAAGGCCAACAGATTCTCCCTAATCAATCGGACATCACGCGTAGAATGAGCTTCAGCCAGACGCCCCAAACGGGCAAACAGCACCCCCGCACCGCCAAACAGTGGGCCAAACAGCAGCGACCAAAGGAGCAGGCCCTCCGTCACCCGATAACCAGGCATATGATATTGATACTCATCCCCCAGCCCAATCCGGGCAACCAGCGTCGCAATTACGCAGCAGACCAGCGCCGGGATCACTGCCCTCGCTCGCCAGCTCTTCAATAGCACCTCCAGCGTAAACAGAGCGCCGGCCAGCGGCACATTGTATACCGCAGCCAGGCCGGCCCCGGCGCCACAGGCGATCAGCGTACGTGTCTGCTGCTGCGTCACACCCAGCACAAAGGCCAGGCGCTCCGCGCCCAAGGCCCCCAGCTCCCGCGGCGCAGACTCCCTCCCCAGCGGCGATCCCATACCGACCGTAATCACCTGCAGCGCGGCATGCAGCATGCTTTCCCGCGGCGGCATCCGCGGTGAAGATGCGCGTAGCGCATCGCGCACGCTGACCAGACAGCGCCCATAACGGTACAGCCCGTACCACCCTATGCCGGCCACGCCGCCCGCCGCCATCAGCACCGTAAAGCGGCGCCACGGCGCCGCATCGCTGACCCCCTGCAGAAAAGACTCACTGCTGATGACCGCATCCAGGCTATAGCCATAGACAAGGTGCTGCACGCTGTGCAGCAGCAGGGCAACCAGCCACCCCGCCACTCCGGCGATCCCCCCCGTCAACAGCATCGCCAACGTAAAACGGCCCCAACGCCGCCAATGGAATATGTCACCCTGCTTATTCACCGTCACCATCCGCTGTCGACTCATCACAGTGAGTGACAATAGCACAGCCTGCGCCAGACTATCCTGTCGCCACCGCGTCAATATTGTTATCTTTTCTTACACCGCAGAAAACAGGACCCTCCATCCATATATTTATAATAAAACATGGTTGTTCAGTGCCAAGGGAAAATAACCACGCTGAGGCCTATAAATAATGGCATACAGCTATGCTGTATATGTCACAGCAAAACCACCTGGTGAACCATAAATAAAAAATCACAAGTAAACAAACTTGACCCATGACAACTTTTGTGAGGATAAAATCACTACGCTTTACCCTTGCCTATGCTATTCCTTATATAGCTGCGTGCACCACAACGTTAATTGAGTAGGAAAACTTCTCTATCCCCAAAGGAAGCTCATATGCAGAATTTAACTGGAAAATGGTTATGTCATGGCGATGGAATGACCTATCATATTACGCAAGATGGAAATTCAGTGTTTGTTTCCGGCTCGGGCAACGGCTGCCATAACGTAGGCTTTGGTGTTATTGACCCACAAGATCAAGCCGTTGTATTAACCTGGGCAGACCTTCCTGATAGCAAAGGCTTTGGTGCAAAGGGCACCTGCTATATTGATGCCAGCCACCCCGGTGCGCTGAAGAAAAGAGAGGGCTCTGCCAAGTATGCTATCGGAAATTTTGAAAAGATAGCCTAACCGGTAATAACCCCATCGCTGAACGCGATGGGGTATTATTCTACTATAAGAGGATTTATCAATCAGCAGAGCGTGGCACGTCTGACGATTCATTATCATCACAGCCAGATACCCTATCAATAATATTGCAGCTTCCAGAGCAATTCCATTATCCAGTCTCCAGCACAATAATGTCGCGTGAAGGTGATACCACGAATTCACGGTCAGTGAGCCCCCTTTGGTGAAATTTTCCGGATCGGTGGCGCCACACACAGTAAACGACGCTATCATCGACGCAGCGTAGACCTTTCCTATCGCTGCCCAACAGACGGCAAGTCAACGGTGGCAGACACGACACCACATGGAAACATCGCTTTTATCGCTGCACGGAACACACCCCGGCACGGTGAGATTTCAATCGCCCACGCGCGGCACCACGAGACAACGTTCTCGATTATCTTACTGATTTTATGTGATTTTATAGACATTGAGAAAACTGACTAGACGTATTATTGGTGCGCCCTGCAGGATTCGAACCTGCGACCCACGGCTTAGAAGGCCGTTGCTCTATCCGACTGAGCTAAGGGCGCATCGAAAGGTAACCGGTGCATCTGCCTGATGTTTCAGGCGGAATTGGATTATACGGCCCAACTCGGGTGAGTCAATGCCTTTCACGGTAAAACACATACATCAGGCCTTGATTAAGATCAATATTCACCTGACAGCAAGCCAGCCATTTGCGACAATAGTGCCATCCCCGCAACATAACCAGGATGGATCAACTCACCATGGCAGCAAAAATTATTGATGGGAAAACGATTGCGCGACAAGTCAGAAGTGAAGTGGCGGCACGGGTGCGACAACGCCTGGCGGACGGCAAACGGGCACCGGGACTGGCGGTCATCATGGTCGGTGACGATCCGGCCTCCCGGATCTACGTCGGCAGCAAGCAGCGCGCCTGTGAAGAGGTCGGTTTTCTCTCCCGTTCCTATGCACTGCCGGACAGCACCGATGAGGCCCAGCTGCTTGCGCTGATCGATACGCTCAACGCCGACGCGGCCATCGATGGCATTCTGGTACAGCTGCCGCTGCCCGCCGGCATCGATAACAGCCGGGTGCTGGAACGCATCCATCCGGACAAAGACGTGGATGGCTTTCACCCCTACAATCTGGGGCGCCTGTGCCAGCGCACCCCCAAGCTCCGTCCCTGCACCCCGCGCGGCATCATTACCCTGCTGGAGCGCTGCGGCATCGAGACCCAGGGGATGGATGCCGTGATGGTTGGCGCCTCCAACATCGTGGGAAGACCGATGGCGCTGGAGCTGCTGCTGGCCGGCTGCACCACCACCATCACCCACAGTCGCACCCGTAACCTGCAGCAGCACGTCGAGCGCGCCGATCTGATCGTCGCCGCCGTCGGTAAACCCGGCTTTATCCCCGGCGAATGGGTCAAGCCCGGCGCAGTGGTGATCGATGTCGGCATCAATCGGCTGGAGAGCGGTAAGGTGGTCGGCGACGTCGACTTTACCGGTGCCGCCCAGCGCGCCAGCTGGATCACCCCGGTCCCCGGCGGCGTCGGGCCGATGACCGTCGCCACCCTGATGCAGAACACCCTGCAGGCCTGTGAGGCGTTTCACGACGACTAAGCCCCCGACCCCAGACGCAGCTTTCCCGTGCGCCGGGCGCTGCAGACTGGCACAATAGCGGCGTGTCCGCCCGCGCGGCGGTTAATTTTTAAGGCAAGAGAAAAGACCATGCAAACTTTCCATCTGGACAATCATCCGCACGTCGAGCTGTGCGATCTGCTGAAGCTGCAGGGCTGGTGCGACAGCGGCGCCCAGGCCAAAAACCTGATTGCCGAGGGGCAGGTTAAGGTCGACGGCGCGGTCGAAACGCGCAAGCGCGCAAAGATTGTCGCAGGCCAGCTGGTCGACTTCGCCGGGCAGCAGGCGCGCGTCATCGCCTAAGCTGAACGCCAGACGTAAAAAAGCCGGACCCGGGTCCGGCTTTTTGCGCATTATCGCCCGGCCTTACTTACGCCGCCAGGTGGTACCCTGCGGCCCATCCTCCAGCACGATCCCCATCGCATTCAGGCTGTCACGCGCCTCATCGGCAAGCGCCCATGCCTTGGCGGCGCGGGCGTCGTTGCGCTGCCTGATCAGCGCCTCGATCTGCGCAACCTCGTCATCGCCTGCCGCGGCGCCGCTCTGCAGGAAGTGCTCCGGCGTCTGCTCCAACAGCCCCAGTACGTGGGCCAGACCGCGCATCTGGGCCGCCAGCGCATTCGCCTGCGCCATATCTTCCCCTTTCAGGCGGTTGATCTCACGCGCCATGTCAAACAGTACCGAGTAGGCCTCCGGCGTGTTGAAGTCATCATCCATCGCCGCCCGGAAGCGAGTGGTAAAGGTCTCATCTGCCGTCGGCTGCGCCGCGACATCGGTACCGCGCAACGCGGTATACAGACGCTCCAGCGCCGCACGCGCCTGCTTCAGGTTCTCTTCGCTGTAGTTCAGCTGGCTGCGGTAGTGGCCGGACATCAGGAAGTAACGCACCGTCTCCGCGTCATAGTGCGCCAACACGTCGCGAATGGTGAAGAAGTTGCCCAGCGACTTGGACATCTTCTCGCGATCGATCATCACCATGCCAGAGTGCATCCAGCAGTTGACGTAGGCGCCGTCGTGGGCGCAGGTCGACTGGGCGATCTCGTTTTCATGGTGCGGGAACATCAGATCCGAGCCACCGCCGTGAATATCAAAGTGCGATCCCAGCTGCTTGCAGTTCATCGCCGAGCACTCGATGTGCCAGCCGGGACGCCCTTCGCCCCACGGTGACGGCCAGCTCGGCTCGCCCGGCTTGGACATCTTCCACAGCACAAAGTCCATCGGGTTGCGCTTCACGTCGGCCACCTCCACCCGCGCACCGGCCTGCAGCTGCTCCAGATCCTGACGCGACAGCACGCCGTAGTCCGGATCGGTATCGACGGCGAACATCACGTCGCCGTTGCTGGCCACATAGGCATGATCGCGGGCGATCAGCTGCTCCACCAGCGCGATGATCTCGGCGATATGGTGGGTCGCCCGCGGCTCTACGTCGGGACGGGCGATATTCAGGGCATCGAAATCGCGATGCATCTCTGCCAGCATACGCTCGGTCAGCTGCTCACAGCTCTCTTGGTTCTCCAGCGCACGCTTGATGATTTTATCGTCCACATCGGTGACGTTACGCACATACTTCAGCCTGTAGCCCAGATAGCGCAGGTAGCGGGCCACCACGTCGAAACAGACAAAGGTACGGCCGTGACCGATGTGACACAGGTCGTAAATGGTTACCCCACACACATACATACCGACTTCACCGGCATGGATGGGTTTAAATTCCTCTTTCTGGCGACTGAGTGTATTAAAGATTTTAAGCATCGGGGGTATCCGTGATAGTTGCTGATAACAGGATAAAAACGTAAAGGTTATACTAACGCAGCGCCCGGAGAGAATGAAGCCCGGGAGCGGCGCCCGGCGAATATTCCCGGAGAAAGAGGTGCCAGCGGCAGGGGCATCGGCTACAATCATTCCGCTTGCTTCAATCATCATAAAACAGGATTATTGTTATGGTTACTTTCCACACCAATCATGGTGACATCGTCATCAAAACCTTTGACGACAAAGCGCCGGCTACCGTTGCCAACTTCCTGGAATACTGCCGTGACGGCTTCTACGACAACACCATCTTTCACCGCGTGATCGATGGCTTCATGATCCAGGGCGGCGGTTTCGAGCCGGGCATGAAACAGAAAGCCACCAAGGCACCGATCAAGAATGAAGCCAACAATGGCCTGAAGAATACCCGCGGCACGCTATCCATGGCGCGCACCAACGATCCGCACTCTGCCACCGCCCAGTTCTTCATCAACGTCGTTGATAACGACTTCCTCAACTTCCGCTCCGAGCGCCCGGACGGCTGGGGCTATGCCGTATTCGCCGAAGTGGCGGAAGGCATGGACGTGGTCGACAAGATCAAGGGCGTCTCCACCGGCCGTAACGGCATGCACCAGGATGTTCCGCGTGAAGACGTGATCATCCAAAGCGTTACCGTGAGCGAATAATCGCCCGGATGGCAACGCTGTTCATCGCTGATTTACACCTCAGCCAACAGGAACCGGCGATCACCGCCGGTTTTCTGCGTTTTCTTGCCGAAGAGGCCCCCAAGGCAGAAGCCCTGTACATTCTGGGCGACTTTTTCGACTACTGGATAGGTGATGATGACCCCCAGCCACTGCACCGGCAAGTCGCCGGGGCGCTGCGCCAGCTGAGCGACAACGGCGTTCCCTGTTACTTCATCTGCGGCAACCGCGATTTTTTACTGGGTAAGTCCTATGCCAAGCGCTGCGGCATGACCCTGCTGCCCGACGAACAGATCATTACGCTGTACGGTCAGCCTATTCTGCTGCTGCACGGCGATACCCTGTGTAGCGACGATCGCGACTACCAGCGCTACCGACGCCGGGTTCACAACCCCCTGCTACAATGGCTGTTCCGCCGCCTTCCCCTGCGCCTGCGCCTGAAGATCGCCGTCGGCATGCGCCAACAGAGCCAGCGCAGCAACAGCGCCAAGGCGATGACCATCATGGACGTCAACCAGGAGACGGTCTGCGCCACCCTGCGGCGCCACGGCGTTCAGCGCATGATCCACGGCCATACCCACCGCCCGGCCCTGCACCACTTCAGTCTCGACGATGGCCGTTGCGCCCTGCGTGCGGTACTGGGTGCCTGGCATACCCACGGTTCGATGATCCGGGTCGATGCACAGGGGATACATCTGATCGAGCTGCCTGCTCACCCCGCCGAGGACGAGATCATCACGACGCGATTGCGCTCCGCCAACCTGGTCTGATACAACGTTATGTCTGCCTGCACCATGCCCGTCCGGTGCTCATCCTGTCCTTCCCGCAGACAAAACCAGCGAAGCTGAGGGTCATACCCGGCGGAGTATTGCCCCGCGCCGCCACCGCGCGACAGATCCGCCCGGCCACCGCGCGCCTGTGCGGTACAGCAGCACGCAAAACTCACCGACGCGCGTCACTACGCCCTCTGGACGGACCCTGCCGATAGCCAGGTCCGCCTCGTCCAGCGCTCCCGCGGCGGTCATGGTCATGCTCAGCGCCATCACCGGGCCGGACGGGACGACATCTTTCGCCTTCCATCGGTAGAGGTACAGCGCATCCAGAGACAACATTGCCATTCCGCTATCGCGGATTAACTAAAATAAAACAACATCATTCTGCATTCGCAATCCATCCCAGTAGGCATATATTGTTGCAGCCAGTTTGGACACGGACAGCACGCAACAACCGGAGCGTACACGCAGTATGTAAAGATTGTGAGCACGGTCCAAAACCACAATGGCAAATCAAATAGCCTAATGGGATAGGCTCTTAATCGCTCTCGTGATTACATGGCCGATCACGGTTATCTGCATTGTGTCCAGCTTTGTAGATAACCGCGGCAATGGCTCTTGTCGAATACATCGAACCTTTAGGTGATTGGCGGATCTGATTGCTACAGTCTTGCCTCAGACTCTCTCTGCCGTTGAACGGTTAAGGCAGCCAAAGCCCCCCTCCATGGACGACTGCTTTTAGAGTAGATGTTGTCAACGCATTACGCTAACCGATAACGTAACAGCACTGATGTCCCCCCTCCCAGCGAATACGCAAACGTTTTCCTCGTCTAAAAAGCTATGCTATGCTTTTCCCTCTTAATTTGTAAGGCCGCCGGGATCGGGTGGCCATTCACCGCCACCGGGTTAGAGGAGTACACCATTCATGTCCGCCAGCGCCGCACCGGCCAGGATCGCCATCGTCATGGGGTCCAAAAGCGATTGGACCACCCTGCAGTTCGCCGCCGAAATTCTGACTCAGCTTGAACTGCCCTGCCACATTGAGGTGGTATCAGCACACCGTACCCCGGATAAGCTGTTTCACTTTGCCGAACAGGCTGCGGCGCGCGGGCTGCAGGTGATCATCGCCGGCGCCGGCGGCGCAGCCCACCTGCCCGGCATGCTGGCGGCCAAGACTCTGCTGCCGGTGCTGGGCGTACCGGTACAGAGCGCCGCGCTGAGCGGCGTCGACAGCCTCTACTCGATAGTACAGATGCCGCGCGGCATTCCGGTTGGCACTCTGGCCATCGGCAAGGCGGGGGCGGCCAATGCCGCCCTGCTGGCCGCCCAGATCCTGGCACTGCATGATGCAGACTTGAGCCGCCGCCTGACCACCTGGCGCCAGGCGCAGACAGATGAGGTACTCAACCACCCCGACCCGCGGGAGGACGCATGAAGCCGGTTTGCGTACTGGGCGACGGTCAGCTGGGGCGCATGCTGCGTCAGGCCGGAGAGCCGCTGGGGATCCCGGTCTACCCGGTGGGTATCGAGGCCGATCCGCACAGCGTCCCCTGGCGGCAGGCGGTGATCAGTGCCGAAATCGAGCGCTGGCCCGATACGCCACTGACCCGCGAATTGGCCCGCCACCCGGGCTTTATCAACCGCGACATCTTCCCACTGCTGGCCGATCGCTACAGCCAAAAGCAATTGCTGGACGAACTGGGCCTGCCGACGGCGCCCTGGGCGCTGCTGGCCGCGCCAGAACAGTGGCCCGCCCTGCTTGAACGTCTCGGCCCGCTGGCCATCGTCAAACGCCGCACCGGCGGCTATGACGGACGCGGTCAATGGCATATTCGTCCCGGCAATGAAACCCAGCTTGATGACGAGATCTACGGGCAGTGTATCGTCGAGCAAGGGATAAACTTCATCGGCGAGGTCTCACTGATCGGCGCCCGCGCTCAGGATGGCCGCTGCGTCTTCTATCCCCTCACCCATAACCTGCACCAGGAGGGCATTCTGCGCGCCAGCCTGGTCTTTCCACAGCCGGAAAGCTTTCTACAGGAGAAGGCGCAGATGATGCTACAGCGCATCATGCAGCATCTGGAGTACGTCGGCGTCATGGCGATGGAGTGTTTCGTGGTGGATGATGACACGCTGCTGATTAACGAACTGGCACCGCGCGTACACAACAGCGGGCATTGGACACAGAACGGCGCTTCGATAAGCCAGTTTGAGCTGCACCTGCGTGCACTGCTTGGCCTGCCTTTGCCGCACCCGGATGTCTCCACCCCCTCCGTGATGATCAACCTGATCGGCACCGCGCTGAATAACGCGTGGTTGGATGGCCCGCTGGTACACCTGCACTGGTATGATAAGGCGGTCCATCCGGGACGCAAGGTGGGCCACCTCAACCTGAACCACTTTCAATCCCAGCGGCTGGTCAGCGCCCTGGATACCCTGCGCGGCCAGCTGCCGGCAGAGTACCGGGACATCCTGGCCTGGGCCAGTACACGGCTGAGCTGAGCGTCAGCGCGCAGGGGGGCGGCGCAGCAGCCCTCTCCCCAACCCGGCGCCACACCCCCCTAACAGCAGCGCAGCACCCGGCGGCAGCAGTAGCCACACCGACCAGGCGGGCTGCCAGGGAAAGTCAAATACCTGCCGCTGCAGCAGCCACAGCGCCCCCTCGGCGGCAGCGGCGGCCACCGTGCCTGCGGCAAGCCCCAGCAGCATGAACTCGGCATACAGGGTGCGCCGCAGCACCCGCCGCGATGCGCCCAAGATCCGGTAAATCTGCAGCTCCTGACGGCGCTGATCCATTCCCACCTGCACCTGCGCCAACAGCAGCAGTACCCCACACAACACCACCAGCAGCACCATCACCTCCAGCGCCCGCCCCACCTGATCCAGTATCTGGCGCGCCTGCAGCAGCAGAGCCCCCATATCCACCAGCGTCAGGGTCGGAAAGCGGCGGTTCAGCTCAGCCAAGAACCGCGTATCGCCGTCATAGCGCAGGCTGGTCAGCCAGCTTTGCGGCTGCCCCTCCAGCCCACCGGGTGGGAAGATGAAGTAAAAGTTGGGGCGCAGGCTCTCCCAGTCCACCCGCCGCAGGCTGGTTACCCGGGCATTGAACTGCCGACTGTCGCCGCTAAACGTCAGGCTGTCGCCCAGCATCACTCCCAGACGCTCAGCCACCCCCTGCTCCACGGAGACGCCCCCCACACCCGGCGGCCACTTTCCTGCCAGCAGCGGGTTTCCAGGCGGCAGCGACGCCAGCCAGGTAAGGTTCAGCTCACGGTTCAGGGACTCATCGCCCCCCTGCACCACCGGCGGGCGTCCGTTGATCGCCGTCAGGCGCGCCAACGCAATGGGATAAAACGTCTGTGGAGCAACGCCGTGCGACTGCAGGAACGCCTGCAACGGCTCGCGCTGCGCCTCGCTGATGTTGAACAGAAAGTAGTTGGGGCTGTCCGGCGGCAGCTGCTGACGCCAGCGATCGAGCAGATCGCCGCGCAGCATCAGCAGCAGAGCCAGCAGCATGAAGGAGAGTGAAAAGGCCGCCAGCTGGCTCAGGGTTGCCCCCGGCTGGCGCAGCAGACGCCCCAGCGCCAGACGCAGCGTCAGGCTGCCCGGCGCCAGTCGGCGCACGCTCCACAGCCCCAGCCAGCCGCACAGCGCCAACAGCAGGGCCAGCAGAGCCATCCCCAGCAGCAGCGACCAGATCAGCGCGCTGGTGCCGACCAGCCACAGCAGCCCGGCGCCCAGCAGCAGCGCTATCAATGGCAGGTAATAGCGTAAAGGCCAGAGCGGACTCAGGGCATCGGCACGCAGCACCCGCAGCGGAGGCGCCGCCAACAATTGACGGTAAGGACGTAAACCGGCCAACAGGGCGACCAGCGGAATACCGCCTAACGCCCACAGCCAGGGCCAGAGGCCGGGCGACGGCAGCGTGGCGGGCAGCAGCGGTGTCAATAGCCACAGCAGCCCCCGCTCGACCAGCAGCCCCAGCCCCGCCCCCACCAGCAGCGACGATCCCAGCAGCCATAGCCACTGTCCGACCACCCACTTCAGCAGCAGACGCCGCCCGGCGCCCAGCGTCTTCAAGAGCGCCATCAGCTCATGGCGACTGCGGCAGTAGTGCCCCATCGCCACGCTGACGGCGGCCATGGCCAGCAGTAGCGTCAGCAACGCCGACAGCAGCAGAAACTGCTGCGCCCGCTGCAGGGTACGCGCCAACACGTTCGAGCCCTGTGCGGCCTTAGTCAGACGCTGATCCGCCTGCAAGCGCGGCGTCAGATAGGCGTCATAGCGCGCCAGCGCCTCGCTGCTGCCGGCCAGTCCATAGCGGTAGCTCACCCGGCTACCCGGCTGCACCACTCCGCTGCGCTCGGCGTCCGCCAGCGCGATCAGCATCCTGGGCGCGCTGCTCAGCAGACTGAACCCGCCGTCCGGCTCCCGGTCGACCTCGCCGGCCACCCGCAGCGTTATATCCCCCACCTCCACGGCATCGCCGGGGCGCAGATCCAGCTGCGCCATCAGCCGTGGCGCGACCAGCGCCTCGCCGGGGCGCGGCATCTGGCGCGACGGGCGCGTCTCCAGCCGCCCATACAGCGGGTAGGCGTCGTCCACCGCCTTCACCTCCGCCAGCTGCAGTCGGCCACCGGCAAACGCCATGGTAGAAAACACCCACTGCCGGCTGATCCGGATCCCCTCCTGCCGCCCCTGTGCCAGCCACGCCTCCGGCACCGGCGTATAGCTGCGCAGCACCCGATCGGCGGCGATCGCCTCGCGCCCCTGCCGCTGCAGCCCCTGATCCAGACGATCGCCAATGCGCCCCAGCGCCAGCACGCAGGCCACCGCCAGCGCCAACGCCAGCCAGACGATCAGCAGCGACGGCGTACGCCATTCACGCCAGAACCAGCGTCGGATCACGCGACCTCCCGCAGCGTTCCGTCCACCAGCCGCAGACGCCGCTGGCAGCGTGCCGCCAGCTGAACATCGTGGGTCACCAGCACCAGCGTCGTCGCCTGGCGCTGGTTCAGCTCAAACAGCAGATCGGCAATACGCTCGCCGGTCTGGCGATCCAGGTTGCCGGTCGGTTCATCGGCAAACAGGATCTGCGGCCGGGCGCTGAAGGCGCGCGCCAGCGCGACCCGCTGCTGCTCGCCGCCGGAGAGCTGGGCCGGCAGGTGTTGCAGACGCTGCCCCAGCCCCAGCTGCGTCAGCAGCGCCGCGGCACGCTGGCGGCTGTCGCGCTCCCCCTCGCCGCGCAGCAGCGCGGGCAGCTGTACGTTCTCCAGCGCCGTCAGGGTCGGCACCAGCATAAAAGATTGAAACACAAAGCCGATATCGCGGGCGCGCAGGGCGGCGCGCCCCTCTTCATCCAGCTGTGACAGGGGGTACCCCAGCAGACGCACCTCGCCATCGCTGGCATCGTCCAGCCCGGCCAAGATCCCCAGCAGCGTCGATTTTCCCGATCCCGACTCACCGATCAGCGCCAGGCTCTGTCCGCGTTTGACAACCAGGTCGACAGCAGTAAGGATGGAGATCTGGTTTTCACCCTCACCAACCCGTTTGGCGACATGATGAACTTCAATGACGTTTTGCGCTGGCATCGGATACTCCTGATAGTGGTCATGATCCTGTGTGGCCTGACGGCAGCCCGTGCCGATACACTGCTGGTGCTGGGGGACAGCCTGAGCGCCGCCTATCGCCTGCCGGAGCAGCAGGGCTGGGTCGCACGTCTGGCACAGCAATGGCAGCGGCGTACCCCGCCGCTGACGGTGATCAACGCCAGCATCAGCGGCGATACCGCCGGGCAGGGCCTGCTGCGCCTGCCGGCGCTGCTGCAGCAGCACCGGCCGCGCTGGGTGCTGATTGAGCTGGGGGCCAACGATGGGCTACGCGGCGTTGCTCCTGACGCCATCGCCGCGACGCTGTCCGCTGTCATCGGACAGGTGCAGCAGACTGGCGCCACGCCGCTGCTGATGCAGATCCGCCTGCCGCCCAACTACGGCCGGCGCTACGGCGACGCCTTTGCGGCTATCTACCCTCAGCTGGCAGCGCGCTTTAACGCTACACTGCTGCCGTTTTATATGGAGGCGGTGGTCGGCCATCCCGACTGGATCCAGAATGACGGCCTGCACCCCAACGCGCTGGCCCAGCCATTTATCGCCGACTGGATGGCGCAGCGCCTGCTGCCGCAGCTAACGCGCGCGGAGGACGGCGCGCCGTCTATTAATTAAACATGAATATTCAGCGACTAACAGGGCAACTTAGGTAAACTTATGCAAAAAGCCATCTTAATCACCGGCTGTTCCAGCGGCATCGGACTGGCGGCGGCCAAGGATCTGCACCAGCGGGGCTACCGGGTGCTGGCCGCCTGCCGTAAAGCGGAGGACGTCGCGGCGATGGAGGCCATGGGGATGGAGGGCATCACGCTGGATCTCGACAGCGCCGACAGCGTAGAGCAGGCCGCCCGTCGGGTGCTGGCGCTGACCGGCGGGCGTCTGTATGCCCTGTTCAATAACGGCGGCTTCGGTCTCTATGGGCCCCTCAGCCAGATCAGCCGCGAGGGGCTGGAGCGCCAGTTTGCCACCAACCTGTTCGGCACCCATCAGCTGACCCGGCTGCTGCTGCCGGCGATGCTGGCCCAGGGCGAGGGGCGCATCATCCAGACCAGCTCCATCATGGGTATCGTGGCAACCCCCGGACGCGGCGCCTATGCCGCCAGCAAGTATGCGCTGGAGGGCTGGTCGGATGCGCTGCGCATGGAGCTGCGTGGCAGCGGGGTACACGTCTCCCTGATCGAGCCCGGCCCCATCCGCTCGCGCTTTACCCACAACGTGCACCAGTGCGACAGCACCAGGCCGGTGACCAACCCCGGCATCGCCGCCCGCTTCACCCTGACCCCGGAGGCGGTGCTGCCCAAGTTGCGCCACGCGCTGGAGAGTCCGCGTCCGCGCCTGCGCTATCCGGTCACCGTCATCGCTCATGTGCTCAGCCTGCTGCGGCGGATCCTGCCGGGCCGCGCGCTGGATCGCATTCTGAGTGGCCACTCGACGGCACACTGACCTTGTAATTGCCGCCACCGCCCCCATATCCGTTTTATCTAGCCGAAGGGATCGAGAGAAATCACCATGATCAACGCCACCGTAGTCAATATTACCGAAGCCAACCTGCACCAGACGCTGGAGCAATCCATGTCGGTGCCGGTGCTGTTTTACTTTTGGTCTGCCCGCAGCCAACACTGTGAACAGCTCACGCCGGTGCTGGAAAAGCTGGCCACCGAGTACGCCGGGCAGTTCATCCTGGCCAAGGTCGACTGCGACGCCGAACAGATGCTGGCATCCCAGTTCGGGCTGCGCGCCATCCCGACGGTCTATCTGTTTAAGGATGGTCAGCCGCTCGATGGTTTTCAGGGACCGCAGCCGGAAGAGCAGATCCGCGATCTGTTGGCCCGGGTTCTGCCCAAGCCAGAAGAGCTAAAGGCCGCCCAGGCAGCGGAGCTGATGGCCGCCGGCAATATGGCGGAGGCCCTGCCGCTGCTGAAAGAGGCCCACGCCCTGGCGCCGACCCGCAGTGATATCACGCTGGCGCTGGCCGAAACCCTGATCGCCCTGAACCGCAGCGACGAGGCCAGCACCCTGCTGACCACCGTTCCGCTGCAGGATCAGGACACCCACTACCAGAGCCTGATCGCCCAGATCGAGCTGATGAAGCAGGCCGCCGACACCCCGGAAATCCAGCAGCTGCAGCTGCAGGTCGCCGAACAGCCACAGAACGTGGCGCTGGCCGTCCAGCTGGCCCTACAGCTGCATCAGGTCGGACGCAACGAAGAGGCGCTGACCCTGCTGATGGATCACCTGCGTCACGATCTGGCCGCCGGTGACGGTGCAGCCCGCAAGACGCTGATGGACATTCTGGCCGCCCTGGGCACCGGCGACGCGCTGGCCGCTAAGTTCCGCCGCCAGCTCTACTCCCTGATGTACTGATCGCCGCGCTCGGCACCTCCCCGCAATCCCTGCCCGCTGACGCCGACAGGGATTTTTTATGGCCGTCACCCGTGCACAGGCTCCCGGTAACATTTCCGCTATTCCGAACTGTTAGCACGGAATTCCGATTTTTCCACGTGCGATATCTCAAATTATTAATTAGTCGTATAAATAACCAATACTTTTATTGCTCCAAGTCATATATTCTAAAAAAGCATTACTGAATATTCATATTCTTGTCTTTTGTAACACTTCACACCTGGCATAAGGAAATGTTCCATGAGTAGTCCAATCCCACCCAGCGCCCCGCCCACTGAACAGCGCGTCGGCTTCGGTGCCTATGTCGCGCTGATCTTCGCAATGGTATTTTTCTCCGGCCTGCTGGGCGGAAAAGAATGGTACGGCGTTTTTGACTTCACCACCCTCAACGGTGCATTTGGTAAGGTGGTCAGCGGCGTCAGCAGCGCCGGCGACGCAGTGAATGCCGCCACCAGCACCTTCCGCGGCAAGGGCGGCTCCGGCGCAATGGACGGCTTTCTGTTCGCCTTTGGTCTGATCCCGGCGGTGATGTTCGCACTGGGAATGATTAACGTGCTGGAGCACTACGGCGCGCTCAATGCGGCCCGTAAGTTACTGACGCCGTTGCTGCGTCCGCTGCTGGGGATCCCCGGCGCCGCCGGTCTGGCGATGATCGGCTCACTGCAGAGCACCGACGTCGGTGCCTCGCTGACCCGCAACCTCTCCGACGAAGGGCAGATCGCCGAGCACGAACGTGACGTCTTCACCATGTTCCAGTTCTCCGCCGGTGCCATGATCACCAACTTCTTCTCCTCCGGCGCGGTGCTGTTCACCCTGATGACCCTCGACGGCACCCCGGCGGTACCGACCTCCATTGGCCTGTGTGTGGCGGTGATGTTCGTGATGAAAATCTTCGGCGCCAACCTGATGCGCCTGTACCTGCGCCTTACGACACGTAACAGCGCCAAAACTGCAACCCATCCGGCACAGGGAGAAGCCTAATGTCTGCACCTATTTCTACCTCCGCATCGAAGCCGATGATCACCGACGTCTTTGTCGCCGGTGCGCGTAAAGGCTGGAATATTGCCACCACCAGCACCCTGCCCAACGTCTTGATGGCCTTTGTGCTGATCAAGGCGCTGGAGATCACCGGCGCCCTGAAAGGGATGGCACTGGTATTTGGCCCGCTGATGGGGCTGTTTGGCCTGCCGGGTGAGGCCGCTGCCGTACTGATCGGTGGTTGGATGTCCATGGGCGGTGGCGTGGGCGTTGCCGTGGCACTGTTCGACCAGGGTATCCTCACCGGGACCCATCTGGCGATTCTGGCGCCGGCCATCTACCTGATGGGCTCCCAGATCCAGTATGCCGGGCGTATCCTCGGCGTTATTGGCACCGCCGCCAAACGTATTCCGGTGATGATCGGCATCTCCGTCATCAACGCCTTCATCGCCATGCTGCTCATGCGCGTAATTCTGTAACTCAGGGAGAGATAGGATGATACAACTGGAACAGTATCTGGACGAACTGCGCAGCGTAGTCAACGTCGACTGCGGTACCCAGACCCGCGACGGGGTCGCCCGGGTCGCTGATGTCTTTACCGGCCTGTACCGCGACGCTGGCTGGCACGCGGAGCAGGTCGATCTGGGCGACCAGGTCGGGCCGGGGGTCTTTGTCACCAATCAGCCGCAAGCCGATCGCTACGATGTGCTGCTGGTCGGCCATCTGGACACCGTCTTCCCACCGGGCACCGCCGCCGAGCGTCCGCTGAGCGTACGTGATGGCCGCGCCTACGGGCCGGGCGTCTCGGATATGAAGAGCGGTCTGCTCAATATACTGTGGGCACTACGTGGTCTGGAAGAGAGCGATCGTCAGCGCCTGCGCATCGCCGTCGCCATGAACCCGGATGAAGAGACCGGTTCCGTCCACTCCCACGCCTGGATTGGCGAGCTGGCCAAGCGCAGCGGCTGTGTTCTGGTGTGTGAATCAGCGCGTGCCGATGGATCCCTGGTCAAGGCCCGGAAAGGCATGGCCCGCTATCGCCTCAGCTTGCAGGGCGTCGCCGCCCACGCCGGCAACGATCCGGAGAGGGGACGCTCGGCGATCACCGCCCTGGCCCACGCCATCATCGCCGTCAACCAACTGGCGGACAGCGACAAGGGCACCACACTCAACGTCGGGGTGATCAGCGGCGGCGACGCGGCGAACATCGTGCCCGACCACGCTCAGGCAGTGGTCGATCTGCGCTTCTGGTGCAACGATGAGTATCAGCGCGTCAATCAGGCGCTGCAGGCCCGCTGTCAGCAGCCGTTCCTGGACGGCGTCAGCTGCACGCTGCAGCAGGATGCCCACACCCCGGCCATGGCGCCGTCAAGCGATACCGAAGCCCTGATGGCCCGCGTCGAACAGGCCGGGCGGGAAGAGGGGATCGCCATCACCTGGCAGGCGGTGGGCGGCGGCTCTGATGCCAACCACACCGCGGCGCTGGGGATCCCGTCACTGGATGGCTTTGGCCCTATCGGTGCCGGTTTCCACAGCCCGGCCGAATACCTGGAGCTGGAGAGCGTCGCCCCGCGCATTCGTCTGCTACGCCGGGTGATCGCCGGGCTGTAACGCTCTACTGTGTCATACCCCAAGGGGCCGCACTCTGCGGCCCCTTATTTTTATCATCTTAATGCCCGGTAAACTTCACCGGCAACCTGAGACACTGGTTACAAAACAAACAGCGCTTCTGTGTCATAGTAGGCATGGGTTCTGACCAAAAGGAGGGCTTATGTTCCCAGAGTATCGTGATCTTATCTCCCGTCTGAAAACCGAAGACGTCCGATTTGCCACCCTGTTCCATGAGCATAACCAGCTCGACCATGAGATTAGGAGGGCTGAAAACAGACCCGGCGCAGCCTTCAACGAGCAAATTTCAGAGATGAAGCGCGAAAAACTGCGGATCAAGGATGAGCTGTATCAAATCCTGCTCACTGAAGAGGCGATCAGTTAACCGTTACACCACGGACATAAAAAACCCGCCGGATGGCGGGTTTTTTACATCAGAAAAGCGGCAGATTAATGCTGGCCTTTCACTTCTTTCAGACCGTTGAACGGTGCAGCCGCGCCCAGCGCTTCTTCGATACGGATCAGCTGGTTGTACTTGGCTACGCGATCAGAACGGCTCATGGAACCGGTCTTGATCTGGCCAGCCGCGGTACCTACCGCCAGATCGGCGATGGTCGCATCTTCGGTTTCACCTGAACGGTGAGAGATAACGGCGGTGTAGCCAGCGTCTTTCGCCATCTTGATAGCAGCCAGGGTTTCGGTCAGAGAACCGATCTGGTTGAACTTGATCAGGATGGAGTTAGCGATGCCTTTCTCGATGCCCTCTTTCAGGATCTTGGTGTTGGTCACGAACAGATCGTCACCCACCAGCTGCAGCTTGCCACCCATCACTTTGGTCTGATAAGCGAAGCCATCCCAGTCAGACTCGTCCAGACCGTCTTCGATAGAAACGATCGGGTACTCTTTGGTCAGACCTTCCAGGTAGTGGGTGAACTCGTTGGAGGTGAAGGATTTGCCTTCGCCTTTCAGTTCATACATACCGGTTTCTTTGTTGTAGAACTCAGAGGCGGCGCAGTCCATCGCCAGGGTAACGTCTTTACCCAGCACGTAACCGGCTTTCTCAACGGCTTCCTTGATGGCCGCCAGCGCTGCCGCGTTGGACTCCAGGTTCGGCGCGTAGCCGCCTTCGTCGCCCACAGCGGTGTTCATGCCTTTAGACTTCAGCACCTTAGCCAGGTTGTGGAACACTTCAGAACCGATGCGTACCGCTTCTTTCAGGGTCTTAGCGCCAACCGGCTGAATCATAAACTCCTGGATGTCGACGTTGTTGTCGGCGTGCTCACCGCCGTTGATGATGTTCATCATCGGCAGCGGCATGGAGTATTTGCCCGGAGTACCGTTCAGCTCGGCGATGTGAGCGTACAGCGGCATGCCTTTAGCGGCAGCGGCTGCTTTAGCGTTGGCCAGGGAAACCGCCAGAATGGCGTTGGCACCAAACTTGGATTTGTTTTCAGTGCCGTCCAGCTCAATCATGATCTGGTCGATGTTTGCCTGATCTTTGGCGTCTTTACCGATGATGACTTCAGCGATCGGGCCATTAACGGCGGAAACCGCTTTCAGAACGCCTTTACCCAGGAAACGTGACTTGTCACCGTCGCGCAACTCCAGCGCTTCGCGGGAACCGGTAGAAGCACCTGACGGCGCAGCAGCCATACCGACGAAACCGCCTTCCAGATGAACTTCGGCTTCTACAGTCGGGTTACCGCGGGAGTCGATGATTTCGCGACCGATAACTTTAACGATTTTGGACATTAGGTTTTCCTCGATACAAGTTAAACTAAAACTCCAGACGACAGACGCGGAACCCAAGTCCCGCGCCTGCCCATAATCACTTATTTCACCTGACGTTTCTGGTATTCCGCCGCCGCCTTAACAAAGCCGGAGAACAGCGGGTGTCCATCACGCGGGGTGGAGGTGAACTCCGGGTGGAACTGCGAGGCGACGAACCACGGGTGGTTAGGCAGCTCGATGATCTCCACCAGGCTATGGTCCGCTGAACGGCCGGAGACGCGCAGACCCGCGGCTTCGATCGGCTTCAGCAGCATGTTGTTCACTTCGTAGCGATGACGGTGACGCTCCACAATGCTCGGCGCACCGTACAGCTGGCGCGCCAGCGTACCGTCCACCAGATTGCACTGCTGACCACCCAGGCGCATGGTGCCGCCCAGATCACTGTCTTCGCTGCGCATTTCAACGTTACCTTCTTCATCACGCCACTCAGTAATCAACGCTACGACCGGGTATTTGCAGTCCGGCATGAACTCCGTTGAGTTGGCATCTTCCATGCCCGCCACATTGCGGGCAAACTCCATCAGGGCAACCTGCATCCCCAGGCAGATACCCAGATACGGGATATTGTTTTCGCGCGCATAGCGTGCGGTGGCGATCTTCCCTTCAATGCCGCGATAGCCGAAACCGCCCGGCACCAGGATGGCATCCAGATCTTTGAGGATCTCGGTGCCTTTGGTTTCAACATTCTGTGAGTCGATCAGTTTGATATTAACGCTGACGCGGTTTTTCAACCCACCGTGCTTCAGCGCTTCGATCACTGACTTATAGGCGTCCGGCAGCTCGACATACTTGCCGACCATACCGATAGTCACTTCTCCGGCCGGGTTGGCCTCTTCAAAAATAACCTGTTCCCACTCGGAGAGATCCGCCGCCGGGCAAGCCAGATTGAAACGTTTGCAGATAAACTCATCCAGCCCCTGCGACTTGAGCAGCCCCGGGATCTTGTAGATGGAATCCACGTCTTTCAGGGAGATAACCGCTTTCTCCGGTACGTTACAGAACAGCGCGATCTTTGCGCGTTCGTTGGCCGGAATGGCGCGGTCGGAGCGGCAGATAAGCACGTCCGGCTGGATACCGATAGAGAGCAGCTCTTTCACGGAGTGCTGGGTCGGCTTGGTCTTCACCTCACCGGCGGCCGCCATGTACGGTACCAGGGTCAGGTGCATGAACATGGTGTGCTCACGACCAACGTCGACCGCCAGCTGGCGGATGGCCTCCAGGAACGGCAGCGATTCGATATCACCGACGGTGCCACCGATCTCAACCAGAACCACGTCGTGGCCCTCGCCCCCTTCCAGGATGCGCTCTTTGATGGCGTTAGTGATATGCGGGATCACCTGAACGGTGGCGCCCAGATAGTCGCCGCGACGCTCTTTACGCAGCACATCGGAGTAGATACGTCCGGTGGTAAAGTTATTGCGACGGGACATTTTGGTGCGGATGAAGCGCTCATAGTGACCCAGGTCCAGATCGGTTTCCGCGCCGTCTTCGGTAACGAAAACTTCCCCGTGCTGGATCGGACTCATGGTACCCGGATCGACGTTGATGTACGGATCGAGCTTCATCATGGATACATTGAGGCCACGGGCTTCAAGAATGGCCGCCAGGGAGGCTGCGGCAATGCCTTTACCCAGAGAGGATACGACCCCGCCGGTCACAAAAATATAATTCGTTGTCATGCTGAACCTGAGAGTTAGGTTTAAAGACGATGGAAGAACCAGGACGGGACAGTAGTATACCCGAAGGTTTTATTTGCCACAAACGATCTGATCCCGTCCGCGCTGTTTTCTGCGCTAAAACACCGCCTGCAATAATCTTCTTTTACTTCTGAAACAAAAGGATATAGAGAAAAAATACCCAAAAATCCCATTATTCTCTGCCGCAGCGCATCAAACAGCCAAAACAAAACGGAAAACCCCCGCCGACGCGGCGTGCCACCCTACTGTTTTTCCTGCTGTTTTACCTGCTGCCACACCGCCTCCATCTCTTCCAGCGTGGCGCTTTCCAACGTCTGTCCACCGGCGCTTATCGCCTGCTCGACCGCACGGAAACGACGTTCAAACTTACGGTTGGCCTCCTGCAGCGTGGTTTCTGCACGGCAGCCGAGATGACGCGCCAGATTGACCGTGGCGAACAGCAGGTCCCCCACCTCCTCACTCAGACGGGCCTGATCCACCACCGCCTGCTGCGCCTCATCCATCACTTCATCTATTTCTTCGTAAACCTTGTCCAGCACCGGCCCCAGGGTGTCCCAGTCAAATCCCACCGAAGCGCAGCGCCGCTGGATCTTGTCAGCGCGCATCAGCGCCGGCAGCGCCTGCGGAATGTCATCCAGCACGGAGTCCATCGCCTTTTGCGCCCGCTCCCGCTGCTTGCGCTGCTCCCAGCGCGCCACGGAAGCCTGCGCCGTCCCGTCATACTCCGCGTCGAACACGTGGGGATGGCGGCGCTCCAGCTTGTCACAGATGCTTTGGCACAGGTCGTCAAAGCTGAATAACCCCTGCTCCCGGGCCATCTGCGCATGGAACACCACCTGAAACAACAGGTCGCCTAACTCTTCTTTAAGTCCATTGAAATCGTTGCGCTGAATCGTGTCAAGCACTTCATAGGTTTCTTCCAGCGTATAAGGGGCGATTGTGGCAAAAGTTTGACGCAGATCCCAAGGACAGCCCCGCTGCGGATCGCGCAGCGTACGCATAATCATCAACAGTCGTTGTATGGCAGATGTGGTCATCGATGTTATTCCAACAGAAAAATGGGGCGCCGCACGCGACGCCTGCCGCCCCTACCCGGGTCGGCGCTTCAGATCGTGGTCAGGAGGCCCCGTGCTTACTCCGCGCCGCCGCGTCCGCCGTTCAGACGACGCGCATCCAGCACGTCCGGCAGCTGATTCAGCTTGGCCAGCACCCGACCCAGCACCTGCAGGTTATAGATCTCTATCTCCATATCGATAGTCGCCATCTGCTGCCTGGTGTCGCTGCGGCTGGCAACCCCCAACACATTGACCTTTTCGTTGGCCAGAATGGTGGTGATGTCGCGCAGCAGCCCGCTGCGATCGTTGGCGGTCACCCGCACCACCAGCGAATAGCCGCTGGAGTAGCTCTCACCCCATACCGCGTCAATGATCCGCTCCGGCGCGTGGCGGCGCAGCTCGTCCAGCTGGTCACAGTCGGCGCGATGAATGGAGATCCCGCGCCCCTGGGTAATGAAACCGACGATCTCATCGCCGGGGATCGGCTGACAGCAGCGGGCGATGTGGTGCATCAGGTTACCGACCCCTTCGACCACCACCCGGCCGCTGCTCTTGTCGCTGCGCACGCTGGACTGCCCCTTCTGGGTCAGCTGCTTCAGCGCCTCGCGATCGGCCTCCTCCGCGCTGGGCTTGTTGATCTTGCCCTGCAGGAAGTTGACCATCTGGTTCAGGCGGATATCGCCGCCGCCAATGGCGGCCAGCACTTCGTCCAGGGTATGCACGTTGTAGCGCGGCAGCAGCAGCTTTTCCGCCTCTTTCAGGCTGATCCCCAGACGGGCCAGCTCGTCATCCAGGATCTGGCGCCCGGCCTGGATATTCTTATCGCGATCGAGCTTACGGAACCAATTGTGGATCTTGGCGCGCCCGCGGCTGGTGGTGACATACCCCAGGTTGGGATTCAGCCAGTCACGGCTCGGGTTAGGCTGCTTCTGGGTGATGATATCCACCTGATCGCCCATCTGCAGCTGGTAGGTAAAGGGGACGATCCGCCCGCCGATCTTGGCGCCGATACAGCGGTGGCCGACGTCGCTGTGAATATGGTAGGCAAAGTCGAGGGGCGTGGAGCCGGCGGGCAGATCGATAACGTCGCCTTTGGGGGTAAAGACATACACCCGATCGTCCAGCACCTGACTTCTCACCTCATCGATCATCTCGCCGCTGTCGGCCATCTCCTCCTGCCAGGCCAGCAGCTTGCGCAGCCAGGCGATACGGTTATCGTAGCCGGAGCGGCCGCCCGCCTGCGGCCCCTCTTTGTACTTCCAGTGCGCCGCCACGCCGAGCTCGGCATCCTCGTGCATCTGGCGGGTACGGATCTGGATCTCCAGCGTCTTGCCGTGCGGCCCGAGCACCACCGTATGGATCGACTGGTAGCCGTTGGGCTTGGGGTTAGCGACGTAGTCATCGAACTCGCTGGGCAGGTGACGGTAGTGAGTATGCACTATCCCCAGCGCCGCGTAGCAGTCCTGCAGGCGATCGACCACCACCCGCACCGCGCGCACGTCGAACAACTCGTCAAAGGCCAACGACTTCTTCTGCATCTTGCGCCAGATGCTGTAGATATGCTTGGGGCGACCGTAGATATCCGCCTTGATCCCCTCCTCGGCCATTGCCCTGCGCAGATCGCGCACAAAGTCATCGATAAACTGCTCGCGGTCGATGCGCCGCTCATGCAGCAGCTTGGCAATGCGCTTATACTCCTCCGGATGCAGGTAGCGGAAGCAAAAGTCCTCCAGCTCCCACTTCAGCTGGCCGATCCCCAGACGGTTGGCCAACGGGGCATAGATATTGAAGCTCTCCTTGGCCGCCAGCACGCGCTCCTCTTCCGGCGCATCCTTCACCTCGCGCAGGTGGGCAATGCGCTCCGCCAGCTTGATCACCACGCAGCGGAAGTCCTCTACGATAGCCAGCAGCATCCGGCGGATATTGTCCACCTGCTCCGATCCGACGGCCCCATCCTGGGTAGCCTTCAGCTGACGAATGGCGTCCATCTCCAGCACACCGCGCACCAGATCGGCGATGCCCAGACCAAAGTCCTCGCGCACCCGGGCATCATCGATCACCGCGCCATCCACCAGCGGAAACAGCAGCGCGGCGCGCATACTGTCATTATCCATGCTCAGGGTAGAGAGGATCTCGACCATTTCAACGCCGCGCCACAACAGCAGCGGCGCCGCGGCGTTACCGGCGGTCTTCTCCTGACAATAGCGCCAGGTGGCGGTGAGACGCTCACACGACTCAGAATTGGACAGGTTCAGGCTTGCCACCCACTGCTCGGGGACAAATTCACCAGCCGTATTCAAATGAGCACTTCTTACCGCGACCATGGTTCTCTCCCTCTCGACTACTGCCTATCAAATGCCTATTGCGCCGCAGATTCAAACAGCGCCATCGACTCCAAATGCCCCGTGTGGGGAAACATGTCCAGCATACATAAACGCGTCAACCGATAGCCGCCCTGCAGCAGCGTCTGACTGTCCCGGGCCAGCGTGGTCGGGTTACAGGAGACATAGACTACCCGACGCGGCGCCAGGCGAACGATATGCTGCATCACCCCGGGGGCGCCGGCACGCGCCGGATCGAGCAAAATCTTGTCAAATCCCTGCGACGCCCAGGCCTGACGCGTCACGTCCTCCTCCAGATTCTGATGGAAGAATTCTACATTACTCAGCCCGTTGTTACGTGCATTATTCTGCGCCGTCGCCACCAGCCCGGGAACCCCCTCGACGCCCACCACCCGCAGGGCGAGGCGCGCCAGCGGCAGGGTAAAGTTACCCATGCCGCAGAACAGATCCAGCACGCGCTCATCAGCCCTGACATCCAGCCAGGCCAGAGCCTGTCCGACCATCTGCGCATTTACCGCGGCATTCACCTGGATAAAATCCTGCGGGTTAAAATCCAGGCGGCTCCCGTCTATCTGGTAATAGGGTGCCTCGCCAAGCAGGCGCTGCGGTGCGCCGCCGTCGCTCAGGTACAGCGTGAGTCCGCGCTGGCGGGCAAAGGCGCTCAGAGCCTCCCGATCCGACAAAGAGAGCGGGTCCAGATGGCGCAACACCATCAGCGGCCCATTGTCGGCCAGCACCAGCTCCAGGTGTCCCAGACGGCGCCGCGCACGTAACGCCGACAGGCATTCGCCCAGCGGCAGCAGCAGCGCTTCCAGCGCGGGCGCCAACACCGGGCAGGCTTTCAGGGCCACCAGATCGTTAGAGGCCGCCTGACGGAACCCCAGCACCACCCGCTGCGTTTTCACGTTAAACTGTAGCCCAAAACGGGCCCGCCGCCGGTAGCCATAAGGCTCTCCGGCGATCACCTGCGGCGCAATATCCACCCCGGTCTCACGCGCCATCAGACGCTGCAGCGCCTGCGACTTGCTCTGCTGCTGTAGGGCGATCGCCGCATGCTGCTGCTGACAGCCACCACAGACGCCAGCGTGAGGACAACGCGGCGCAACCCTCTGTGGGCTGTGACTGATTAAACGCGTAACCCGTCCGCGGGCAAAGTGACGTTTCTCCTCGCTCAGGATAACCTCAGCCTGCTCACCGGGCAGCAGCCCGCTGATAAACAGCGTCTTGCCCTGCTCGCGAGCCACCCCCTGGCCAAAGGCATCCAGATCGGTTGCGGTCACAATCAGGATTTTCCGGGTCGCGGTACGGCGCCCCGGTGTGTAAAATTGAGCCATGTCGATTGCTTATCTGTGCGGTGGGTTAAGCCGGGGCTTACCCCAATAATAGTTTGCCGCCAATTCTCCCACATCGGAACGCCATGACCAAATACAGCCTGCGGGCACGCATGATGATCCTGACCCTGGCCCCGACGCTGCTGATCGGGCTGCTGCTCAGCACTTTCTTCGTCGTGCACCGCTACAATGAACTGCAGGATCAGCTGGTCGACGCCGGTGCCAGCATCATCGAACCACTGGCCGTCGCCACCGAATACGGCATGACCCTCCGTAACCGAGAGGCGGTGCGCCAGCTAATCGACCTGTTGCATCGGCGTCACTCGGACATTGTGCGCACCATTGCAGTCTTTGACAGTCAGAATAATCTGTTCGTTACCTCAAACTATCACCATAACTATGCCATGCTGCAACTGCCGGATGGCAGTCCACCGCTGACAGATCTGATGCTGAGCAAACGCGGTGACGCGCTGATCCTACGAACCCCGATCATCGCCGAAAACCGCCTGGAAGAAGATAAAAGCGCCGTCAGCGCGCCGATGGGCTATATCGCCATCGAGCTGGATCTGCGCTCGGTGCGCCTGCAGCAGTATAAAGAGGTGTTTGTCGCCACGCTGTTGCTGCTGATCAGCATGTGCATTGCCCTGCTGTTCTCCTACCGTCTGATGCGCGATGTCACCGGCCCCATCCGCAACATGGTCAACACCGTCGATCGCATCCGCCGCGGCCAGCTGGATAGCCGCGTAGAGGGGCACATGCTGGGCGAGCTGGACATGCTGAAAAATGGTATCAACTCCATGGCCATGTCGCTGACCGCCTACCATGAGGAGATGCAGCAGAACATTGATCAGGCCACCTCCGACCTGCGCGAGACCCTGGAGCAGATGGAGATCCAGAACGTCGAGCTGGACCTGGCCAAGAAACGCGCCCAAGAGGCCGCACGCATCAAGTCCGAATTCCTGGCCAACATGTCCCACGAGCTGCGCACTCCGCTTAACGGCGTGATCGGTTTCACCCGCCAGGTAATGAAAACGCCGCTGAGCGCAACCCAGATAGACTACCTGCACACTATTGAACGCTCGGCCAACAACCTGCTGACCATCATCAACGACGTGCTGGACTTCTCCAAGCTGGAGGCCGGTAAACTGGTGCTGGAGCACATCCCGTTTATGCTGCGTGAAACCATTGACGAGGTGGCGACCCTGCTGGCCCCCAGCGCCCATGACAAGGGGCTGGAGCTGACGCTGAACGTACACAACGACGTGCCGGAACATGTCCTGGGAGATCCGATGCGCTTGCAGCAAGTGCTGACTAACCTGCTGGGCAACGCGATTAAATTTACCGAAAAGGGCAATATCGACATCCGCATCGAGCTGCGTAGCCAGACCAGCCAGGCCGTGGAGCTGGAGATACAGGTGCACGACACCGGCATCGGCATCTCCGAGCGTCAGCAGTCCCAGCTGTTCCAGGCTTTCCGCCAGGCGGATGCCAGCATCACCCGCCGCCACGGCGGCACCGGCCTGGGGCTGGTGATCACCCAGAAACTGATCAACGAAATGGGCGGCGATATCGCCTTCCACAGCCAGCCCCACAAAGGGTCGACCTTCTGGTTCCATATCCGCCTGGAGCTGAACCATAACGCCCCCCCCGCCAGCCTGCCGGTGGAGCGGCTGCAGGGTCAGACTCTGCTGTACATCGAAAGTAACCCGGTGGCGGCACAGTGTACCCTCGATATGCTGAAGGTCACGCCGCTGCAGGTCACCTACTGCCCGCAGTTTACCCAGGTGATCCCGGATAGCCACTACGATATCCTGCTGTTCGGCTTGCCGGTCAAGACCTCTCTCAGTACGGAGTCGATGCAGGAGAAGCTGAGCCTGGCGCTGCGCCTGGCCGACCGGGTGATCCTGGCGCTGCCCAGCCACACTCTGCACGACAGCGATACCTTAAAGGCTGCAGGCATCCGCAGCTGTCTGTTCAAGCCGCTCGCCAGCAGCCGACTGCTGCCCGCCCTGCTGGACAACGCCCTGCCACTGCGGGCGCCACAGGTGATCTCGCCGCACGGCGCCCGCCTGCCGCTGACGGTGATGGCAGTAGACGATAACCCGGCCAACCTGAAACTCATCGGCGCCCTGCTCGGCGAGCTGGTGCAGCATATCCTGCTGTGTCACAGCGGCGAAGAGGCGCTGGCGGCGGCGCGCGATCGCCATCTTGATATTATTCTGATGGATATTCAGATGCCGGAGATGGACGGTATCCGCACCACGGAGCTGCTACGTCAGCAGTCGCGCCACGTCACCACGCCGATTATCGCCGTCACCGCCCATGCAATTAACGGTGAGCGAGAGCGTTTACTGCGTGCCGGCATGGATGACTATCTGGCCAAGCCGATCGACGAAAATATGTTACGCCAGCTACTCAACCGCTACAGCGGTGAGCGCCCCAGCACAGCAGCCAGTGCACCCGCCCCGCAGACGTCGGATGACCCCGATGTTTCCCTCGACTGGGGGCTCGCGCTGCGCCAGGCGGCCAACAAAGCGGATCTGGCGCGCGACATGCTACAGATGCTGATCGAATTCCTGCCCCAGGTACGCGAGCAGATCACCCGCCAGCTGGCGGGCGATCAGGACGGTGACCTGTGCAGCCTGATCCATAAGCTGCACGGCAGCAGCAGTTACAGCGGGGTGCCGCGCCTGCGCAGGCTGTGCCACTATCTGGAACAGCAGCTGCGTCACGGCACACCGGCCAGCGATCTGGATCCGGAGTGGCTGGAGCTGCTGGATGAAATGGACAACGTAACCCGCGCGGCCCGGGACTACCTCACACCACCGGGCGACGGACAATAAAAAACGGCGGGCCAAGGCCCGCCGTCTATGCGCCGTCAGCGCGCCCGCCCTGCGCCCGGGGATCACCCCTCCGCTATCACCGTCGCACAGGCATAGCGCCGCTCATCGGCCAGCGATACGTGCAGCGAGGCGATCCCCAAGTCGGCGGCCAGTTCGGCTGCACGTCCGTGCAGGATCAGCCGTGGCTTACCCAGCGTATCATTGGCCACCTCAAACTGGGCAAAGGCCAATCCCTGACGGATACCGGTCCCCAGCGCCTTGGCCGCCGCCTCTTTGACGGCGAAACGTTTAGCCAGATAGCGCACCCGCTGAGCATGCGTCAGATACTGTTGCCACTCCGCCGGCGCCAGCACACGCCGCGCCAGCTGATCGCCACTGCGTTCAACCACCGCCGCGATGCGGGCGATCTCGACGATATCGGTGCCCAGCCCCAGAATAGCCATCAGCGACGCGCATCCAGCAGCAGCCGTTTCATATCGCGCACCGCCAGATTCAGCCCATCGAGGGCCGCACGGCCAATGATGCTGTGGCCTATGTTCAGCTCATGCATCTGCGGCAGGGCGGCGACTGCCTGCACATTATGGTAGGTCAGGCCGTGCCCGGCGTTGACTTTCAGGCCCCTCGCGTGCGCAAAGCACGCCGCCGCGGCAATCCGCTCCAATTCCGCCGCCTGCGCCAACGCACTGGGCGCATCGGCATAGGCGCCGGTGTGGATCTCAATGTAAGGCGCGCCGACAGCCACCGCAGCCTCAATCTGGCGCTCATCGGGATCGATAAACAGCGACACCTGGATACCGGCAGCGCTAAGGCGCGCCACCGCTGCCGCGATCTTGTCGCGCTGACCGGCCACATCCAGCCCCCCCTCGGTGGTCACCTCCTGGCGCTTTTCCGGCACCAGGCAGCAGAAGTGCGGCCGCAGCTCACAGGCGATCGCCACCATCTCCTCGGTCACCGCCATTTCTAGATTCATCCGGGTCTGGATGGTCTGGCGCAGCAGCTGAACATCGCGATCGGTAATATGACGGCGATCCTCGCGCAGGTGTACGGTGATACCGTCCGCTCCGGCCTGCTCGGCGACAAAGGCCGCCTGGACCGGATCGGGATACTGAGTCCCGCGCGCGTTGCGCAGGGTCGCGATGTGATCGATGTTAACGCCCAGCAGAATATCGGCCATGACAGCTCCTCAAGGATGATCGGTCGGGATACCCCGGTTATCAGACATCATATTACCCGCCAATGGGCAGCTGACAAGCGCCGCCGGACTGGCCTGATGCAGTGTAACGCCGCGCGCGCCGCCGCGGGCAGGACAGCGGCGGGGAAAGCAGGGGGACAGCCGACGTCAGGAGATACCCGGCGAAGCCGGGCGACGCGGGGAAAATTGACGGAACAGCTCACGACTTTTCAGTGGCTTACCGCCCAGGTAGGGCTTTAACGCCATGCGGGTAAAGCGCTTGGCGGCGCGCAGGGTTGCACCATCGGGGAATTCGCGGCTGGCCAGCGCTTTCAGATCGCGTCCGGTGAAGCTGAGCTGATCCACCACCAGGCTGGCAATAAATCCCTTCTCTGCACGGTAACGGTAGGTCATTGTATCGGCTACCGGTTCACCACTGCCCGCACAGTGCAAAAAGTCGACGCCGTAGCCCAGCTGAGCCAGAAGCGCCAGCTCAAAGCGGCGCAGCGCAGGCTCCGGTGAGCCCGCGTGGGCGGCCAGATGTTGAATGCAGTGCAGGTAATCGAAGAACAGAGCGTTGTAGCAGGTCTCCTGCTCCAGCACCCGCGCCAGCAGTTCGTTGACGTACAGGCCGCTGTAGAGAGTGATGCCGCTGAGCGGCAGCGCCAGGGAGACGGCCTCGGCGCTGCGCAGGGTCTTTACCTCGCCCCGGCCGCCCCAGCGGATCAGCAGCGGCGTAAAGGGCTGCAGCGCCCCCTTAAGCAAAGAGCGACGGCTGCGCGCCCCTTTGGCCAGCAGACGTACCCGGCCATGCCCCTCGGTGAACGTGTCCAGCATCAGGCTGGTTTCACTGTAGGGCCGTGCGTGCAGCACGAAGGCGCGTTGCCAGCCGTCCATGGTACGGTTTACAGATCGTCGACGTAACCCAGGCTACGCAGCGCACGTTCATCGTCCGCCCAGCCGGATTTCACCTTAACCCACAGCTCAAGATGCACCTTGGCATCAAACATCGCCTCCATGTCCTGGCGCGCTTCGATACCAATGGTTTTGATCTTGCTACCTTTGTTGCCGATGACCATCTTCTTCTGGCCATCGCGCTCCACCAGGATCAGACCGTGGATGTCATAGCCACCGCGCTCGTTTGGCGCAAAGCGTTCGATCTCTACGGTGACCGAGTAGGGCAGCTCCTCGCCGAGGAAGCGCATCAGCTTTTCACGGATGATCTCAGAGGCCATAAAACGCTGGGAGCGATCGGTGATGTACTCCTCAGGGAAATGGTGCTCCGCCTGCGGCAGGCGCTGGCGCACGATGCGGGCAATAGCGTCCACGTTGGTGCCCTTCTCTGCCGAGATCGGCACCACGTCCAAAAAGTTCATCTGCTGGCTCAAGAACTGAATGTGCGGCAGCAGTGCAGTCTTGTCGACCACGTTGTCTACCTTGTTGATCGCCAGGATCACCGGGCACTTCAGGTCGCGCAGCTTGTTGAGCACCATCTCATCATCCGGCGTCCAGTGGGTGCCTTCCACCACAAAAATCACCAGTTCGACATCGCCGATGGAGCTGCTGGCCGCACGGTTCATCAGGCGGTTAATGGCCCGTTTCTCCTCAATGTGCAGCCCCGGGGTATCAACATAGATAGCCTGGTACGGACCTTCCGTATGGATACCCATAATGCGGTGACGGGTGGTCTGCGGCTTACGCGAGGTGATGGAAATTTTTTGCCCCAGCAACTGGTTCAGTAACGTTGACTTACCGACATTGGGACGGCCAACGATGGCAATAAAGCCGCAGTAGGTTTTTTCTTCGCTCATTCAAGCTCCAACTGTTTTAACGCCTGCTCGGCGGCGGCCTGCTCGGCCTTGCGCCGGCTGGAGCCGACACCAACTACCGGCGCGGACAGCCCGCTGACCTGGCAGTGAATGGTAAACTCCTGGTCGTGCGCCTCACCGCGCACCTGTACCACCAGATAGGAGGGCAGCGGTAGATGGCGCCCCTGCAGAAACTCCTGTAAACGTGTCTTGGGATCTTTCTGCTTGTCGCCCGGGCTGATCTCCTCCAGGCGGGAGCGATACCAGTCGAGGATCAGACGCTCAATGGTCTGAATATCGCTGTCGAGGAAAATACCGCCGATCAGCGCCTCTACGGTATCCGCCAGGATAGACTCACGGCGAAAACCACCGCTCTTCAACTCTCCCGGCCCCAGACGCAGACACTCGCCCAGATCGAACTCGCGCGCCATTTCGGCCAGGGTGTTGCCGCGCACCAGCGTGGCGCGCATCCGGCTCATATCGCCTTCATCCACGCGCGGGAAGCGGTGATAGAGCGCGTTAGCAATCACAAAACTCAGGATCGAGTCACCCAGAAACTCAAGCCGTTCATTATGTTTACTGCTGGCGCTGCGGTGGGTCAACGCCTGCATCAGCAGATCATGCTGTCTAAAAGTGTAGCCCAGCTTACGCTGAAGCCGGTTTATTACGATGGGGTTCATGAGATACCAATAAATTCAGAATGCGTCAAAAACCGCAGCATACGGAACAGGCCTGCCTTGCCATAAGCCAATCCAAAGCTGTTTCGTTTGCAGTGGCCCCCGCGCGGGGGGCCAAACGTGTCACGGAAATATTCTACAACGACTGACCGGAGATTGCTGCGTAATTACGGGGGTTATTTAATGAATTCCACCAATCCGATCCAGCCGGACGCCAGTTGGCCACTGGCCTTCCTGTTTCTTAAAGCTCATCCAGATAGCCGTGGCTTGACCCACCAGATTTTTCTCCGGCACAAAGCCCCAGTAACGGCTGTCGGCGCTGTTATCTCGGTTATCACCCATCATAAAGTAGTGGCCCGGCGGGACGACCCAGGTCCCCAGTGGCTGCCCCGGTTGCTGGTAGTAGCGGGAGACCATGTCTTGCGCCTGTGGCACCGTCAGGATGTTGTGACTCACCGTACCCAACGTCTCCTGACGCTGATACATCCGGTAGCCGTTCGGCACACTCTCGTCGATGGGATACTGATGGAAACCACTGCTCGGCTCATTGCTGCTCATCTGGTTAAAGGTCTGCACCCACTCGCTCGGGTGCGACGGACTGTAGGTGATCGGCAACCGCCGCTCGCAACGCTCACCCTTCTGGCAGGCCGGATACACCGTCAGCTCTTTGCTGTAGGGGTCATACACCACCTTGTCGCCCGGCAGACCGATGGCACGCTTAATATAGTCCAGGCGCGGATCGAGCGGATACTTGAACACCACGATATCGCCGCGCTTGGGGTGCCCGGTCGGGATCAGGGTGGTCTGGGTCACCGGATCCTTCAGCCCGTAGGCAAACTTCTCCACCAGAATAAAATCGCCGATCAGCAGCGTCGGCATCATCGAACCGGAGGGGATCTGGAACGGTTCGTAGATAAAGGAACGGATCACCAATACCAGGGCCAGCACCGGGAACACCGATACGCAGGACTCGATCCAGCCCGGCGCCTTGACGGCCTGACGGGCGCTCTGCGCATCCAGCCCCTGCTCGGTCTGGCTGTTAATCTGTGCCAGGCGGGCACGCCGCGCCGGTGCCAGTTTGAAACGGTCGATGCACCACACGATACCGGTTACCAGCGTGGCGATAACCAGGATCAAGGCAAACATATTTGCCATGTCCATTACTCCTTAAAATCAATGCTTATAAACGCAGCGGGCGCGGTATCCACCGCGCCCGACAGGCTAACGATCAGTCCTTACCGACGTGTAGAATGGCCAGGAACGCTTCCTGCGGCAGCTCAACGTTACCGATCTGCTTCATGCGTTTCTTACCCTCTTTCTGCTTCTGCAGCAGCTTCTTCTTACGGCTGACATCGCCGCCATAACACTTGGCCAGTACGTTCTTACGCAGCTGCTTCACCGTGGATCGAGCGATGATCTGGTTGCCGATCGCCGCCTGAATGGCGATGTCAAACTGCTGACGCGGGATCAGCTCTTTCATCTTCTCGACCAGCTCACGGCCACGCACGTTGGCGTTAGCGCGGTGGGTGATCAGCGCCAGCGCATCGACGCGCTCGCTGTTGACCATCACATCAACCCGCACCATATCCGAGGCCTGGAAGCGCTTAAAGCCGTAATCCAGCGACGCATAGCCGCGCGAGGTAGACTTCAGGCGGTCAAAGAAGTCCAGCACCACCTCAGCCATCGGAATTTCATAGGTCAGCGCCACCTGATTACCATGGTAGACCATATTGGTCTGCACGCCACGCTTCTCAATACAGAGCGTAATCACGTTGCCCAGGAACTCCTGCGGCAGCAGCATGTGGCACTCGGCGATCGGCTCGCGCAGCTCCTGAATATTGTTCACCGCCGGCAGCTTGGAGGGGCTGTCTACGTAGATCACTTCGTTACGGGTGGTCTCCACCTCATACACCACCGTCGGCGCGGTGGTGATCAGATCCAGATCGTATTCACGCTCCAGACGCTCCTGAATGATCTCCATGTGCAGCAGACCCAGGAAGCCACAGCGGAAGCCGAAGCCCAGCGCCGTTGAGGTTTCCGGCTCATAGAACAACGAGGCGTCATTCAGGCTCAGCTTGCCCAACGCATCACGGAAGGCATCGTAGTCGTCGGAGCTGACCGGGAACAGCCCGGCGTAAACCTGCGGCTTCACCTTCTTAAAGCCCGGCAGGGCGACGTCCGCCGGATTGCGGGCCAAGGTCAGAGTATCGCCAACCGGCGCACCGTGAATATCCTTGATGGCGCAAACCAGCCAGCCGACCTCACCGCAGTTCAGTACGTCACGGTCGACCTGTTTCGGGGTAAAGATCCCTAGGCGATCGGCGTTATAGGTCTGCCCGGTGGTCATCACCTTGACCTTATCGCCCTTACGCAACGTACCGTTCTTAATGCGGATCAGCGATACAACGCCCAGATAGTTATCGAACCAAGAGTCGATAATCAGCGCCTGCAGCGGCGCCTCTGGCTCTCCTTCCGGTGCTGGAATATCGCGCACCAGACGCTCCAGCACATCGCCGACACCGACCCCGGTCTTGGCCGAACAACGCACCGCATCGGTAGCATCAATACCAACGATGTCTTCGATCTCCTGCGCCACGCGATCCGGATCGGCGGCGGGCAGGTCGATCTTGTTCAACACCGGGACCACCTCCAGATCCATCTCAATGGCGGTATAGCAGTTGGCCAGGGTCTGAGCTTCGACCCCCTGCCCGGCGTCAACCACCAGCAGCGCCCCCTCACAGGCGGCCAGCGAACGGGAGACCTCATAAGAGAAATCCACGTGTCCCGGCGTATCGATAAAGTTGAGCTGATACACCTGCCCATCCTGCGCCTTATAGTCGAGCGTGACGCTCTGCGCCTTGATGGTGATACCGCGTTCGCGCTCCAGATCCATGGAGTCCAGAACCTGGGCCTCCATCTCACGGTCAGACAGACCGCCGCAGAGCTGGATGATACGGTCAGACAGCGTCGACTTACCGTGGTCAATGTGCGCGATAATGGAGAAATTACGTATGTTCTTCATTATTAATATATATGCCTGATGATTTCTGAATTACTCGCCTAAGGACACGCGGACGGGCTCAAAGCGATGATTTGGGTTAAGTGGCGCCAGGCGCCGAATCGCTGCATTTTACACAGCCCATAGGCCAAAACCTAGCGCTTCACTCGCGATTGGGTGGATTCGTTATGCTGCGCAGCTGGGTAGGCGGCAGCGCCACCTGCAGCAGTACCGGTTGGTAGGCCTCGCCCTGCACCATACGGCGCGCCAAACTGCGCGCCAAGGCAAAACCGAGCACGCCGCCGATCAGCGCACCGAGCGCGCTGGCGCCGTCCGATCCAAGCCACAGTTGACCGCCGCCACCGCCGCCCAGCAGCCCGACCAATGGCGTAATATAAACCAACAGCGCAGAGCGTAGCACGCTGGCCTCCTGCAGGCCGATTTCAACCCGCTGCCCCGGCTGCAGCGGCTGGCTAACGGCCAACCTCAGCTGATGCCGGGTCTGCGGCCCCAGCTCGGCCAGCGCCGCGCTGCCGCACCCCTGACGGGCCCGACAGCCGCTGCACCCGGCATGCGACTCGCACTGCAGCAGAGCTTCCCCCTGCCGCCAGCTGATCACCGTTGCCCACTCACGCATCATCGTGGCATTACCGGCTGAAACGGACAGACGCAGCGATGCGCTTGGCGGTCATCGGCGGCAGCTCACCCACCACGCTGATTTCGGTGTTATTGCGGGTTTCGGTATGAATGGTTCGCCGCCCCTGACGCAAGAACTGATCGTCGCGGCTGTCGCCGGTTGTCGGACTGATGTTGACGGAAAAGCTGAACAGCCCATCGCTGTACAGGCAGGACTCAACGGGTTCGGACAGGGAAGGCAGAGTTCGGCGGCTGCGGGAAACCTCTTTAAAACCATCAGGCACCCAAGTGGTGCGCCAGTTGAAGCTGACGTGCTCAGCGGGTGGCAGACGCAGCAGCGGCGGCAGAGTCAGACGGCTAAAACTGCGCATCTCATTGGCTACCTGCTGTCCCACGTCGAAAGCGATGACCCGAAACTGCTCCAGAGTCCCACCGTCACGGTCGAGCAAATCCACCCGCAGCGGCAGCTTGGACTCCTCATCGATCCAGACGATATAGCTAAAGCGCATACCGTCGCGCGACACCACCCGGATCACCTCACAGGGGCGATCGGCGACGCGGGCACGTCCGACGGAGATAAAATTATAGTAGGGTGTCAGCTGGTTAATATCAGCAAAAATCACCGACGGCAGCGCATCAACAATGTGATCGCCAGTCAGGGTAAAGGGCTCCAGACCCGGCTCGAAGTAGCTGACCTCATTGCCACGCAGCACCACCTCGCGCCGCGGGCCATCCATTTGCAGCAGCTGTGCCAAAACCTGTTGGTTTTCCAGTGCATGACGATAGCGCAGCGACTCGGCGCCCTGCTTGGTGATATTGATGAACGCCAGTTCGTAATTGAGTGACTGGCTGGCCTTGTTCATCTCCTGAAGCATCAGCCCCGGCGCAGTATCCTGGGCCAGAGCGGAAAAGGAGATAAATAGGCTGCCAGTCAACAGACTAAGAGCAAACCAAATGTGCTTCATTACTGCTGCTGAGTTCCTAATGACTGCGTACCGGGCACCTGGATAGACGCCTGCACGTTGCTATCCTGGGTCTGCAGCTGTTCAGCGTGGAGACGACGCTGCAGCTCATAATCCTGCAGGATCGCATTGATGCGCTTGCGCTGTTGCTGAATCTGCTGCTGGGCATTGCTACCTTCATTCGGTACACCGAAGCTGACCGGCGATGCCTGACCACCCAACGGCAAGGTATTGAAGACCGGAGACTCCGGATCGGAAACACCGTCTGCGGGACGGTTATAGTGCTGAACCCCCAACAGGACCGCCAGCGAAACCCCGGCGGCGATCCCCATCTGGGAGATCTGCCCCAGCCAGGGACGCACCTTATGCCAGAACGGCATACGCTGCCAGGCGGAGGGCTGTGGCTGAGATTCAGGAATTGCACCGGGCACCAGGCACACCGGCTCATCGTCCAGTGCGGCTGCAATTCGATCGGTAATATCAATCTGTACCGTCTCACCCATGTCACCCCGCAGAGTGTCACGGATCAGATGGTAACGCTGCCAGGTGTGTTGCAACTCAAGGTCACTGCTCAGGGAGCCCATCAGCTCACTGTCCAGCAATTCACCATCCATGAGAGCCGAAAGTTTTTCTTTCTGCATGCCTTAATACCCTTTGCTGTGTCCGCATGACTAACGCTGAATCAGCGGCTGAACTTTACTGTCGATCGCTTCCCTGGCGCGGAAGATACGTGAACGTACCGTACCGACCGGGCAGTCCATGATAGCCGCTATCTCTTCATAGCTGAGACCATCCAGCTCCCTAAGCGTAATCGCCAGGCGCAAATCCTCTGGCAACGACTCAATGGTGCGAAAAACGATCTTCTTTAGCTCATCTGACAACATTAAGTTCTCGGGGTTCGAAATTTCTTTCAGCGCGCTGGCGCCTTCAAAGTTTTCGGCCTCGACGGCGTCCACGTCGCTGGACGGTGGGCGGCGCCCCTGAGCAACCAGATAATTTTTAGCCGTATTCACGGCAATACGATAGAGCCAGGTATAAAACGCACTGTCACCGCGGAACGACGCCAGAGCGCGATAGGCCTTGATGAACGACTCCTGCGTCACATCTGGCACATCACCGGGCGGAACATAACGGGACACCAAGCTCGCGACCTTATTCTGGTAACGCGCTACCAGCAGATTAAACGCCTTCTTGTCACCCTTCTGAACGCGTTCGACCAATACCTGATCTGTTAACTGCTCGCTCATTCGAGGTAATGTCTCCCCAAATCTGCCTCCACGCATGAAATATATCGCCAGTCGTCAAAAAACTGAGCAAGCCTGCAATTAGAATTCATACGCGCCCAAAAGTTCCCTGCCCATTATTTTTATCCTGCGGGCAAGCGATCTACCCCTAGGCTGGAGCGCTGGCCTCCGCCTGACAGTACTCCGCCACCCGATGCAGAATCGATACGCCTCGGCACTGAATGACATAATGTAACAGCCTAACACGATTTTTCTCATTCGGCTGCACCCTGACCGCGGCGGCAACAAAATTCAGGGCATAGACGGGGGACAAGAGACAAAAAAATCGGACGCCCTTGAGGCGCCCGACGGTTTTCCAGAAACAGCGACCTGACTCAGGCGGCCTGCGGCGCGCCGGCGTTGCGGGCTCCCGCCGGCAACAGCAGCGCAACCAGCAGCGCCAGCGTAGACGGCAGTACCCAGGCCATACCATCAGCGGCCAGAGGCATGGTACGCATCTGCCATGCCAACAGCTCGCCCAGCCAACCGCTCTCGGCGCCGGCGGCGCGGGCGCCATCCATCAGGCTGCACAACAGCGCAACCAGCATCACCAAGCGGTAGCCCACTACCGGGTTACGTAGCCAGCGACGGATGAAGGTCAGCACCACCAAAGCGATAGCCAGCGGATAGAGCGCCATCAGCACCGGCACCGACAGGGCAATCAAACGACTTAATCCCACGTTGGCCACCACTGCACAGATCGCACACAGCAACACTACCCACTGACGGTAGCGCAGCGGCGTCAGGGTTGAGAAGTAGTCGGCGCAGGCGCTCACCAACCCCACCGCCGTGGTCAGACAGGCCAGCAGCACCACCAGTGACAGGATCCACTGCCCCGGCTGTCCGAACAGCGCCTGTACATAGGCCGCGAGCACCACCCCACCGTTGCTCGCACCCGGAGCAACGCCAGACGAGGTCGCCCCCAGCCAAAACAGGGAAACATAGACAAAAGCCAGACCGATAGCCGCGATCACTCCGGCAATGCTCAGATAGCGGAAGCAGGCGCGCGGCGCAGTGACCCCTTTACCGCGCAGCACGTCCACCAGCAGCATGCCAAACATCAGCGCGGCGAAGGTATCCATGGTGTTATAGCCACCGATAAAGCCCTTGCTGAAGGCCATGGTCTGATAGGCCTCGACCGGAGCAACGATCTCACCCTGCGGGCGCAGCAGCACCCCGAGCGCCAGCACGACCAGCAGCAGGAACAACATCGGCGTCAACAACTTGCCCACGCTGTCGATCAGCTTGCCGCGGCTCCAGGCCAGCGCCAGCGTTACGACAAAGAACAGCGCCGTAACGGCCATCTGTACCCCGTCCAGGGTCACGGCACCTACCTGCAGTGCGCTTTCGCCCTGACTGCCCAGCAGCGGACGGATCGCCATTTCAAAGGCTACCAGACCGGTACGCGGCGCGGCAAAGGCCGGCCCGATGATGATAAACAGCAGCACGGCGGCAAAAGTGCCAGTACCGCGCGGTAAATCGCGGGTCATCGCCGGCAGGCCGCCGCCGGCGCTGGCGACGGCGATAATGGAAACCAGCGGCAGACCGACTGCGGTCAGTAGGAAGCCGCCCATGGCATACAGCACATTTTCACCGGCCATTTGGCCTTCCAGCGGCGGAAAAATAATGTTTCCGGCGCCCAGAAAAAAGGCAAAGGTCATTAATCCCAGCCCCAGAGTGTCAGCCATCGATAAACGTTGTTGCATATTCTGCCCTCTTATCTCGCTTACCCAACCGTCTACGCCGCAGAAACGCACGGGGGTACCGCATTAAAATGCTGTCTGTCCAGAAGTAAACTCAGGTATGTGGCAATAAAGCGGGTGCGATGTATTGGATTTGTCCCTGAATCCCTTAAATACCCCTACCCTCAGGCCAGGATATTATGGGCAGGATACGCCTGCCCCAAGAGGAATATTGGAATATCGTGCTAATTAAAGCAACAGCACTAGAAGAAAAGGTAGAAATCTTTCGTCATGTTGCGAAAGATGCAGGAGTATTCGCTGGAATCATCGCGAATATCCAGTGTATTCGACTGTACGGCCGCGGGGATGCGTCCAAACAACAACAGCGTCCGGCGCACCGGCTTATCGGCGCGATCGCGCACCGCTGTCCGGCGCAGCAGATGCCAACCGTGCGTCATCCCCTTGCTGACCACCGACTCGGCGGCCTCGACCGGCAGTACCAGCGCCAGACGCCCGTCTTCGCAGCTCAACTCGGCGGCATGTCGCAGCAGCGCCGCGTGATCCAGCGAGTCCGTATAGCGCGCCGTCGCCCGGGCCGCCGTACGACAGGCGACGCCCGGCGCAAAGTAGGGCGGATTACTGACGATCAGATCATAGCGTCGTCCGCACCCGGCGCTAAACGCCTGCAGAGAGAGCGTATGCATGGTCAGCCGCGTCGGCCAGGGCGAAGCCAGAAAATTCTCCTGCCCCTGTGTCGCCGCGCCGGGCTCGATCTCCACGCCGTCGACCTGCGCCGTACTGCGCTGCGCCATCATCAGCGCCAGCACCCCACTGCCGCTGCCGATATCCAGAATATGCCGCTCATCGCCGCGCAGGGGTAGCCAGGCCCCAAGCATAATGCTGTCGGTACCGACCTTCATTTCACAGCGATCGTGGGCGACAAAGAAACGCTTGAGGGTAAATCCGTTGCGCGGCAGGGACAGCGCGGCGGAGGGCGGATGCGGCACAGCAGGCTCCTTGGGACTGAGAGAGTAACGCGCATAACATACCCGCGCCGCCGTAAAAAAGGAATGGCCATCGCCGCGCCTGCGCGACTGCGCGACTGCGCGACTGCAGTGTAGTCAGTGTAATAAAGGCAGACCAGCACAGCCCTGCAGACGACGCGGCGGCTGCGCTGCAGGGCATGGGGGAGGCGCACATCGCGCTTTAATGGATGAATATAGTCGCCAACCCGTCTATAATCTGCGCCCCAAGCAGAGGTAGACCATGACAGCAACCAACTTTTCCGAACTCGAACTCGACGAGCGCCTGCTCGACGCCCTGCGCGACAAAGGCTATGAGCGCCCGACCGCCATCCAGATCGCCGCCATCCCGCCCGCCATGGACGGACGGGACGTTTTGGGTTCCGCACCAACAGGAACCGGCAAGACCGCCGCCTTCCTGCTGCCCGCGCTGCAGCACCTGCTCGACTTCCCGCGTAAGAAGTCCGGCCCGCCGCGCGTTCTGATCCTGACGCCGACCCGCGAACTTGCCATGCAAGTGGCCGATCAGGCCCGGGAGCTGGCACGCCACACCAGCCTGGACATCACCACCATCACCGGCGGCGTTTCCTATATTAACCACGCCGAGATCTTTAACACCAACCAGGATCTGGTGGTCGCCACGCCGGGGCGTCTGTTGCAGTATATCAAAGAAGAGAACTTTGACTGCCGGGCGGTAGAGACCCTGATCCTCGATGAAGCTGACCGCATGCTGGACATGGGCTTTGCCAGCGACATCGAAACCGTCTCCGCCGAAACCCGCTGGCGTCGGCAGACCCTGCTGTTCTCCGCCACCCTGGAGTCCGACGCGGTTCACGACTTTGCCGCTCGCCTGCTCAACGATCCCGTTGACGTCAGCGCCGAGCCGCCGCGCCGTGAGCGTAAGAAGATCCAGCAGTGGTACTATCGTGCCGATAGCCTGAAACACAAGACCGCCCTGCTGTGTAATCTGCTGCGCCAGCCGGACGTCACCAAGTCCGTTATCTTTGTGCGCAAGCGTGAGCGCGTGCATGAGCTGGTCACCTGGCTGCATCAGGCCGGTATCCAGGCCTGTTTCCTGGAGGGCGAAATGGTGCAGGCCAAGCGTAACGAGGCCATTAAGCGCATGCTGGACGGCCGGGTCAACGTGCTGGTCGCCACCGACGTCGCCGCCCGCGGTCTGGATATTCCGGATATCAGCCACGTGTTCAACTTTGACATGCCACGCAGCGCCGATGTCTACCTGCACCGCATCGGGCGTACCGCACGCGCCGGGCGTAAGGGCACCGCCATCTCCCTGATCGAGGCACACGACCAGCTGCTGCTCGGCAAGGTGAGCCGCTATGTGCAGGAACCGTTGAAGTCACGCGTCGTCGATAATCTGCGCCCGGAAACCAAAGCGCCGAGCCTGAAGAACAAGGGTAAACCGTCGAAGAAGGTGCAGGCCAAGCGGGCGCAGAAAAAGCTCGACGAGCAGAAGAAAAAGGTCAAGACCAAAGTGCGCCACCGCGACAGTAAAAACATCGGAAAACGCCGCCAGCCCAACGCCCAGAGCAATCCCGCCACCGCGGGCGCCGAGGATAGCGGCGAATAAGCCCGTGTCACCGCCGCCCGCGCGATGCGGGCGATAAAAAAGGAGCCTTAGACCTGATGGCTCCCCCATAAATAAAGGCGGACATAGAGAGTTGTGATCTACGTAGTGTTTCATGATGACCGTAGCGTAACGCTATGTTACATGACATAAATCTCAATCATTATATCAAGATAACCGAGATAACGCTTTTAAAAGTGTTACCAGAATGAGATTACGTTGGATCACCTTATCCGACAGGCAGCCGCGAAGACTGCCTGCGTAGCACGCAATGCGTTGCCTTGCTATTGCGTATGGGTCTTCACCCTGTTACCAACAACGTACTATCAGTATCAGAAACGGTATCCCAGGCTCACGTTAAAGCCATTGGTTGAAACCTTACTGCCGTCGTTATCTCCATTGAAGTTGAACCGGCTTCCTTCATAACCTACAGTAATGGCCAGATTATCCATCGGGTTCACAATGAATCCTGCCCCCCAGCCCAGCGCTGTAACTGAGGCGCTGCTGTGTTCGCTATAGCCATCGTCATAATTGGCTTCAAATTTGGCGTTGAAGTAGGCCAGACCCAGCTGGCCGTATACGCTGATGTATTCATTAATCCGGTAAGTTGGCCCGGCCATCAGTGAATAATATTTAAAATCGCCTTTAGCGAAATCGTCGGTTTCTTTTGTGTCACCTTTGGCAAAGGTAACATTGCCCAACACGCCCCAGTCATCGTCAAACTCATACCGATAGCCAAGTATTGCACCGTTCAAGGCCTTTTCTTCCTGAGGCTTGATATGCGCGTAACCCAGAGAGACGGTTTGCGTCTCCGCCAATGCCAGAGTACTCACCATAAAACCCGCTGCAATCAACGGTATAACCAACATTTTTTTCATTATCATCTCCTTATTATTGATAATTCTCCGCATAAATCGTGCAATACCAGCCAAATAAACGCCGCTGATACCGTAGGTTGTAAATATTCTCCAGCGCCCACTGGCGTTTCACCTCATCCTGACTGTCCAAATCTTCCCTTAACTCCAGGCGAGCCGTAGCCTGTTTATCACCGATATACTTACTTATCTGACGATGAACATCCTCCGCCTGCACGGTCCCGATAGCCGACGTCACGTCGCGGTTTTCATCACCTCACCCCCCCACTCGGCCCAACATCACTACGGTATGGCGATCATCGGATGTTTTACTTTCGTTACGGATATCCGTCCAGCCGCGCATGCCTGTCTCCAACCTATTGTTCTATTGTTGTTACCGCTGACGGTAGAGGCGATAACCCCCCGTCCCGCTGGGTATGATTATCCACGGTGATATCAAAACCGCCTTTAGCGGTAAAAATACCGGTATCGCTATCTAGCGAGGCATACGTACGCTGCATCTTATCGCGGCTGGCGGCGAAACCGATGCTCCCCCAGCGCAGAGGCGAGCTTGTCTGGTTTTATAATTATCAATGAACTGCTCACTGCTTAGGGACTATCCCATTCTGCTATTTGATTTACCATTTCGGGCCGGGGCTGTGCTCATCATTTTCATATACTGCGTGTATGCTCCGGTTGTTGCTCGCTGCCTGTATCCAAACGGGCTGCAACAATATATGCCTACTGGGATAGGCTTTTAGGTTCAGGTTATTACTAACATTCGCCACCACAAATCCTCCCTATCTATACACCTTTCTGTGTAGTGGTTCAGGCGCGCATTCAGCGTTCTATCCGCGTGACGTAGCGGTGTTGCCTTTTTTAACCCCGTTGCCCTTGTTCATGCTGACGCAGAGCAATCTGCATTTCTTAGAAATTATGTGTATTGTGCTAATCAGAGAAAAGAGAAAATCTCTTACCCTATTACCCTATTACCCACAACGGATAGATAATAAAATAAATGCCAGCTGGTTATTGGCTGGCTAACAAATGAACTGAGATATGATAATACAGCGTTTTTAATGGCATGTCATATTGCGATATTGCATTGGTATCTAAATAGGCATAACAAATTATTATTATTCTGCAGCTCATCACTAGGAATGATTAATATCGACATGACTGGTTAAATCCCAGAGCGTTATTCTCAACCGCCGCCTTGCTCGACCGGGCCATGGTCAAAACGGAATCCCCAGCATTGCCTATAAGACAGCCAATAAGTCCGGCAGCACAACAGTCACCGGGGACTAAACCGTCTGCTTCTCGCTCAGTTTATCGACCGGTTTCTGGTATATCTCTATCGCCAGCATACCCACGATTTCGCCCGTGGCAGCCCCGGAAAGCGCGCTCTGACCTTGTGCGACCTTCATGGCGGCGTTCACCACCGTATGGACCGCTATAGTTGCAGTCTTATTCAACTCTCCAGTGATCGGCCTGTAGTCATCGCTTTCACCACATCTGCAATATATGGGATGTCGCCGCAGTGGCCGCCTGAATACCCTGTTGGTATTTTCCCATTCCCGAAGACGCCCTGCCGGTGCTATACACCAGCCATATTCTGCCCGATGAGCGGTTTGTCGGTAGCTGCCGGCTCGGTATGGGCCTGAATCAGGGCTGCCGGATCACGTTTCGTTTTCTCACCGGCAATCTCACCCTGTCTCCGCGCAATACCTGCCACCTGATTACCTATCTCACCAATCAGGTGAGACCTGCAGCAGGCACGCCTGCGTTTTATCCTTGTTAAAGGTAGGGGATAGGACCAGTATACACGGATAATATCACGCGCCAGCGTGTCGACATTCTGCTGCTGGTTAGCCCGATCATGCACGATGATCGCGCCGTCAGAGACGGCTGACTGCGTCATACCGCAGGCGCGTCCATTATGATTGGCATCAGCCACACAGAATTCAGCCAAGTAACCCAGAATGCCGAAATTCAGGCCGCTAATTGCACAGCCCGGTTGGGTCTTTTTGTGATCCACATTCTTCAAAGCCAAATACAATATACCCTTTACCTTCCATGCAATGTTCTAGCTTATCCCTTTTTCCAGCCCTGTCTTTTACAGAAAGATTTGGATATCCATTAGCTGGCTGCCAGCGCTTATCATTTAAATCTGCAGAAGGCCCTACTCCACAGGCATAAATATCCATTTTACGTTGTTCTGGATCAGTATGACCAACCGTGTCGGCTTTCTGGATTCTCTGAATATAAGGCACAGAGGTATTATTGGTTGAATCCATACCGCTGCCGATAAAGAAAGTCTGACAACCTGCCAACAGGCATACTGCTGCCAACGGTAAAATTCTTTTCATCTTATTTCTCCGTCGCAAAAATAAATTTCAGCAATTCTGATGAGACGACTCCACTCACGACAAAACGTGCCGCCAGCGGAATGGTCGCGCCGCCCAAGCATCTGCGACAACATTCGTCATTAGCCCCCGACCGTGGGAGGCGCTTTCTTCTGACTTATAAAATCCGGGCAGCTGACTGCCTATAAAGCCGTGGGTGTCGGCAAAACCTTCAGCCACGTTGCCGGGTTCATAAGACCGCCCCACCATGCTGCCCCCGATTTCCGGTTTTCCCCACTCTCCCCCGATCTCTCCCGGGAACGCCGGATAACTAAGTGAACCCACTCTTAAATACAGCGTTTTTGGAGGCTTGTCTATTGTGATATCACATTGGTGTCTAAGTAAGCATAATTATTTATTATTATTCAGATGAGCGTCACCAGAGATAATTAATGTCAGAGTGACTAACTCAAGCCAAAATAGTCATTCCAAACCGTCGTCTTACCCGACTGAACCACGGTCACAAACGGAGCCCCCGGCGTGTCCTATAAGGCTGCAGCCAGGGGCGAGACCGTCTGTTTCTCGCTCAGTTTATCGACCGGTTTCTGCCAATCTCTGTCGCCAGCATACCCACGATTTCGCCCATGGCAGCCCCGGCAAGCACACTCTGATCTTACACGACCTTCAGGGCGGTGCTCCCCCCTCCACGCAGGGATGCCATATTTGCAGTTTTGACCCGCTGGCTACGGTATTGACAACGATCGGACACCGCTTGAATTTATCATTACGCTGAAAAATCAGCGGTGGTAATTTGACCGCCCGTCATCAAAAAAGATGATGCTGAACGCACTGGATGAAAGTGTGATGCCAAATCAGCAATATTTACCATATATGGTAAATTACCATTCTGGTTTAAGTTATCAGAAAACATCATGGGTCCAGCGGTATATAACGAGAAAGGGTTTCGCTTCTATTTCTTCTCCTCCCGCGAAGAGCAAAAAACGCACATCCACGTAGTGGGTAAGGTTGGAGAGGCAAAATTCTGGATTAAAAACCAACCACCAGCTATAACCGTTCAATCGTTAACCTGAGCAAGTTAGAGCAAAGTGTTAGGAAACATGACGATGAAATCAGAGCAGCTTGGAGTAAACATTTCAGTGGCTGAAGTCTTAGTGATCTCTTCCCTTTGTTAAGGACCAGTGTAAAGTAGAGCTTTCGGCCTTCATTTTCCTGAAAAAAGAAGGTTATCTGGCATGAAAAAGACACGTTATACCGAGGAACAGGTTGCTTTTGCTCTGAAACAGGCCGAAACCGGCACTCGAGTGGAGGAAGTCTGCAGAAAGATGGGAATTTCTGAGGCCACTTTTTACAATTGGAAAAAAAAGTTTGGCGGCATGGGCGTAACCGAATTGCGTCGTTTGCGCCAGCTCGAGGAAGAAAATCTACGTTTGAAACGTCTGGTGGCAGATTTAAGTTTGGACAAAGAGATGCTGCAGGAGGTTATCAAAAAAAAGTTCTAAGGCCGGCGCAGAAGCGCGAGGCCATCGCCTGGCTGTTGGAGGCCTACCGTATCGGGTTACGTCGGGGTTGCCGTCTGATGATGCAAAGCCGCACGGTGTATAACTATCGTAGCTGCCGTGATGATCGGGCCGTCACCTTACGGATAAGGGAAATAGCTGAAACCCGCATTCGCTACGGAGTTCAGCGTATTCATATTCTTCTACGCCGCGAAGGTTGGCTGATTAATCATAAGAAAACACACCGAATTTATTGTCAGGAAGGTCTGAATTTACGGACGAAACGCCCCCGACGGCATGTGACAGCCCGGCAGAGAAGCGTCCGTCCGGAAGTGACGGCCATAGACCAGTGCTGGAGCATGGACTTCGTTGCTGATAATCTGTTCAACGGACGCCGTATCCGTGCATTGACTGTAGTCGATAATTTTAGTCGTGAGTGCCTGGCGATCCATGTAGGTCAGGGGCTACGTGGGGAAGATGTCGTCACGGTGATGGCGCGTTTAAAAGCGTTAAGACAGCGGGTTCCCGAACGGCTTCAGACAGACAATGGCAGTGAATTTATATCTAAAGCGCTGGATCACTGGGCATATGAAAATGGTATAACAATGGACTTCTCACGGCCGGGAAAACCGACGGATAATGCGCTGATCGAGTCATTTAACGGCAGTGTTCGGGATGAGTGTCTGAACGTTCATTGGTTCCTGTCACTGGACGATGCGCAGGAAAAGATCGAGCAGTGGCGACAGGAATATAATCGAAGCAGACCCCATTCATCGTTAAATAACCAGACTCCGGAGGAATTCATCCAAATCCTGCAAAAAGGCCCGGATCTCTGATTTAGCCATGCCCTAATATTGGGGGGAGATCAAAAGTGAGAACAACTAGCGCATAAAAAACCACACTTTACCTCACAAACAAATTACAAAAATCGATTATATCGAATCAATAAACAATTATAGCGAAGGTTAATGCTAATAATATGAAAAAGATACATATCCAATGGAATGGCCCATACTCACTAGAACAAATTAAGAACATGAACTCTGGAAAAGACTATGGCCTATACCAAGCCTATGGAGTTCATACGGTTTATGGTTCAAACGTCTTATTATACATAGGTCAAGCCACATATCAAACATTTGGCGTTCGTATTCCTCAACATGCCAAATGGGGATATGTGCAAGATGAAAATGAACTAAAATTTTATGTTGGACGATTTGCTGGAAATGAGGAAGTTTCCGATAAGGAGTGGAGCGAGCAGATCTCTGTAGCAGAAAAGCTACTCATCTTCACGCACTCTCCCGCATTGAACTCTTCAAACATAAATACCGTCAGTAATGATATTCCGCTAGAGACACATGTCTATAATTGGGGTAACAGAAGAAATCTATTACCTGAAGTTTCGGCATTTAGGTATCTATATAACGATAATTTTCACTTCCCCACATACAAAACATTTGGACAAGATGAGTGTGAATAATAAATTATTAATTCGCCACAGCGTCGTGCTGCGGCAGTAATATGGTATGAGCATGATAAGATGAAAGAAAATATTAACTTTTTGTTATACTGCAATTAACAGCAAATCCATTTTCTCTTATTGGGTAAGTGTAGCGGCTGATAAAACGATCCCGACGCTGATGCCGGGATCACTGGCGGTTAAAAATAGCCTGGTTCTATCCGAGCCTGTACATAAATTTGTGTAATTGCCTGATTTTGATATGTTCAATCCAACATCAAAAGCAGGTTACTTTATGAACGAAAAACAGTTGCAGGCTCTGGCTAACGAACTGGCCAAAAATCTCAAAACCCCTGACGATCTCAGCCAGTTCGATCGCCTGCTGAAGAAAATCAGCGTTGAGGCGGCTCTCAACGCCGAAATGTCCCACCATCTGGGCTACGATAAAAATCAGCCTAAACCGGGTGCCAACTCCCGCAATGGCTATTCCACAAAGACCGTTACCACCGGTGATGGCCCTCTGGAACTACGCACGCCGCGTGATCGTGATGGCTCTTTCGAACCA
>NZ_AFJI01000102.1 GCF_000264785.1 Edwardsiella ictaluri ATCC 33202 | reverse complement strand
CCGTTCCTTTAACTGATTAACCCACTGATTCATATGACCATCATTGTTATTCGTGGCAACCCTGACGACAGCGCGGGCACCATGAATAAAAAGAGTCCGCAGATGCTTGTCGCCTTTTTTCGTCATATTCATCAGCACCTGCCTGTCGCCACTCGAATGCTGGCGTGGAACCAGACCCAGCCATGCAGCAAAGTGGCGGCCATTCTTAAATTCAGTTCCTTTGCCAATAGCAGCAACAACGGCCGTGGCCGTTTTAGGGCCAATGCCTTTAACTCTGGCGATACGCTGACAGGCTTCTGATTGCCTGAATACTGTTTCAATTTCCTTATCAAAAAAATGGATCCGACGCTCGAGATCGTTAAAGAGATCATAGAGCTCGGCAATTGTTCTGCGCATACGGGAACGTAGACCGTTTTCTGCATCTTCAAGGATAAGAGGAATAGTCCGGCGAGCTCTGGAGACAGCACTGCCAATGGGGATCCCCCGGTCAAGTAACAGCCCTCTTATTTGACAGACTGTAGCAGTGCGGTGATTGACAATACGCTGCCTTGCCCGGTGTAAAGCCTGGATATCCTGCTGTTCGGGGCTTTTTGGCGGCACGAACTGCATTGTCGGTTGCATCAGAGCCACTGCGATGGCCTGTGCATCATTACCATCATTTTTTT
>NZ_AFJI01000101.1 GCF_000264785.1 Edwardsiella ictaluri ATCC 33202 | reverse complement strand
AAATTTAATGATTAAAGCGTGATCAAATCAAATCAACCGCGAAAACCACCGGCGTGGTAAAACTGACGCTGCTGCCGGCATCATAGCCATCACCGCTTACTTTCGCGTACAGGCCGAGGCTGATGGGACGATCGCTGCCAGCGCCGACAACGTCAATGGCGTTTGCGCTGCCCACCTTGAGCGCCGCATTGTTGAGGGTGATCAGGATCTGGTTATCCGTAGGTGCGCCCAGGGCGTCCCGCAAAGCCAGCTGACGGCTCCCCTTAAACCCGACGGCGATGGGAGCAGAGGCCAGATAGGCGCTGATACCGTTAATGACGCTATCGGATTGGATATTAAAGGTGACGGGGGAAGTGGTGGTCAATGTCAGCGTGTTGTCGGTTGAATCAACCGCGGTGGTAAGCGTCTGGGGGGCGGGAATATAATCAGCCCCCAGTGCATCCGTGAACCGCCAGTCGGCGGCTAACCTCTGGGCGGGAATGGTCCCCTGCCAGGTAAAGGTCAGCTGACCGTTAGTGACCGCGGCAGAGGCATACAGGGGGGCAGCCAACAGTGCGGCTAAAGCCAGTTTTTTTGTGAAAGACATTTTGTCTACTCCATATTTAGCACTTGGATAATATCAATTGATCTACTGATAAATTGATTTATTGATAACCCTTTAACTAACGCTCGGTTTAAGGATTAACAGCTTAAGGCTTAACAAGATTAAACTGAGCAGGTACGCGCATACCGACATTAAGGATAATTCGGGCAGGGATATTCACACTGATATTAATGAGATAATAATATCAATGCGAGTTATAATATTATTCGAATTATATCATCAGCAGCAGGTCATTTCTACGCAAGCCCTGATGAATTAAGCCATGGCGTTGATTGTAAAATATATTATTCTTAACGCGCGCGCGCTTTCCGCGCTATTTACCCGGTTTTGATTGCCACCCTTCCATCGGGTCAATATTCACACCAGCGAGGCGCCCGCCATTTTGGATATGTCTATTTCCCTTTATCCAATAGAGTCCTTCAGGTTATCTGTTGAGATTATCCTTGACATCCTCCCCGCCCTAAATGGCGAGGATTCCTACTACGCTCAAACCAAGGTCTGAGTCGTTTCGGTGGGTTCCTGCTTCGTCGAGCGGCCTAACGCTGCCATCTCTCCACAGGCTAACGCGGCGTGCCCCGCCGCTAAAATATTACGGGCACCGTTTATATCGGCGTTCTCTGTATATCCACATTCCAGACACTCAAACCGACTTTGTGACTGGCGGTTTTCTTTCGCTGTATGACCACAGCACGCGCAACGCTGGCTGGTATATGCCGGAGGTACTGCCAGAACCTGACCACCGCGCCAGAGCTGTTTGTACTCAAGCTGGCGGCGAAGTTCGTACCACCCCTAATCTAATATCGAACGGTTTAAGCCTGATTTTGCACGGACGTTGCGCCCATGCTGGCTTACCGTACCCGCTGTCGACTTTGATATGTTGGCAACCTTCAAGTCTTCAATGACGATCATTGCGTGGTTTTGGCTGAGTG
>NZ_AFJI01000100.1 GCF_000264785.1 Edwardsiella ictaluri ATCC 33202 | reverse complement strand
CGGGATCTTTGGTTTTAACGTAACCAGAAGGGAGAATCTTCCGAGCTAAGAGCATCATATTGAGCCAAGGGCCTTCTCTTATCATCAATATAAAAAGGAACATCAGTTATTCCGACTCTAAGTGGCTGATAAATACCCCAGCTTTCATGAAACAACTTAGCCGATTCAATACATGTTTCAATGCCAGCTATATACTTTGAATATTTATCTTTTATATCAGTTGATAAGCTATCTTTGAATCCTTGAGTTATTCTGTTTATCTCTTGCAATTCCTCAAGCCTTACATATTTTTTATAAAGCCTATCCAAAATAGCATGATTTTTATCATCCTTTATACTTTTAAAGAAAAATTCAAAAAAATCAGCCATTTCATCAGGTGTTCCTAACTCAACCATTGAGCTTCCACCTATAAATCCAACATGTCTCATAACTACTACCTTTTAAATTGGATGTTTGTGGGATTAATTATTCCATTGGATCTTTGAACAATACCTCGGATGATTACATCCTCTTGTGCTGGAGAAACAACTTGCCCTCGAACATCAATCACTACTTCCTGTACCATTCCTTCCGGTAAATGCTTCTGTCGCTCAACAGCCTGATCTGCAATGTTGTTAATTAGCCCATTCTGGTTTGTAGTAATGTTATAGTTTTTAACTTCAATACTACAAATTTCCCCCTGACACCAATCTGGGCGGGTACTACCTTTAGTACCATAAGGTACTTCTTTCCCGTCTTTGTAGCTAACTTGATCCTTCCAACCACCTCCAAGATCATTTCCAATATCTATTTCTGATTGCCTGTGGCCAGGACGGGAAGTGGTTGCTATCTCATCACTGGCTTTATTAAGCAGCTTCGAGGCTTCAGCGATATCCCCTTTACTTAGAGCTTCTTCTGCTGCCTTGACCACCTTACCTGCCGCATCTCCCGTTCCCGGAATGATACCTATCGCAGCAACCAGATAATCCAGAACGCTTTGTGCTTCCGCAACACTCTTGATATCGCCAACCACTGGCACAAAGTCCGCACCTGTTGACAGGATACTCGTTAACTCTTCCCGGCGCTGTTCATACATTTTCGCCGAGCAGGCTTCCGTGCTCATCCCGCCACAGTTTTCTTTCCTGCACTGCTCATTTGCAGCTTCAACATGTTCTTTAGCCTGTTGTTCAAGTGTCTTACCCGCCGCTAATGCCTCCGCAATGGTCCTCAGCGAGTTATTCTCAACAACAAAAACCCCGATCATCACATATGGATTATTTGTTAACGGACACCAAAAATCCAGAAGACCAAACCGGTTGGTACACCTAATAAACTAATTTTTAAAATTGTAATGAGTTCCTCTTTTCCGAAAGGGAAAGGTTTATCAAATTCCCAGACTAACCATCCCTTAAGAAGGTAAGAAAAGATCCCGAGAATAATTAAAGCTATGCACATAAAAAAACACATAACTAGCAATGTTTTTATGGATTTATTAGTACTATTTAGCCTCATTTTCACCTCCAGATACATTTTTCTTCAAAGTATCGCCAGCTACTCCTGAAACAAAAGAATCACCTAAATTCCCCATAATTGATGGAGCAGAGCTTTGTTGTGCTGGTTTAGTTATGGTCCATACACCAGTCGGGATCCACTCATATTGCTTTGACACTGGGTTAAGAACCTTATCCATTGGTATTTTGATGAGGTTGCCAGTTGCATAACCAGCACCGGCACCAGCCTTACTTAATATGGCAGAAATGAATGGGTCATCTCCACTTATTTCTCCTTGATAATAACCACCTACTGCATTCCATGTTACGGTTGGAGTATAACCTTTACTGGCTGTAATCCCACCAATCAGGCCAGTTCCTATTAGATCTGAAAGTTTCACCTCTCCCGTTGTTCCGTATTGAATACTAGCCCCTAATCCAACGCCAACACCCACAGCTATAAGCTGTTCTTTAGTATTATTGACTGCATTGGTGATAAATGCCTTACCTCCCATTACCGCTACCGGCCATGATGTCGGATCGCTGATAACCGATAATATCCGATCACCTTGCGTAATATTGTCTTGCAGGAATTTAAGATCAGCGCCATTGAGATAATTCACCAACGCCGCAGCATCTGGATCCTTCAGCTTTTCATCCAGCCGAATTTGTGATGGGTGTGCATCATTGGCTACATTGGTCGCCCCTTGAATAAGCTCTTCCCATGTAACACAACGAACGCCACCATCGGAACAGGCATCAACCAGTTCTTTGCTGTTTTTGTTGCTGATTTCGATATATTTCTCAACAACGGATTTGCAGTCACTACCTGATGCTTTGCAGTCGGATAGCTCTTTATCAAGTGCTCTGGCTTCTGTGCTGCTCAGATAGTTATTCTCCACCTCCACCCGGGCTGCGTTTGCACCGATGGCGGCCATTGCTATATCGGTGTCACCCGCCGTATAGCCCGTGATGCCACCGATAACAGACACCAGATTGCTCACCAGACGTTTCTCATCCGGGCTCAGCCCGTCCATATCCTCTTTGCCGTACAGCGCCCTCACCAGACGCGGCCCTGCCAGCGACGCCGTCACCGCACCCGCGGCACCTGCCTTCAGCCCGTCACCGCCATGCCCGCCACCCAGCTCCGTTAATGCCGCCGCCACTATCCCATGCAGGGCCGCCCGCGCCGCGTCGTTCTGCACATCCCTGACCAGAGAGGCCAGCAGCGGTGCCGCTCCGGCCGCCGCTCCCGCCTTCAGGTTGCCTCCGAGCGCACCCGCCAGCAGCCCCGCTGCCGCACTGCCCTTTGTCCAGAACTCGCTTCCGGGACCATAGTCTGTACCCTGATAACCCGGCTGGCTCTTCAGGTACGCCTCCCGCTCCTGCGCCGTTTTCCCCTCCATTCTCCCCTCCGCCGTCAGTCTGGCTGCCAGCGCGGTATTAGACTCCCTCGCCTTCTGCTCCGCATACTTGCCGTACACATCCAGCGCGGCAACCCCCAGCGCCATCCCCTCACTCTGCGCCGCCAGGCTATCCCTCACCTTTTGCACCGCGCCACTCACCCCCACACCCTGATGGGCATTCGCTGTATCACGGCTCAGACCCGCAATATCCTGAATCTGATTATCTTTATCCCCAATGATTATGCTGCCGTGACTGATGGCCGCTGACGTGATGCCACTGCCGCGCTCTGCCGCCTGCCCGCTACCGACAGCCGGCGCCACATTGCGGTTTTCACCCCCGCCCGCACTGCCCGATACCGCCAAGGTATGACTATTACCGCTCGTTTCGCTTGTGTTACGGATATCCGTCCAGCCGAGTGTGCCGGTCTCCAGCCGGTTATTGCCGCCAGCGGCGCCAGAGGCGATAACCGCCCCGTCCAGCTGGGTATGGTTACCCACGGTGATGTCAAAGCCGCCCTCAGCGGCAAAAATGCCGGTCTGGCTGGACACACTCCGGCCATTCTGGGTGACGTTTTCCCCTGATGCGCTGACGCTACCGGAAGACGCGCCATAGCACAGCGGGGGAATGCACAGGCTCAGGCCTGCACCGGAGGAGGAGAGTTTACTGTCATAGCTGGCGGTATCCTGAACGCTGCTGAGGATCAGGTCTCGTCCGCTGCTTACCACCACACGGTTACCCTTCAGCTCTGCGCCTTTCAGCACGGAGTCCCGCCCGCTGTTTACCGTAAGCTGCCCGTCGGCACGGATGACGCTGTTGGTGTTGCCCTGTGACTGGCTGTGTTCCCTCCCCTTCTGCTGCGACGCCCCCAGCTCCACCGAGATACCGTTCTGGGCACCCATCAGGCTCACGCCCACCCCGGCGCTGAACTGACTGCCGCGGCTTTGGCTTTCATGACCGTTTGTATCCTGGGAAGCGGTCAGCAGGATATCCCGTCCCGCATCCAGCACCCCCTGCTTAGCGCCAATCTGTACACCCTGACCGGCGATATCGCCGCGGGCGTTAATGGAGACCTTCTCACCGGCATTGATGGTGGTGCCCTGCGTACGGGTACTGTGGTATCGGCTGTCCTGCGCGGAGGAGCCCAGGGTGACAGAGACCCCGCCTTTGATGACGGCGCTGTCCGACAGTGCGCCCTGTGCCGCCGTAGCGCCTGCCCGGCCAGCCCTGAGGGCTGTCAGATATGCATTGTCACCGCTCTCCATCCGGCGGGCTGCGGCCTCAGCCGCTTTGGCCGTGTCAACCGCCCAGCCTCCGGCGCTGGCCGTCACCCCGTACTGCGAGCTGCGGCTGTGAGTTTCACCGTCACGGCTGTCACGGCTGACGTCCATCAGCACGTTCTGACCGCTCAGGCTGGCTGCCTTCCCGGCCCGGACATCCGTCCCCGACAGGGAGATGTCCCCGCCTGCCCGGGCGATGATGTTGCCGTTGGCGCCCGTTAACCGGCTGCGCTGTCCGCTTTCGCTGACCGCATCCTCACGGCTGCTGTGTTGCTCGCGACGGTAACCCACCGTGGCGCTGTAGCCGTCCCCGCCCAGGGTGCCGAAAGTTTGGCTGCTGCTGCTGTGTTCACTGTGGGACGTGTCACGCCCGGCGGCCACCGTAATATTGCCCTTAATGGCCGACAGCAGCAGGTCGTCCGTGGCGCTAAGCCGGCTGCCACCGATGTTTATGCTGCCCTGACGGCTGTTGACGTAAATATCCGTGCCCTCAACGGCCGACGCACGCTCCATGGTCCTGGTGCCGTTACTGTTGTCCTCTGAGCGGATCATGCCACCCGGCAGGAGCTGGCTGCCGTGTTTTCCGCTTCCGGTTATGGCCCGGACGACGCTGCCGGCAGTCAGCATTTCAGAGGAGATACCCCAGCCGGAGGATTTACTGCTGTTGCTGTACTGTTCGGTGTCCATGGCGGTGGTGATATTAACGTCACGCTTCGCCTCCAGCATCGTCGCCTCGCCCGCGCTCACCCGGCTTCCGGCGATCAGAATATTTCCGCTGTCGCTGCCCCCCGTTTTGCCGGTGGCGGTCATCTGAATATTGCCCGCAGCGGCAAGGTGACTACCGTGGTTAAATTCCCCCTGGTAATGCGATTCAGCAGAAGATTTACTGCGACCCACGGAGACCGCCACCGCCTGCCCCGGACCGTCCAGCGCCAGTGCCACCCCTTCCGCCCCCAGAGACTTCACCTTATCGACGATCGCGCTGCCGTTTTTATCCCTTCCGCGAAGCGCGTCACGTATGTTACGCACGGTATTTTCAAACGGCGCTTTCACGCTGACGGTAATACCGGAGAATTTGCGCTCATGCATCACCGAGTCAGTGACGGTGTCCCGTCCCGGGATAATGGCGATATTGCTACCGGTAATATCGATATGTCCGGAGGTACGGGATGTGCCATCCGCTATCCGGCCGGCGATGATATCGGCGGCGCTCAGCGTCGCCTGGTTTCCACCACGGATGATGACATTACCGCCGGGGGTACCCACCGTGCTGCGTGTATCGCTTTGCGTGGTTTCGGTACGCTGACGGGTAGATTCTGACGACTGCGAGCCGACGCTGATGCCGATACCAGAGCCGCTGCCAAAAACACCCGATATCTTCGTCTCTGTCCAGTGGTAAACGTTACTGCGATCCGTGGCCGCCTCCACCGTAACGTTTTTGGCGGCACTGATCCGCACATCCTTTTCTGCCACCACATTGCTGCCGGTGACCCGCGTATTTCCCCCTGAGACGATTCTGACGCTGGCGCCGGAAAGGGTGGAGCTGAGCGCCCGGAGGTCATGGGCTTCGTCGTGCGTTTCCAGCGATGAGGAGGACAGCAGGCCCCGGCTGCGTTGTTTACTGTGTTCAACCAGGTCAGTGATGGCATCGCCGGTGGTGAGCCGGATATCCCGCCCCGCCAGCACCGTCAGGGCGCCCCCGGCGGCGACATCCGCCGCGGTGGTGGTGAGGTCCCGGCCGGCACCGAGCATCAGTGCCCCCCGGGTGCTGAGCCGGGTGCCGACATCGGCCTGCTGTACGAGGTCCCGGGTATTACCACCCCCCCAGTCACCGTACTCGCTGTGACGGGTGGTTACCGCGTTCAGCCGCAGGTCGTTACCCGCCTGAAGCCGGCTCGTGCCGTTATCGCCGGCATGATTGATGTCCGTCGCGGAGAGCGTGATATCGTTGAGCGCGCTGAGCGTCAGCATACCGTTCGGAGCCTGTACATATATCCCCGCCGGCCGGTCAAGCCAGCGCTCGGTGCCGTCCGTGCGGGCGGTGGTCTGGCTGACAATATCGCGCCCGGCCAGCAGGGAAAGCGACGCGTCGCCCCGCAGCCGGCCACCGACGTTATGGATATCCTGACGGGCGGTCAGATCAACGCTGTTACCCTGAATATACCCGCTGTTGGTCAGGGTCTGCCCAGTCAGTTGCGTCACCTCACGCCCCATAATCGTACCGCTGTTGGTGAGATCGCCGCGGCTGTTAAGCACCGCCTGTGCTCCCCCCAGCAGGGCGCCGTCACCGGTCAGGTCACCCTCCCTCATCCTGGCGTACACCTGCGGCACCCGCACCGTCTGCGTGCTGCCGTCCGGCAGGGTGACGGTCTGATCCACCAGCCAGACCATGTCCGCGGTCAACAACGCCATCTGGGCCGCGCTTAGGGCTACCCCCAGCTCAAGACCATACTGCCTGGCAAACACGATGCCGCTGTTCATCAGCCCCAGATACTGCTCTTCATCACTGCCGTAACCGGCCAGATAACGGCTGCCGGTCAGTTGCGTGACCTGATCGCGTATCAGCCGCTGCTCATAGTACCCATCACCCAGGCGTTTATGCATCCTGGCGGGGTCACTGAGCAGGGCGTTTTGCATATAGTCGCTGTCCAGCCATTGTCTCTGGTCGGTGAACCTTGGGTCGGCCTCCACCAGATAGTGGCTGTCGATACTCTGGTGCAGGGTGAACAGGCTGTTGTCCGGCAGGCGCGTGTCCGGGGCCACTATCCTGATAACCGGCGTCACGGATTGTCCGTCGGCCAGCGTGGGCGGCAGCGTCAGCGCAAACCGCTGGCCGGCCGGCAGTACCAGCGGACGGTCCTTCATTTCCGCCAGGCCCGTCAGGGTGACGGTGCCGCCCGGTAATGCCGTCATGGGCACCGGCCCCCGCGCGCTGATGGCATCGATGTTGCTGACGCTGGCTACCGCTGTACCGACGCGGGCCGTCTGACGCCCGTCTGCCCGGTAGCCACTGCCATCCGGCGCGGTCTCTCCGCGCCATATCAGGCTGTTCAGGTCGATGGTTTCTGTCACCGGTGGCGGGCTGTAATTACTGGTGCTCTGCCCCTGAGAGGTTTCGGTGCCGCCAATTATTTTCTTTGTCTTCTTCGCATACCAGCGTTTTTGCCGGCCGACATCTGTGGTGGTGCGCTCACCTTTCGTGGCCTGATTATTGACCTCACCGATAACGCCGCCCAAGGTACCGCCGGCCACCATATGGCTGTCGTGGTTGACCACCCGGTCGGCCGTCAGCGTCAGGTTGCCCCCGGCAAGAATTTTGCCCGGATCGGTATCCTTGATTTGGGTCTCCATAACGGTGCGGGTGTACCGGTATTCGTAAAACTCGTCATTGCGGCTGCCGTCCGGCATCACTGCGGTGTGAACGCCATACTTGTTCTGTTCACGGGTATCCACCTTATCCCAGTCATAGCGGGTGGTCTGCCCTTGCAGCACCGCGTCGTGATGCAGGCTTTCCTCCACCTGTACCACTTCTGTCTCCAGATGACGGTTGGTGTTATTCACCGCCCGCATGCTGATGCTGCCGTCACGGCCCGCTTCAAGGATGGCGCCGTGGTTATTGAGCACACCCCCCTGACCGGTAGCCTGATACTGCGTATCCAACTGCCCGCCAATGTGCAGGTCACCCTGGCTGGTTATCAGGGCATGGTCATGGTTATTGACACTGTCGGCACCAATCTCCAGCCGTTCACGCGCGGCGATAACCGCCGCCCTGTTATCGGCATTCAGATTATTGAGCGTCGCGGCCTGAATGGCCACATGGTTGCCGTAAAGACGCCCGGTGCCGGTGTTCGTGAGGATATTTGCGGTCAGGTGGGTAAGCGCGCCGTCTATCAGCCCGCTATTGCTGAGTAACTCCCGGGCGGTGACATGGGTCTCCTGCGCACCGATTTCAGCCTGTGCGCTGTTGATGACCTGCTGTCCCGTGAGGGTGAGCGTATCGCCGGCAGTGATACGTCCGTCGTTGACGACAGCTGCCGGCGTCTCCAGGGTCAGATTGCCATTGGCACCCGCCGTCTGCGTATTGTGGAAAGTGCGGGCCAGATGGAGGCCCAGATTGCCCCGGGACAACACCTGGCCGTCGCCGCTCAGCGCGGCGGCGGTGATCTGCCCCTCCGTCCCGGCAATGAGCGTACCACGCAGGTTATGTATCGACAGTGTCTGCCCCTGCGCGTCATCCTGAACCGTCAGCTCCCCGCCTGATGAAATCAATCCGGCCACATTATCCAGCGCCTGACGCACGGTGGCCACCAGTTGCGCGCTCGCCCTGAGCGCGCCGTGGGTGTTGTCCAGCCGCCGCGCTGACAGCGTGAGCGACGCCGCCTCAATCCCGGTGCCCTGCGCGTTGGTCTCCCGGTTTATGATCTGGCGGGCGGTGATGGCCAGGGACTGACCCGCACGCACCCGTCCCTGCGTGTTATCAAGTTGCTGACTGAGAGTAAGTTGCCCGTTACCCAGGCTGGTTATCTCACCGGAATGATTGTTGAGCTGAGCGGCCTCGAGCGTCAATGCGTCCACAGCAAGCAGGGTGCCATGCTGATTGGCCAGACCATTCTGCCGGGTGTTGACCGTCAGGCCAGTGCCCCCCTGAAGGGTTCCATACCGGTTATCCAGCGCGCCGCTGTCGATGCGTGTCTGGGCATCACCCGTTATCTGTCCGCGCTGATTGTCGAGCGCGTGCCCTGCCGTATCGATCAGTAGCTTGGCCGCCGACTGCAATTTACCGTTCGTGTTGCTGAGCGCCAGGCTATGAACCGACAGGCCACCGTTACCGGCCACCTGCCCATCGGCGTTGTTCAATATGGCGGTAACAAGATCAGCCTGTCCGCTGGCAGCGATAAAACCCGCATAATTATTCAGGTAGCCACTGCTGAGACGGAGATCGTTCAGTGCGACGATACCGCCCTGTTCACCACTGTCGGTGTTTTCCAGCGCATACCCCTGTGTGTCGAGCGTCAAACCGGCGCCAGAGTAAAGGCGACCCGCGGTATTGGTCAATGTGTGGGTGGTGAGTACCAGTCCGTCATGACCGGCCAGCTGCCCGCGCTGATTATTCAGGTCAGTGGTATTCAGTCGGGCCAGCCCCGATGACGCTATCACACCCCGCGGGTTATCGAGCGTGCCGCTCGTCAGGGTCAGCACACCCTGACTGCGAATGCCGCCGGTGTCCCCGCTGTCGGCGTTGAACAACGATTGCCCCTGTGTATCCAGCGTCAGGGCGCTCGCCCCCTGCAGCAGACCGCCCTGGTTGTGGGTTTCACCCACGGCCAGACGGAGGTGTCCGGCGGCGCTTGCCAGAGTGCCGGTGCGGTTATCGAGATGCCCCGCCGTCACGGTGGTATCACCGTGGCCGATAAGCGTGCCCAGCAGGTTATCAATATTGCCCGCACTGAGCGTCAGCGCGCCGCCGGTGACGATCCCCCCGCGCTTACTGCTCTCCCGGTTGGTCAACGTCTGTCCGTGGGTGTTGAGTTGCCCGTTGCCTCCCGACTGGATGAGCCCCGCGCTGTTATCCAGCAGACCGCTATCGAGCTGCAATTCCCCACCGGCCATCAGTTGACCGTTCTGGTGGCTGAACGCCTGCCGATGGGTGTCGATACGGACATTTTCCCCGAAAATCACACCCTGATGGCCGTCGAATAGCCCGGTATTCAGCAGCAGATCACCCCGGGCGACCAGCCCTCCCGTGACCCCGCTGTCGCTGTTGGTCAGCCGTTCACCCTGCGTATTCAGGGACAGCTGCGCGCCTGACTGCAGCAGCCCGCGTGCGTTGTTGAGGGCGAGGCCGGTCAGGGTCAGCCCCTGGCCGGCGAGCAGCTTGCCCGCGGTATTGTTGAGTTCCTGGCTGGTAATGGTCATTCCGCCCGTGGCTGCCATCACCCCCTGGCTATTGTCGATATCTCCGGTGATCAGCGACAGTGCGCCCCCGCTCAGTATTCCCGCTGATGCAGTCCGGGTATTGCTCAGTGCCTGGCCGTGGGTATCCAGACCCAGATAGTCCCCGGCCTGCAGGCGTCCGCCTGCGTTGTCAAGCCCGCCGCTGTTAATCTGCAGGCGTCCGTCGGCCACTATGCTGCCGTCGGTATTGAACAGTTGGCCCTGTCGGGTATCGATGGATACCCATCTCCCCAGCACGGTACCCACGACGTTACTGAGCACCTGGCTGTGGGTGTCAACCGCGTATCTGGCCTCAATGCGTCCACCGGCGTTATTCAGCGCCTGACTCAGGGAGAGGGTCGCATCTCCGCCGCTGGCGGAAACCAGCCCTCTCTGGCTGTCCAGCTGACGGGCGGTCAGACTCACGGCCCCTCCGGCCAGCAGTTTGCCACGGCTGTTGGTGATATCACCCTGTGTATTCAGCGTCAGATTGCCATGGTCGGCGGCCAGCAGGGTGCCATCGGTATTATCCAGCGCCGCCGCGCTGAACGTCAGGCTGCCGCCGCTTTCTACCCATCCAGCGCGATTGTCCGCATGACCGCTGAGGGTCACCGTCATCCCGCCGTCACCGCGTTGCGACAGCAAGCCGTTCTGGCTATTCAGTGTGTCAGCGGTGACCGAAAGTTGCTGCGCCCGGGTTTCTCCACCGGAAAGGTCCAGGTCATGGCCGGTGAGGCGCAGTGCCCCCGCCGACTGGAGGGTACCCTGATGCCCCTGCAGGGCGTCAGCCTGTACTGACAGCGTCCCGTTCCCGGCCAGCTGTACTGTGCCCTGCTGATTATCCAGCAGCGCGGCGGTGACGCTGAGATCCCGCCCGTTACCGGCCAACAGCCCCCCGCGATTCTCCACCCGCCCGGCCCGGATAACGGTATTACCCCCACTGATCAACGTGCCCTGGTTGTTGCGTATCAGCCCGCTGTCGAGGATCAGATCCTGCGTACGCTCCTGACGCAACAACCCGTGATTATTGTCGATGCTCTGTGCACGCAACGACAATGAGCCCACCGACAGTCGGCCGTCGTCGTTATTAAATCCGGTGGCGGCCTGTATATGAGCATGTTCTGCCTTTAGGGTTGCCCCCGCCGTGCGGACGTCGTCGTGTGTCGCCGTCAGCGTCAGGTTTTTCGCAGAGGTCTGACTGCCACTGATATCAACCCGGCTACCCCGGGCCTCCAGCGTATGCTGTACCAGATTCTGGCCATGGGCTTTTAACACTCCCTGGCTGGTCAGTACCAGATTGCCCGGCTGGGTTATCCCGCCCTGAGCGTCCACTCCGGCGGCCAGCTGGCTGCCGGATGTACTCTCAATGCGGCGTGCGGTCAGGGAGGCATTATTCCCCGCGCCAATCAGCCCATCGTTATGCAACATGCCGCCGACTGACAGGCTGACATTTTTGCCCGCCGTCAGGCGCCCGGGATTGTTAACATCTCCCTGGCTGGCTATCAGCAGAGAGCCCTGGCTTTGCAGCTGGCCGCGGTTATCCAGCGTGCCGTCCACATTAAGCGTCAGCTCACCCGCGCCAGCGCCCAGCTCACCACCGTTACGCACCCCCAGGCCCTTTTCGGTGCCCACCAGGGTAATTTTATTGGCATACATGCCGCCCAGCGCCGCCACATCAAGAGCAAACGCCGGTTTATCGTCAGCGCCCGGGGGTTTTATCCGGGTAACGTTGCCCTGGCTGTCGGTTACGTTCTGGCCGACGGTCACCTTGAGCTCGCGGGCATGTACCTTACCGTTAACCGTTACCGCCCGGGCAATCAGCGCCGTATAATCGGTATCACTGGCATTCAGCCCCTTGCCGTCGATATTGATGCGGCCACCATTCACATCAAACCCTTTCAGTTGGCCGTTATCCATTTGTGCCTGACCCGCGGCCAATGTGGCACGATTGGCGTTAATAAAACCGCAGCCACTGCAGGTGATGCCGGACGGATTGGCAATCACCACCTCAGCACGTCTGCCGGCAACTTCGATGAACCCGTTCAGTTGGCTGGGGTTACGGCTGTTGACCTCGTTAAGGATGATGCTGGCCTCCTGTTTCGCCAGCCAGGGGTTACCCGCAACCATTCCCGCGAGCTGAGTGGCGGTATTTTTATGGCTGTTATTCAGAATGGCGCCGCGGGCGCCCACCTCAAACTGGGTATACTGGTTGCGCGAAACCCCGCGGTCGTTCGGGGTCTGGATATTGACCTGCGGCAGCCCGTTGGCCGTGGATAGCACGGTAGGCTGCCGGTTACCGGGAGCATGACCATCCGCCACAATATTGGCCTGCGTCGGCAGAGTGACGAACCCCGCCGCCAGCCACAGTGCCAGAGATAGCGGGGAGAGTCGCACCCGGGCCTCTGGACCACCCGCAGGTGAACGGCGGCGCGCCGTACGGAACCGCCCGCTGCGGGCAATCTCAGCCACCACCATCAACATGCCGCGGACATGGCTAAAAACAATGCGGTAGAGGTGTTTGTTCATGATCAGGTGCTCCCCGGGTATCTTAGGTGACAGACCCAAGCGGGTCGCCGCTCGTCATAATGGGTTAATAGTTCCAGCTCAGGCTAAAGCCAAACGTCACCGGGTCGGTTTTGAACCCCGTCGGTTTAGAGAGGGGGAGCCCGGTAAACAGGTCATAACTGACACCGACGGAGGAGACGGCACCGCGTACCCCCAGAACCGAACCGGCCAGATGACGGCCCGTCAGGTCGCTCAGCGTGGTGCTGTTGCCGCTCACCTCCGCGTAGTCCGCCCCCAGATACAGCTCCTGCGCAGGCAACGGTGTGCGCCAGGCCAGCGTATTCTGTACCGTCCAGCCGTTGGTGGCGCTGAGCGTACGTTCACCATCAAAGCCGCGCACCGTCCAGCGGTTGCCAATGGAGAACTCATCCTGCGGCGTGAGCGGCGTATTGCTCATTTGTCGTCGCCAGGTGGTATTCCAGCTGAACGCCTGCCCGGCGAGCGTAAAGGGCACAGTGACCGACGCATTCCAACTGAGGATTTTTGATAGCGCGGTCACGCCACCATAGTCGTCCCACTGCTCTTCCGGTGCCGGCAGAGCGCCGAACCAGCGCGTACCGCGCTGATAACTCGCCCCCACATCCAGCGTTGCCCCGCCCAGATAATGATGGTGGGTTAACCCCAGCCGCCAGGCGCTGGTACGCCGCTGCTGGTCACCGATTTCAACGTTACTGATAAAATTGCGGGTTTCGCGCACCAGTACGTCATAGGTGGCGATGGTTTTTGAGGTGGCGTTACGATGCATCACGCGGCTGAGCTGCACATCCAGCGAACGGCTTTTACCCGCATACAGGATATCGGCATTGCGCCCCGCAACGGTCTGATGATAGTCATAATCACTGGCGGTGATGCCCAGCAGCCAGTAACCAAACGGCACCGAATAGTGACCGGACAGGCTTTTGTTGCTTTTCCCGCCGGTAAACCCCAGGTCCCGGCTGGCAGTGACGTAAAGCAGGTCGGAAAACGAGGTCGGATTATCCAGCGCCAGCATCACGCCGCCCTGGTAACGACCGGTATCCCGGGTGCCGGTGTCATCGACCCAGGCACCGACACGCCAGAAGCGTGACTGGGTGCGCTCTATCAGAATATCGCTTTCCCCCGGTGCCTCACCCGGGTGGAGGGCCATCCGGGCGGTCACCGTCGGCAGCCGCTGCAGATTCTCCAGCCCCTGTTCAATATCCCGCACGTCCAGCAGGTTGCCTCGACGGGCTGGCATGGCGGAATACAGGCTGAACCGGGATGACGATGAAGGCGTCAGCTGCACATCCCGCACGATCCCCGGAACGATACGCAGCTGCAGCACCCCACGGCTCAGGTCCTGTTGTGGTGCCAGCACCCGGGATGTCACCCACCCATGGTTGATCAGCCGGTTTTGCAGCGCACTCATCAATAGATTGATGCCCTTTACCCCCACGCAGTGCCCCACAGCCTGATTCGCCAGACGCGTGAGCGGAATCCAGTGCGGCAGGGCATCCTGCCCGGTCAGCGTTACCTGGTTAATCGCAAAGCAGGGCGTTTCTTCAGGAAAGATCAGATGAGAGGGAGAGGGTGCGTTCTCAGAAAGGCGGATGTCCGGCGCTTTTGGCGTCAGGGCATCATTGCGGGCTTTTTGCTGCAGCTCCTGCTGCTGAAACTGCCGGGCGGCATCCTGTTGCAGTCGGCTTTCCTCCCCTGGTGCCGCCAGTACACCCGGCACCGTCCAACCACCCAGTATCCCCAGCCATAGCGACCGGACTGATAAGCGCGGCCTGAGTCTTCCCTGCATGTATAATCCCTGAAATAGTCACTGTGATAAAATGTAAGCAAGCGTGTATTATCCACAGTCATTGATCAAAAAACAACCAAACAAGGTGCATAACTGACCACCGCAGGGATTCACGTTCTCTGAAAAGCCGATAATTGAGGCGCGGTGACCCGGTCAGGCCGCTTTTGAGTCGCAGGTTTTCCTGATGTTATCGGGAGCGGTTGCCGGAAGAGGATGGCAGCGACATCGTGGGGGCGTTCGGCAACACCGGCGAGGCGCTGGCCGTCTGTTGCATAATCTCGCTAATCTTCTCAGTAATATCCGGTTCACGTAAGATACGCCGGCTTCGCGCAAATGCCCGGCGTTATACGCCCGGGAAGGGAGATCCAGGTCAGGGCCGTGTAAAACGTCAATTTGTCGCTGGTATCTCTCCCGCCATATGGGGCATTGGATGCCGTCAATAGGACCATTCCCGCAGGGCAGACCTGCAACGCATGCATACAGGCCGGAACCATCACACCCGCGGCGACTTGCCATACACCATCAATATCCGCTGCCACCAATACACGCATCGCCACCAGCTGGCGACGAAATCGCACAACGTCTTCATATCTCACCGCTGGCGGTATGCGAGAAGAGGTTTTCCGCCTTTCCCGGTCATAGGGGTATCGCGGTGAGTCTCCTCCCCATCATGACCGCCTGCAGCGCGCTCACTGCGACGGACAGGAAAAGCAGGCAGCACTCCCCCAACACTGACAGAAAATACCGGAAAAACGTCTGTCAGCCGTGACTGTTTTGGCCATTCTGATGGGGGATAAGCCGCGCAAGATAGTGCAGATCTACAGTTACCGGATGCAGATGGTGCAGAATTTTCGGAATGGGAAACGTGGGCGTTATGAACTGAGCCGGGGGAGATATGCGAATACCCGCGCGGTGTCTGATCTATAGCATCATTATATGATTCACGGGGTATGGCCCCGAAAAAATATAAGCGGGCAGTGTGAAGTCGGGACGGATGTTGTCGTATCTGACGTTGAGTGAACATGCGCACCGTCAGTCACCGGAGAAACTGTCGGGGATAACCCCCGACAGGGTATACGCTGAGATAGCGCGGGCCTACAGAAACATCACCGTAGTGCACTGATAATGTTTCCGGGGAGCCGTCAGGCCTGTCGGCTCCTTTTTATCTGATTGACGCCACCATGCGGCCCGTGCCGCCGCCCCTTACAGGCTCTGGGTGAAGGTACGGGTGATCACGTCGCGCTGCTGCTCCGGAGTCAGGGAGTTGAAGCGTACCGCGTAGCCGGACACACGGATGGTCAGCTGCGGATACTTTTCCGGATGCTTCACGGCGTCTTCCAGCGTTTCACGGCGCAGCACGTTAACGTTCAGGTGCTGACCGCCTTCCACGCGCACGCTCGGCGCGACGTCCAGCTCCACGTCACGGGATTCGAATGCGCCCAGCTCGTCCAGCGCGACCATCTGATCCTCAGCGTAGCCACCCTTGGCGCACAGGCAGCGCGCGGCGCCTTTCTCTGTGTCCAGCAGCCAGAAAGAGTTCAGCAGGTCAGCGTTGTCAGCCTTGGTGATCTGAATACCTTTAATCATTTGTTGCCTCCAATTGAGATAGAGCAAAAATCGGCCAATTCGGTCATGGTGCCAGCCCCACCGGCGGGCCATTTGGTAAAACCAATGTTGTCTTGATGTGTTATATACCAGTTAAACAACCCATGTTCTTTGATCTAAATCAATTTTATTTGGCTTGGTATTTTTACCATATTGGCAAATTTATGTTTTACATCAATTTTGATAAAAATTGCCATAAGGTAAAAAGAGGGGGTTTTTGCTAAGGAGACGGCGTGAAATGCGCCGCTGGGCGGTTCCCCTGCTAGCGGGGACAGGGTAAGCTACCTTTAAGGCAGCCCAAAGCCGCAATGCACCGGAAAACCGGGCGCGCACCGGCGCTGCAACCACATGAGAATCAACGAATAAAAACAAAGGAAGTACAGATGACCACGTCACTCACCTGGCATGACGTAATCGGTGCCGAGAAAGATCAGCCCTATTTCCGCGACACACTGACCTTTGTTGCCACTGAGCGCAGTAATGGTAAGACCATTTATCCTCCGCAGCAGGATGTGTTCAACGCATTCCGCTTTACCGAGTTCAACGACGTGAAGGTGGTGATCCTGGGGCAGGATCCCTATCATGGCCCGAATCAGGCGCACGGCCTCTCCTTTTCGGTACTGCCCGGCGTGCCGACCCCGCCCTCCCTGCAGAATATGTACAAAGAGCTGAAGAGCGACATCCCCGGCTTTGAGATCCCCAGCCATGGCTATCTGAAAAGCTGGGCCGATCAGGGGGTGCTGCTGCTCAACACCGTACTGACCGTCGAGCGCGGCCAGGCGCACTCTCACGCCCAGTTGGGCTGGGAGCAGTTTACCGATCGGGTGGTTGAGGCGCTGAACAGCCAGCGCAGCGGCATCGTCTTTCTGCTGTGGGGCGCCCATGCCCAGAAGAAGGGACGCATCATCGATACCCAGCGCCACCGCGTGCTGAAGGCGCCGCACCCCTCCCCGCTGTCGGCTCACCGCGGCTTTTTGGGCTGCAGACACTTCTCCATGACCAACCAGCTGCTGCAGGAGCAGGGGATGGCACCCATCGACTGGCAGCCGCACCTGCCGCAGGATGAGGCGCAGGCATAAAAAAACCAGCCCGCGGGCTGGTTTTTGCGCCTATTCTGAACCGAATCAGCCTTTCGAGACTGCGACCATCGCCGGGCGGATCAGGCGACCGTTCAGGGTATAGCCTTTCTGCATCACCATCATCACCTGGTTCGGCGCATGATCCGGGGAGGCCATCATGGTCATCGCCTGGTGGACCTCAGGGTTGAACGGTACGTTCACCTCCGCCACCTGCTCCACGCCAAACTTACGCACGACGTCCAGCAGGGATTTCAGGGTCAGCTCCACCCCTTCGATCATCGATACCAGCTCAGTGTTGGACTTATCGGCAAGCTCCAGCGCGCGCTCCAGGTTATCGATCACCGGCAGCAGCTCCCCGGAAAACTTCTCCAGCGCGAACTTGTGCGCCTTCTCGACATCCTGCTCTGCGCGGCGACGGATGTTGTCCACGTCGGCACGGGCGCGCAGCATAATTTCACGCTCATGCTCCCCCATGGCCTTCAGCTGGGCCTCCAGCTCTGCAATGCGGGCATCACGCGCGTCCGGCTCCACACCGGCGCCCTGAGTCTCAGCCTGAAGCGCTTCGTTTTCAACCTGTTCTACGTTAGCCGGCTCTTGCGTCATGTTTTGTTGTTCACTGCTCATGGAATTCTCCGCGGTTTTTGGCATTTATCTCGCTACTTGGCTTATTATGGGGATGAAAGTCGGCGATTCAAGAGAGCCGGGCATAATGGGCGCCATTCTATCGCCCGCATCAGGCTGAGATCCGCCAGCGGGGCGCCAACGCAGCCCGGACGATGGTGCACAGCCAAGGGAAACCGGAACATGAACAAACGCTTTGAATCCATTGGGCTGGTCGGTCACCCGCGCCACCCTGCCGCACTGGCGACCCACGAGATGCTGTTTCACTGGCTGACGGGGAAGGGCTACCCGGTGATCGTGGAGCGGCAGATCGCCCGCGATTTAAAGCTACAGCATGCGCTGACCGGCACCCTGGCCGACATCGGCCAACAGGCCGATCTGGCGGTGGTGGTCGGCGGCGACGGCAATATGCTGGGGGCGGCGCGCATTCTGGCGCGCTATGACGTCGACGTCATCGGCGTCAACCGGGGCAACCTGGGCTTTCTGACCGATCTCGACCCGGACAACGCCAAGCAGCAGCTCTCCTGCGTGCTGGAGGGAGAATATAGCCGCGAACGCCGCTTTCTGCTGGAGGTTAAAGTCTGCCGCGACGGACAGATGCACCGGCGCAGTACCGCCATCAACGAAGTGGTGCTGCATCCGGGCAAAGTGGCGCACATGATCGAGTTTGAGGTGTACATCAACGACACCTTCGCCTTTTCCCAGCGCTCCGACGGACTGATCATCTCCACACCGACCGGCTCCACCGCCTATTCACTCTCCGCCGGAGGCCCTATTCTGGCCCCCACCCTGGACGCCATCGCCCTGGTGCCGATGTTTCCCCATACCCTCTCGGCACGCCCGCTGGTGATCGACAGCAACAGCAAAATTCATCTGCGCTTCTCCCACTTCAGCAATGAGCTGGAGATCAGCTGCGACAGCCAAATTGCGCTGCCCATTCAGCAGGGAGAGGAGGTGATCGTTCAGCGCAGCCCGTTTTATCTGAGCCTGATCCACCCTAAGGATTACAGCTACTTCAATACCCTCAGCAGCAAGCTGGGCTGGTCAAAGAAACTGTTTTAGCCGGGCATACGGCGCGGCGCGCAAATATTTGCGCCGGGCACTTTACTGGATAAAAAACCAGTTTATACTGGCATTAAATACAGTAGTGTGATTCCGTACAGGGGAATACCCATGCTGACGCAGCTGACCGTCGCCAACTTTGCCATCGTCCGTGAACTGGAAGTCGACTTCCAGCGCGGAATGACCGCCATTACCGGTGAAACCGGTGCCGGGAAATCCATCGCCATCGATGCCCTGACCCTGTGTCTGGGGGGGCGCAGCGAAGCCGCTATGGTACGCATGAATATGCCGCGCGCCGATATCTGCGCCCGCTTCTCGCTGGCCGATACCCCCTCTGCCCGCGCCTGGCTGGAGTCCAACCAGCTCGACGACAGCAACGAATGCCTGCTGCGCCGGGTGATCAGCGCCGACGGACGTTCACGCGGCTTTATCAACGGTACCGCGGTTCCCCTGTCCCAGCTGCGCGATCTCGGGCAACTGCTGATCCAAATCCACGGTCAGCACGCGCACCAGCTGCTGCTGAAGCCGGAGCACCAGCGCCACCTGCTGGATGCCTACGGGCAGCAGCACACCCTGCTGCACGAGATGCGGGCTGCCTACCGCCAATGGCACCACAGCGTGCGCCTGCTGGCCGACCATCGCCGCCAGATCAGCGATCGCGAGGCGCGCCGCGAGCTGCTGCAGTACCAGCTAAAAGAGCTGAATGAGTTTGCACCGCAGCCCGGCGAGTACGAACAGATCGACGAGGAGTACAAGCGCCAGGCCAACAGCGGCCAGCTGCTCAGCCTGAGCCAGCAGATCCTGGCGGCGCTCTGCGACGGCGACGACGGCAACGCCCTGAGCCTGGTACACAGCGCGCGCCACAGCCTGGGCGAGCTTATCAGCTACGACGCGCGCTTTGCCCCGCTGCTGGAGATGCTGGAGGAGGCGGCGATCCAGATCGACGAAGCCGGCAACGAGCTACGCCACTACGGCGATAGCATTGAGATGGATCCCGCCCGCCTGCAGCAGCTGGAGCAGCGCCTGTCGCGCCAGATCGCGCTGGCGCGCAAGCATCAGGTGGCGCCGGAGCAGCTGCCGCAGCTTCATCAGCAGCTGCTGGAAGAACTGCACGCGCTGGATCGTCAGCAGGATGATGAAGCCCAGCTTGAGGACACCGTGCGCCAGCACCATCAGCAGGCGCTCAGCCTGGCACAGCGCCTGCACCAGCAGCGCAGCGCCTGTGCTGCAGAGCTGTGCGGCCAGATCAGCGCCCGCATGCAGGAGCTGGCCATGCCCCACGGCAGATTTGCCATCGACGTTACCTTTACTCCCGATGCGCTGACCGTCGACGGCGCCGATCGCATCGAATTCCGTGTCACCACCAACCCTGGCCAGCCGCTGCAACCGCTGGGCAAAGTAGCCTCCGGCGGTGAACTATCGCGCATCGCGCTGGCCATTCAGGTGATCACTGCCCAGAAGATGGATACCCCTGCGCTGATCTTTGATGAAGTGGACGTCGGCATCAGCGGAGCGACCGCCGCCATCGTCGGGCGCCTGCTACGCCAGCTGGGTGAATCGACCCAAGTGATGTGTGTGACCCATCTGCCGCAGGTGGCCGGCTATGGGCACCAGCACTACTACGTCAGCAAAGAGACCGACGGCGAAGAGACCGAAACCCGCATGCGGGCACTGAATAAAAAGGCGCGGCTGCAGGAGCTGGCGCGTCTGCTGGGCGGCAGTGAGGTCACCCGTAACACCCTGGCTAACGCCCGCGAACTGCTGACCGCCTGAGAACCGCCGACGGTGCGGGAAAAACGCATAATCCGGGAACCAATTCCCCGCGCCGTTGCCTATACTCCCGTCGGCGTGGTAATCTCGACGCCCAGAAGATCCTGCACCAAGATGCAGAGTCGTGCCGCAGCTACCCTGGCTTTGTGTCCAAAAGGAATGAATTAACTATGCGTTGTAAAATGCTGACTGCCGCTGCCGTGGTCTTGGTTATGCTAACCGCAGGCTGCGCCACCGTGGAAAAAGTGGTTTACCGCCCTGATATCAACCAGGGCAATTATCTGACGGCGACCGACGTTGCCAAAATCCACCGTGGCATGACGCAACAGCAGGTCGCCTATACCCTGGGTACCCCACTGTTACAGGATCCCTTCGGCAGCAGCACATGGTACTACGTATTCCGCCAGGAGCCGAGCCACGAGGGGATAACCCAGCAGACCCTGACCCTGACCTTTAACGCTAGCGGTGTGCTGACCAACATTGAAAACACCAAGAAACTGCCGGATGGCAGCAACGCATAAGTATTAACGGCAGTAAAAATAAGGCGCCCATAGCGCCTTATTTTTTTGCCCGCTCAGCGCGCTGGCGCCGCAACTCACGCGGATCGGCGATCAGAGGGCGATAGATCTCCACCCGGTCTCCGTCACGCAGCGGATCCTCCAGACGCACCGGGCGACTGAAAACCCCCACCTTATTCTTACCCAGATCGATCTCGCTGCGCTGCGCCAGCAGCCCGGAGCGCTCAATAGCCTGCCCAACGCTGCTGCCCTGCGGCAGAGTCAGGCGATGCAGATACTGTTTTTCCGGCAGTGCGTACACCACCTCGATGCTCATCTCAGACACGGTAAACCTCTTTAGCCCGCAGGGTAAACGCCTGCACCATACTGCCAGCCAACTCCTTAAATATCTTGCCAAAGGCCAGCTCAACCAGCTTATTGGTAAACTCAAAATCCAGATGCAGCTCCACCTTACAGGCCCCCTCCCCCAGAGGAGTAAAGCACCAGTCCCCCATCAGGCGGCGAAATGGCCCCTCGATCAGCTGCATCTTAATATTACGGTTGTCCGACAGCGTATTGCGGGTAGTAAAGGTTTTACTGATCCCCGCCTTACAGACATCGACCGAAGCGGTCATGCTCTGCGGCGAACTCTCCAGCACCCGGCTGCCGACACAGCCCGGCAAAAAGGCTGGATAGGCATCAACGTCGTTGACCAACTGGTACATCTGCTGCGCGCTGAACGGCACCAGCGCGGAACGGCTAATCTGCGGCATATTAATTCCCGGACAACATAAACCGAGGCATAATACCATTTATTGCTAGACAGAGAGAATTGGCTTACGCACACTGGATGCCGTCCAGGGATCCGTGGCCATTCCCGGCAAAAAGTATTCATTCGCCGCTCGTAACAGTATAATGACGCTACTATGACAAAGAAAAAAGCATACAAACCGGGTTCGGCAACCATTGCCATGAACAAGCGCGCGCGCCACGACTACTTCATTGAAGAAGAGTTCGAGGCCGGGCTGTCGCTGCAAGGCTGGGAGGTCAAATCCCTGCGGGCCGGCAAGGCCAACATCAGTGAAAGCTATATTTTGCTGCAAAACGGCGAGGCGTTTCTGTTTGGCGCCACCTTTACCCCGCTGAACGTGGCCTCCAGCCACGTGGTGTGCGATCCGACGCGCACCCGCAAGCTGCTGCTCAAAGAGCGCGAGCTGGCGAGCCTGTTCGGCAGCGCCAACCGCGACGGCTACACCATCGTCCCGCTGTCGCTGTACTGGAAGAACGCCTGGGCCAAGCTGAAGATCGGTGTGGCTAAGGGTAAGAAAGAGCACGACAAACGCGACGACATCAAAACCCGCGAATGGAAGCAGGACAAAGCGCGAATTATGAAAAACGCCAACCGCTAACGCTGGCGCAGCGGCAGTAAACTCTGGTATACTGCCGCCTACACACTTGGGCCTGATTCTGGATTCGACGGGATTTGCGAAACTCAAGGTGCATGCCGAGGGGCGGTTTGCCTCGTAAAAAGCCGCAAAAAAATAGTCGCAAACGACGAAAACTACGCACTCGCAGCTTAATAACCTGCGCAGAGCCCTCTCTCCCTAGCCTCCGCTCTTAGGACGGGGATCAAGAGAGGTCAAACCCAAAAGAGATCGCGTGGAGCTCCTGCCTGGGGGTGAAGCGTTAAATCCAATCAGGCTAGTTTGTTAGTGGCGTGTCTGTCCGCAGCTGGCAAGCGAATGTAAAGACCAGACTAAGCATGTAGTACCGACAGCGTAGTAATTTCGGACGCGGGTTCAACTCCCGCCAGGTCCACCAAAATTCTCCATCGGTGATTACCAGAGTCATCCGATGAAGTCCTAAGAGCCCGCACGGCGCAAGCCGTGCGGGCTTTTTTGCGTCTGTCGTTGTCCGAGTACATATGGCTCAATCCGGTGATTATTGGTATACGTTTAGGTATACGCTATACTGTGGTCCATTAAACGTGTACCAATTATGGATGGGATCCAGAGATGGCGCGCATCACTCGCCCCCTCACTAACAACGAGATCCTCAAAGCTAAACCCCGCGAGAAAGACTTTACCCTGCATGATGGCGATGGCTTGTTCTTACTCGTCAAAACCTCTGGTAAAAAACTGTGGCGTTTCCGTTACCAACGTCCAATAAGTGGAAGCCGAACAAACTTAAGCCTCGGCTCATACCCTGCCCTTACGCTCGCAGCAGCTCGCCAGATACGCGACCAGCATTTAACAACCCTCGCGCAAGGCATAGATCCTCAACAACAGCAGGAGCAAGCGTCAGAACAACGTCAGATTGAGCTGGATAGCATTTTTTCAACTGTGGCCGCTAACTGGTTCCAGATTAAAAGCAGAACCGTCACCGAGGATTATGGGAAAGACATTTGGCGCTCACTAGATAAAGACGTGTTCCCTGCGATCGGAGCAATACCAGTGCAGGATCTTAAAGCTAGAACGATTGTCGAAGCACTGGAGCCAATAAAAGCGCGCGGTGCTCTGGAGACTGTTAGACGCTTAGTACAGCGTATCAATGAAATAATGATCTATGCGGTCAACACTGGGCTAATTGATGCTAACCCATCATCCGGCGTAAGAATGGCTTTTGAAAAACCCAAAAAGCAAAGCATGCCAACCCTGCGGCAGAAGAATTGCCTAAGCTGATGCGTTCGCTAGTCATGTCAAATCTGTCTGTTCCGACTCGCTGTCTTATTGAGTGGCAACTCCTGACGCTCGTTCGCCCTTCAGAGGCTTCAGGCGCACGATGGGCAGAGATCGATCTCAATAAAAAGCTCTGGACCATTCCAGCAGAAAGGATGAAGGCCAAGCGTGAGCACATTGTTCCTTTATCGCCACAGGCGTTAGATATACTGGATGTGATGAAACCAATCAGCGCTCACCGAGAACATGTTTTTCCCAGCAGGAATTGTAAATAGACCCGTTTTAGTTCCATGCATTTTTTGAGATCCCGGCCACGCGGTTTTGTTCGTCTGACAGGCTTCAGAGGCCTGCTGTAAGGTCAGGGTGGTCACGGGTTGTCTCTCCTGATTAGTGGCGGAGCGGCGAGCTGTAGCAGCCTTTTACCCGACGGGGCGCAACGGAGGCTGTCGGCACCGGCGCGGTTTTTTCATCGACGACCGGCTAACGTATCACTTCAAATATGGACTCATGCGTTTTAAATGTCGCCGAGCAGGGCACATTCTGGCACTGCAGGTAACTTTCTTTGACGCTCTCAGACATATAGCGGCTGGTGCGAACGTGGGCCGCCGTGCGGCCAAAAGTTCGATTTATTTAGCAAAGCCTCTGATCGTTTGGAGTAACGTCCTATTAAGATAGGCTCTTAGTTATAGCATATTTCACCGCATCACATGAATTTACCAGTCCATATCCAAACCAAGGGCTCCATCCTTGCCCATCAAATTCTCCGCGAATATATTCAGATACAACACCATCACTGAACCGTATTGCTTTATGTTTTCCACAAGAAAATATTGTGGTTGGGTAAGATGAAAAATTCAGATGCTTTGACGCTGTTGATTTTATTATTGATGCAACATCTGTGGCATAGAGATTTTTATTTGCACTAATGACCAATCCTGCCACACCACCAACTATTGCAGCAGAGCCAGAGGTTCCTTTAAAATTATTAGTCATACCAGTAAAATCAGCGGAACGTGTGGTTAAGCCTTTTTCAGAATATAGTTTAGCCCCAAAGCGATGTTTATTATTAGAAGGTGCGCATATAGATATCCCAGAGCCATAACATGAATAATGCGATCTTTTCCCATAACAGTCGACTGATGAAACCATCAGTACATTATCAATATTTACCAGGCTATGATGAAAATATTTTGATGCCCTACCATCATAAAAAAAACCGTCATCTTTTACTATACCATCAAAAACAACAGATGTATCTGAATAGTAATCAATTGGACATCCTGAGTTACCAGCAGCCCATATAAATAATATACCTTTTCCCCTGCGCCCACCACTTCGCTCAAGAGTCCTAATCATACTTACAGTCTCTTCATTAAAATTCATAATAGGTAACCTTGACCAACAGTTAACAAACACATCAATTTTATCTGACACAAATAAAAGCATTTGTTGAAAACCATCTTGGGTTATAGAAAATCCATTATTGAATCCCCAACGAATTGGAAGAAGTCGACATCCAGGAGCAACACCTAAAGGAAGGGTTAATGATAACGGGGATGCAATAATACTGGCTAATGCAGTACCATGTCTAAAACCACTAAGATACATATTATTAAATAATCGTCTTGGTGTCCCCGTTACTAATTTATTACCATCAAAAAAAGCTGCGGCGATAAACTTATTACTATAATCAGCATCAACAGCAGAGAGAAGACAGCCATCATCAGCGAAACCGATAACAACACTATCGTCACCATATCCATCCAATAACTCCCATGCACCAATATTTTTCACATTACAATATCCAAAACCACCGCCATGTAAATGCCATTGTGCATGGTATTTCGCATTACTATTAAAGTCCATACACACTCCTTTATTATAAACTAGCCTGAAGCCTCCAAAGATGATAATATATATTTTTATGCTCAATAAGTTCACTGTGCGTCCCCTGCTCAATAACAATACCATTGTGTAAAACAATAATACGATCTACATCCATTATGGTAGATAATCTGTGTGCAATAATAATAACCGTTTTCTCCTCCATATCCTTATCAATTGATAGTTTGATACTCTCCTCAGTGATTGAATCAAGTGATGATGTCGCTTCATCAAATATAAAAATAGGAGAGTTTCTTAATATCGCCCTACAGAGTGATAGACGTTGACGCTGCCCCACAGAAAGCTTGGCGCCATGAGCACCGACAAGTGCACAGATACCTTTATTCTTACCATCAAAGGCATTAACAATAAATCTCAACGATCTTGATTTCTTGGCGGCTTGGAATATATCATTATTAGATGCACCAGCACAGCCAAATGTAATATTTTCATAAATTGTTCTATTGAACAACGTATTGTCCTGGCTTACTATGCTGAAATTACTCCTCAAGTCACCTTTGTCAAAATCACGTATATCAACTCCATTTAAATATATAGAACCATTATCTGGCTCATAAAGCCTGAGCAACAAATTAATTAGCGTTGATTTCCCAGCGCCAGAACTGCCAACAATCGCTACTTTTTCTCCCTGCCGTATATGTAAGTTTATTCCTTTTATTATTGGATTATCTATTTCATAGCCAAAAACGACATTTTTGAAAACAATACCTCCATTTGTATCCAGACACCCTACTGGATCAGTATTTTTTAGCATCCTATCATCATGTTGTATAAAATTAATTGCTGTCTGAAAAACTCCTATCGATCGCATTACACTAGTAATTTGCGACATCAAGTTAAATAGAAGTGTCTCCAATCTAAAAACTAGACTAAAAATAACAGATATCTCTCCAACAGAGATCGCATTCGCCCTCCATGCAGCAACAGCTAATACACTTATTACTACTATACCAATAGAACTAATTATAACCTGTAACGTCTCTGATACCGTAATCCACCTCAGGAAAACAACTGTTTTAGAAATAAACACACTAAACTGTCTAGATAAAAAACGATTGTTATTACTATTTGCGGACAATGCTTTTACTATGTAAATATTAGAAAATGTATCGACAAAATGTCCATTTATAATATTTGATGCCTTTGCGGATAGACTAGAACTAGACTTTATTTTACGGGCATACTTTAAAGAAATCGATATATATACAAATATCCAAAAAATAATTGACACACCAAAGTAGAGATCAAGATAGCTTAGATAAGCAATAGCAATACATATATACACGCAATTTGACCAAATAACTTGCAAAGAGGTTAATAACACTTCGCCAATCGCCTGACCTGATTGCCATATTGCTGATGATATTTTACCTGCATGCTCTCGTTTAAACCAATCAAGTTCATTCTCCATAGCTCTGATATAGAGAGCCCAACGAACCATTGGGATAAATTTTGCTCTAATTGTCTGATCGCAAAATAATCCAATAACAAATGACAAGATTGGCCTAACGATAGCACACATAAGGAATACAAAAAAAAGCAGCTGATCTAATGATAGAAATACGGAAAACCTTATTGTTGATTTGCCCATCATATCAATAATTAATCCAACAGAGTATATAATGACAATATCAACAATAGATTTCACAAGGCCTAACATACCTATTATGCAGATCAGCCACTTAATCTTTGCTAAGAAATAACAAATAGTCAACCGTTGCTTTAACGCATCATTATCGGATTCTAAAAATGGCTCCAGCAACCCCTCAAAGTATTTAAATATACGCCGCATCATTTATATAAACACCTGATATTATTATTCAATATTAATAACAACATAGAACATCATTAATATACTATATAGTTACAGCATAAATAACGTGTTACCATCCAAACCCTCCCATCCCAACACCTCCCCTACAGCAAAGAAAATCAAAATTCCCCTCCGTCTCATCCTCTTCAATTGATATGAACTTAACTTCATCCTCAGTTGTTTTTTCACTAATATCATTTTTCTCTATGCTTTCAATATATTCAACATTCATTTAACACCTCTTTATTATTGAATAAATGACAATGACTGAACTCGATGTAGCCACATCAACTCAATGCTTCTTTGATACTAAATTTCAGCAACTCTTTAGTAATATAACAGATAGAGCTTTTTTTATTTATCTCGCCATTATTAAGTCGTGCAGATAAACATCCTGATGCACAACTCCATTTGGCAAAACAGTATTTACACTCTGAAAAATAGGAAACATCAATATTTTTAATCTCCTCCACCTTCATTAGGTTAAGCTCAATTTTATCCTGTGTAATATTGCCTATATGGAAAAGATCATACTCAAAACCATTATTTATGCTATACCTATGACATCCAACAATGCTTCCATTAGATGTTACAGAAAACTCCACATTACAAAACCGCCTAGATCTTCTCCATATATTAGTCATCATTTTACAAGTTACTAGTATTCCATAACGCCTCCCTAGTTTATAAGCATCAATGAAATTATTAACAAAATCCTGCTGACGCGGGAGCACCATCTTATTATCACTAGCTCGACCTATATCTGCGATTGGCTCAAAGCGTATTGCCTTAATGTTGGTGTATTTATTCGTATATTCAACCATTTCCTTCATACGGTCAGATCCAGCAATGGAAATGGTTGTCCTGAAATGACAGGGGATATTATATTGAGATATGACTTTAGCACTATGCATAACACGACCATGTGAGTTTTTTCCATTTGGAAATGCTCTGCTCATTTGTAGATCAGGCAAGATATCGCATGATAAAGTGACATATTGAATATTTTCAGATAGCCATCTGATTTTATTTTTAGATAATGCAATACCATTAGTTATAAGCCTTATCCAGTGTTTAACACCTGTCTCATTAGACTTAAACTTTATATAGTTAGTAATCCAAACAAGAAGATCCCATTCAGTCGTTGGCTCGCCACCACCAAGAAATCTAAACTCAGCACACTTGTGTTTATGTGATTTAGCATTCTCAACTATAAAATCAACAGCAATTTTTGCAATACCTTTAGTCATCGCCGGGTAGGTGGAGACTTGAGATGCTCTCGCATAGCAGTAATTACATGATAAATTACAATTTTCAGTTAATAATAACGTAGCCTCTACTGGTTTAAACTCTATAACATTCTTATTTATCTCATCTAACCGCCCCGCCTCACCGATCAATCCTTTGCTCTTTAAATTAATAACCAGTATGCTTTTTTCCTCAACGCCATCAAGAGGGACTTTATTTTTTAATTTATAAAGAACGTCAATGTTATTGTGGTTTGTTTTTACTGCATAACCTCGCACAGGAAAATGAATATAGAAAAAACCATCATTCCCATCAAAGAAATACATTTCCGTATTGATTAGCGTCTCCATAAAAAATCCTCGATGAGTTTATTTAAGATTCAAATCATAAATAAATGTAATGAGTTCTTTAGGGATATTTTTCTTAATAGAGTCATATCGCTGTATCTTTTCAGTATGCCTTTTATTTAATAAGGCATGTAAATGAAAGTGCCATATTGATGCATTGACACCAACGCTTATATTATGCGGGAAACATATCCCGCAATGGCGAGTTGTATTTTTAAAAAAACATCTCACTGATTCAGACTCTATGTATCTAACACATAAACTCCGTCTCCAAATTCTAACATGGGGATCATACAATACTACGCCTTCATTTAATTGATATACCTTATTTTTTGCTGAGCATATATCATAAGGATTATTTTTCACAGTAAAGCATGAACACACTACAGCATCATATTTATAAAAATGGTTGACTATGTATTCATAGCCATTTACAGCATAAAAATCATCAGCGTCATGCTGTAGAATCCATTCAATATCACCTCGTTGCTCTATGGCTTGTATCGCAAAATTTCGAGCCGATACTTGATCATACCCACCATCAGTCACACTAATATCAAACCCTCGTCCATAATTCCTCGTGTATATAATAATCTTATCATTTAGAATAAACTCACTATCGTATGATATATCTGTCACAACTATGATGGCACATAATACATATCTTGAGTTGATTGAGTTACTAATCGTTGCCAATGCAATAGCTAACTCCTCACTACACGTAGTGCAAATAATACCAACCCCACTCATTATATCTCCAGACAATCACCCCAACGTCACCATATAACTCTATTGAACAACGTATAAAAGTGATCCAGCTCTATATTTTGTAATCCATACCAAAACATTTGGCGTGAACTCATTAAGCAGCGATTGAAAATAAAACCAATCTTATGTGACAAGCAAAAAAAATAACCCATATAAATCTATTACAGCAAAACTGACTCGCGCCTCTCTGCCAAAAAGTACGGATGGGGCTGTAGCCCTATGATATAGGCTGATACCGTTGCCATCGCTGGGTGGCGCAATAGCGCCTTCCTTATCTCCCGCCACCGGCCTTCCATCTCGTTCAGCGGGAAGGCGCTCTCACCTGACGCGACGTCAGGTGCCGCGCTGCCGGTAATCCACGCAGCACAATTTCGATGGCATGACGTTGGCCGTTATGTGACGCTTCAACGCTTCATTGGCGCTCGCAGGGGGGCGCTCGGGGATGGATGTCTGGACTTTTCGATACCCTGCAGGCGGCTTCGGTTATACCGCCGGTGCGCTACAGCTCATTACAAAAATACCGTTTATATAACATGGAGAAATAATAACTTGAGTAACCCCACTTCAATCAGACAATATTCAAACAGGTTAAGTTAACATCAAAGATTAACGCTATAATGCATTGAATACGTGAGGTTCAAAGAGCCGCCCATCTCACCCCATGGTACCTTTCCCCCCTTTACCTACCCTTGCCAGCGTGATAGCGTCACACAGCATTAACCCGTTCGCCGAATACGGCGGCAGGGCCGAATAAAGGCATCATCTGCGGCCGAGGCCTATTCGGCGCATCTTTTCTTCATCGGTGGATAAAACTATGAGCGTCATTTACGTTGTGGTGTTGACCTATATTAAACCCCTGTCCGAAATCGATGCGCAGATGGCGGCGCATATCGAGTGGCTGAATCAGGGCTATGATGAGGGGGTTTTCCTGACCTCTGGACGACGTATTCCGCGCAGCGGCGGAGTGATCCTGGCACGCAGCGATACGCTGGAGGCCCTGCAGGCCAGACTGCAGCGCGATCCCTTTCAGCAGCATGGGCTGGTCGCGTCCGAGATCATCCCCTTTGAGGCCAGCCGCTGCGCCGATACGATCCGGGGGCTGTTGGCATAGATGCCTCGCTCCGATTGTCGTCGTTGACTGTACTGACAGGGCGGCCTCTGCTTTCCCATAAACAGCGCCACCGACAGGTGGCGTTTGGCGATATGGAGACATAATCCACTGGTTGGTAGCCGGAGAATTATCGATACAAGGCGATAGCCTCGATCCCGATCAGGGTATCCTTCGGCAGACGGGCAACCTCGACGCAGGAGCGCGCCGGAAACGGAACGCCGTGATCCGTGAAAATACCCCATAGGCTGCGTTGATGCAGGTTAATAATCAATGTAGTTAATATGATATCTCCTATCGAGGATCCGTTTTTAATCATATTAAGCGCCAGCATCTACGTCGATCCGGTGATAACAATGCAGGAGCAAACCGTACTCTGCCATATGCTCATTCCCGCACCGACGTAAAACGGAAAATCATCTCTATCCGACTGAGTATTGTTTGCTTTCCATATTGACATCCATTTTTCTGCGCTAATTTTTCAATTGTTTTTGTGTCATGATGCTAATGATTTCTTTATCGGTGAAACGCATCGGTTTTATTACCAGACGGCACAGATTCTGAATCGACTCTTCCACATCGTGAGCTACGATACCGTCATTTTTACCGGCGCAGTGGTTTTGGCGCGCCATAAGCACCGATTTGAAGGCGCTCATGGTGGTCGTGGAGACTTTCATCGCACAGCTGTTAGAGGCGCCGTCGCAGATAATACCGCTGACATCGCTGATCATGTTGGTAATCGCCTGCCCAATCGCCTGGAAGCTGTGGGTAAACAGCCAGGCCATACCGGCTGCCGAACCCATAGCAGCCGTAGAGGCGGCGCACAGTGCGGACAGACGGGTATAGCGCGCATGAATCGAGATTGCTACCAGATGGGAGAGCGCCAGCGCACGGGCCAACTCTTCATCGTTAACCTTGAGGTGGCGAGCCACCGTAACGACCGGCATAGTCGCAGCAATCCCCTGATTACCTGAGCCAAAGTTAGACATGGCCGGAAGCGGTGCGCCGCCCATACGGGCATCAGAGGCAGCCACGGTGTCGATCTGCACCCGGGTCATCAGCGAATCGCTCATCATCCCCTCATCAATGGCGGCAGAGAGCGTCTGGTTAATGTTCAGGCCATAGGGCTGAGCTTTGCCAGCCTCCGACAGGGTACCGTTAAGTTCAGCGGCCTGCAGAATAAACGCCAGTTCATCAAACGGTGCCTGATTAACATAATCAAAGGCTTCACGCAGCGTAAACAGCGGCAGCTCACCCGCTGTATCCTCCTTGCCGCGCGATTTCTCCACAGCGACGGCCTCACCGTTCAGGTACAGTTCGGTCACGTTGGTATGACTGCCATCCACCACGATACGGCACTCGTTATGCTCGCTGCACAGGGTCAAATCCAGATGGATAAAGTCCTCGGTATCAACAGCACCGATATTAACCCTACCGCAGGCAACCATCGTTTTCGCCTGTTCAACGCACGTATCGTCGATCCCTTTTAAGGTTTCCAGGCCACGACTGGCATCCCCCCCGAGGGCACCGATGGCCGCTGCCAGATTAACCCCACAGCAGGTAGTACCGGGGATGGTTACCCCCATCGCGTTTTTATACAAATTTTCAGAGATGGTGCCGTTAATGGTCTCAACCGACTCCCCCAAGAGCCGCTGGGCATAGGCAGCCGCATAGGCGACGGCGACCGGCTCAGTACAACCCAGCGCCGGCGCAACCTCTTTTTTCAGCCATTGAACGAATAACGGTAGCGCTGTAGTAGACGTAGTCATTGTTATGTCCATCAAGAGTAAAAAGCAAATTCACTGATAAATACTCTATAGGAATCCACAGGAAATAACTTTCCATAATCACACCGATTATTGGCAATAAAAAGAAAAAGCACACCATTATTAAAAACAGAAAAAAACAGACAATAGCAAAACCAACCCATTGATTTCATTTGGATTAAAAGCTGTATTGATTACCAATTTCAAATTTTTAGCACATTACATCACACTTCGCCAAGAGAAAATTTTTCCCCTTTAAGATGAAACACAGCAAATAATTTTCATCAAGGTGCCGCCATGAAACAAAAAATCACAGCGAGCTGCGTCAAACCATTTACGCGCGAATGGACATTCAAATACACTCATAAAAATATTGAACATTATTTTAAAAATAAAATTAGGCAACAGTGATAACAAAGCACAGGTAATACCTTCAACTAATTAAAGTTGGCGTACAATTCCCACTATTAAGGTTTTCTCATGGCCAGCGTTAACGTTCATTGTTCCGATTGTCAGTCTGCTCAGGTTTACCGCCACGTCAGAGCCCTAAAGGTCGTGACCGGTTTCGCTGTCGTGATTGCTACCCACTATTCCCGCTCAATTATACCTATGAGGCCCGTACGTCCGGAGTCAAAGAGTATGGTATTCAAAGGAGGCGGTGCCCTGGATACGGCAAGGACGCCCAAAATCGACATTAGCACCGTCATTCGCACTTTAAATACTCGTACCAAAGTCAATAACATCATACCCGGTTGCTCATGAAGATGTGGCGCTTATCTACGAACTCGATGAGCAATGGGATTTGTTTAATAAAAGTGAATCATGCTGTTTGCTGGATCTGTGTTTGGTGGAAAAACTCAGGGTTTCAAGAGGCGTGTTTCCCTACACGTTACAACTACTTCATTTTTTGGCGCTGGGGTTAGCCACTACATTGAGCTAACAGCATAAAATTTATTGATTCAATAACGTCCTGTAGCGATATTATGCAGGGGAATATTGCTGTGGCTGAGTGCTGTCATCGTGTCATTGGAGCGTGCGGGTGCAGCTACTGGTGCAAGGGTGCCTGGGCTACGACATACAGGCCGCCCTGCGCTGAAGAGTATTCCACGCCGGTGTCGTCCGGCGTGGCGTTATGGGGATCGGTACCTCTTAGCGTGCATCGAGCGACTGCGGAGCGGGGATCCAGATAGCATCTAACGGGCAGGGTTCACCTATCTGTAGCCTGGTATCACGGTTATCTGGCATGCCATGTTTATCCAGTAGATAAAATGCCTCAAAAAAATAGTGCTTGTCGCCGTGGGTTGTACAGCGGAAGCGAACGTTATCTGGGAACCAGGTGCGCAGAGTATGCAGAGAGACGGATTGCCCCATGTGTTTTTTGAATTTATCATCATATTTCACCGTCGATCTCAGCTGTATAAAGCGGGTAAAATACTCCCGCTGATCGCTGCCTAGGCAGGTACCGTGTTTACTCCACTCGTGCTTCATCAGCCCTTCGGGCTGGGCGCTGACAATTTTTCGGAACGCCGTATTCTTCAGCAGGGAGTCCATCACCTCAGGTAACAATGTGCAACGGCTGCCCGTAGGGCAGCCGGGTGACTGAATACAGTTGGAGGGATGACGGTTAGCGCTCTGCTCGGTAGAGAGAAAATAGGGCCAGATCCCATGGGTATAAAAGTCGGCCCGGTAGGCTTTACAACCCGGTGCAGCCGGATTCAGCAGACAAAACGTGGGCTGCCAAGTGACGGCGTAAACCAGGTAGTCGTAGGCGCCGCTGGGCAAGCCTGGGAGATCCTGCTCATCTTTATCCAGCGCATACAGAGAGCCGGACAAGCAGAGTAGGATCAGTAACAGATAATATTTAATTCGTAGCACAGTCGTCGCCCTCCGTCAGATAGCCGTATAGCGTATTTTGGGTATAGCGGGGCGCAGGCTCTCACGCGATCGAATCCTCCACGCCTTGATAGAATCATAGCGTACATACTAACACTAAAAATAAAACCCAATCTCAACGGAGACGGCAAGACTTGGCGTAAATCTTAATTATTGCGTAAAAATAAAAATTTTCGATATCAATACTCAAGAGCCATGCACATTTCTGCAATATATTATTTAGTAATGGGATGTCTAAAACTAAGAATATCGATGTGATGCACTTACCGTGATCTTTAGCAAAGATAGATTTTATCCTGCTATTTTAGCCTAATCATCAACAAGAACTAAACGATGCCATAGCACTTATTCTATTTTTCTTGAACACCTATTGTATTTTGGCAGATAGTAGCATTCCTAATAAAAAATGGATCGCGTCTGATAATGCAAATATCAACCCATACCTTGCCTAACGGTATCGCCCTGACCTGGTATCATCCCTCTGAGATTACCGCTTCTCCGGTGATTATTTTATGTCATGGATTTTGTGGTATACAGCAAGCACTATTACCTGCGTTTGCGGAAACCTTTGCGCAGGCTGGATTCTCTGCACTGACCTTTGATTATCGCGGATTCGGTGCCAGTGCGGGAGAGCGTGGTCGCCTGGTTCCCTCTATGCAAACTGCGGATATTACGAGCGTGATTGATTGGGCCGTGGCCCAGTCGGCTATCGATGCCGAGCGCATTGGCCTGTGGGGCACCTCATTTGGCGGCTGTCATGTCTTTGCTGCTGCTGCCGGTGATGTCCGGGTAAAGTGTATTGTGAGCCAGCTGGCCTTTGCTGACGGTGAGTCAATGGTTACCGGGCATATGACGAAAGAGGAGAAGGATACCTTTATCGCCTCTCTGCTGCGGATGGAGGAGAAAAAGAGCGCCAGCGGTAAAGAGATGATGGTGGCTGTTACGCGGGTTCTGAGCGACGAGGAGTCCAAAGCCTTCTTTGCCGACTATCGGCTGCGTTATCCACAGATGGATATCAAAATTCCCTTTCTGACAGTACTGGAAACCGTTCGTTATCAGCCGGCGCGTTATGCGGCGCAAGTGCAGAGCCCCACGCTGGTGGTGGTGGCAGAACAGGATACGGTAAATCCGCCACAGCAGGGGATCGCTCTGTTTACCGCCGCGGGTGCCGCTACCAAGCGACTGTATGTCGAAGAGGGGGCGCACCATTACGATATGTATGATGGCGAGCATTTCTATCGCTCTATCGCCGAGCAGCTGGCATGGTTTAACGACCATCTGTAAGTGCCTCAGCAGCCCAACAAAACGGCCTTACCGCCGCCCGGTGGTAAGGCGTTCCCGTTGAGTCTTGTTGAATAAATCACACTTTGAGCGGAGCTCCGGATCAGATCACTAGCATCCTCACGACATCAGGTCTCCTGTGGCAAAGCAAACGTTTAAAATCACCAACGAGCCAGCATACGACAAAGCCCTCAGGCAGCGTGGTTCACTGGCCGTCTGGCCTGATAAATCTGCCATGGCCGCATGGGCGCCTGCAAGTCGTGATCGACCGCGTCATGACACCGATATGGCTATCACCACGCTCCTGATGGTGAAGTGCGTGCTCCATCTTTCATTCCAGGGCTTGGTTGACTCAATTTTACAACATCCACCCTTGGTGACATCTCACATCGGGTCATCGATGCTGCCGGTTGACAGCATGGGGCTGACAGACGCAGGGTGTGGCGCAGGATTTTGGGGCAGAGTCACCGACAGTACGGCCTTATCTGCACCAATGCTCTGGTTCTGTGAAATATAAAGCAGCACCGCGTCCTGCCCAAAGGAATGCGCCAGCTGCAACGCGCAGTCATTTACGGCCTTTCTCCTTCAGGATATCGGGAGGATCTCGCTTTATTACTATAGAAAAGCTGGGGCGATGCTGTGGACGTGGAAAGCGATAAAAAACCCCGGCGCAGTAGCCGGGGAATACGACAGAACACTTACAGAATCATCACAGTCTTAAAGAAACAAAGCTCAAACTGCACAGCCGGTAAATCGGACGATGGCCATTAAGGGTACGACGTTAATGCTGCTGCTCTTCATGTGATATCCCTCACTTTAAGCCACGTTGTTAAACGTTGTATCGTCCTTGCTGGTAAGGCGCAGAACCGGCAGCCAGTAATTGTGGGCATAACGCAGGGCGACATAGGCGATGATCACCGTGGCAACCGCCACCTCTACCGTCGCCATCAGGTGAAGCTGCGTCGCGTAGTCCCCCGCTCCCGGATACTGGGCAACCAGATGGGACATCTTGTACAGCGCGGTAGCGCCGATAGCCATCGGGAAAGTAAAAGCTGCATAACCCGGGCTGAACGGCAGCTGCAGCAGACGGAAGAAGGAGCAGTAAATCACCACCGTCATCAACAGGGCGATCCCTAGCAGAATGGCGCAAATCAGCAATGATGGCTGCTGAACGACGGTCAGGTAACCGGCCAGAGAGAGGCTTGCCGGAGCGGCCATAATGGCGATCGTCGGCTTCGCTGCATCCGGCACCTCATTGCAGAACATGAAGCGGTAAATCATCAGCGGCAGCATGATTAGGTAGCTGACCATCCCTATCACCAGCAGAACCTGGGCGAACGGAATAAAAGCCGCGCCAGGACAGCAGACATCGGCAACGATGATACCGACCGGTGGCACGAACCAGCTCGGCACCATATGGTGCATACGTGGTTCACGGGCGCGATGGAATAAAAACAGCGCCAGCGCGATTAGGTGCACCACTACCGCAGCCAACCACAGCCCCTGCCCTACACGGGGAAAATAGTGACCTACGGCCACGGATACCACCATTGTCGCCATGGCAAAGGTCGGCACGATGCTGCCTACCACAGGGTGCTTAATATCCTGCATCAGGGTGTCGGGATGAAAAATAAATCGGGCGGTCAACGCCAGCAGGATCGCTGCGGCGATCAATGCGCCAATATTCTGCCCGACGCCGTGCAGCGGCAATGCATTTTCCAGCCCCCAGCCAATGCTGGCAATACCCAGAGCCAATCCAGCCGCCGGCGTCGGCATGCTGCGAACTTTGCGATGAATTAATCTTAACACCTGAACACCTCTACTTTTTTCATTGTTTCTATGGCGCATACTATAGCCACAGGATATTATTTAAAAAATCAATAAATTTATTACATCTGGTTTAGGAAAACTAAACAATGAACATCACCTTCAAACAGCTGCGCGTCTTTGTTGCCATTGCCCGCAGTGGAACCCTGACCCAGGCGGCATCGCTGCTGTTTATGACCAAGGGAGCCCTTTCGCAAACCCTGAGTGAGTTGGAAAACCAGCTTGGAGTGCGGCTGTTTGAGCGCCAGCACGCCCGCCTGCTGCTGAACCATGAAGGACAACGCCTACTGCCGGTGGCCGACGAGCTGCTGACCCGGATGCAGGGAGTGGAGGGCCTGTTCAACAACGGCAACGGCGACACCCGGCTGATGGTCGGCTGCACCAAGACCATTGGCAGCTATCTGCTGCCGGAGCTGCTCGGCGCATTCCAGCTGCGCTACGGCTGGCTCCCTCTGCCGATCATCGCCAATACCCAAGGTATTGCCGGCATGGTGGCCGGATTTGAGCTGGATGTGGCGCTGCTGGAGGGGCCGGTTACCGACCCGGCATTAATCTGCCAGCCATGGCTGGAGGATGAGATGGTAGTGGTCGCGAGCCTTGAACACCCGCTGGCCGGACGGGGCCCGCTAAGCTATACACAGCTCAGCCTGGAACGCTGGCTGCTGCGCGAGGCAGGTTCAGCCAGCCGGGCATTCTTTGACCACCAGATGGCGCCCCACCTGGATAATCCACAGGTGGGGCTATCGCTGGACGCCTTTGATGCCATCCTGGCCTGTGTCAAAAACAATCTGGGTATTACCTTCATTTCCCGCCGCATGCTGGAGCAGCCGCTGTATGCCGGGCAGTTCTGTATTCTCCCCTGCGAGCAGCGCTTTAGCCGCCGCTTCTCCCTGTGCCTGCAGCGCAGCAAGTATATCTCCCCCACCCTGAATCTATGGCTAGAATTTTGTCGTCATTGGTCCGCTTAGGTCCGCGCGCCCTACACCCGTGTAACGATTACTGGCCGCATCTGCCTGAAGCTCTTTGTATTACAAATAAATCCATACTGACGTTGAATGATCTATACTGCACCGGTACTGAGCACTACTGCTGCTTTGATTATCTAATTCTAAGGAGATCAAGATGAGCACGGTTAAAAAAAGCGACGTCCAAGCACGCCAACGCCTTCCTCTGGCCACGCCAACCGATCTGGGCCATGAAGCAACCAAAGCAATCAGCGCAGCAATGAATGCACTGCTGGCCGACATTTTTGCCCTTTACCTGAAAACCAAGAATTTCCACTGGCATATGAGTGGTCCACATTTCCGTGACTACCATCTGCTGCTGGACGAGCAAAGCGCACAGCTGTTTGCCATGACCGATGATATTGCTGAACGCGTACGTAAAGTTGGCGGTAATACCCTGCATTCCATCGGCGAAATCTCCCGGATGCAACGTATTAAGGATAACGATGCTGAGTATGTCGATCCCATCGACATGCTGGCCGAACTGTGTGAAGACAACAAACAGGTCTCCGCTGAGTTACGCGCTGCCCATGCGGTCTGCGATGAGTATCACGACATCTCCAGCGCCAGCCTGATCGAAAACTGGATCGACGAAACCGAACGCCGTGTCTGGTTCCTGTTTGAAGCCTGCCGCCACGCATAAGATCGTCTATTGTCGCTATCACGGCGCCCTCTGCGGCGCCGTTTTCCTGTGCGGTACTTTCTCGTAGGGTACAGCGTACCCCATATCCCCCTACGCTGGCTGAACCGATGCTTTATCCGTATGATGGAGCGACTGTCACTCCCGGAGACCGGCATGATTTGGTTAATGCTCGCCACGCTGGCACTGGTGTTTATCGCCGGCTTCCGCGTACTCAATACCCCAACCCGACGGGCCTGCCAACGCCTGACCCAACGTCTGAACATTGAGCCCGTGTACGTCGAGTCGCTGCTCAGCCAAATGGGGAAGACGCAAGGGGAGGCGTTTGTTCGCTATCTGCAGTGTGGAGGTGAATCTCACCTCAATAATGGCGCAATTGTGTTACTCATCTATCAAACGTTTATCGTTAACGGTGATGACGACAACCTACGGTACTGGCGCACGCTTCTACGTAAGACCGGTTTTAACGCCGATATCAGCACGCATCAGGTGCATCTTACGCTCGATTTTTTACGTGACCTGGAGCCTGATACAGATGAAATGTTGGCATTCCGCCTATACTATCAGCACTTTTTTGCACAGCAGGCCCAAGGAGCAGAAGAAAATGGTGATAATATCTACATCCTTGACCATTTCCGTTGACTATAATAAGGGGCGTTAACGTTTCTTGCGGCACATATCACAAATCTGACATGTAATCTGTTGCATATTAAAAGCATGAATTTTCCATTCTCACACTAACTAATTAACGATATGGTTCAACCCGTGCGTTTTTTCTCGGGCGAGGCAATTACGCCACACTGCGGCGTACCAGCTTCCCGTTGGCATGGCTCCCTGAACCGACACAGCAGTCATGGCCATGACTGCTGTGCAATACCCAGGCGTCCACGGCGGATACCTGTGTCGGTCTATCGCGCCGACGCCATCAGTAAGGACATTTTTTATAAAAATAAAGAGTTACTGGCCTAACTCAATAATAGTGAAAAAATGTATAGCTCACACGCACACTTCCCACTCCGCTCGGCAGACAGCTTTCGCCCGGCCGCGCTACCGTATCCGCAGCGCGGCCAGGGTAGCCTCAGTGCTCTTTTGCACAGCATAGCATTAAAAAAAATCATTAATTCCATTATAATTTCATCATTAAATTTATTAGCACGCGGCTTAGCTTTTTTCGCAAAAACACCGTTTACAACACTGATAACTGAAGTTACTATACCCAACGAAACTAATGAGGTCATTATCCAATGCCACGTTCTATCGCTCAAATCGAAGAGATGCTAAAGCAGCGCGCTAAGCGGCAGCTGGATTTTCCCTATCAGGAGATCCTGCTGACCCGCCTGTGTATGCATATGCAGAATAAGTTGCTGGAAAATCGCAACAAGATGCTGAAAGAACAAGGGATTAATGAAACGCTGTTCATGGCGATGATTACGCTGGATGCGCAGGAAGACTATAGTATTCAACCCTCTGAGCTGAGCGCGGCGCTGGGATCATCACGTACCAACGCGACCCGTATCGCAGATGAGCTGGAGAGACGCGGCTGGATTGAGCGCCGCGAAAGCGACAACGATCGCCGCTGCCTACATCTGCATCTGACGGAGGCTGGCAGGGCGTTTCTAGCTGAGATCCTTCCGCCACAGCATAAGTGTCTACACTTCTTATGGGCAACGTTGACTCAGGAGGAGCAGCAACAGTTGGAGATGTTGACGCGTAAGCTGTTATCACGCATTGAAGATATGGAGCAGTCCGGATTGCCACAGTAAGCCATTCACCTGAAATTATGCTTACCGTTACCTAGAAGATCGCGCGTTTGTATCGCCAGCCCCTGGGCTACTCCGAACGACGCGCGGTCTGGCCCGCCATCCAGAACATACAACCGCTCTTTTACTCTGACCATACAGCGCACGTATCCACTAAACGATGTGTATCAGTGTCTGTTTCAATGCGCGGCTAAGACGGTCTACCTTTTTATTCCTCTGCCCACTATCTGATGCAGCCCAACGCCGACGGCACGGCTGCAGTGGTTGCCAGCGTACGGCAGCGGGGAGAATTCGATTGAACTATCCATTATATGACTATGGTTCCAAAAGGAAATATGGAGAAACACCATGAGTGAAAACCTGGCGACACAGGCAACCCAGCAGCCTGCACCCAATAATAAAAAGAAACAGCGTAAAACCTGGATGCTAGGGATGACCAGCGTGTTCATCCTGATCGCCGCTGCCTACCTGGTCTATTGGTTTATCGTTCTGCGTTACCATCAAGAGACCGACGATGCCTATGTCACCGGTAACCGTGTACAGATCAACGCTCAGGTCTCCGGCAGCGTGACCCGGGTCAACTTTGAAGGCACCGATCTGGTGAGGGCTGGCGATACCCTGGTCACACTGGATAAAACCGATGCCCAGCAGGCCTATGAGCGGGCGAAAACCGCACTGGCCAACAGTGTGCGCCAAACCCACCAGCTGATGGTTAACGCCAAACAGTACCAGGCCAACATCGCGGTGAGTCAGGTAGCGCTGAGCAAAGCCAGCAACGACTACCAGCGCCGCCTGGCACTGAGCCGCTCCGGCGCCATTGGCCGCGAAGAGTTACAGCATGCGCAGGACGCCATGGAGAGCGCCCGTGCCGCGCTGGACGTCGCTATCCAGCAGTACAACGCCAATCAGGCGCTAATCCTGAATACTCCGCTGGAAAAACAGCCGGTCGTGCTGCAGGCCGCCGCTCAGGTGCGCGACGCCTGGCTGGCGCTGGAGCGTACCCAGATCCGCAGCCCGGTGACCGGCTATGTCTCCCAGCGTAGTGTACAGGTCGGCGCTCAAATCAGCCCCAACACACCGCTGATGGCCATTGTTCCTGCCAGTCAGATGTGGGTAGATGCCAATTTTAAAGAGACCCAGCTGGCCAATATGCGTATCGGCCAACCGGCCACCGTCGTCAGCGATATGTACGGCGACGGCGTGGTCTTTAAAGGTAAAGTGGCCGGTCTGGATATGGGCACCGGCAGCGCCTTCTCTCTGCTGCCGGCACAGAACGCCACCGGCAACTGGATCAAGGTCGTACAGCGCCTGCCGGTACGCATTGAGCTTGATCCTCAGCAACTGGCGCAGTATCCGCTGCGCATCGGGCTTTCCACGTTGGTCACCGTCGACACTGCCGATATCCGCGGCGAGGTACTGGCCCAGCAGGTGCGTAAGACGCCAGCCTACCAGAGCAATGTACTGACACTGGACCTGGCACCGGTGAATCGCGAGATCGCCGGGATCATCCAGGCCAACGCCGCTTAATCTGCGCCGAGGTGACTGTGCAACAAAAACCACTTGAGGGAGCCAAACTTGCATGGATGACCATCGCGCTGTCGATGGCCACCTTCATGCAGGTGCTGGACTCCACGATTGCCAACGTGGCTATCCCGACGATCTCCGGAAACCTGGGCGCCTCCAACTCCCAGGGAACCTGGGTTATCACCTCGTTTGGGGTGGCCAACGCCATCTCGATTCCTATCACCGGATGGCTGGCCAAACGCTTTGGCGAGGTACGGCTGTTTCTGTGGTCAACCGGGCTCTTCGCTCTGACCTCATGGCTGTGCGGAGTTTCCCAAAGCCTGGAGATGCTGATCCTGTTCCGCGTGCTGCAGGGACTGGTTGCCGGGCCGCTGATCCCGCTCTCCCAGAGCCTGCTGCTCGGTAACTATCCCCCCGCCAAACGCAATATGGCGCTGGCCCTCTGGTCGATGACGGTGATCGTCGCCCCGATCTGTGGGCCCATACTCGGCGGCTATATCAGCGATAACTACCACTGGGGCTGGATCTTTTTTATCAACGTGCCTCTGGGGATCGGCGTGGTGCTGGTAAGCATGTCGACCCTGAAAGGGCGGGAGACGCGCATAGAGCATAAACCGATCGATACCGTCGGTCTGATCCTGCTGGCGCTGGGGGTCGGCTGTCTACAGGTGATGCTGGATAAAGGCAAAGAGCTGGACTGGTTTAACTCCTCGGAGATCATCCTGCTGACGGTGGTCGCCGTGGTGTCACTGATCTTCCTGCTAATCTGGGAGATGACAGACGATCACCCGGTGGTGGATCTCTCGCTGTTTAAAATCCGCAATTTTACCATCGGCGTCCTGAGCATCAGCCTGGCCTATATGTTCTACTTTGGCGCCATCGTGCTGCTGCCACTGCTGCTGCAGGAGGTGTACGGCTATACCGCTACCTGGGCCGGGCTGGCCTCGGCACCAGTAGGGCTAATTCCGGTACTGCTCTCCCCGATCATCGGACGCTTCGGTGCCCGGCTCGATATGCGGCGACTGGTCACCTTCAGCTTCATCATGTATGCCGTCTGTTTCTACTGGCGTGCCTACAGCTTTGAACCGGGGATGGACTTTGGCGCCTCAGCCTGGCCGCAGTTTGTCCAGGGGTTTGCCGTAGCCTGCTTCTTTATGCCGCTGACCACCATCAGCCTGTCCGGTCTGCCGCCGGAACGCATTGCAGCAGCCTCCAGTCTGAGCAACTTCTGCCGTACCCTGGCAGGCTCGATCGGGGTTTCGATCACCACTACGCTGTGGACCCGCCGCGAGGCGCTGCACCATACCCACCTAACCGAGTCGATCACCCCTTATAATCCCATCGCCCAGCAGGCCTATGGCGAAATGGAAAAACTGGGGCTGAACAGCCACCAGGCCTCCGCGCTGATAGCCCAGGACATCACCGCCCAGGGTCTGATCATCTCGGCAAACGAGATCTTTTGGGCCGCTGCCGGCGTCTTTCTGGTGCTGCTGATATTGATTTGGTTCGCCAAGCCCCCCTTCTCCAGCGCAGGCGACAGCGGCGGCGCCCACTGACCCAACGCACCTGCAATCTCTCTCTCAACCGCCCATCCAGGGCGGTTTTTTTAGCATTTCCCCCCGCAGCATCCCCATCCCTCGGCCGATCATGGTAAACAGAATTAAATTGAAATTAAAAGTGATTATCATTTAGTATTTTATCCCCAGGGCAGTGCCGAACATCGTGCGCTGGCCCGCTGACCAGGAGAAAAACCGATGATGCGTAGCTTATCCACCGCCGTTACCGCCTGGCTGCGGCTCGGTGCCGCTGGCCTGCTGTTTAGCCTTAGCGCTCTGCCCGCCGCCGCTGACGGCTCCCTAACGCTATATACCACCCGGGAGCCGGGCCTGATCAAGCCGCTACTGGAGGGATGGACACAGCAGAGCGGCGTACGGGTCAACACCGTCTATATTAAGGATGGGATGCTGGAGCGACTGAAAGCCGAAGGTGCCAACTCACCGGCCGATCTGCTGATGACCGTCGACGCCGGTAACCTGCTGGACCTGGTCGAGGCGGGGGTCACCCAGCCCGTCGACTCTGCGGTACTGACCCAGGCCATCCCCGCTAACCTGCGCGGCGACGACAACCAATGGTTCGCACTATCGATGCGCGCCCGTGTACTCTACATCGCCAAGGATCTGCCTGGCCGCACACTGCAGTATCAGGATCTGGCCAAGCCGGAGTGGCACCATCGCATTTGCATGCGATCGGGACAGCATCCCTATAATACCGCGCTGGTGGCAGCGATGATCGCCCACCAGGGCGAAGCCAGGACCGAGCAGTGGCTGCGCGCGCTGAAAGCCAATCTGGCGCGTAAGCCGACCGGCGGCGATCGCGACGTGGCGCGCGATATTCTGGGCGGCATCTGCGATATCGGTATCGCCAACTCCTACTATGTAGGACACCTGAAAAACGCCAAGCCAGGCAGCGATGCCCGCCAGTGGGGCGAGGCGATCGAGGTAATCAGACCGACCTTTGCCAGCGGTGGCACCCACGTCAATATCAGCGGCGCCGCCGTAGCCCGCCATGCGCCAAATCGTCAGGCAGCCGTACAGCTGATGGAGTATCTGGTATCCCCAGAGGCCCAGCAGCGCTATGCCCGCGCCAACTATGAATATCCGGTACGTCAGGACGTTGCGCTGGATCCGACCATCGCTGACACCATTGGCACCATTACGCCAGATCCGCTGCCGCTGACCGAGATCGTAAAACACCGTAAACAGGCCAGCCTGCTGGTGGATAAAGTTGGCTTCGATCAGTAAAACCAGTCCCCCGAGGGGTCGCTTTCTGCCGCGCCCGACGCCGCTGGCGCTGAGCGCGATAGCCGTCGCCCTGCTGGCGGTCACGCCGCTGCTCTCGCTGCTGTGGCTGGCCGCTGACGGTGGGGTTCAGCACTGGCGCGATCTGTGGCGCTATGTGCTGCCACAGGCCGCGCTGAATACGCTGCTGCTGCTGGCTGGGGTGGCGTTGCTGGCCGGCACTATCGGCGTCGGCTGCGCCTGGGCGGTGAGCGCCTTTCAGTTTCCCGGGCGCCGCCTGCTGAGCTGGGGACTGCTGCTGCCGCTGGCGATGCCTACCTACATCGTCGCCTTCTCTTGGCTGGATCTGCTGCATCCGATTGGTCCGCTGCAGAGTGTGCTGCGCCTGCTGCTTGGCTATGACAGCCCACGCCAGTTTCGCCTGCCAGATATTCGCGGTGCCGCCGGGGCTATCGTACTGTTTAGCCTGGTACTCTATCCCTATATCTATCTGACGATGCGGGCTATGTTTATCAGCCAGCCCGCACATCTGCTCGAGGCAGCGCGCACCCTCGGCGAAAATGGTCGCGGCACCTTTCTGCGCGTCGTGCTGCCCATGGCCAGACCGGCGCTGGCGGTCGGCATCAGCCTGGCGCTATTGGAAACCCTGAACGATCTCGGTGCCTCGGAGTTCCTTGGGGTGCAGACCCTGACCGTCGCCGTCTATACCACCTGGATCACCCGTTCAGACATCGCCGCCGCCGCCCAGATCGCCTGCATGATGCTGGGATTTATCTTCCTGTTGCTGACGCTGGAGCTGTACGGACGCCGTCGCCAACGCTATGCGGGGCGCGGCCTGCGGACCCTGCAACCGCAGCCCCTGCGCGGCGCGCGCGCCTGGCTGCTCAGCGCCGCAACGGCGCTGCCGCTGCTGCTCGGCTTTATCATTCCGCTGCTGCACCTGATCTGGCAGAGCCTGAAGCGGCTGGAAAGCCAGACCCTGCTCTCCGCCGGGCTGCTGGCGGCGCTGCGCAATACCCTACTGCTGGCGCTGGGGGTCACGCTGCTGGCGGTGGCAATCAGCCTGGCGCTGAGCTGGTATGCCCGCATTCGGGCGCTGGCGCCGCCCACGCCGCCGCTGCGCCGGATCACCCTGCGCCTCGCCTCGCTGGGCTATGCCGTACCGGGCACCATTCTGGCCATTGGCTTTATGCCGCCGGCGCTGCGCGCCGATGCCTGGTTGGCAACGGTGCTGGAGATACGCGGTCTACCACTGTTCTCCTGCGGCCTGCTGCTGATCCTGTGCTGTACCCTGCGCTTTCAGACCATTACCCTCGGCGCACTGGACGCCGGGCTGTCGCGTATCGCCCCATCGCTGGAGCAGGCGGCCCGTTCGCTGGGCGAGCGTGAGGGGGCGACCTTTTGGCGCGTACACCTGCCGCTGCTGCGTCCGGCGCTGATCGGCAGCGCACTGCTGCTTTTCGCCGACGTCATGAAAGAGCTGCCCATTACCCTACTGCTGCGCCCGGTCAACGTGGAGACGCTGGCGACCCTGCTGTATGCCGAGGCCGCGCGCGGTACCTATGAGGACGGCGCCACCGCGGCACTGCTGATCGTACTGGTCGGTACCCTGCCTATGACGCTGTTGGTACGCAGCCAGTTAAAACACGCGGGAGAGTCGCAATGAACGAAATGGCCTTATACCTGGATAATCTGCACGTCAGCTATGGCGCCAGTGCCCAGCCGGTGCTGAACGGATTCTCTCTGTCTCTGCGCCAGGGGACGCTGGCCTGTCTGCTCGGCGCCTCCGGCAGCGGGAAGACCACCGTGCTGCGCGCGATTGCCGGATTTGAACGCCTCAACCGCGGCAGCATCTGCATCGCCGGGCGCTGCGTGGCATCGCCACAACAGCATCTGGCGCCGGAGCTGCGCCGCGTCGGCATGGTGTTTCAGGACTATGCGCTATTTCCTCACCTGACCGTGGCACAAAACATCGCCTTTGGCCTGCGCCGCCAGTCGCACACCGTCCAGCGGGCGCGCGTCGCCGACCTGCTACAGCTGATCGAGCTGTCAGGGATCGGCGAACGCTACCCGCACGCCCTCTCCGGCGGCCAGCAGCAGCGCGTCGCCCTGGCGCGGGCCCTGGCCCCCCAGCCAGATATCCTGCTGCTGGATGAGCCCTTCTCCAGCCTGGATGAAAGCACCCGCGAACGTTTAGGCCAAGAGGTGCGGGCGATCCTCGCCGCCGCCGGGCAGACCGCGCTGCTGGTGACCCACAGCGCCCAGGAGGCACGCACGATGGGCGGCCCGATCCTGCATATCGCCCACGGTCAGGCGCTGAGCTGCGCCGACGCGGCGTAACCAACACCCGTCGGCGCCGCAGTGAGATGAGGATAAAAAATACCCCGTGGGCAATACGCTCACGGGGTATTCGTCTTTCCGGATGCGCCGCCCGATATCCAGGTGGCTCGTGGGAGATTACTGCATCAGCAGATACAGGGTATTGTCGCCACGCTGGATGTTCAACGCCAGCACCGGCGGCTTGGCATCCAGAATTTTACGCAGCTCGCCGATGTTGGCGATCGCCTGCTGGTTCACGCCCAGGATCACGTCGCCCTTCTGCAGGCCGATACGCGCAGCGGTGGAGCCTTTCTTCACGTTATCCACCTTCACGCCCTTGCCACCAGCGGCGTTGTTCAGCTCAGCCCCTTCGATACCGCTGAAGATGTTGTCAGAGGCTACCTGGCTCTGCGCGCTCTGCTCCAGAGTCACCTCCACGTTCATCGGCTTACCGTTGCGGATAATCCCCAGCGCCAGCTTGCTGCCGACCGGCATGGTGCCAATTTCAGCGCGGAAGGAGGCAAAGCTGGAGATGTTCTTCCCGTTCAGGGAGACGATGACATCACCGGCTTTCAGCCCGGCCTTCGCGGCGGCTGACTTCGGCAACACCTGGCTGATAAAGGCACCGCGCTGGGCGTCGATCTTCATCGCCTTCGCCAGCTCAGAGTTCAGCTCGGTCCCCATGATCCCCAGCTCACCGCGTTTCACCTGACCATACTCCACCATCTGACCGGTCAGGTTTTTCACCATGTTACTCGGAATGGCAAAACCGATGCCGATGTTGCCACCGTCCGGTGCCAGAATGGCGGTGTTGATCCCGATGAGATCGCCGTTCAGATTCACCAGCGCGCCGCCGGAATTACCGCGGTTAATCGCCGCGTCGGTCTGAATAAAGTTTTCGTAGTTTTCCACGTTCAGACCGCTGCGGCCCAGCGCGGAAACGATGCCGGAGGTGACGGTCTCACCCAATCCGTAGGGGTTACCGATCGCCACTGCATAGTCGCCCACGCGCAGCCGATCGGAGTCAGCCATCTTGATGGCGGTCAGGTTCTTGGCATCCTTCAGCTGGATCAGTGCGATATCGGTGCGCGGATCGGTGCCGATCACTTTAGCGTCAAAGCGGCGACCGTCACTCAGCTGAACCTTAATACTGTCGGCGTTGGCCACAACGTGGTTATTGGTAACGACATAGCCTTTACCCGCGTCGATAATCACCCCGGAGCCCAGCGCCTTAAAGCGCTCTTTGGACGGCGCATTACCGCCACCCTGACACATCGGCGAACCGCCGAACGGTGAGCCTGGCTGGCACAGTGGAGAGTCTTCGCCAAAGAACTGCTGGAACTGCGGCGGCACGCGGCTGTTATTGACGGTCGCACTGCCCTCAACGTTGATGCTGACCACGGACGGCATCACTTTCTCCAGCATTGGTGCCAGGCTCGGCAGCGCCTGGGCAGTGGTGGCGGAAGAGGTCTCTGCCGCGCTGGCCGACATCGGGCTCAGCGCCATTCCCAGACTCAATGCAACGGCACTCAATACTAAAGTGGTTTTTTTCATAGCACGATTTTCTCTCGTATTAGCAACGATAAAACGGATTCATTCAGCGGCGCTGAACGGCGTTGTGCCAGAAGGCGCCGCTATCACCGTGACGGTGATATTATGTTTACTAAGAGTAGTAAATTAAAATGAAGTTCACCGCAATAAAGTCAATGAAGCGTAAATATTTATACAGCCGACTTTACAAATCCAACGTGTAAACGCGATATACCCAACAGATGATTATTCCGCCGCCATCAGCCGACGGTACTCATCATAGGCATATAAATCCGTCATTCCACTAATATAGTCCTGTATCAGCCGTGCCCGATAATAATACTCCCGCGCCTGCAGCTGGGCACCGTCAAACGCCGCCAGGCTATCTACCGCCTCCCGGTAGGCCAGGCGATGTTTCACGGAGAGCTTGTGAAACAGCCGCGTCTCGATCAGATAGTCAGGGTGGTGATCATCGCGCATCAGACGCAGAAAATCCGACTGTGGCATAGCCAACAGCGGGCTATAAATATCCAGTAGCCCCTTAATCACCCGATACCCCTGCAGCTCCAGCTGTTCAACCTCAAAATGATTGAATACGTGCTTCAACGCAACCTGTTTAAATATATTCAGCAGCCGATACTCTTCAGCCCCGGCTGACAGCAGTGGTTCATTAAATGCACCAATAAAAATGTGTTGCAGGTTTTTTAAAAAACAGTCGGCGGCATAGGGAACCAAACGCTTCACCACGTTCACCCGCAAATACATAAAAAAGATATCGTCAGCGCTGCGTCGACCGTATTTTTTATTACAACGCTCGAAGGCATCCTGCACCGTGATGCTGAACAGATCGCCGCTGGTCACCGCCCCCCATTCGTCCTTCAGAAAGGCATACAGCTGCTCCACGCTGAGCAGATGCTTTTCAACCGTATCCTCAAGGTCAGCCACGCAGTATGAAATATCGTCCGCCGCCTCCATGATATAGGTCAGCGGAAAGCGATGATACGGCAGCAGATCGACCTGTTGACGCAGCTGTTCAACAAACGCCTCTTCTGACCAGTAGTAACCGGGCTTTTTCATCAGATAGTCAAAGCCCGCCAGCAGCGGCCCCTGCCAGTAGGCAGGGCGGGTGTACTTTAATACGCAGGCGGTTTGGGCATAGGTCAGATTCAGCTTAAGCAGGGTATGGATCAGACGAATAGACTGGGCGTTACCCTCAAAGTTGCTCAGGTCGATACGCAGGCGGGCGCGCAGCTCATCCAGCGCCGCATCCTGCCCGTCACGACGCAGGAACCCCACCTGACAGGCCGCGTCGTCCAGCCGGTTATGGCCATCGGCACTAACCCCCAGCTCACGGCTGAACCAGGCTTTGATGGCCGCCTCACCAAAGTGGCCGAAGGGCGGATTGCCCATGTCATGCATCAAACAGGCCATCTCGACGCTGCTTTCAAAAGCGTCGGTGTAGTCAGCCAGCCCCAATGCTGCGATACGCCCCTGGCTGGAGAGGCAGTGCAGAATCTCCCGGGCAATATGCCGCCCCACCTGCTGTACCTCCATCGAATGGGTCAGGCGCGAGCGCACCGCCGCATTGCGTTCCAGAGGAAATACCTGAGTCTTCTGCTGCAGGCGGCGGATGGCCGCCGAATTGATGATTCGTCCACGATCGCTCTCAAACTGGCGACCGATCTCGTAAGCGCCGTGCAGGAGCAGCGCCTCCTCCGCCGAGCGCAGGGGACGCTGGTAACTGAGTTTGGACGCAAAATCGATGCCGATGCTCATGGCGAATCTCCCACCGTGGAGGGCGTCGCGGACACGCCCGATCTCCACAGCCTAACAGATAATTTCCACCATTGCTGCCTTGCTCAGCAGTCCGGGAGCGAGCTATGGTAAACTGCGCATCCAGATTCCCGTTATTACTCCCAATTACAGGTATTGATATGAAAGTAGGCATCATTGGCGCCATGGAGCAGGAAGTTACCCTGCTGCGCGACCGCATCGAAAATCGTCAGACCCTTAGACTGGCCAGCGGCGAAATCTATACTGGCCGCCTGCACGGCGTTGAGGTTGCGCTGCTGAAGTCCGGTATCGGCAAAGTCTCTGCGGCGATGGGAACCACCCTGCTGCTGGATCACTGCCGCCCGGACGTGGTGATCAACACCGGCTCCGCCGGCGGCCTGGCCAGCACCCTGCGGGTCGGCGACATCGTTATCTCCGACGAGGTGCGCTACCACGACGCCGACGTCACCGCCTTTGGCTATCAGCCGGGACAGATGGCCGGCTGTCCGGCGGCCTTTAGCGCCGATGCGGCGCTGATCGCCCTGGCCGAACGCTGCATCATCGCGCTGCAGCTGAACGCCGTGCGCGGCCTGATCTGCAGCGGTGACGCCTTCATCAACGGCGCCGAGCCGTTGGCCCGCATTCGCCGAACCTTCCCGCAGGTCGCCGCGGTAGAGATGGAAGCGGCGGCCATCGGCCACGTTTGCCACGCCTTCCAGACCCCGTTCGTGGTGGTGCGTGCCATCTCCGACGTCGCCGACCAGGAGTCCCATATCAGCTTTGATGAGTTCCTCAAGGTCGCCGCCGAGCAGTCTACCCTGATGGTGGAAGCAATGCTGCGCGCAATGGCCTCCCAGTAATCCATGGCCCTGCGACGCGCCAAACGCCGCCGCGGATCGGGCGGCATACTGTCGCTGGCTGCGCTGCTGCTGGGCCTCGGTCTGAGCCTATCCCCGCTGCAGGCGGCGGCGCTGCGCGTCGTCAGCCTGTCGCCGCACACCACCGAACTGGCCTACGCCGCCGGCCTCGGCGATAGCCTGGTCGCCGCCAGCGCCTATTCCGACTACCCGCCGCAGGCGGCAGGGCTGGAAAAGGTGGCCTCCTGGAACGGAATCAACCTGGAGCGCATCCTGGCCCTTAAACCCGATCTGATCCTGGCCTGGCACGGCGGCAATCCCCGCCGCGTCCTCGATCAGCTGAGCACGCTGGGGATCCCCCTCTTCTACTCCGATCCCCAGCGTGTGGATCAGGTGGCTGACGATCTCGACAGGCTGGCGGCCTATAGCCCTCACCCCGGGCAGGCGCACCGCGCCGCCGCCCAGTTTCGCCAGCGCCTGCAACTGCTGCGTCAGCGCTACCCCCGGGGCACGCCGCTGCGGGTGATGATGCAGTTTGGCAACCAGCCGCTGTTTTCCACCTCCGCGAAAACGCTGCAGAGCGATCTGCTGACGCTGTGCGGCGCACAGAATATCTTTGCCGACAGCCCGGTGCCCTGGCCGCAGGTCAGCCGCGAACAGGTGATGGTGCGCCACCCGCAGGCGATCGTCATCGGCGGCGACGCCGCTCAGGCGGCCATCGTCGCCGACTATTGGCGCCCCCAGCTCGCGGTGCCGGTGATCGCCGTCAACCAGGACTGGCTCAACCGCAGCGGTCCGCGCATTCTGCTGGCCGCCGAATCTCTCTGCGCACAACTGCATACGCTGAGCGCCACAGCGCCTCCCCGCTGAGTTCCCGGCGGGTGTGTCCTGCGCCCGCTTTTCTCCCCCCCGCTTGTCAGACAAAACGCCGCTGGATTCGGTGGGATCTTCCGTTGGCGCGAGCTGACGCACAGAATAGTCAAAAGCCGGACCTTTCCGCTCCCCCCAACGTGGCGTAATCCCCGTTTTCACGTTATCTTATGCGCCGCCGCTGGAATATGATTCCCAATAAAAACAATAAGATCACAAATTATTGTCATTACAACCAACCCTGCCGGAATCCGGGGGCGTTAAAGAGGTAAAGGCTATGCTGGTTTACTGGTTGGATATTTTGGGGACGGCCGTCTTTGCCATCTCTGGCGTGTTGCTGGCGGGCAAGCTGCGCATGGACCCTTTTGGGGTACTGGTACTGGGGGTGGTCACCGCCGTAGGCGGCGGCACCATCCGCGATATGGCGCTGGATAACGGCCCGGCCTTCTGGGTACGCGACCCCACCGATCTGGTGGTGGCGATGGTGACCTGTCTGCTTACCATTGCGCTGGTGCGCCAGCCACGCCGCCTGCCCGGCTGGGTGCTACCGGTGCTGGACGCCATCGGTCTGGCCGTCTTCGTCGGCATTGGGGTCAATAAAGCCTTCGCCGCCAGTGCCGGTCCGATGATCGCCGTCTGCATGGGGGTGATCACCGGCGTGGGCGGCGGCATTATTCGCGACGTGCTGGCGCGGGAGATCCCGATGATCCTGCGCACTGAAATCTACGCCACCGCCTGCATCATCGGGGGTATCGTTCACGTCACCGCCTATGTCACCTTTGGCATGGCGCTACAGCACGCCATGATGCTGGGCATGGCGATCACGCTGGGCATCCGTCTGGCGGCCATCCGCTGGCATCTCAAGCTGCCGACCTTCACGCTGGAGTGATCCCCGGGCGCCGCTGATAAAAAAATAGCGCCTTCCACAGGAAGGCGCCACGAGAGATCCCATACTCCGGCTTACGCTTAGATACTGAACGATGATCCGCAGCCGCAGGTCGTCTTCGCGTTGGGGTTGTTGACGATAAAACGCGATCCTTCCAGCCCTTCGGTATAGTCTACCGAACCACCGACCAGATACTGCAGGCTCATTGCATCCACCACCAGCGCAACGCCCAGCTTCTCAATCGTCATATCACCGTCGTTGACTTTATCATCGAAGGTAAAGCCATACTGAAAACCACTGCAGCCGCCGCCGGTAATGTACACGCGCAGCTTCAGATTCGGGTTGTCTTCATCTGCGATCAGGGATTTCACCTTATTTGCCGCCGCATCGGTAAACTGCAGCGGCACTGCCATTTCATCACTCATTGATTGCTCCAGTCAGTGTACATATCAGAATGCCGCCTGGCCCAGGGCATACTGACTCATTGGGCGATTATCTAATACCCGAGTAATCCATTCAAGTATTAGTGGGTTGCGGCCCACTCTGCTCCGCCCGTTTCTGTACGGCTTCCTGCTCCTGCATCTGGCGGTGCAGGGTACGCTCCAGAATACGGGAGTATAGCGGTTTGCCACCCAAAAACTGCGCCAGTAGTGTAGCGCCAAGACAGGTAATGATCATGGGCAAAATAAGCTGATAGTTATCAGTCATCTCCAGCACCAGAACAATCCCTGTCAGCGGCGCACGTACCGTGGCGGCAAACAGCGCCCCCATCCCGGCAATGGCGAAGGTACCCGGAACGATGCCATATTGTGGGAACAGGTAGGCGGCCGCCATGCCGAATGCCGTACCCAGCAATGTCCCGAGCGCCAGCATTGGGGCAAAGATCCCGCCCGGCGCGCCAGAGCCAAAGCACAGTAGTGTCGTCACCACACGGGCAATAAAGATAAACAGCAGCATGCCGACAGTGTAGTTGCCTTCAGCAGCGATCGGGATCAGGGCAAAGCCGCCGCCTGCAGCCTCATGCTGAATAAGCCCCAGCGCACCGCACAGGCCGCCAAGCGCCGCGCCGATCAGCATCAGCTTGCGCCAATTGCCGCCATGCATGCGTTGAAACATATCCTGGGTGCGAAAGACCCCCATGTTAAACAATACGCCGACGATACCAAATACCATGCCCAGCACTAGATAGAGCCACAGGGTATTGATCTCCGCGACACCCAGACGCCCTACCTCAATCACCGAGTGTTCGCCGTTAAAAACACGGAACACCACGCAGGACATGATCACCCCGATGAAGACCGCCTTGATGGAGACCAGGCTATAGTGGAACTGCGGGCGCATCTCTTCAATGATGAACAGTATCCCGGCCAGCGGCGCATTGAATGCCGCCGTCAGACCCGCAGCCGCACCGGTCGCCAGCAGCGTATGGCGCGTCTCATTATCGCGCTTGGGCAATCGGAACAGGTCATACACCATCTGTCCCAAGTTACCCCCCATCTGCACCGTAGGCCCTTCACGCCCCAGCACCATACCGGCGCCCAGCGTCCCCAGGCCACCGATGAATTTCACCGGAATCACCCGCCACCAGCGAACGGGGCGAAGATCCTCCAGCGCCCCCTCAATCTCCGGGATACCGGAGCCACCGGCCTCTGGCGCAAAACGTCGCACCAGATAGTAGCCGCACATGGCCAGCAACGCAGAGCCGAGGATTGCCGCCGGCCAGACGATAAACCAATAGTTGGCGACCTCTGCCAGACCAGCCAGGCGCTGCTGTTGCACCCAGTCAACACAGCGCTCAAAGGCGACCCCGATAAAACCGGCCAGGGTGCCCACAATTGCCGCCAGGATCAACGTAGCAAGCGGCGTTTTATCCCGGCGCATTACCCGCCGCAGGACGCCACTGTGCCGCAGACGGGGCGTCAGCGGATGAGGGATAGGATCTTGTTGCGTAGTCATAGTCAGTTCAGTCAGTAAAGTTGGTCAAAGAATAGATAAATAATACAAATTAGCCAGGCATTTTACTCTCTCTAGCGTGCGCCGTCTTTGTAAAGTATGAGGCGATGTCGACGTAAGGTAAACGAAATGACACCCCATCGTTATAAGGCACAACGGCGCATTTCATCCGACGAGAGACTTCTTTAAGATAGCACGGGATTATTACCTTAATTTTCTACACGTCTGGAGCCGATAATGAACAAGTCCGAACGACTGTATGAGCAGGCTAAAACGCTGATCCCTGGCGGCGTTAACTCACCAGTGCGCGCCTTTACCGGCGTTGGCGGTACACCGCTGTTTATCGAGCGGGCCGACGGCGCCCATCTGTATGATGCCGATGGCAAGGCCTACATCGATTACGTAGGCTCTTGGGGACCCATGATCCTGGGTCATAACCACCCGGTGATCCGCGATGCGGTGATCGCCGCTGTCGGGCGCGGGCTAAGCTTCGGCGCGCCGACCGAGATGGAGGTGCGCATGGCTGAGCTGGTCACCTCGCTTATTGACAGTATGGATATGGTGCGCATGGTGAACTCCGGCACCGAAGCTACCATGAGCGCCATCCGTCTGGCGCGCGGCTTTACCGGCCGTGACAAGCTCATCAAATTCGAAGGCTGCTATCACGGTCACGCCGACCATCTGCTGGTCAAGGCCGGCTCCGGCGCCCTGACCCTGGGTCAGCCCAACTCCCCGGGAGTACCAGCTGATTTCGCCAAACATACCCTGACCTGCAGCTACAACGATCTGGACTCAGTGCGCGCCGCTTTCGCCCGCTATCCGCAGGAGATCGCCTGCATCATCGTCGAGCCGGTGGCAGGCAACATGAACTGCATTCCGCCCCAGCCGGGCTTCCTGCAAGGACTGCGTGAACTGTGCGACCAGTACGGCGCACTGCTGATCATCGACGAGGTGATGACCGGATTCCGTGTCGCCCTGGGCGGTGCCCAGGAGTACTACGACGTCACCCCGGATCTGACCTGCCTGGGCAAGATCATCGGCGGCGGCATGCCGGTGGGCGCCTTCGGCGGACGCCGCGAGGTGATGGAGGCGCTGGCGCCGACCGGCCCGATCTACCAAGCGGGAACGCTGTCCGGTAACCCGGTCGCCATGGCCGCCGGCTACGCCTGCCTGAATGAGATCAACCAACCGGGGATCTATCCACAGCTGGCAGAGCTGACCGATAATCTGGCCGAAGGGCTGCTGGCAGCCGCACGCGAAGAGAAGATCCCACTGGTGGTGAACCACGTCGGCGGCATGTTCGGCATCTTCTTCACCGACCAGCCTAGCGTCACCTGTTACCAGGATGTGCTGCGCTGTGACGCCGAGCGCTTTAAGCGCTTCTTCCACCTGATGCTGGAACAGGGTATCTATCTGGCGCCGTCCGCGTTCGAAGCGGGCTTTATGTCCCTGGCCCACAGTCAGGAAGATATTCAAAAAACCATCGACGCCGCCCGCTGCAGCTTCGCCAAGCTGAAGTAACACCCACAGAATCCTCTGCGGAGAACGTTGACGGGGCTGACCACGCGAGCCGCCAAACGCGTAGCCATCCCCGCACAGGGTACTCCGCCGACGGCGCGCGGGTTAGGCATGATGATGTACGGCAACCGTCTCATATGAATAGGTAACCAAGGCTAACCTATTGGGAAGTAGCCTGGAACTTAGCTAAATAGCTGCGCGGAATAGTAGATCACTTTGAGGGAACTCAGCCCGGATTGTGCAATCTGATCAATCGCCAAATCAAAACAAATCACCAACCGGAGTGAGCGATGCCGATCATAGCACCAATTCCCGGTAGCGACTCCAAATTAGTGTCGTGGTATTATTCGCCTCTTGGATAAGAAATGGCAAAGATTGATCTGGTTTGCCCCCGCTGCACCAAAACTCAGGGAGTTATCCGTAATGGTCACTCCACTTCTGGCGCTCAGCTCTATCGCTGCAAGCTCTGCCTGAAAACCTTCCAGCTCAACTTTCAATATAACGCAGCTAAACCCAACACCCATCAATCCATTATTGCTATGGCAATGAACGGCTCCGGATGTCGTGACACGGCACGGGTTCTTGATATCAGCCTCAATACTGTCCTCCGCCACCTAAAAAACGGGAACCGAGACAGCGAGCGCAACACGTAGAGCCGGGAGCCGAAGTCGTTATCTGCTGTGAAGCTGATGAACAGTGGTCATGCGTTCGTTGTAAGAGCAATCCTCGCTGGCTCTTCTATGCGTATGACCGTATTCGAAAGCGGGTTCTTGCTCATGTCTTTGGCCCTCGAAATGCGTTGACGTTACAGCGGCTTCTAGCGTTAGTGAGAAAATTTAATATTGCCTTCTACATGACCGATGCCTGGCCGGTATACCGGACGCTGCTGGATCCAGCTCACCATGTAGTCAGCAAGAAATATACCCAACGCATAGAACGCCATAACTTGAATCTGCGAACTCATCTCAAACGGCTTACCCGAAGGACAATCTGCTTCTCCAACTCAGAAGAAATGCACGATAAGGTCATCGGCTGGTATCTAACAATCAACCATTACCACTAAATTTGAGTCATGACCCGATTTTGGGTATCAGCATTCACTCTGGAGTACAAAGCCACTGGCAGTAAAAATCAACGAGATAACCGAATATCAATGACATGCCAGTGCATGTGCGTCGCAGGTTACCCTTAGCCGGACTGGTGTGGCACAGAGCTGCCCTTCGTATCGGTGATCCGCATAAAAATGAAAAGATGGCCGCAATCCATAAAGTGCTGGGCGAATGCAGCGCAGAGCATCCGCGGGTAGAGTCTTAGGGCGTGGTGTAAATTCGGAAGGATGGTGAGAGCCATCGACTTATCCGGTAACGTAATGGTTAATCAGGCAATTATCTTAGAAGGCGTCAACCGATGGCTGACAACAGCATGACATTCAGCAACCCCCTGATGCAACTTGGCGGTGAGGATTTTCTGCGTGAACTCACCGCGTTTATGCTCAACCGCATCATGGAAGCTGAGTCACTCAGCGCATCAACGCAGAGCCTCACGAGCGCAGCGATGCGCGTGAGACCTACCGCAACGGTTCCCGTGACCGTCAAGTACAACACCCGCCTCGGCACGCTGGACCTGCGTATCCCGACGCTGCGTGAAGGTACCGACTTCCCGCCCTTCCCCGACGCCCGCAGGCTGTCGGAGAAGGTGCTCAACGCGGTTATCCGGGAGGCATGGATAAACGGCATCTCGACCCGCAAGGTTGACGCGACTGGTCCAGTCGATGGGGATGACCGGTATCTCCCGAAGCCAGGTGTCATCCCTCTGCCACGGCATCGATGAGCGTGTGCAGGCGTTCCTGCAGCGGCCGCTGGAAGGGGAGTGGCCCTACCTGTGGCTGGATGCGACCTACGTGAAGGTGCGCAAGAACGGGCGGGGGTCAGCGTGGCGGTAATAATCGCCTGCGCGGTCAGCCCGGACGGTCGCCGGGAGATTATCGGGATGGGTATCGGTGAGTCAGAAGCCAAAGCGTTCTGGCTGGCCTTCCTGCTGAGCCTGAAGGAGCGCGGTCTGGAAGGCGTGAAGCGGGTTATCTCCGACTCGCACAGCGGCCTTAAGGCGGCGATCCGGCAGGTGTTCTCTGCCAGCTGGCAGCGCTGCCGGGCCCACTTCATGCGCAACGTTCTGGGGCGCGTCAGCCGTACCAGTCAGTCGGTGGTCCGCGCCGCGCTGCAGCAGGTGTTCGTGCAGACCGGGGAGAAAAGCGCCCATGCCACCTGGCGCGAGGTGGCGGCTCAGCGGGAGAAGCGCTTCCCGGCGGTCACGGAGATGATGGACGAAGCGGAAGAGGACGTGCTGGCGTACTTCGGCTTCCCGAAAGCGCACCGGGTGAAAATCCACTCGACCAACACGCTGGAGCGCCTGAACAAAGAGGTGAAACGGCGTGCAGACGTGGTGGCCATCTTCCCCAACGAAGAGAGCATCATGCGGCTACTGGATGCGTTACTGACGGAGCAGAACGAAGAATGGCTGCTGCAGAAGCGCTACCTGCCACAACACAGCATGGCGGAGAGAGATCAGACCGCTGAAAAAGAAGTAATCGACGCGCTGCCAATCAGCGCATAAGAGGTCCGTTACCGGGCCAGAAGGCTGTAACTGAATTGACACCCCTTGACGGACTCGACCCTACTGAGGCCATGGAGCAGCAGCGGCGCCCCCCGACCAGGCCAACCCCGTCAAATGCGATGGCTCATCGTTCGCGACACTGCTTTAGCGTACGTCGCTGCCGCCCCATCTCATCAAAATTACTTTCAGAAAGCCACGCTTGCAACGCCGCATCCACCCCGGGCCACTCCCTATCAATAACCGATAGCCAGTCAGTGTCACGGCTGCGGCCCTTGCGTACCATATGCTGACGGAAACGTCCCTCAAACGTAAAGCCAATACGCTCCGCGGCCTGATGCGACGCCGTATTCAGCGAATCACACTTCCACTCCACGCGGCGATAGCCACAGGTAAACGCCTCGCGTAGCAGCAGCCAAATGGCCTCCGTACCCAACGTCGTGCGCTGCATGCGCGGCGACCAGCTAACGTGGCCTATCTCTAGCGTGCCGTTCGCCGGATTGATCGCCATCAGACACACCACACCAACCGCACACCCGGTGAGCAAATCGATCACCACAAAGGGGATAAGGGACGTGTCATCCACCTTTTTCTGCATCCACGCCTGCATTGCGACAACTGATGAGGGACGTGCAGTGCTAAGCCATGTCCAGTCACGATCGCCCCCGGCCTCGGCAAAGGCGGAAAATAAATCATCGGCATCGCGGCTGACATCCATAGGGATTAGCCGACAGGTGCGCCCGATAAGCACTTTCCCTGCCAAGACACCACCTCCTATCCAGCCAGGAAGTACCTCTCCGACGCGTTGCCCATATTCATTGATCTCATTCATATGGCATCCTCTCGCTATTGTTATCCGCCGAGTATATCCCCCGAGGCCTCCAATATCTTTGTACTCCCGCAGAAAGCAGAGTATCCGCAGCGGCGGTGGCCGGGAGGCTGGCAATAGGCGATGCCATTCTAACCAGAGGACTATCATATGGCACGATGCGTTATCTCCCGCGCCCGTCCGGCAAGGCCACCAAAGATAGCCATCAGCAGAGAAACAGCGGCGATAATCGCCAGGGGAATATGCCAATTACCGCTGATATCATGAATTTTACCTATCAACGGTGGCCCACAGGCGGCCAGCAGATAGCCTACCGATTGCGCCATCCCTGAGAGTGCCGCGGCCTGATGCGCCGAGCCTGCCCGCAGACCGATAAAGGTGAGACCGAGGATCATTGTCGCCCCAGAGCCAAAACCGAAAATCAACGTCCACAGCACCGCCTGCGCTGGAAGCAACCAATAACCTATCGCACTGATACCACACAGCAGTGCGACCAGAATAGCGATACCACGCTGGTCCTTTAACTTATGCAAAATAAGGGGGATCAAAAGCCCTGGCAGCGCGGTGGCCAGCTGTAACAAGCCGTGCAGCGATCCTGCCTGTGCATCGCTATAGCCAAGGCTAATCAGAATGGATGGAAGCCAACCGACAATGACATAATAAACCAGTGAATTAAGCCCAAGAAATAGCGTCACCTGCCAGGCCAATGCTGAGCGCCAGATGGCCTTATCATGCAGACTACGTGCCCCGGTAACCTGCGTTGGGTGCCGGTTACGCCATTGAGGTAACCACATTATCAGCGCCAACAGCGGAAAAATAATCAGCGCCATCAACGCGCCTCGCCAGCCAAAACCATACAACGCCAATGGTACAACCAGCGCTGAGCCGACTGCGGCAGCCCCGCCCATGACCATGGAATAGGCACCAGTCATCTTGGCAACATGGCCAGAGAAGTCACGTTTAATCAGCCCCGGCAGCAAAACATTACCGAGCGCAATGCCACTACCAATAATAGCTGTACCGATAAACAGCAAAACAGGAGAAGGTAGAGCGCGTAGAATAATTCCCAGGCAAATTAAGATCAGTGCTGCAAACAGGCTGCGCTCAATACTGAAACGTCGTGCAATACCTGCAGCCAAAGGTGATATTAGACCAAAGGCAAGTAACGGCAGCGTTGTCAACAACCCTACCTCGGACGCCGTCAAATTGTAGTCAGTGCAGATAACATCCAACAAAGGCGCGGCACCGGTAAAGGTCACGCGCAGAGTGGATGCGATGAGCATAATGCCGATTATCAGCAGAATATTGCGCGGATACAAAGAGGAGGCTTTTAACATGATTTTCTCTGTCAACCTGAGGTAGCCACCACAATAACGTTTTTCATACTTGTTTTAATCAAGCTAAAGTGACAATTTATCGCTAATATCGGACAACACATGATCGGCCTCGGACTTGATGGCTATGAACCAGACCTTCACCATGACGCCGCGGTGGCATTCCGCATCCAGGTAACCACTGACGAGCAGTTTACGCCTGAGCACCAACACCGTAAGGGGCAACTTATTCTGGCGCTACACGGCGCGATTACCTGCGAGGTAGAGGAGGCCATGTGGATGGTGCCACCGCAGTATGCGGTATGGGTTCCCGGACAGACGCGGCACAGTAACCACGCCACACCCAATGCCACGCTGTGCTTTTTGTTTATTGAACCGAGCGCGGCGGCCATGCCCGCCCACTGCTGTACGCTCAAAATTGCCCCCCTGGTGCGGGAGCTCATTTTAACGCTGGCGCAGCGTGAGCGCGTGGCGCGGGAACACCCTGCGACGCAACGCCTCATTCACGTGCTTTTCGATGAGTTGCCACAGCAGCCGCAGGAGCAACTGCACCTGCCCGTATCTAATCACCCCAAGATCCGCCTGATGGTCGATACGATGGCCGCAGAGCCTGCGCAGTGGCAGACGCTAAGGCAGTGGGCAACACGCTTTGCCATGAGTGAACGCAACTTAGCGCGTCTGATTGAAAAAGAGACCGGGCTCAGCTTTCGCCACTGGCGACATCAGCTACAGCTGATACTGGCGCTACAAATGCTCGTCTGCGGCCAAGCCGTTAATCAGGTAGCCCATGCGCTTGGCTATGAATCTACCACCGCTTTTATCACGATGTTTCGCAAGGGATTAGGGCAAACACCCGGGCGCTACCTCAATACGCTGGCAGCCAATACCCCGTAACTGCGTCGGCTGATGCATATGGATAGGTAACCTGGCTATCCCTGGCATCGAGTTGGTGAGAATGTCGCGGGCCTACATCACGTCAATGATAAAAAGCAAATCTCACCGCGTGTAAATATCAGGATCAGCGTGGGAGGACTCATCGGCGTCATACATTTCTTTGACCGTGGCGCCGATTTCACACGTCGTCAGGCCTTTGGCGTAAAGAGGTAAAATCTGGCTGTCCATCTGCGTAACACGGGTCTGGATCTTCTTAATCAGCTGAGGTTCGAAGGTATTTTCACGGTCACGCGGCGTACTCAGTTCAATCTCACCGTCGTAGCACAACAGCGTTTTGGATGAATAGCCGTTGCGGGTATTCGAGCCTAATTTTGGGGCATTTTCTCATACCTGAGGTGTCCCGTCAGTTCAGCATTAAGCGCTGTTTCGCTGGTTAGCTTCGTCAGCATTCGGGAAAACTGATTAAGATCGGCTTCGGTTTTAAGGTCCTTCGCCAGTTCTGCTGACAGTGTTTTAAGTTTCTTCTCATCCATAATTTGCCTGTCTCCATTGTTGGAGCGAACATATCAAAAACAGGCAGTTACAAAATTTTAATTACAGCTTCTGTCAGTGCCGCTGGTCACAAAGCCTTATAGGCGCAGATGAAAACCCCCCGGCTATGCCAGGGGATATTTAGTTTAAACTTACCCGCTCATAAAAATACAGGAAGGGTTATCTTATTATTCCCACTCAATTATCTACAACCAAGTTAACAACTTGATTTTATTATTCTAAATAAAGAGCAATCATCCAGTTTACCGTCAGTTTTACCGTTCACAGTAGAAAGTAATCCAATGGTAACGAGTTATCATTACTGGGCATACTAACATACTGGCCAGCAGAAGAATGAGAAACTGAACAACAGGCAAACACAAAGGCTATTTTTACCTATTTATATATATACCAAAGTCCGTGGGGGCTTCGGAAAAAGGTAACATTGGTAACCTGCAAGAAAAAACATAAGTAATGCATTGAATTTAAAAATTTTTATTAAAAACAGGAAAGGTAACTTTTTGGTAACCAAAAGGTAATCAGGTTACCTTTTTAAAGAGTCATTTTTCAATTTCATAACCAATTGTTTTATATGATATTTAAAAACAGGTTACCTTCTTGGTTACCTCAGATTACCTTTTAGGGGTAACCTTTTTTCTATAAATAAATCATGATATTAAATCACTTTTTACGTGGGAGTTACGGAGGTTACCTTTTTCCGACGCGCGATCCAAAAATGTCTGTCAAATCCCGCATTACTGCCTGTCTTATCGCCGTACTGCATACACAGACTGAATAAATCCGCATGCTCCCCGTTCGCCTTAAAACTCACCTTCCGCCCACTGTACGGCCCGCCACAGTGCCCCTGAACAAGTGCCAAAAAAGCGATCTATTTACTGCGCAGGCGTGGCGGGGTCACAATGGCGCGCTGGCGGTGTTGACCGGGAATTATGGCGGTAAGAAGACGTTAAAAAGCCCGCAGGAAGCGGGCTAGGAAGCGCACAGTGGCGCTGATGGGGAGCAAGCAAAGGTCAGGATTGCGCTGCGTTGTCGTCGGCAAGGCGGTACTTTCTGAAGCGAATAACCTCCAGCCCCAGCCAGTCGTTAAGTTCCTTGAACCGCTCCTGCAGCGGTTCGATCTCGTTGCAGTTGAATACCTTCGCCGCTTTGATAGCATCGCCAAAGCCACCCGCGTTACTCGGCACTGCGCCCATCAGGGCTGGCGGCACCCGGTGCGCGGCTAGCTGATCGTCGCGGCTGACGCTTTTGATATCGGAGAAGTTATCTTTCGCCGCCACTTCGCCGATCGGGATCACCTTCACGCTGTCCGGCTTACCGTTCGGCAGGTACATCAGCAGATTACGGAAGTTGCCGGGGCCACGGCTATCCGCCAGCGCCTCCTGCAATGCTTCGATATCTGCTTCGTTATGAGCCGGATCGCTCAGGTAGAGGATGAAACCGGCATGACTGCCGTTCTTGTAGTAACGGCGGCGGAACAGCGTGGCGGCGTTATCCAGCCATGCCGCATTCAGGGCGGACAGGTACTCCGGCAGGCCATAGATTTCCTGGTTGATATCCGGCTCCAGCAGGTGGCCAATGCTACCCGGCGTAAACTCGTGATCCACTTGACCTGGCTGGACAAAGAAATAGTTATCCAGCGCCTTGCCGCGCCGGACGTATTTCGCCAGCGCCGGTACCAGTTTTAACGGCTGGCCCATCCGGTTTTCCTGCCGCTCCAGATAAGCGTTGCCAAACACCAGATAGTCCAGCGCAAGGCGGCTGAATGCCTGCCGGGTCAGCAGCGGATGGGGAATGAAGGTGCCAACCAGCACGTTGCGCTTCACGCAGATCGGGCTGGTATGGTGTGCCGAAGCGCGAAACGACAGCGCCAGCGAGTTGAAATCCACCGGCGGCGCATACCATTTGCCAAAGTCCACGCACTCCAGATAATTCAGTATTTCCCGCCTGTCCAACAGGGCTTCCGGTTCACCGAATGTAAAAGCGATAGTGTTATTCATCCATACACCTTAATTAAGCCCCGCCAGCTGTTCGCGCCGCCAGAGCTTTCCAGAGGTTCATTGATAATGGCGTGCATACATGCCCATGCCAGATCCGCGTGGGAGACTTCTTCCGAACGGCTGGCCTGGAAGGTTACCTGGCGACCGGACGGAGTCAGGGTTTTGCGGATCGCCATAAACGACTGCGCCAAATCCGTCCATCCGGCGTCGAACTCCAACCGATGTTTACGGACGACATCCAGCGTCTTGAGTACCAGACGCTGTTTCACTTCAGGGGAATAAGAGAAAGCCTGCACTGCCGGGAAGAACTGTTTCACCAGTTGATGAACGCCGTGGCCGATACCGGTCACATCAATGCCGATGTAAGTCACGTTATAGCGCCCGGTAATTTTGCGAATGTTCTCCGCCTGCGCCGCAAAATCCATGCCGTGCCACTGGTGCTTTTCAATCACCCGGAACTTACCCCCCTCCACTACAGGTGGAGCCACCACCACGCAGCCGGCGCTGTCCCCGGTTAAGGCGGGGTCGTAGCCCACCCATACCGAGCGTTCGCCGAGGGGACGCAGGGCGAACGGTTTGTAATCGTCCCAGACCGCCCAGCTATCCACCATGCAGCCCTGCAACAGGCTGAGCGGGAATACCGACTCGGTATCGTCGATAAACTGGCACATAAACAGGTTAGCGAACTCTTCCGGCGAGTATTCCAGCCGGAGCTGGTCAATATCGAACAGGTCATAACCCTGCCGGATGGCATCTTCAATGGTGACAATCTGCCGCCACTGCCCGTCCTCGCACAGCCGCCCGGCAGCCAGCGCCCGGTGGCTGAGATCCAGTCGAATATGTTCGCTCTTCGCCCTGCCCCGATTGAAGAGTAATCCCGCCCAGAATTTATACGCCTCATGGTTAATGCTGGAGGGCGTGGAAAAATAGGTCTGCCGCCAGCGCTTCTGGCTGGCCATCCCTGCTGCGTTACGCCGCAGCTCCAGAAAGCGGTATATCCAGAAGTATTCGTCCAAATACAGGTTGCCGTGATAGGTCTGCGCGGTACGGGCGTTGGTGCCGAGAAAGTACATTCGTCCATCGTTATGGGGCAGGTGAATAACCTCCCCCTTCAGCTCCACATCCGCCGCATCGCGGGCAAAATCGATAATGTACTGACGAAACTGGTGTGCCTGCGCTTTGGAGGCTGACAGGAAAATCTGGTTGCGTCCCGTTTCCACCGCATCGACAAACCCTTCCTGCGCGAAAAACATCGTCGCCCCAATCTGGCGCGACTTGTTGATATCGCGGATACGGTGTTCCAGCCCGGCGCGATACCAGTGTTTCTGGTGCGGATATAATCCCTCCAGAAACACCTGTTTCAGCTTCTCCGCCTGATCTTCTGTTATCTGGTTGGTAACCGGCGACCTACGTGGCCCGGTGTTACGCTTGGCCAGATTCGGATTTAGGTCGACTTCATTGCCGCCCTGGCGATAGCGCTCAACCCTTGCCCCGCGCTCCATCTGCCGCCAGAACAGATCGATCTCCTTAAAGTCTTTTCCCTCCTTATTCTCTTTCATCGTGAGCTGGATCAGACGCGCCTCGGTCACCGCCGTCACCCGCTCCAGCGGGGCTGAATCATCCCAGCCATCGCGCCGCTTCCAGCTATGCAGCGTAGTAGCTTTTACCCCCAGCAGTTCGGCGATCCGAACGATACGAAAGCCCTGCCAATATAGGTAGCAGGCTTTACGGCGCGGATCTTCGTCCTGAAGGGCAAGCAGATGTTTTTCGATTTCTGGCGGCATAACGTCCTCCCGTTTCTGCCGTCAGCGTAAACCAGCCGCCATTCGCGCGTAGCGATACCACTTGTAACCCCGGTGACTACAAGCAAAGCCCGTTGCCTGATCACGGAGGACTACCCGACCATTCGCTTATTTAGCCAACGCCGGGACGGAAGTTATGGACAAAAAGCCGAAGAAAAAACTGCTATCCAAATGGGTGCGCATCGGTGTGGAAGGTGCCACCTGCGATCGGCGCAACCTTGAACGCCAGTGGCTCGAACAAATGGCCGCCGCCTACGATCCGAAGGTTTACGGCGCGCGCATCAATCTCGAACACCTGAAAGGCATCCTACCGGACGGCCCATTCCAGCGTTACGGCGATGTCGCCATGCTGAAAACCGAAGAGATCGCCGAAGAAGGATTACTGAAGGGCAAGCTGGCGCTGTACGCCCGACTGGTCCCGACTGACCAGCTGATTGAAATGAACCGCAAGGGACAGAAGGTTTACTCCTCAATTGAGGTCGACCCCAAATTTGCCGATACCGGCAAAGCCTATCTGGTCGGTCTGGCGGTCACTGACGATCCGGCCAGCCTCGGCACCGAAATGCTCTCCTTCTGCGCCGGCGCACAAAGCAACCCGTTGGCATCGCGCAAACGCTCGCCGGACAACGTCTTCAGCGTGGCGATCGAAACCGAACTGGAATTTGAAGAGGTGGAAGAACGCGGCGGTGAAACGCTGTTTACCCGCATCAGGGCGCTGTTAAGTAAAAAGCAAAACCGCGACGACCAGCAAATGGCCGATGTCCATCAAGCCGTGGAGGAAGTGGCCTCGTTCTGTGGCGAACAGGTCGACCAGATCCGTAGCGAACTGACGGAACTGCAGATGCAGCATCAGCAGCTACAGACCGACTATTCCGCGCTGAAAACCCTGCTTGCAAAACAGCCAGCTACGCTGCCGCGCCAGCCCGCCACCGGTGGGGGCACCGACCTGAAAACCGACTGTTAAGGAAGCACCGATGCGTAACGAAACCCGCTTAAAATATAACGCTTACGTTGAAACCATCGCCGGGTTATCCGGCATACAGAGCGCCGCCGTTGAATTCACCGTAGAGCCTTCTGTACAGCAGACACTGGAAACCAAAATTCAGGCCTCCGTGGAGTTTCTGACCAAAATCAACGTACACGAAGTGGTGGATCAGGAAGGGGAAAAAATCGGTATCGGCGTTGACCGTCCAACTGCCAGCCGTACCGATACCAGCCAGCGCGAGCGTGAACCTGTCGACCCGATCAGACTGACAGCCAACCGCTATCGCTGCGAGAAGACCAACTACGATACGGCCCTTCCCTATGCCCGGCTGGATGCCTGGGCGGCCCACCCGGACTTCCAGATCCGCGTGCGCGACAGCATTACCCGGCGTCAGGGGTTAGATCGCATCCTGATCGGCTTCAATGGTACCCACGTCGCCGTACAGACTAACTTCCAGCAATACCCGCTCCTGCAGGACGTGAATAAGGGCTGGCTACAGCAATATCGCGACCATGCCCCGGAGCGTGTTATGCGCGAAGGGGTGGAAGATTCCGGCAAAATTATCATCGGCAGAGGCGGTGACTATGAAAATCTGGATGCGATGGTCAACGATGGTGAAGAAAACCTGATCGACGAATGGCACGTCGACGGCGCGGATCTGGTGGCCATCTGTGGCCGTGGCGTACTGCACGACAAATATTTCCCGATCCTCAACCAACACAATGAAAACAGCGAAAAGCTGGCCGGGCAGATTCTGGTCAGCCAGAAAACCATCGGTGGACGCCCTGCCGTGCGCGTGCCGGGCTTCCCGCGCAACACCATTCTGGTTACCGCGTTCAGCAACCTGTCCATCTATGTTCAGAAAGGCTCCCGCCGCCGCGCCATCATTGATAACCCGAAGCGCGACAGAGTGGAAAACTTCGAATCCTCCAACGACGCCTTTGTCGTCGAAGACTTCGGCTGCGGTTGCCTGTTTGAAAACATCGAGTTCAAGGATAACGACGCATGATGACACCCGCTCGCCGCCACCTGCTACGTCATCAGGCGCTGGCTGCCAATATGCAGGAAAATCAGACTTACGCCAGCGGCTACGAACTGATGCTGGCAAAGCTGGCAACCGATAAACGCCGCCTGAAAGCCATTCAGTCCATCGAGCGTAAAATCGAGGTCAAAGGTGAACTTCTGCCCGATTACCAGCCGTGGGTGAGCGGCGTTCTGGCCTCCGACAGTAAACAGCAGGACGATGTGTTCATGACGGTACTCTTGTGGACGCTGGATACGGGCAACTTCCCTGCTGCCTACCCAATGGCGGAACACGCTATCCGTCACGGATGGCAGACACCGGATCAGTACCGGCGACAAACCGCCTGCATGGTGGCCGAGGAGGTCGCGGATACCGCCCTGAAGCAGCTTATCGCCGGCACCTTTGAGGCACTGGACAGCCTGCTGGCCTTCGCCGGACTGCTCTCCGATCAGGATATGCCGGATCAGGTTCGCGCCCGCCTGCATAAAGCACTGGGGCTGGCACAAAGCAAAAACCAGCCGCAGGAAGCACTGACGCAGTTCCAGCGCGCACTGCAGCTTGATGAAAATGTTGGCGTCAAAAAACTGATTGAGCAACTGGAGCGGCAAATCCGCAACAGCCAGCCTACCGAGTGAGACCCTCACGCACGGCGGCACGGCTGGCTGCGCGTGGCTCTGCCATTGCAACGCCCACCGTCCACCGCCGAACCGGGAGAATATAATGAACTTTGTTCAGGTCACCCCTGCCGCCAGTCAGCCAGGGCTGATTATCAGCAACCCCCCTTTCTTTCCCGATATCGATACGCAGCACCTGCGCGCCGCCCAGCGACTGGACGGCACCATCACCAACGAACGGCTGCGTGAGGCGCTGTTGATTGCGCTGGCCAGCGTAAATGACGATCTGCGTGAGTGGCGGCTGGAGCAGGAGCAGCGCGGTGTAACCTGTATTCAGGAAACCACCAGCGAGCAACTGGATGGCGAAAGCGTCAACCTGCACCGTTACCGTCGCGCCGTATATAGCCTGACGCACGCCAACCTGCTGGAGCGCTACCGCAACTTTGACGCCACCGCCCACGGTAGCAAACTGGCGGAACAGAAGGAAAGCACCGCCGACGATCTGGCGCGCGATGCCCGCTTTGCCGTGCGGGATATTCTGGGCAAGCCGCGCAGTACTTTCATCCTTATTTAAACCAACCGCTTCCGCTTGTACTGCCCTCAGTTACAAGCGGAAGCCTTCCCGTCACCTCCCGCCCCCGTGCCACTATCCCTGCATCACCTGACGCCGCGCGGGAAACACCATGATTGTCTACAGCCTGCAAAACGAAACGCTTGATCAGCTTTGCTGGCGCGTTTTTGGGCGCACAACCGGCATTGTCGAACAACTTTACCGCGACAACCCGCGCCTGTGCGAATTGCCGCTGCGCCTGCCGCACAGTACGGCAGTTAACGTACCGGAACAAGCTCCCATAGCCGTACGTCAACGAATCAACCTGTGGGATTGACTATGAATGAATCCGTAACCGGTACCGTCGCCGCCGCCTCTGTCAGCGCTTTTTCCATCGCCACGCTGTTCCCGTCGCTACAGGCTCCGGTGCTGTTGGGCGCACTGTGCGGCGCGCTGCTGCTGGTGATTTCACAAAAAGAGATCGGCCTGCCTTTGCGCATCGCGTTCTTCTGTGTGGCGTTCATCACCGGCTTGCTGACCGCCGATCTGTTCGCCGCGCTGGTTGCCGGGTATCTGCCGCAGCACCTGACGGAAAAAGTCTCCCCCGGCTTTGGTGCATTACTTTCATCCGCCCTGACCGTCAAAGTACTGCTATGGGCGATCCGCCAGATGGACAACCCCAGCCAGTTGCTGAATTTCTTAAGGGGGCGTAAATGAACGTGATCCTGACCTTAAACGCCATTATCTGCCTGATGATTACCGTTCGCCTGTTCCTCTACCGCCGTGCACACGACTCCGTTTACCGCCCACTGTATAGCTGGCTGGCCTGGTTACTGATGTGCAGCACCGCCTCGGTGACGGTGTTGATCTGCTTTAGCCTGTACCACTATGTGTTTGTCGCTGAGGCGGCGATTAATGCGGTACTACTGATTTGCCTGACTACCTCGCGCGGTAACCTCGCCAGCCTGATTATGTCACCGCGTCATCATAAGGAAGCACGCCATGACACGTACACTCACCCATGATCAACAGCAGGCCGCCGCACTGTATCTGGGCATTCCACAGGCAACATTACAGGCGGTCCAGGAGATAGAGGCTCGCACCACGGGCTTTATGCCTGATGGCCGTCCAGTTGTTTTGTTTGAGCGCCATATCATGTTCCGTCAGTTAAAAAAACACGGTCTGGATGCTGATCAACTGATGCAACAGTTCCCGGATCTGGTAAACGAGAAAGCAGGCGGCTGGCAGGGCAGCAACCGTGAACACTATCGCCTGAATCTAGCCAAACAAATACATATCAATTCTGCCATTGAGAGTACCAGTTGGGGACTGTTCCAGATTATGGGTTTCCATTGGGAAACGCTGGGTTACCGTTCTGCCGTTGATTTTGAGCTCCAGATGAACGAAAGCGAACAGATGCAGCTTGACGCCTTTGTCCGCTTTGTCGACGCCAACCCGAAAATCCACGACGCATTGAAGAGGCAAAACTGGCCAGAATTCGCCCGCCGCTATAACGGGCCACAGTACAAGCGTAATCAGTACGACGTGAAGCTGGCTGCCGCATTTGAGAAATTCAGTAAGGCAGTAGCATAATGTGCTGGATTAAAATCTCACGCCACTGCTGCAAACCGAAAACGCATGGCACCCGTGCACCGCACAGGTACATATGATTCTCCACTGTCAGGAGCATACTGATGCACAAAGCGCAGCTCATCCGTGAACTGCTGGCTGCCAGCGTCCCGCACTTGCGGCAAAACCCCGATACGCTGCGGGTCTTTATCAATAAGGGTCGGATCGTCGCCACCGCCGGGCACAGCACCAGTTTTGAATATCAGTACACGCTGGAGTTGTTAATCACCGACTACGCTGACTCCTTTGACACGCTGGTGGTGCCACTGGTCGGCTGGGTGTCGCTTCACCAGCAGGAAGCCTTTGCCAACAGTAGCCTGCGTGAGCAGGCGTTCCAGTTTGAAGCTGAAGCCATCGACCACCAGAGCTACGATATCAGCATCAAACTGGCGCTGACCGAGCGCGTCATTGTGCGAAGCAGCGACGACGGGCTAGAAGCAAAGCACTGCAACGACCAGCTGCCGGAAGGCGGTTACAACGGCTGGGAAATCGCCTGTCGCGGTGAAACTATTGTGAGTACCTGATGAATGATGACCTGCTGCAACTTCATCGCTGGGCCGATGGCCTGCTGGCAAAACTCTCCCCGGCAAGCCGAACCCAACTGGCGCGTGAAATCGCCCGCCGCCTGCGTCAGTCGCAAAGCCAGCGGATAACTGCACAGAAAAACCCGGATGGCAGTACATTTATCCAACGCAAAAAACAGCAACAAAAAGGCGGGGGGCAAATCACCTTTTTGTACCAAAAAGTGGGTGGCAGTATTGAGGAAAGAACATTAACGGCCTGGCGGGGTGGGGCAAAACTATTGAAGGGCTATGATCCACTACGCAAAAATATCCGTTCCTTCCGCAAAGACAGGATCGTCCGATATCTCCGCCGTGACACAAACGAAATTAAACGCCCGCTACGCTTGCGCAACAAAGTCATGTTCCGCAAGCTGCGTACCACGCGCTATATGAAAGGCAAAGGCGACGGACAGGGAGCGACCATTTCGTTTTTCAACAGTGTCCGACATATGGCTGCCGTTCACCAGTACGGTTTACGCGATCGGGTGAATCGCTATGGGCTGGAGGTGGACTATCCGCAGCGGCAGTTGCTGGGGTTTTCAGCGGAAGATGTGCGGAAAATAGAAGATTTAGTGATCAACCACCTACAAAGTTGATGCGCCCCAGACAGGCGCATCACGGAACTAAATAGCTTTAAGCTGGTTGATAATAAAAGGATTGGTCTGCAGCAGCAGCAGCAGCTTGCGTGGCGCGCCGGTCGGCTGACGCCGTTTTGTTTCCCAGCTTTTTACAAGGTCATAGCTGACGCCAACGGCCACCGCAAAATCCTGCTGTTTTAACCCGGTCGCCTCGCGGATCGCTTTAACGTCAATCGGGCTAAACGTATGAACATGCTCCGGCTCCGGTGTCTGTTCGCCCTTTTCAATTCTTACCATTTCTTCTGCACTGGCCAGTAGATCGGCAAATAATTCGTCTTTCATCTGTACCTCATCGCCCTCGTTAACGCCGCATCGGGCCTTATACTTCGCCCATATGGGAGTTACAGAACCTCAGCGTTACACCAGCATATCGGATAACTGCTTCAGTACCCTCTTTTGCTCTTCCGTTAAATCATCCTGCTGATTTTTGGGATATACCAGAGCCAGATAAATTCGTCCTTTACTCGTCACATTGTAGTAAATTACCCGCACGCCGCCGCGCTTTCCCATCCCCGGACGACTCCAGCGGATCTTGCGAAATCCCCCTGTCCCCGCGATAGTGTCACCAGCTTCAGGATCTTCAATCAGTACCTCCTGAAAGGCCCGAAATTCGTCATCCGGCAGAAGCGCCTGACGCCGTTTACTGAAACCCTGTAGTTCAATAAAAGTGTACATCTCGCTCCCTGACGTTATCGTCATTTTTAAAGCAGTTTAAGTGTACGCAGTACATTAATCAAGCCATTTGGTGTACTCCGTACATATTTATACTAACCGTAGTCTCTCTCACTTGTAATCATCTGGATTACAAGTTGCTCCCCTTCCCTCTTCGCCAGCGAATCCCAATGATTCCGGTATGAGCGACGCAAACCATCCTGCCAACCTCGCCGAACTGCACCGGCGCATTGAAAACCTGATCCGTACCGGCACCATTGAAGAGGTGAAGGGCGATCGGGCGCGCATCCGTACCGGTGAGCTGACCACCAACTGGATTCCATGGCTGACGCTGCGCGCCGGTGACGCCCGGACATGGTGGCGGCCATCAACAGGCGAGCAGGTGTTACTACTCTGCCTGAGCGGAGAGTTAACCACCTCCGTGGCGCTCCCGGCCATTTACTCTTACGCCAACCCTGCCCCACTGCTGGATGAGCAGGTTCACCACACCGTTTACCCTGATGGCGCAGTAGTTGAATACGATCCACGTACCGGCACATTAAAAGCCACCGGTATCAAAACCGCACGGGTTGAAGCCAGTAGCCGCGTCACGCTGGATACACCCGTCGTCATCTGCACTCAGCATCTGGAAACCACCACGCTGTCGGTTAAAAAAGGCGGCACGCTTAAAGGCGCTTACACCCACAGCGGCGGCAGCTTTACCTCCAACGGCGTCACCGTTCATACCCACACGCATACCGGCGTAAAGCGCGGTGGCAGCAATACCGGAGGGCCGCAGTAATGTATCTCGGTATGAACGCCGGAAACGGCAGATCGTTAAGCGATGAGCAGCACATTCAGCAGTCCGTCAAAGACATTCTGACCACGCCGGTGGGAATGCGCGTGATGCGCCGTGATTATGGCTCGGTCATTCTGAACCTGATCGACCAGCCTAACGATGGTGGTACCCGCCTGCGGGTGATGTCGGCGGTGGTCATGGCACTGACGCGCTGGGAATCACGCCTTGACATCATCGGCGTGGCCTTTGCCGCCGAGGGTTCTGACCTCAGCGTCACCGTTGACGCCGAACGCACTGATATCCCTGGCCAGCCGTGGAAGCTCTCCATCCCGCTCGACAGGAGAAACGCGTGAGCGCACTGACCGATTTAAGCCAGCTCCCCGTCCCCGATACGGTGGAAACCCTCGACTTTGAAACGTTGTTCACCGCACGCAAACAGCGCTTTATCAGCCTGTACCCTGTCGAACAGAGGGCAGAAGTAGCGCGTACCCTGAATTATGAATCAGAACCTATCGTTAAGCTGTTGCAGGAAAATGCGTATCTGGAGATGGCGCTGCGGGTACGGATTAATGAAGCCGCCGTCGCCAATATGCTGGCCCACGCCTCCAGGCGCGATCTGGACAATCTGACGGCTAACTTTAAAGTCTTCCGTCTGTTAATCTCCCCCGGAGACAGCACGGCGGTCCCCCCGGTTGAGCCGGTTTATGAATCTGACGACGCCCTGCGTATACGCGCACAGCAGGCGTTTGAAGGTCTATCGGTCGCAGGACCGACCGCTGCTTATGAATATCACGCCCACAGCGCCGATGGGCGCATTGCTGACGTTTCCGCCATCAGTCCGCATCCCTGTTACGTCACCGTGTCGGTACTCTCCCGCGAAGGTAACGGGCAGGCCAGCGCGGAACTGCTGGCGATAGTTGATGACGCCCTAAACGATATTGATATTCGTCCGGTCGGCGATCGTCCAACCATCCAGTCTGCCGAAATCATCCCGTACCAGATCAATGCACTGTTGTACTACTACCCCGGCCCGGAGCAGGAACCCATCCGGCAGGCTGCCGAACAGCGGCTTAAAAACTACATCAACGAGCAACACCGCATCGGGCGTGATATCCGCCGCAGCGCGATTTATGCCGCGCTGCATGTCACCGGTGTTCAGCGCGTCGAGCTGATTGCGCCTGATGCTGACGTCATTATCAGCAGAACGCAGGCCAGCTTCTGCACCGAATGGCAGATCGCTATCGGAGGCAACGATGAATAGCCGTTCCTTGCTCCCCGATAACGCCAGCCCGCTGGAGCATAATCTGGCACAAACCGGCAGCATGATTGAACAGATCCCCGTTCCGCTGCGCAGCCTGTGGCAAGCTGATTGCTGCCCCTCCCCCCTCTTGCCCTATCTGGCATGGGCGTTCTCCGTCGACCGCTGGGATGAACACTGGCCAGAAGAGACAAAGCGGCAGGTGATCGCCGCCTCTTTCTACATCCATCAACACAAAGGCACCATTGGCGCACTACAGCGCGCGGTGGAACCGTTCGGTTTCCTTATCCGGGTGACCGAATGGTGGCAAGAGCAACCGGAAGGCATTCCCGGTACTTTCGCACTGGAAGTCGGCGTGCGCGAACAAGGCATCACCGAACAGATGTATGCCGAGCTGGAGCGGCTGATCGATGATGCCAAACCCTGTTCACGCCACTTAATTGGGCTGGCTATCAGCCTGCAGATCAACGGGTATCTCTGGTTCGCCGCGACGAGCTACACCGGAGATACGCTTACCATTTATCCCTTTATCCCCGACCACGGATACAGCACAGGCCGTGACTACCGTGGAGCCGCGCTACACCTGATTGATACGCTGAGGATCGCCCCATGAGCGCCACCTATTTCACACTCTTAACCACTGTCGGTGAAACCGCGCTGGCGAGTGCCACCACACAGGACTCTCCACTACGCCTGACGCAGATGGCCGTAGGCGATGGCAACGGTAATCTGCCAATGCCGGATAGCAACCAGACCCAACTGGTCAACGAACGCCGGCGCGCACCGCTGAACACGCTCAGCATTGATCCCAATAACCCCAACCAGATTATTGCGGAACAGGTACTACCGGAGGACGTCGGCGGATGGTGGATCAGAGAAATCGGCCTGTACGATGAGCACGACCGGCTGATTGCCATAGGCAACTGTCCGCCGACCTATAAGCCGCAGTTAACCGAAGGGTCTGGCCGCACACAGATTATCCGCATGGTGCTGATTATTTCCCATACGGAAAACGTGGAGCTAAAAATCGATCCTGCCATCGTGCTGGCAACAAGGCAGTACGTGGATGAAAGCCTGGCTCACCACGCGCAGTCCCGTAACCATCCTGACGCCACGTTGACTACAAGCGGGATTGTTCAACTGAACGACAGCATAAGCAGTACCAGTACCACCCAGGCGGCCACGGCGAACGCCGTAAAACAGGCATATGACACGGGTGCACAGGCTAAAATCCGGGCCGACAGCGCATACACACTGGCGAACGACAAATGGATGGCGGTGAATGCCAGCACTACCCGTGCAGGCATCGTACAACTCAATGACAGCATCAACAGCACCAGTACCACCCAGGCGGCCACGGCGAATGCCGTAAAACAGGCATATGACACGGGTGCTCAGGCCAAAAACCGGGCCGACAGCGCATACACACTGGCGAACGACAAATGGATGGCGGTGAATGCCAGCACTACCCGTGCAGGCATCGTACAACTCAATGACAACATAAACAGCACCAGTACCACCCAGGCGGCTACAGCGAATGCCGTAAAACAGGCATATGACCGGGCAGTTCGGGCGTCCCAGATGACACGTACTCAACTGTTCTCCGGTGACGTAGGCAGTGGGTATATTCCGCTGGCACAAAATCCATCGAATTTTCATGAACTGATCGTCATCGGCTGTGCCGATAACTACTGGCGCGGAATCATCCAGGTCATCCCGGTGTGGGCAGCGCGAATAATCACAGAGACAGGTATCGCGAAAGACATTGGCATTCTCTATGGGGATGAAGCATTTTGGGTTATCAGGCCCGAAAGCTTCCTTACCACACGCTGGGAAATAGAGCGGGAAAACTGCAGGATCCGGCAGGTATGGGGCGTCAACTACGGTTAAGAGGATAGGACATGAAAAAAATTTACATCCATAAGGATAACCTGGATAGCTATACAGAATACCCCGTACCAGAGGATACCACCGACTGGTACACGGTGGACGTCCCTGACGATTTCACGCTCGCGGGCAGTGTGTATAACCCGCAGATTGGTGAGTTTGATACGCCTGCCCTGCCACCCATATGAATTGTGAGGTTAGCGTTATTCACCTAATCTGCTGCATGCGCTGATCAGTAGCCGGTCAGGTAGATTGACAATATGAATACATTACCCGTTATTCCGTGGATCGGCGGCAAGCGCCGGCTGGCAAAACACATCCTGCCGCTGTTTCCTGAACACCGCTGTTATGTCGAACCGTTCTGCGGAGCGGCGGCGTTGTTCTTTATGAAGAAACCCACTCAGGTGGAGGTGCTGAACGATATCAACGGTGACGTGACCAACCTCTATCGCGTACTCCAGCACCATTTAGAAGAATTCGTGCGTCAGTTTAAGTGGTCGCTGGTCAGCCGCGAAATGTACCGCTGGCTCCAGATCACTCCGGAAGAAACGTTGACCGATATCCAGCGCGCAGCCCGCTTCTATTACCTGCAAAAACTGGCGTTCGGTGGCAAAGTGGAAAACCGCACATTCGGCACCGCCACCACCTCGCCACCGCGCCTGAATCTGCTGCGTATGGAAGAGGATTTATCCGCCGCCCATCTGCGGCTAACGCGCGTTTGTATTGAAAATCTGGATTGGGCCGACTGTATTCGCCGCTATGACCGCCCGCATACCCTGTTCTACTGCGACCCACCATACTGGAAAACCGAAGGCTACGGCGTATCGTTTGGCCTTGAGCTGTACCTGCGTATGGCAGAGCTGGCGCGCACCATGCAGGGCCGGATGATTATCTCGGTTAATGACATCCCGGAAATGCGTAATATCTTCCACGGCCTGACATTCTCAACGGTAGAAATTCGCTATACCGTAGGAGGAAAGCCAGCCAGCGCCACATCAGAGTTGATTATTCAGAATTAAAAACCGCTTCCGCTTGTAGTGCCAGTGATTACAAGTGGAAGCCATCACCGCCCTTTTCGCTCTGTGCCACCATCGTCATTTATTGACCTGATGGAGGCTCGCCCTATGGCAACCGACTACCACCACGGCATGCGTGTTATTGAAATCAATGAAGGCGTGCGTCCAATCCGCACCATCTCCACCGCCGTGATCGGCATCGTCTGCACCGGAGCCGATGCTGACGAAAAAACCTTCCCGCTGGATACCCCCGTGCTGTTAACCGATGTGCGATCCGCTCTGGGCAAAGCGGGAGATAGCGGTACGCTGGCGCACTCGCTTGACGCCATCGCCGACCAGACGCAGCCGGTGGTGGTCGCTGTGCGCGTATCCGAAGGCGAGAGCACCGCCGAAACCACAGCCAATATCATCGGCGGCAGCACCGCTACCGGGAAATATACCGGAATGAAAGCGCTGCTGGATTCGCAAACCCAACTAAAGGTAAAACCGCGCATTCTGGCGGTGCCGGGGCTGGATTCACTGCCCGTCGCCACCGAACTGATCAGTATTTCGCAGCAGCTTCGCGCCTTCAGCTATCTGTCGGCGTTCGGCGCGCAGACCAAAGAAGAGGCGGTGCTATATCGAGACCAGATTGGCGCACGGGAAGCGATGGTTATCTGGCCGGATTTCGTCGGCTTTGATACCCAGACTGCCGCCGAGCGTACCCTGTACGCCACCGCCCGCGCCGTGGGGCTACGTGCCAGAATCGACGAAGAGGTAGGCTGGCATAAAACATTATCCAACGTTGACGTTAACGGCGTGACCGGTATTTCCCGCAGCGTCTTCTGGGATCTGCAGTCCACCGCCACCGATTCCGACTACCTCAACAGCCACGACGTCACCACGCTGATTTGCAATGGTGGCTATCGCTTCTGGGGATCGCGCACCTGCAGTACCGATCCCCTCTGGGCGTTCGAAAACTACACCCGCACCGCGCAGGTGCTGGCGGATACCATCGCCGACGCCCACTTCTGGGCGGTAGATAAACCGCAACACGCCTCCCTGTTCCGCGACGTTCTGGAAGGTGTGAACGCCAAATTCCGCGAACTGAAAGGTAACGGCTATATCGTCGATGGGTCCGCATGGTTCGATCCCGCCGCCAACACACCGGATATCCTGAAAGCGGGTAAGGCGTATATCGACTACGACTACACGCCGGTTCCGCCGCTGGAAAACCTGATGTTCCGCCAGCGCATTACCGATCGCTATCTGGTCAGTCTGGCTGATTCCATCGCCACCACCGCTTAACAGGAGCACGCATCATGGCACTCCCCAGTAAACTGAAATACCTCAACCTGTTTAACGAAGGCGATATCTATCTGGCACAGGTGGAATCCTTCACCCCGGCGAAGCTGACGCGCAAACTGGAAGCCTATCGCGGCGGCGGCATGAACGGCGCGGCACATGTCGATCTGGGGCTGGATGACGACGCACTCAGCGTGGAATGGTCAATTGGCGGTTATGAACTGCTGGCGCTGCGGCAAATCGGCTGGACGAAGATCAGCGGCGTGATGCTGCGCTTCGCCGGCGCGATCCAACGTGAAGACAGCGAGGAATACGACGCCGTGGAAATCGTGGTGCGTGGCCGCCATAAAGAGCTGGATCGTGGCGAGTACAAACAGGGCGAAAACTCCGCCACCAAAATCAGCACCCTCTGCACCTACTACAAAGAGAGCGTCAACGGTGAAGCCATCATTGAAATCGACACTGTGAATTTTATTGAAAACATCGACGGTAAAGACCGTATTGCCGACGCACGCCGGGCCATTGGCCTGTAAGGATAAACCATGAGCGAACGTAAGAGCGTTACCCTGAATACTCCCCTGAAACGCGGTGAAACCGAATTTAGCGAGTTTCAGATCCGCAAACCGCTGGGCGGCGACCTGCGCGGCGTCAGTCTGGTGGAGCTGCTCAGCCTCAACGTCGACGCACTCACCACCGTTCTGCCGCGCATCACTGCGCCGGCGCTGAATAAGCATGAAGTGGCGCAACTGGATTTTATCGACCTGACGGCCTTCGGTACGGCGGTGATCGGTTTTTTGCCACAGACCTCGCCGGAAGCAACGGATACCCCGGACGAATAGAAGAGGCGCAGGGAGACATCGCCGTTATCTTTCACTGGCCGCTGGCGGCGCTGGACGCCTTAACACTCCATGAAACCCTTTACTGGCGGGAACAGGCCCGCCAACGCAGCGGGGCCGATCAATGAGCACGCAAAATCTCCGCTTACAGGTGCTACTCAACGCCGTAGATAAAATCACCCAGCCGCTGCGCGCCGTCTCGCGGCAGAGCAGTGAAACCGCCAAAGCACTAAAAATCGCGCAACAGCAAGTGAAAGATCTGAGCGGGCAAACGGGAAAAATTGACGGCTACCGTAAACTGGCTCGGGATATCGCCATTACCGGCAACCAGTTAAAACAGGCTCAGGATCGTGTCCGGACACTGTCTACGGCAATGCAAAATAGCACTGCGCCCACGGCGGCGATGCGTCGGGAGTTTGAACGTGCTCAGCAGGAGGCGCAGCGACTTAAAGAACGATATGGTCAACTTACTCAGACACAGCAGCGTAGCCGCACCGCATTGCGTAACACCGGCATTGATACCCGCAATCTCAGCCAGCATCAGCGTGAACTGCGGCAAAAACTGGAGAACGCCAACCGTAGCGTGGAAGAGCAGCGAAGGCGGCTGGAACGGCTGAACCGGCAGCAGCAGCGGATGAACTCAGCCAAAGCCAGCTACGCCGGGACAATGCAAACCCGCAATAAGCTGGCCGGATTCGGCGCAACCGCAACCGCCACCGGCGTGGGTATGCTGTACGGCGGTGCGCGGGTGATGATGCCCGGCTACGATTTCGACGTAGGCATGTCGCGGGTACAGGCGCTGACCCGTACCGATAAAAACTCTGCCGAACTGAAGCGATTACGAAAACAGTCGCGTGAGCTGGGCGCTTCAACCAGCTTCACCGCCAATGATGTGGCACAGGGCCAGGGGTTTCTGGCGATGGCCGGTTACACGCCGGACAACATCGAACAGGCCATGCCGCATATGCTGGATCTGTCTAAGGCTGCGGGTATGGACAGCCAGTTAGCAGAGGTCGCCGATATCGCCTCCAACATCCAGTCCGCCTACAAAATCCCGGCAGAGCAGATGCAGCGCATGGCCGATGCCCTCACCTTCACCTTCACCACCTCCAATACTGATCTGCGGATGCTGGGTGAAACCATGAAATATGTCGGCCCGGCAGCACAAGCAGCAGGGCAGGACTTTGAAACCATGTCGGCGATGGCCGGAATGTTGGGTAATGTAGGGGTCCAGGGCAGCCAGGCAGGCACATCCTTACGCATGGCGCTGGTACGGTTAGCTAAACAGCCCAAAGCCGCAAGTGAAGCGCTGGATTCATTGGGTGTTTCGGTTGCCGACAGCGCTGGACGCATGAAACCGATGCCGCAGTTATTAAGCGAAATCTCTGCTTCATTCAAAAAGCTGGGCATAGACGGCGCGGGCAATGCGCAAAAGCTGGCATATATCAGCAAAATCTTTGGTACGGAATCAACCTCTGCACTGGCAGAGCTACTCGACAAGCAGGCATCGCTCGATCCCTCGCAGCGCATCGAAGCCTATGCAGAACAGGTCAAAGGCGCGCTCGGCACCGCCGGCACGGTCGCTAAAACAATGGCCGATAATATGAAGGGTGATATGCAGGGCTTACAGTCTGCATGGGAAGATCTCGGCATCGAGATGTTCGAGTCGGTAGACAGCCCACTACGCAGAATCACCCAACGCATTACCGGCATTCTGCGGGCCATCGGTTCCTGGATGAAGGCCAACCCGCAGTTAACCGCCACGCTGGTAAAAATTACGGCGACGATTGGCGCATTTGCCGTGGCACTCGGTACGGTTTCACTGGTGTTGGCCGGGATTCTCGGTCCGATAGCGGTACTGAAGCTCAGTCTTTCGGTGCTCGGCATCAAAGGCGGTAGCGCACTGGGACTGCTAATGAATGCCGTTAAAGGTGTGGGCAACGCGGTAATCTGGCTGAGCCGCGTGATGCTGGCCAATCCAATTCTGGCGATGATTGCGTTAATTGCCGGAGCCGCTATCTTAATCTGGCAGAACTGGGAGTGGCTGGGGCCAAAATTCACCGCACTGTGGAATGGTTTTAGGCAAGTGTGCAATGATGTGTTGAACAACATCTTGGCGATCACTCACACGGTATGGGAAGGGATTAAATCCTTCCTTTCAAGCTGCTGGAACGGGCTGGTGAATCTCATGCTGAACTGGACGCTACCCGGTCTGATTTATCAGCACTGGGATACCATCAAAATCTCAACTATTGAAGTATGGAACAACATAGTGGCGTTTCTGGGGCAAATCTGGAACGGCATTACCGCCATCGCTGCCGGTGCCTGGGAAGGGATTAAAACCATCGTCAGCACCGCCCTGAACACCATCATCTCCTTTTTCACCCACTGGAACCTGTCCACGGTGTTTACCACCGTCTGGGATGGTGTAATTAACAGCTGCAGCAACCTACCGGCGCGCTTCACCAAGATAGGCGGCAACATCATGGAGGGGCTGAAACAGGGGATATTTGCCAAGTGGGAGAGCGTCAAACAGGGCGTGCTGGATCTGGGCAGCAGTATTTCCAACTGGTTTAAGGACAAACTCGGTATTCACTCCCCGTCACGCGTATTTGCCGAGATGGGCCGCTATACCGTGGACGGGCTGGCGATCGGCATTGAGGGCAACACACAAGCAGCATTGGCCAGCATTGGGTATCTCTCAAAACGGCTAGTTGCCGCCGGTGCCGGTCTGACGCTCAGCGCGGCAGCCGTTGCCATGCCGCCGATTAGCGCGCTACCAGACAACCGCGCCCCGCTCTCCCCGTCATCCGTTGCGGCACCAGCAGCCAGCAGCAGGCCGATCACCATCCATATTCACGCCGCCCCCGGCATGAACGAACAGCAGCTGGCAAAACTGGTGGTGCAAGAACTGGACAGGCGCGAACGGCAGAATGCCGCCAGAAATCGCAGCAGCCTGCGCGATATTGACTAAGGAGACGCTTATGATGATGACGCTGGGGCTGTTTGTTTTCAGTCTGAAAACCCTGCCCTATCAGGATCTGCAACAGTCGATATCCTGGCGACATCCCACCAGTTCCCGCGTGGGTCAACGCCCTGCAAGCCAGTTTATCGGCGTAGGCGACGAGGCTGTTACGCTAAACGGCGTACTGCTGCCGGAACTCACTGGTGGACGCTTTACCCTGTTCTTTCTGCGCAAAATGGCCGATCAGGGAATGGGTTGGCCACTGATCGAAGGGACCGGCACCATGCTGGGGTGGTTCGTCATTGAAAGCGTAAACATCACCAAAAGCGTTTTTTTCCGCGACGGCGCCGCCCGGCGTATTGAATTTACCCTGGCGCTAAAACGCATCGATCCGCCGAAGCCGGGCGGCAAGATGGGAGACATCATCGCAATGGTGGATGGGCTATGACGCCTGCGCTGAATGGCCAGCCCACGCCGGAATACCGCATCACGCTGGATGGTGTTGACGTCTCATCGCAGCTGAAAAACCGGTTAATCAGCTTCACGCTCACCGATAATCGCGGCTTCGAGGCGGATGAACTACAACTGGAGCTGGATGACAGCGACGGCCTGCTGGCACTGCCTAAACGGGGAGTGCAACTCAGTGTGTCTCTGGGCTGGCAGGGGGAAGGCGTCCTGTTGCAGAATCGTTTTGTCGTGGACGAACTGGAGCACAGCGGCACGCCGGATGTACTCAGCATCCGCGCCCGCAGCGCCGATTTTCGCGATACGCTAAACGTAAAGCGGGAGCAAAGCTACCACGATGTGACGCTGGGCGCGATTGTACAAACCATCGCAGCGCGCCATACGCTGGAGGCAACGGTCAGCGGTGAACTGAGCGGGATCGCCATTGAACACGCTGACCAGACCAACGAGTCCGACGCTTCCTTCCTGACCCGATTGGCGCAGAGGTATGGCGCCATCGCCTGCGTGAAAAACAACAAACTGTTGCTGATGCCGACAGGTGCCGGAAAAAGTGCCAGCGGCCAGCCGCTGCCGGTAGTCACCATTACCCGCGCAGACGGCGACAGTCACCGTTTCAGCATCGCGGACAGGGAAGCCTATACCGGCGTTACCGCCTACTGGCTGGATACCCGCAAAGCCAAAAAACGGGCCAGTAAAGTCAATCGAGAACAAGGGGATAACGTAGAAAGCGGGGTCATGGTCGGCAAAGAGGGTAACATTAAAGTCCTACGCCACACCTATGCCAGTAAGCAAAACGCCTGGCGGGCCGCCAAAAGCGCGTTGATGCAGTTACAACGCGGTGCGGCAACGTTCAGCCTGAGTCTGGCGCGCGGACGGCCTGACCTGTTTTCAGAACTGCCGGTGCAGGTAAAGGGGTTTAAGGCGGAGATCGACAGCACCGCGTGGGTGATTACGCGGTGTGTGCATAGTTTGGATAGCAACAGCGCATACATTACGACTGTAGAATGTGAGTTGAAACTGACAGAATAGGGCTATTTTCCCCTGCATCTATTATATAAATCTTTTGCATTTTTCAAATACCTATCATGTTCAAGAATCTTATTAATAAACGCATCCACAAGCTTCAGTGAGTAGTAATGATATTCCGGCTTTTCGTTTTTATAATGATATTCATTATTGGCATTTGCCCATCCAGTCTTCTTAAGAACAGACAAGAAGCAATTTCGGTTTATAATATATCGCCCATTACTACTTTTACATACTAAACATTTAGCTAATTTAGCCTCATCATATTTCTCATGAAGCTTTTCATTAATCCTCCTAATTGCATCCGTTTGAGTTAGGGGGTGAGTTTTAGAGCGTTCAATAGGCTTCTCTATAAATAAAACTTTTTTCAGCCCTTCAATACCTTCATCAGCTTTAGTTAAAATAACTGAACTCCCCTCTCTATCATCTTTGACATATACCAATCTTACATTCAGTGGAATAGCAAACTCTATATTATCGTTATCCTCCATTGCACTATACAATGAATTTGTCAGTGCCAATATATCATCGGCAATTTCACCATATGTAGACTTCATAATTGCCACTGGAGGAGATTTAAACTCACCTACTAACGATATCATTCCTACATGAGAGTTTTTTAAAAAAGATACCTTTGTAAACTCTTCGAACTGAGATGTAAAATTCAAAACTCCAGACTGAAATATTCTAGAGACAATACATTGAATTTCAGGCATAAGCAAATGAACTGCGCAGTCTCGATAATATGCAATTTCTTCAATGTTTCTCCTTATATTTGAATCTGGAGGGTAAATTTTGTCTAAACATTCACGAAGAGAGATCGTTTCCTTTAATCCTTTGCTCCTAGTTCTTCTAAAAATAGTTTTTTCACCGTACACCTCAATTATTTTTGCTTTTAAAAATTGCTCCCAAGATGTACAAAAGCACATTACGAAAGCATCCATTTTATTTTCCAATGATGGTCTATTATACAACTCCAAGGCCAACATCATATTATCTCTTGACTTTTTCAAGAGTGCTTTTGCTAGTTTAGACTTACAGTTATGCCCAAGGGCAATAACATTCTTACTTTGAGATAATTGCTTAGCAAATTCAGTATCAGAAATTTTTAATGTATTTGATGCTTCAAACTTACCATCATCGCTCTCACTAACAAAATCTGCTAATTGACCTTTGCCATAATATGTTTTAAATGTTGTTTTTTTCCACTTTGTAACTTCTAATATTTCACTCTCACTAAAAGAAGAGTTAGAGCGCTCTTTATCCTGAAGAAAATAATAAAAAGCTTTCACAGCTTTTGTTAATCGCATAAAATCTCACCTGTATCTCGACAAACAATATCACCTTGAATTCTATCAATACGGAACGTCCTATACCCATTAGATAAATAGCAGTATCCTTTTAAATATACACTATCAACATCACTTATATCTATCTCACGAGAAGTATAATTACCGTCAACATCAATATAGTCAAAAGAAATTCGCCCGGATTCTAGTATTTTCTTCTTGTTGATTTTTTTCTTTCTTATTGTTGTTTTGTTTTTAACCATATGCTCATCAGAAAAAGTCGTAATATCATAGCTAGCTTGTCTATTTTTATCACTTAATTTTCTGAGACTGATAATCTCATCATTCAACTTTTCCGCTTTTGATTTAGCCTTTTGCTTTTGTCGCGTGCGATATTTTTCCCATACGAATAGATTACTTCTATTTTTTTTATCATACTGTTGGTTATTAACAAGTTGTGGTAATACTTTCATCGATGCACAACAATATAAAATTAAAATAAATATCCCACCCCATAGATAATCACCTGCTATAGACGGGATACCAACAAGAAAAAAAGAAAATAAAGACATCAAAATAGATAACAAATGAATAACAACAGGCTTATGATATTTTCTGGATGCAGAGTCTTTCATACCGATATATCCAACTGCTGCGGCTACCACCGCCATCATGAACCCCAACATTTTTATGCTCCCTTAATCTTTGAACCTATTCCCCCCGATTGCGCAAGCGCAATGCTAACCGTATCAAGGGTGGACTGATGTTCAGGTGTTGAAGCCCGGTAGTTCTCAAGTAACGCATTTTCTTTACTGGACAGGTCTGATATCGGTGCCCGTGTACCGGTCAACACATACAGAACATCCCCACCAATCTCCGACAGTGCGATTAAAAAACTACTTTTTGGCTCACTCTTCCCAGACTCATAATCACAATAAGTCCGCTTTGCGACACCGCACCGATTCGCAATTTCTTCTTGAGTTAGTCCCAGTTTTTCACGAATCTCTTGAAGTCGATCACTTAGTTGCATTTATCTGCAATCCAATATTGATTACTTGCAGAAAACTGCAAATAATGGTTTAACTTTCTAAAACGCTAACTAACACACTATACCACTATGAAAACAGATGAAAACGTACTGCGATCACGCGCCCCGCGCGGAGTGATGTCGAACAAGCCGATAGCCATGCGCCTGCTGCCAGCTGAAATCAAAGAGCTGGAAGAGATTGCCCTGGAACAGAACCGTTCATTTTCCAGTATGGCGCGATTGATCTATTTGCAGGGCATCACCACCTTTCGTCAGGAGCCTGGGAAAAATAATTGATTTTCAAAATAATATTCACATGGAGGCTGTTTATGATGAGATGCCCACACTGTGACGGCAAGGCGATTATCCGCAGCAGCGAGTACATGTCGCCATTGGTCCGTAAGCTGTATTACCAATGCAAAAACGTTAACTGCTCGTTTTCATTTATTGCAATGGAAACCGTTATGGGAACCGTTGTCCCCAGTGGATGCCCAAATCCAAAAATACAGATACCACTCTCCAGCAAAGGCCAGTGGTTAGAGAAAAATAAATACACGTAATAATTTTAAATAAAGCAATCACCATATAAATAAAAAACACATTTTATGTGCCGGGAAGGTATTACCTGAATGAAAGGTGCAGGCAATGCAACCACAATTACATCAGGAAATCATGCGGCGACTGCTGGCCGACTTTTCCTTTAAAGAACAGGGGGACTGGCTACGGCAGGGCGTCTGCCCGGACTGCCAGAAAAAGGAGCTGTACACCAGCGCCATCAGCCCGTGGGTATTACGCTGCGGTCGCCTGAATAAATGCCATGCCGAACTCCATATCAAAGAGGTGTATCCGGATCTGTTTGAAAGCTGGTCGGACAGACACCCCTCAACGCCAGAAAACCCTCAGGCCGCCGCCGATGCCTATCTGCGCGAAATGCGCGGCTTCGACCTATCCCTGCTCCGTGATTGTTACCGTCAGGAGAACCACTATAACGCGCGCTTAGATATCGGCTCGGCCACGGTGCGTTTCCCGCTGGCAGACGGCGTATGGTGGGAGCGGATCATTGACCGCCCGCAGCGCTTCGGCGATCGCAAGGCCAATTTTCACGGTGCTTACAGCGGGCTATGGTGGCAACTGCCGACGCTAAAGCTGGAAGAGCAGCAGGAGATCTGGCTGGTTGAAGGTATTTTTGACGCCATCGCTCTGCACCACCACGGTATCGCCGCCGTTTCCCTGATGAGCTGCAACAACTATCCGGCGCAGGCGTTAAGCCAACTGGCCGCAATATTCACGGACAAGAAACGTCTCCTGCTGGTCTGGGCGCTGGATAATGATAAAGCAGGGATGAGCTACACCCGCCGCTGGGTGAAACGCAGCCGCGACGATGGCTGGCCCGCCACCGCCGCACAGACGCCACATTCCCACAACAAGCTGGACTGGAACGATCTGCACCAACGCGATCGGTTACACCCGGAGCTGATTAAAAAATACCGTTACTATGGCTCGCTGCTGATCGCCCCTAATCCGAACGCCAAAGCCTTGCTGATGTATGAGCGCACCGAGCGCAAGGAGTTTCACTTTGAATTCGACAGCCGCCTGTACTGGTTCAAGCTGGATATTGACCGCTACATGCGCGCCTTTGATAACGTGATGTATAACAGCAAGGAGGATCTGGACGAGGAAGAGGCCAAACATAAAGCCCTGCAGGAATCCGCCGCTGTTGTTGAGATAGCCAACTGCTACCCGACGGCCCTTTACTATCAGGCCAACGCCATCACCGACGAAAGTTGGTATTACTTCCGCATTAACTTCCCGGACGACACGCCGCCGATAAAAAACACCTTTACCGGCTCCCAACTTTCCAGTGCTTCGGAGTTCAAAAAACGCCTGCTGCATATCGCGCAGGGCGGCATCTTCACAGGTACCAGCCAGCAGTTAGATAAGCTGCTGCTTAAGCAACTTCCCCAAATCAAAACCGTCCAGACCACCGACTTTATTGGTTACAGCAAAGAACATCACACCTACGTATTCAATGATCTGGCCGTGCGCAACGGTCGGCTATACCTGCTTAACGAAGAGGACTTTTTCGACATGGGTAAACTCAACCTAAAAAGCCTGAATCAATCGGTCAATTTAGCACTCAACACGGATCTCAAACAAATGAACCCACAATGGCCGCAACTGCTCTGGCAGGCGTTTGGCGCTAAAGGTTTCGTTGCGCTGGCGTTTTGGCTCGGCTCACTGTTTGCCGAGCAGATCCGCGATAAGCATAAAAGTTTTCCATTTCTGGAGATCGTCGGCGAGCCGGGCAGCGGCAAAACCACGCTGATCGAGTTCCTCTGGAAACTACTGGGGCGCCGCGATTATGAGGGCTTCGACCCATCCAAAGCGACGTTGGCCGCCCGTGCGCGCAACTTTGCTCAGGTGGCGAACCTGCCGGTGGTACTGATTGAAGGCGACCGTAATCAGGACGGGGCAAAGCAGCGCGGCTTCGACTGGGAAGAGCTGAAGACCGCTTATAATGGCCGTTCAGTGCGTTCGCGCGGCCTGCGTAACAGCGGTAACGAGACCTATGAACCACCGTTTCGAGGGGCGATCGTCATCGCACAGAACGCGGATGTCAGCGCTTCTACCCCGATACTGGAACGTATTATCCACCTGTATACCGACCGCAGCGGGCAGAATGCACAGACCAAAGCCGCCGCCGAGCAGCTTGAGCGCCTGCCGGTGGAACAGGTTTCCGGTTTTATGTTGAAAGCGGCGCTGACAGAGCAGGCCGTACTGGAGTGCGTCAACCGCCAGCTCCCGATTTATGAGCAGCAGCTTCACGCCCACCCCGATATTCGCCATATTCGCATCATTAAAAATCACGCCCAGCTTATGGCGCTGCTCGACGCGCTGGCACTGGTTATTCCGGTCACGGAGGAGCAGCAACAGACAACCAGAGAAATGCTTGTCCAGCTCAGTCTGGAACGCCAGCAGGCCATCAGCGCCGATCATCCTCTGGTACAGGAATTCTGGGATATTTTCGACTTCCTAGACGGAGACGACGAACCACAGCTTAACCACTCGCGCGACGAACAGCTTATTGCCGTCAACCTCAACCACTTCATTCAACAGGCCACCGAACGCCGGCAGCAAACCCCGCCCGTCAGCGACTTAAAACGGGTACTGAAAACCAGCCGTACCCACAAGTTTGTTGAAGTCAGAACGGTGAACAGCGCCATCAACGCCGAATTTAACCGCCGTTACCCTGCCGCACCACGCCGCCCGCCGACGGTGAAGTGCTGGGTTTTTCAACGTTAAAAGGAGAGAACGATGAATGAGTTTTTAGAGGTACTAGCCCAATCAGAAAACCAACGGCAGAGGCTCCGCGTAACACCTGAAGAGTATCAACATGCCGTTAATGCCTTAGTCGATATTGCCCTGACGAAAACCAGTGGCGGACGCGCCGCCGCGCAGGTACTGCTTTCTGCATGGAACGGCTACGTATGGCAACTGGATATTCCCGACCTGTGTTATCTGGACTACGACCTGCTGGAACAAGCGCTGATCGTTATCCGGGGCCGGGTGATGCTAATGAAGGAACCGCAGGAGGTTATCCCGGAGGGTAATGCGGTAATGAAGCGAATTGCGGCGCAGTGGCAACATCTGAACGCAGAACGGCGTGGAGAGAAACTGGATGATTAAGCACCCGGCAATCCGCTACCACAGCGGTAAGTGGCGGCTGGCTCCGTGGATCATAAGCCACTTTCCTGCCCATAAATGCTATGTAGAACCCTTCGGCGGAGCAGCCAGCGTACTTCTCAGAAAACCGCGCAGCTACGCAGAGGTTTACAACGATCTGGACGGCGACGTGGTGAATCTGTTCGCCGTCCTGCGTATACCGCAACTGCGCAAACGGCTGGTTGAAGCGTGCAACCTAACCCCCTATTCCCGTACCGAGTTTATTTCTGCATATCGTTACGGAAAAAATGCCGTTGAACAGGCAAGACGCTTAGTCATTCGCGCCACAATGGGCTTCGGCTCTGCTGGAGCAACCAAAGGCACCACCGGCTTTCGGTTAGACACCAAACGCACCAGTGGAACAGCCCAGCATATCTGGAGCCGTATGCCCGACAATCTGGCAGCCGTTGGCCAGCGCTTTGAAGGCGTTCTGGTGGAAAATCAGGATGCCATCCAGTGCATGCTGGATCATGATGCCGTTGACACACTGCATTTCGTCGATCCGCCTTATGTCCACAGCACCCGTAATCTGACCAATAAATACTACCGCTATGAAATGGACGATGCCGATCACCAGAAGCTGCTGGAGACCGTTATGCATCTGAAAGGTCATGTGGTGATCTGCGGCTACGACAGCGAGCTGTACAACGATTTACTGGCCGGATGGCGTAAAGAGACAAAGCAGTCTGCCGCAGCGGGAAAAAAAGGGTCAGTGCTAAGAACAGAGTGTGTCTGGTTGAGTCCATCCATCAGCACTCCGTAAACATTTTTTATTTCTAACAAGTTGAGGGATAAACGATGAAAGCTGCAATCAGAAAAAACGTACTTTTACAGATGGTGCCACTCTCCGAAAGCACTATTTATGCGCTGGAACAAAAAGGGCTTTTTCCTAAACGCTTTGCCCTGACAAAACGCGCCGTCGCATGGGACAAAGAGGAAGTTGAAAACTGGCTAAAAACACAGCAAAAAAACAACCATTCTCCTGCTCAGGACGCCGCGCGACAGAACCTGACCAAGGCCCCAAAACGCTCTGGCGCAAAAATCCAGGAATAGCACTCACGGGCGGTATTTAGTGATCCACCCATCAACCATATCCGCCCACTGCTGCAACATGTCACGCCGCTGCTCTGCGTATTCCGCTTTGTTATAAACGGCGCGAATGCTTCTTTCTTCATGCGCCAGACATTTTTCTATCCAGTCGGAGTTAAATCCCGCCTCGTGTAATAACGTAGATGCCGTTCGACGCATATCATGGACAGAAAATGACGCTAATTTGATCCCCCGCTCCTGCGCCTGCTTAACCGTAAGGTTAATCACTCTGTTCAGGGTTGCTGCCGACATGGTTTTATGAGAGGACTGATTGCATGATGGCAGCACCCATTCAGAACTACCAGCACACATTTTCAAGGCTACCAGAATATCCTGAGCCTGCCGGGATAGATAAACATTATGATCTCTGTCACCTTTCATCCGGTTACTTTCAATGGTCCATACACCTGTACTGAAATCGATTTCACTCCATGATGCATTAAGCAATTCACTCTTACGCACCATCGTTAACAAAACCAGTTTAATGGCCAGCTTTATAGTGGGTAATGTTCCCGTCCGTTCAAGCTGATTGAAAAAACAGCCTATCTCTTCTGGCTTAAGCGCCCTGTCACGGGGTTCAAACGTGGCAATAGAGGCTGGCAGAACGTCTTCAGCCGGGTTGAGATAGTAATCACCATGCAGAGCTGCAAACTTAAACACCGCACTAACAATATTACGGACCTGGATCGCTGTCGCTGGCGCACCCCGACGTTTTACCCTGTCACAATACTCGCGTAAGGCTGGAGCCGTTATCTCTGACAGTAGCTTTCGTCCCCATACAGGCGTGATATCCCGGTCAATAATACTTTGCTTCATCGCTCTGGTGCTGTCGGCCAGTCGGGTATGTTTCATATAGCTGACGGTAAAATCGTAAAACGTCCTCTCACTTTTACGCTTCATTTTACCGTCACGCTTCTCTGCAGACGGTGACATACCTGCGTTTACCTGCTTTTTTGCCTCCATCAACTTTTCACGCGCCTGGGCCAGAGAAATACCGTCAGCACCATAGCGACCAATCGTCAGAGTCTCACGCCGACCATGAATCCGGTAATCGTAGCGAAACGTCACTAACCCTTTGGGAGATATAGTGATATACAACCCATCGCGGTCTGAAATCTTGTACAGTTTGTCCTGCGCCTTGAGGTTTTTCAGTTTGCTATCTGTCAGCATCCCTGCATCCTCCATAGTAAAAATTTACCGTCACCACAGACTAAAACCTGACGGTAAAATGGAGTGTGATACTGAGCTGAAAATTATTATACCGTCAATTTTACCGTCAAAAATAACCGATAGCCGTTGATGGATACCAAGGGTAAAAAACAAAAAAACCACCTGTTAATCAAGGCGGTTAGTGTTGTTTTTCACGGCAGTTAACGGCAGAAAAACGTTAACGGATCATTCCCACTCGATGGTGGCCGGCGGCTTGCCGGAGATATCGTACACCACGCGGGAGATGCCGTTGACCTCGTTGATGATGCGGTTGGAAACACGGCCCAGGAAGTCATAGGGCAGGTGTGCCCAGTGCGCGGTCATGAAGTCGATGGTTTCCACCGCACGCAGGGAGACCACCCAGTCATACTTACGGCCATCGCCCATAACGCCGACGGAGCGCACCGGCAGGAAGACGGTAAACGCCTGGCTCACCTTGTTATACAGGTCGGCCTTGTGCAGCTCTTCGATGAAGATGGCATCGGCGCGGCGCAGCAGGTCGCAGTACTCTTTCTTCACTTCACCCAGCACGCGCACGCCCAGACCCGGCCCCGGGAACGGGTGGCGGTACAGCATGTCGTACGGCAGCCCCAGCTCCAGACCGATCTTGCGCACTTCATCCTTAAACAGCTCCTTCAGCGGCTCGACCAGACCCAGCTTCATCTCCTCCGGCAGGCCGCCCACGTTGTGGTGCGACTTGATCACATGCGCCTTGCCGGTGGCAGAGGCGGCGGACTCGATCACGTCCGGGTAGATGGTGCCCTGCGCCAGCCACTTGACCTGGGGCAGCTTGGCCGCCTCTTCATCGAATACCTCGACGAAGACCCGCCCGATGGTCTTGCGCTTGGCTTCCGGGTCGGCGATGCCGGACAGCGCCGAGAGGAAGCGCGCTTCGGCGTTGACGTGAATGATGTTCAGACCGAACCGATCGCCAAACATATCCATCACCTGCTCGGCTTCGTTCAGGCGCAGCAGGCCGTTGTCCACAAAGACGCAGGTCAGGCGCTTGCCGATGGCGCGGTGCAGCAGCAGCGCGGTGACAGAAGAGTCCACGCCGCCGGACAGGCCGAGGATCACCTCGTCGTCGCCGATCTGCTCACGCATGCGGACGACGGCGTCTTCGATGATGGTGGCCGGGGTCCACAGCGCAGCGCAGCCACAGATCTCCAGCACAAAGCGCTGCAGCATATGCTGACCCTGATGGGTATGGGTAACCTCCGGGTGGAACTGCACGCCGTAGAAGCGTTTTGCTTCGTTGGCCATAATGGCATACGGGCAGGTTTCGGTGCTGGCGACGGTGGTGAAGTCAGACGGGATCGCCGTCACTTTGTCACCGTGGCTCATCCACACGTCCAGCACGGCGTTACCGTCGGCGCTAAGGGCGTCCTGAATGCCGTCGAACAGACGGCCCGGCGCCGTGACCTCTACCTTGGCATAGCCAAACTCGCGCTCGGTGGAGCTCTCCACGCGGCCGCCCAGCTGCATGGCCATGGTCTGCATGCCGTAGCAGACGCCCAGTACCGGGACGCCCGCCTGGAACACATACTCCGGCGCACGGGGGCTGCCGGCTTCGGTGGTGCTCTCCGGACCGCCGGACAGAATGATGCCACTGGGATTGAAGTCGCGGATCTGCGCTTCGCTGACATCCCATGCCCACAGCTCGCAGTAAACGCCGATTTCACGCACGCGACGGGCCAATAACTGGGTGTACTGTGAACCGAAATCCAGGATCAGGATACGATCTTGATGAATATTTTGCGTCATTAGGGGCTCTGTATTGGCAAATTGATCGGGCAAAACGGTACAAACTCAGCGGGCCCGGCGCTGCACCGGGCCCGGCTCGTCGGGTTAGGAACCCAGACGGTAATTCGGTGACTCTTTGGTAATGGTCACGTCGTGCACGTGGCTCTCCTGAATACCGGAGCCGGTGATGCGCACGAACTGCGCCTTGGTGCGCAGCTCATCGATGGTGGCACAGCCGGTCAGCCCCATGCAGGAGCGCAGGCCGCCCATCTGCTGGTGTACGATCTCTTTCAGACGGCCCTTATAGGCCACGCGCCCTTCGATGCCTTCCGGCACCAGTTTATCGGCGGCGTTATCGCTCTGGAAGTAACGGTCGGAGGAGCCCTTAGACATCGCGCCCAGCGAGCCCATGCCACGGTAGGACTTGAAGGAACGCCCCTGATACAGCTCGATCTCTCCCGGGGACTCTTCGGTCCCGGCCAGCATGGAGCCGACCATGACGCAGGCGGCGCCGGCGGCCAGCGCCTTGGCGATGTCGCCGGAGAAACGGATACCGCCATCGGCGATCACCGGAATGCCGGTCCCCTCCAGGGCGGCGACGGCGTCAGAGACGGCAGTGATCTGCGGTACACCGACGCCGGTCACGATACGGGTGGTACAGATAGAGCCCGGGCCGATACCCACTTTGACGGCGTTCACCCCCGCGTCAGCCAGCGCCTTGGCGCCGGCGGCCGTCGCAACGTTGCCGCCGATGATCTGCAGCTGCGGGAATTTAGCGCGGGTTTCGCGAATGCGCTGCAGCACACCTTCGGAGTGGCCGTGAGAGGAGTCGATCAGCAGCACATCGACGCCGGCCTCGACCAGCGCGGCGATGCGCTCTTCGTTACCGGCACCGGCGCCGACGGCGGCGCCGACACGCAGGCGGCCATGCTCATCCTTACAGGCGTTCGGCTTGCGCTCGGCCTTCTGGAAATCTTTCACGGTGATCATGCCGCGCAGGTGGAAGCTATCGTCCACCACCAAGGCCTTCTCAACGCGCTTTTCGTGCATGCGCTGCAGCACCACGTCGCGGGCTTCGCCCTCTTTCACCGTCACCAGGCGCGCCTTCGGCGTCATCACCGCGGTTACCGGCTGCTCCAGGTCAGTCACGAAGCGTACGTCGCGGCCGGTGATGATCCCCACCAGCTGGTTATCTTCCGTCACCACCGGGTAACCGGCGAAGCCGTTACGCTCGGTCAGGGCCTTCACTTCGCGCAAGGTAGTGCCCGGCGTCACGGTCTGCGGGTCGGTCACCACGCCGGACTCGTGCTTCTTCACCCGGCGGACTTCTTCGGCCTGGCGCTCGATGGGCATGTTTTTATGGATAAAGCCAATGCCCCCTTCCTGCGCCAGCGCAATCGCCAGACGCGCTTCGGTGACGGTGTCCATGGCGGCGGACAGCATAGGAATGTTCAGGTGAATAGTGGCAGTCAGCTGAGTGCCAAGTTCGGCGGTGTTCGGCAGAACGGTAGAATGGGCGGGAACCAAGAGAACATCATCAAACGTTAGGGCTTCTTTAACAATACGTAGCATGGGCAATATCTCACCAGAGAGGAAGGTCAAACCAGATTTAATATTGCCGCGGCATTATACAGGCCGAAATCGGTTGCCTCCAGCATTTTTTTCAGAAATATCTTGCGATGCATAGCCATGCATGTAGTATCGACTAATTAACAGTATGATTTTAAGTTTGATCCAGGTCACATGACGCAGCCTGTTACCCCCACCATCTTTACCGTCAGCCGGTTAAATCAGACCGTGCGCCAGCTGTTGGAGCTGGAGATGGGGCAGATTTGGCTGTCGGCCGAAATCTCCAATCTTTCCCAGCCCGCCTCCGGCCACTGGTATTTCACCCTCAAGGATGACAAGGCACAGGTGCGTTGCGCCATGTTTCGCAACAGCAACCGCCGCGTGACCTTTCGTCCGCAGAATGGCCAGCAGGTCCTGGTTCGCGCCAGTATCACGCTGTATGAATCGCGCGGCGACTATCAGCTGATCGCCGAAAGTATGCAGCCTGCGGGCGACGGCCTGCTGCAGCAGCAGTTCGAGGCGCTCAAACAGCGTCTGCAGGCCGAAGGGCTATTTGACGTCGGCCACAAACAGCCGCTGCCGTCACCGGCACGCTGCGTCGGGGTGATCACCTCCACCAGCGGTGCAGCGCTGCACGACGTGCTACACGTGCTGCGCCGACGCGATCCGGCCCTGCCGGTGGTGATCTACCCCAGCGCGGTGCAAGGTGGCGAGGCGCCCGGGCAGCTGGTGCGCGCAATTGCACTGGCCAACCTGCGCGCGGAGTGCGACGTGCTGATCGTCGGGCGCGGCGGCGGTTCCCTGGAAGATCTGTGGAGCTTCAACGATGAACGGGTCGCGCGGGCGATCTTCGCCAGCCATATTCCCATCGTCAGCGCCGTCGGCCATGAGACCGACGTCAGCATCGCCGACTTTGTCGCCGATCTGCGCGCGCCGACCCCCTCGGCGGCGGCCGAAGTGGTCAGCCGTAACCGGGACGAACTGCTGCGCCGTCTGCTGAGCCAGCGTCAGCGGCTGGATATGGCGCTGGATTATACCCTCGCGCGCCGCCGTCAGCGCCTACAGCAGCTGCGTCACCGCCTGGAGCAACAGCACCCCCAGCTGCGTCTGGCGCGCCAGCAGGCGCGACTGCTTAGCCTGCACCGCCGCCTGGAGGAGGCCATCGATACCCAGCTACGCCTGGCGGAGCGACGCTGGCGCCTGGGTGGAGAACGCCTACAGCAGCGCTCTCCGGCGCATGCCCTGCGCCAGCAGCAGTACCACCTGCAGCAGCTCAGCCACCGTTTGGAAAGTCAGCTACAGCGCAGCGTGGCCGCCCGGCGGGAGCGCTTTGGCGCCCTGTGCTCTCGCCTGGAGGGCATGAGCCCGCTGGCGACGCTGGCGCGCGGCTTCAGCGTGACCCAGCGCGATGACGGTCAGCTACTGCGCCACCGCGAGCAGGTCGCTCCGGGAGATACCCTGCGCACCCGCCTGGAGGACGGCTGGGTCGAAAGTCAGGTCACCGCGACCCGGCCACTGACTGCCCGCCGCCCCCGCGGGACAAAGGGCAGCGCGTAGCCCCCGTTGTGACTATCCCTGTCGCTGCATCATTCGGGCGGTGGCGATAGCCTCGATCAGCTGACGCCGGTTAATCCGCGCAGATCCGCCGTCCAGCAGGCGCTGCCATAGCCCGATCGCCCGCGGGTAGTCCGCCAGCATAAAGGCATCCGCCGCCAACAGCATCAGCGCGGAAACCTCCCCGGGATCGAGACGCAGCGCCCTTCTGATATCCTCCTGCACCTGCGCCGTCATCTGCTGCCCGGCATCGTAGTAGCCCGCCGCGGCCCGCGCCGCCCACAGCTCAGCGCTATCGGCGCGCAGCTCGATGGCCCGATCGTAGGCGCGCAGAGCGTCGCGGCTCTGTCCCAGCCACAGATAGTGCTGCCCCAGCGCCGCCCAGGCCTCACCGCTGTCGGGCGCCGCCCGCACCGCCTCCCAGCGCTGCGCCAGCATACGATCCGCCTGCTGCTGGGGGGTAAACTGTCGCTGCGGATCATCGCGCAGACGCTGCGCCTGCAGCACCGACGCCGCCCGTCCGCTCAGGCCATAGCCCGCCAGCGCCAGGCTCAGCGCCAGCACCGGCAGCAGCAGCGCGCGCCAGAGGCTCACCGTCGCCTCCGCCACAGCCCAACGACGATCATCAACAGCAGCAGCGGCGGCAGTCCCCACAGCAGCACCGTATGGCGATTGACGGCGGGTCGATAGCGCACAAACTCTCCGTAGCGCGCCGCCATGAAATCGACGATCTGCGCCTCATCCTGCCCCTGCGCCACCCGGCGAAACACCTCATGACGCATCGCCACGGCCACCGGCGCATTGGACTCAAGCAGGTTCTGATTCTGGCACTGGGGACAGCGTAGCTGGGCGGCGATAGCCAGCCCTTGATCTCGCGCCTGGGGCGAAGGAAACGCCCACGCATCCACCACCTGCGCCCGCGCGGCCCCGCACAGCAGCAGCAGCGCCCAGAGTCCCCCGCTAATGATTCTCATGGCTCCCTCCGTCGCCTCCGCAGACACAGCAGCGCCCCGGCGATCATCAGACCGCCGCCGCACCAAATCCAGCGTACCCCCTGGCGCAGGTACAGGCGCAGGGCATAACGATCGCCCTGCTTTTCCGCCATCAGGGCGTACCATTCATCGCGCCAGCTCCAGCTGATGCCCGGCTCAAACATCTGCTGGTTGCGGGCCAGATAGTGGCGTCGCTCCGGATACAGGCGCGCCACTGTATCCCCCCCCCGCTGCACCCAAATCTCCCCGCGCTCGGCGGTATAGTTACCGCGCGCAAACTGCGTTACCTCCCGCAGGGTAAAACGGTACTCCCCCAGCTGCGTCGACTGCCCGGGCGCCAGTGCCACGCTGCGCTCCTGCTGCCCGGCGGCGTGCAGCCCGATCCCCAGCGCACACAGCAGCGCCCCCAAGTGGGCCAGGCATCCACCCGCCCCCACCCTGCGCCGCAGCCCGCCATACAGCATCAGCGCCAGCGCCAGCAGCGCGAATGGCAGCAGTACGCCGTTAAAGTAAGGCGCGCCCACCGAAATCCGCCCCCAGCCCAGCAGGCCGTACAGCATGGGATACAGCGTGCCGATCAGCACGATCAGTGCCGCGGCGCTGAACAGCCACAGGATCCCCTGCAGCGGCAGGGAGGCCGGCGTCGTCACCGGCGTCAGCCGTCCCGCAGACAAGGCGTACAGCGTCAGGGCACCGACGGAAAGACCGCCGAACAGCAGCAATAGCGCCAACGCGCGCGCCTCGTCCAGCGCGAAGGCATGCACCGACAGCAAAACGCCGGAGCGCACGATCAGCGTGCCCATCAGGGTAAAGATCAGCGATGTCAGCGCCAGCAGCAGCGACCAGTGCGCCAGCGCGCCGCTGCGCCGGGTGACGCTCAGGCTGTGCAGCAGCGCCGTCGCGCTCAGCCAGGGCAACAGCGAGGCGTTTTCCACCGGATCCCAAAACCAGAACCCGCCCCAGCCCAGTTCGCTGTAGGCCCACCATGACCCCAAGATGATCCCGGTGCTCAGGCACCCCCAAGCCGGCAGCAGCCAGCGCCAGCAGTCATCGGCCATCGCCTGCGCCGTCTGGCGCGCCAACAGCCCAGCCAACAGACGGGCGGCGCACAGGGCCAGCCCGCCATAGCCCAGGTACAGCAGTGGCGGATGGAAGATCAGCCCGGGGTGCTGCAGCATCGGGTTAAGATCCCGCCCCTCCGGCGGTGCGGGGAACTGACGGGTGAAGGGATCGCCGAGGGTGACGATAAACAGCAGAAAGGCGCCGACGATCAGCGCCATTAGCCCCAAGGTATAGGCGTTCGCCTGCGCCGCCTGACGGCGGGCGCACAGGGCATACAGGGCGCTCCACCCCGCCAGACACAGCAGCCACAACAGCAGCGATCCCTCGTGGCCGCCCCAGGCGGCGGCCAGCTTTAGCCCGCGCGCCAGCGCGGAATGGCTGTGCTGGGCGACATAGCGCAGGGAGAAATCATCCGCCAGCAGCGCCAGCAGCAGCAGCACAAATCCCACCGCCGTCAGCGCCAGCTGAGCCAACGACCAGCGCCGTGGACACAGCGCGGGCAGGCGTTGCGCCCACGGCCCGCCGCCCGCCAGGCTCAGCAGCGCCGTCAGCAGGCTGACGCACAGCGCCAGCAGCAGGGCAATAAATCCCAGTTCAGGCCACCACAGCACACCGGCTCCTTAGGGGGTAGATTCGCCTCATCGCCAGCTCAGACCACCGTCAGCTGCCCGGCGTACAGGATGAACAGATGCAGCAGCAGCAGACCGCATAGCGTTATTCCGCTCCCCAGAAGGATGCGCAGGCGCAGGCTACCCCGCGTCACCAGGCGCAGCATCAGGGGTAGGATAATGCCAATGCCGACCACGCCCAGCCACAGCCACCAGCTCCAGAAACCGCCGTCCAGCAGCGTGGCCAGTGCCCGCTGCTTGGCCGCATCGCCCTGCGCCAGCCCCAGCACAAATAGCAGCAGCAGCGCTAACAACACGCCCCCCAGGGGAGCCTCGATACGGCGCAGACGCGCCTGCTCCATCGCCACGTCGTCACCGTGCAGCCACAGCGAGGCCAATAGGGCTACCGCCACGCCACAACTCAGCGCGGCGCACAGGAACAGCGCGGGCAGCAGGGGCGAGTTCAGCATCGGGTAAGACTTCAGCGCCGAGAGCAGCAGGCCGTTATAGATGCCAAGCAACAGCGCCAGGATCAGCAGGATGATGGACAGCGGATGCCGCAGCCCCTGCAGGCGCGTCAGCAGCGCAGCCAGACGCAGGGCGCCCGGCCACCTCCGCTCCAGCAGCCCGGTCAGCGATGGCGTAAACCACAGCGCCAGCCACAGCAGCAGCAGCGGCAGGTAGATCTGGAACAGCAGTACCCGCACGGAGAGCACCGAACTCAGGTTATAGTGCAGGCTAACCTTCCAGAACATCCACGGCCGCGCCAGATGCAGCGCCAGCATCAGCAGCCCCAGCATGACCGTCAGCGGCGCCAGCCACAGCGTGGCGCGCATCACCGCGCTGGCCTCCGCGCGCTCTCCGCGCCAGCCGCGCGCCATGACCGCCAGTGCAACCAGACCGGCTGAGACGCTGACCAGAAACAGATCGATGGCGATCGGCCAATCCCAGACCAGCGACGGAAAATGAAACGGCGATGTCATGAATTCACCTCCCCGTAGCGGAACGGAATACGATACAGTTTCGGGCGGGTGCCCAGCGCCAGCTTGTAGCGGTAGCTCGGCTGTTCGCGCAGCAGACGGCTCACCGCGCTGGCGGGATCGTCGAGATCGCCAAAGGTGAGCGCCCGGGTCGGACAGGCCAGCACACAGGCGGGCTCCTTACCCGCCTTCAGGTTGGTTTTACGACAGAAATCGCACTTATCCGCCGTCCTGCTGACCGGGTGGATAAAACGCACCCGGTAAGGACAGGCGGCGATGCAGTACTGACAGCCGACGCACAGATCGGGGTCGACGTCGACAATGCCGCTGGCGGCGTCGCGAAACGATGCGCCGGTCGGGCAGGCGTTAACGCAGGGCGCATCGTCACAGTGCTGGCAGGAGTGGCGGAAAAAGCGATATTTTACCGCCGGAAACTGGCCGATGGGTTCGCTGCGGATGATCTCCAGACGTGATACGCCAGCGGGCACCCGATTAACCTCGCGGCAGGCCTCCATACAGGCGGTGCAGCCGATGCAGCGGTTTTCATCATATACCATGCCCAGCCGGACGCCCTGCGACGTCACGGCGGAGGCCACCACCCGTGGCAAGGCGCCGCCGGAGAGCGCCATGACGCCCAGCCCGGCGATGAAACGTCGACGGGAGCAACTCATGGCCGCAGCTCCTTACCCGGCATTTTCAGCGTCACCGCTGCCGGATCGAACGCCGGGTTATCCTGCTGCTGGCGGTGACAGTCTACGCACAGCACGACGCGCTCGCGCTCGTTCAGCCGGATGACCGGATCCGACTGCGGATGCAGGCTGTGACAGGCGGCACAACTTACCGCGGCAAGATGTACATCGTGCGGCCAGAACGCCTTTTGCAGCTTCTCTGGTAGATGGCAGGACATACACACGCTGTTTTGCTGTGCAGCGCTATGCCCGTCACGGTTAAAGCGCATCACGTCCGGCGCACCGTCGCGGTGACGCTCAAGGGAGACGTTGCCATGACAGTTGCTGCAGGCGATCGCCGAGCCGGTATTGGGATTTTTCTCCTGGCTATGACGCCCGTGCAGGCGATCCTGCGGTGTTTTATGGCAGTCCAGGCACCCCTGGTTGGGATCGCGCTGTAAAACGACCTCTGCCTGCGCTGGCGTCGCCCCCTCTCCCGCCGTCGGCGGGGTGGAGAGTGACGGAGTGGAAAGCAGCAGCCCACTGACCAGCGCCCCGGCGGTAAATAACGAACGCAGTAGGTTCATGATGACTCCATCTGCAGTGCCCCGCAGCGCGGGGCGCAGGGGTTAATGGTCCAGGCGCCCGGCGCTGCGCGCCTGGGCTTCCCACTCAGGAACAACCGTATTCAGGAAAGTCTGCTTTTCCTGCGTAAACTGCTGCATATTCATCCCCAGCGCCTGCTGCGCCAGCGCCTTGGTGGAGATATCCGGCAGCGGTACCGCGTCGTTGACGCCGTGGTTAGCCAGCACCCGCACCAGCTGAGTACGCGCATTGGCCGCCTTGTCCAGCGCGGTGCCCAACATCCGTAGCGCGACGTCCGGCGCATGCATATGCACGCCGTGGGAGGCAATAGAGAAGTCCCAGCGCCACTGGGCGTGGCGAATGTCGGTCAGGATCGGCTGCATTTCGGCCTCGCTGGCACCGGCGGCCCAAGCGGCCTTGGCCTCAAAGTGCGCCCGTACCAGCTGATCCTCAACCTTCAGCTTGATCTCATTGACATCCTGCTTGCGCTTGGCCACGGTCTGCTGCAGCGTCGCTTTATCCTGGGTATGACAGGTCCGGCAGGTCTGCTCAAAGCTATCGAATGGATTACCTATCTTATGGCTGGTGTACAGCTTGCCTTCGGCGTTCTGCACCTTCGGCATATGGCAATCGACGCAGGAGATGTTGTTCTGTCCGTGGATCCCGGCGCGCCAAGTCTCATAATCCGGGTGCTGCGCCTTCAGCATCGGCGCCTTGGAGAGCGGGTTAACCCAGTCGGTAAAGGCAATACCGTCGTAATAGGCCTCGATCTCATCGACGCTGGTGCCCTGATCCCAGGGGAATTTGACGGTTTTATCCTTGCCGGAGAAGTAGTACTCCACGTGGCACTGACCGCATACCATCGACTGCTGATCGATGCGGTTGGCTTTATCGAACGGTTTGCCAATCGCCTCCAGCGCCCGCGCGGCGTAGGGGCGCGACAGCTGCAGGGCCGGTTTGCCGGCGGCAAAGTCATCGGAGGCAGTATTATGGCAGTCGGCACAGCCTAGGGCGTTGACGATCTCCGGCCCGCCGCGCGCCCACATACCGTGGAAATAGGCCGCTTCTCCCTGCTCCGCGATCACCCGCGCCACGTCCGGACTCTTACAGCTCCAGCAGGCCATCGGCTGAGGCCCATCCTCCGGCTTCATCGGCGCACCGGTGCGCAGGGTCTCGCGCACGTCGGTCAACGCATAGGCGTGGCCGCGCGGCTTGTTATAGTCCTTAGCAAAGGCGTAGCCGGCCCACAGGATCACCAAGCGTGGATCCTCCGCCAGCGCATCGCTAATTTCACTCTGCTCGGCGGTGGCCTTCCAGGAGGCATACTGGTCAGGGTGCGGCGCGGCGAAGCGATCGTTGCGCGCCTCAATCTTCGGCGGCGCCTTCTCTGCCGCGGCGGCGGAATCCGCGGCGGCCGCCTGGGCCCCGCCGCCAAACAGCGCCAGTGCGGCGCCGATCAAAATACGCTGCAGCGCATTGCTTACCTTAATCATAAGCATTCCATCCAGAGTTATATCCCTGTCGCACACGGGTCATGGCACGCAGGTTATGAGTTATACATCGCACATCCGTGGGCGTAAGGGTGAACATAGATTCACCAAGTCGATAAAGTAATCCCTGCCACCGCCTCTCGGGAAATATCACCCGACCACCGGAAAATAAAAAACGCCCCACTCCGTGCGCAGCTTAATTTTTATTTGTCACGCCTAGCATGAATAGCAAAACCCAGATAAAAAATATTGTTTTTGATCAACACCGATAAACACCACACTGGGCAAAGATGTATTCTGCAATTTAAAACACGGAGAAAATGTAACCGAGAATTTATACAGAGGAATTATGCGTAAATTACGACATAAAAAATAAAATCTATAAAATTAAATCACAATAAATAAAAAATACCCCAATTGGGGTATTTAAATATAATTAAAAATGAATCTGTATTTAGCAGGAAATATAGCGTATGTGCAGCTGCTTTTTAGAGATCAGCCCATGCCCATGCGGGCAGAAATAATCAGCAGCACCGCACGCTTTCAGCTCCTGTAGCGGCTGCTGGCACTGGGGACAGCGCGCCTCACGGCGATAGGCCTGACGGCAGGATGGGCAGAAAAAGCGCCCATCCTGCTGCCACTGTAGCTCATGCTGGCACTGCGGACAGCTAGCTTGCATCACACTCTCCTAAATAAGGCCCCACTGACGCAGGAAGTAAAGCCCCAGCGCCGTGGTAAAAAACGATCCCAGGGTGGTAATGGCAATAATATTCGCCGCCAGCGTCGCATTGCCGCCCATCGCCCGGGTCATCACGTAACTCGCCGCCGCCGTCGGCGTGGCGCTCAGCAGAAAGATCACCCCCAGCGTAACATGGCGGAAACCGCAGAGCCAGGCGCCGCTGGTCAGCAGCAGTGGCACCAGCAGCAGCTTGGCCAGCGAGGCATATCCCGCCACGTTCGAGGCGCCGAACATGGCTCGCCAGTCGATGCTGGCGCCGGCGCACAGCAGCGCCAGGGGCAGGGCCATGGCGGACAGAAAGTTACCGGTCGCGTGTATCACCTGCGGCATCGGCAGGCCGACCGTGCTCCACAGCAGCCCCAGCATGATAGCAATGATCAGCGGATTGCAGACGATCCCACGCAGCATAGTGCGCCAGCCAACCCCACGCTGTCCGTCGCCGTACAGTGAGCGCGTCAGGGTGATCACCGACAGGACGTTGAACAGGATCACCGTCACCGCCATGTAGAGCGAACCGATGGCAACCCCCTCGCTGCCGTAGGCACTGGCGCAGTAGGCCAAGCCGACAATCGCCGTATTGGCGCGAAAGCCGCCCTGAACGAAAATCCCCCGTTCCCGCGGATCGCGTACCAGCCAGCGTGATACCCACTCCAGCAGGAGAAAGCTCAGCAGCGTCGCCCCTGCACCATACAGCACAAAAGGCAGATTCTGCCGCAGAGAGGCCTGTGCGGTGGCGATACTGAAAAACAGCAGGCAGGGCAGCGACAGGTTAAATACCAGCCGGGTCGCGCTGTCGCAAAAGCGGTCGTCGAGCAGCTGGCAACGGCGCAGCAGTATGCCGACCAGCAGCATCAGCAGGTTAGGAACAGTAACGCCGAAGGCAAAACTCCAGGTCTCCCAGGACATAGCACATCCTTGTTACAGGCGGGAAGGATAGCGGGCGGCGCAAAGCCAAGTCCGTCGACTGCCGTCGACTGGGGAAGGCCGACGCCATGCCGCCGTAGGGAATCATTCACCGACGGAAACCGCCTGGGCCCACTCCCGCCGCGCGTATCACGCGCGGTCAACATGAGCGTCAAGGACGCCCAGAACAGGTACGATAAATAGCCTAACATAGGACCGGGTCAAAAAAAACGGGACACCAATGTGTCCCGCTATTAACGATTACTTCGTCTTTTTCAGGTGGCTCAACAGACGCTTACGCTTGCGCATCTGGTTTGGCGTCAGGGTGTTGCGCTTATTGGCGAACGGGTTATCCCCTTCTTTAAACTGAATGCGGATCGGCGTCCCCATTACGTTCAAAGAGCGGCGGAAGTAGTTCATCAGGTAGCGCTTGTAGGAGTCCGGCAGATCCTTCACCTGGTTACCGTGGATCACCACGATCGGTGGGTTATAGCCCCCGGCGTGCGCATACTTCAGCTTCACCCGGCGCCCGCGCACCATCGGCGGCTGATGGTCATCCTGCGCCATGGTCATAATGCGGGTCAGCATCGCGGTGCTGACGCGGCGGGTGGCACTTTCGTAGGCTTCCTGAATCGATTCGAACAGGTTGCCCACACCGCTGCCGTGCAGAGCGGAGATAAAGTGGATACGGGCGAAGTCGACGAATCCCAGACGCAGATCCAGCATATCCTTCACCTGCTCTTTGACCTCCAGGCTCAGGCCGTCCCACTTATTGACCACCACCACCAGTGAGCGCCCACTATTGAGGATAAAGCCGAGCAGAGAAAGATCCTGATCGGAGATCCCCTGGCGGGCATCGATCACCAGCAGCACCACGTTGGCATCTTCAATCGCCTGCAGCGTCTTGATGACCGAGAACTTCTCAACGGTATCCGTAACCTTGCCGCGCTTGCGCACCCCGGCGGTGTCGATCAGAACGTATTCGCGCTCGTCACGCTCCATCGGAATATAGATACTGTCGCGGGTGGTGCCCGGCATGTCATACACCACCACCCGGTCTTCGCCCAGGATGCGGTTGGTCAGCGTGGACTTACCGACGTTGGGACGCCCGACAATCGCAATTTTAATGGGCTGATTGATGGGATCAAACGCCTCTTCCTCCTCCTGTGCCTCGCCGTCGGCTTCCGCCTCCAGCTCCGCCCAGTAGGCCGCGTTCTCTTCTTCCTCGCTCAGCACCGGTGCCGGCGCTTCCTGTGGAATAAACGGGACCAGCGCATCTTCGATAAGCTGGGTCACACCGCGCCCATGGGAGGCCGCGATAGGGTGAACCTCCCCCATACCCAGGGAATAAAAGTCCCCGACGGCCACCTCGGCGTCAATGCCGTCGGTTTTGTTGGCGACCAGGAACGTCGCCTTATCGCGGCTGCGCAGATGGCGGGCAATGGCCTCGTCCGCCGGCAGCAGGCCATCGCGGGCATCGACCAGAAACAGCACGATATCGGCCTCTTCAATCGCCATCAGCGACTGCTCCGCCATGTGGGTCTCGACCCCGTTTTCGGTGCCGTCGATACCGCCGGTATCGATAATGATAAACTCGTGACCGTTTACTTCAGCACGACCATACTTGCGATCTCGGGTTAATCCGGGGAAGTCGGCGACCAACGCATCGCGGGTACGCGTCAACCGGTTGAATAAGGTGGATTTCCCCACATTCGGGCGCCCGACCAGCGCGACGACAGGTATCATTGTTGAAGCCTCTATTACGTAATGTCATTCCCCGCCGCCGTCGGCGACGGGAAAATATGCAGAAGACGAAACGGCCCCTGAGGTCATCAGGAGCCGTTCCGGGCGGCGAAAGCCGCCCTATATCATGTTATAAATCAACGGGAGATGGCGTAAACGTCACCATCGCGCGCCTGAATAATCAGGTTATCGCCCGCCACCTGCCCGGCGCTGAGCAGGCCGGATCCGTTCAGCTTCTGCTCAACCACCAGACGACCATCATCCGGATTGATCCAGTACAGGTAGCCCTCAGAGTCACCGAGCACCAGATAGCCACGGTACAGCACCGGCGCCGTTACGCCGCGGTGCAGCAGCTCGCTGTTTTTCCACAGTGCAACGCCACCGCTGGTGCTCATGGCGGCGACGCGGCCATCCTGATCCACCAGATAAATACGTCCGCCATCGACGATGATATTATTCACCCCGCCCATATCGCGTTTCCAGACGATCTGGCCAGAACGCAGATCCAGCGCGGACAGACTGCCGTTGTAGCCCAGGGTATACACCACCCCGTCCACCACCACCGGCGTCATATCGATATCATTCAGGCGATCGATCTCGGTCGCACCGTTCGGCTGAGCCACCCGCTGCTGCCAAATCATCTGCCCTTGCTGCAACAGTACCGCACTGACGCGACCATTATCACCGCCGACGATAGCGGCGCCATAGGCCACCGCCGGTGCGGATTCGCCGCGCAGGGTCAGCGACGGAATATCCAGGCTGATGGTCCACTTGATCGTACCATCGCTCTCATCCAGCGCCTGCAGCATACCGTTAGAGGTGTGGATCAGCACCAAACCGTCGCTGACCACCGGACGGGAGATTGCCTCACCTGCCACCGTGGTTTTCCAGGCGATGCTGCCGTCATCGCTGTTCAGCGCATAGACGACCGCATGCTCAGAACCGACATAGACCTTGCTGCCGGAGACAGTCAGGCCACCGGACAGCAGCGCATCGCTGCGGGAGAACCAGCCCTCTTTCTCGCCAAGATTCACCGACCACAGCTTATCGCCGTTTTCGGCGTTCATCGCCATCACCAGCCCCTGGCGGTCAGCGGCGTAGATATGGTTATCCTGAAACGCCGGACGCAGATGGGAATAAAAGTCACCGACACCGTTACCGACCGAACGGCGCCATACCGTCTGCGGCGTAAACTGGTTCTCTACCTGCGGCAGCGGGGCCATAACGACCGTATCCGTCTCGCCGCCGAACCAGGAGCATCCGCTCAGCATGGTTGCTGACAGTAAGCCGACCAGGAGCGTTTTACGCAATTGCATCGATTATCCCCTTAGCTGGATAAATTATTCAGTTTCATCCGCAGCAGCGCCTGCAGCGACTGGGAGGCGCTCTCCGCTAGCCCTTTGCTATAGGCCTCACGCGCGCCCTTGGCGTCGCCTTTCTTGAGCAGCACGTCGCCGCGTATATCCTGGGCCAACGGCTGCCACCCTTTAGCCGTGACACCGTCCAGGGTTTTCAGCGCCGCATCCAGCTGATTCTCCTGAAGCTGTACCCGCGCCAGACGCAGGTTGCTCAGGGCCTTCAGGTTTACATCTTTGGCCTGCCCCTCCGCCCAGGCCAGTTGGGTCTGCGCCTTGGCGAAGTCAGACTTCTCAACCTCATACTGCGCCAGCTGCAGCGCCGCCAGTACGCCGTAATTGTTGCCATTCTCTTTGATAAAGGCTTCGCTGAGCATCACACCGTCCTTCTTTCCGCCGCTCAGCGCCTCGCTGGCCAGCTGATAGGACTGGGAAGCCTGCGCCATGTTGGCCTGCTGATGACCAACCCAGTAACGCCAGCCGAGCAGCGCACCGATGCCAATCACCACGCCCACCACCAGCGTCTTGCCATACTCCTGGAAGAAATGGCGGATGGCATCAACCTGTTCGTTCTCTGTGCTATAGACTTCCACTGTTTCCTGCTCCTTAGCCCAACAGGGTTGCCAGCAGCGTCGCGGCCTGATCCTGCGCCACGGTCTGCTGTTCACCGCTTGCCAGGCACTTCACGTTCACCTGACCACTCTGTACTTCGCTCTCGCCCAACACCAGCGCAATGCGGGCGCCCCATTTATCGGCACGGGCAAACTGCTTCTTGAAGTTACCGCCGCCGTAGTTGGTCATCAGACGCAGCGTCGGCAGGGCGTCGCGCAGCTGCTCCGCCAGACGCATCGCCGCGCTTTGGGTGCCCTCGCCGGCGGCGATCAGGTAGACATCGACCGCGCGCTGCGGCAGGAAGGCCGGATTAACTGCCTGCACTAAAAGCACCAGACGCTCCAGCCCCATGGCAAAACCCACCGCCGACGTCGCATGACCGCCCAGTTGCGCCACCAGGCCATCGTAACGGCCTCCTGCGCAGACGGTGCCCTGAGCACCAAGGCTGGTGGTAACCCACTCAAACACAGTGCGGTTATAGTAATCCAGCCCGCGCACCAGACGCTCGTTGACCGTATAGACGATCCCGGCGTCGTCCAGCAGACGGCACAGGCCGTCAAAGTGTGCGCGGGAGTCGGCGTCCAGATACTCGGACAGGCGCGGAGCCGCGTTCAGCAGCGCCTGTACCTGTGGATTCTTCGAGTCCAGCACGCGCAGCGGATTGCTATACATACGGCGCAGGCAATCTTCATCCAGCTGGTCCTTATACTGCTCCAGGTAGGCAACCAGGGCGTCGCGGTAGGCGGCACGCGCCTCCAGTGAGCCGATGGAGTTCAGCTCCAGTGTGACGTGATCGGCAATCCCCAGCACTTTCCACCAGCGGGCGGTCATCATGATGATTTCCGCATCGATATCGGGACCGGCCAGGCCAAACACCTCAGCCCCCAACTGATGAAACTGACGATAGCGCCCCTTCTGCGGACGTTCGTGGCGGAACATCGGCCCGATGTACCACAAACGCTGCTCCTGATTGTACAGCAGACCATGTTCGATACCGGCGCGCACGCAGCCAGCGGTGCCTTCCGGACGCAGGGTCAGGCTGTCGCCATTGCGATCCTCGAAGGTATACATTTCTTTTTCAACGACATCGGTCACTTCACCGATGGCGCGTTTGAATAACGGGGTCTGCTCTACAATCGGCAAACGGATTTCGCTGTAGCCGTAGCTGGCCAGCACCTGCTTAAGCGCCGCTTCAATCGGCTGCCACAGCGCCGTATCTGCCGGCAAATAGTCGTTCATGCCACGAATGGCCTGGATATTCTTAGCCACGTCAACTCTCTATGTAATTTGCAAAAACTGGCCCGATTATAGAGGGATTCACGCCCCCTCTTCAACGCGGGCAAACAGCGGCGGCGCCAGAACGCGCCGCCCGCCATCACCGATCGTCCAGCGTCGTGACGCCAATGCGCATCTTTTCATCCAGCATGGCGGCCTTAGCGCGGATCTTCGCCTCCAGTAGATCGATGATCGCACTGTTATCAAAGCGCTCCTTCTGACGGATGCCGTCCTCATAGAAGCCGCTCTTATTGTGTCCGCCGGTCACGCCCAAGGTTGAGACCAGCGCTTCGCCGGGTCCATTGACCACGCAGCCGATGATCGATACGTCCATCGGCGTGATGATGTCTTCCAGGCGCTGTTCCAGTGCATTCACCGTTCCGATCACATCAAACTCCTGACGGGAGCAGGTGGGACAGGCGATAAAGTTGATCCCGCGCGAGCGGATGCGCAGCGACTTGAGGATATCAAATCCCACCTTCACTTCTTCTACCGGATCGGCGGCCAGCGATACGCGCAGGGTATCACCGATCCCCTCCGCCAGCAGCATCCCCAGCCCGACAGCAGACTTCACCGAGCCACTGCGGGCACCCCCGGCCTCAGTGATCCCCAAATGCAGCGGTTGATCGATACGCGCCGCCAGCAGACGGTAGGCGTCAACGGCCAGGAACACGTCGGAAGCCTTCACGCTCACCTTAAACTGGTCAAAGTTGAGGCGATCCAGAATATCGACATGGCGCATGGCCGACTCCAACAACGCCTGCGGCGTCGGCTCGCCGTACTTCTCCTGGATGTCCTTCTCCAGTGATCCGGCGTTAATACCGATGCGGATCGGAATACCGCGATCGCGCGCGCAGTCAACCACCGAGCGGATCCGGCTCTCATTACCGATATTGCCCGGATTGATACGCAGGCAGTCTACGCCATACTCCGCAACCTTCAGCGCAATACGGTAGTCAAAGTGAATATCGGCTACTAACGGTACCTGCGCCTGCTGTTTGATCAAACGAAATGCTTCGGCCGCCTCCATGGTGGGCACCGATACGCGCACAATATCCACTCCGACCCGCTCCAGTGCACGGATCTGCGCCACTGTCGCATCGACGTCGGTGGTGCGGGTGTTGGTCATGGACTGGACGGTGATGGGTGCGCCGTCACCGATCGGCACGCTGCCGACATGGATACGCGTCGATTTACGGCGCTTAATGGGGGATGGAGTACTATGCATGACTTCTCTCCGCACTGGCTATAGCTCAGTTAGCCGCCGCAGACTGCGCGTCTAACGTAAAACGGGCAACCTGACTTGACTTGATGAAACTACTCAGATCAACGGGCTTACCCAGATACTGGATCTGAACTGCCGCCGGCGCCCCGATCTTCAGACGATAGGGTGCCTTACCGGCCAAATCGAGCTTACCACCGGCACGCTGCAGCCCGCTGAACAGTACCTTGCCGCTGGCATCGCGTACTTCCAGCCAGCAGTCGGCGCTGAAATGCATCACCAATGGGCTTTCAGAGTCTTCGCCCACGCTGCCCGGTGCCACGCTCGCGGCGGCAATAGGCAACGTCGTTCCGGAGAGCGGCGTCACGCCAGCCGGGCTCGGTGCCACGATAGCACTCTCCTGCGCTGGAGCAGCGCTCTGCGCAGCTGTCGTGTCCTGCATGCTGCTCTGTGTGTTGATCGGAGCAACAGTGGTCGGCATGCCCACCTTAGCACTCTCGGTCACGGCTGGCGCGGCGCTGTCGCTGGCCATCGACGGCGCACGGCCAGTATCGGGGGCAGATAGTTCGACCGGCTGAGCATCCTGCTGCTTAGCCAACTGAGCCGACGACTCATCGGCCATTTCCACGATATCCTGCTGCTGAGCCTTATGGTTCTGCCACCACCAAGACCCGGTAATGCCGATCACCACAAAGATCACCAGCCAGGTAAAGGTCATCAGCCAACCTTCGCGTTTCTTACGCTTCTTGCCCAGCGAAAAGCTTTGCATGGACGCCATTTTTACCACCCGAACAGGGGGATGTTTGGCTAACAGCGGGGCGATCTCCTGCTCGGGGATCTGCACCAGCTTGGCATAGGAACGGATATAGCCACGGACAAAGGTCGATACCAGACCATCCGGAGCCTTGTCTTCTTCAATATTGCGTACGGTTGAGAGCTTCAGGCACAGGCGTTCGGCCACCTGCTGCTGGGTGAGACCTAAACGCTCACGGCCCTGGCGCAGACGCTCGCCGGTGCTCATCGGTACTGCTTGATCTTGGGAGGCTTCAGTATTCATTCGCTAGGAACTGCTGGTACTGTTGGGATTGTGGAAAATTTCGCGCCAGTTGCTTGCCATAACGTTGGAGATTCGTCTGGCGCCCATCTAACGCAGCGAAACGGATTTGTAGCCATAAACTATCGGCGCAAACCGGCAAAATATGATTGTAAACATCCAACATCAATCGTGCATCCGTGCGGTCACCCCGTTGTAACGTCTGTGCGGCCTCGCCCAGCAGACGTGTCCCCTGCTGCGGATCGGCCTTTAACGCACGGGCAAATAACCTGCGAGCGTCATCGGGCCGGTCAGCACGTAAAAAACAGATCCCCGCGCTAAAAAAAGCCTCGGCGACCCAGCCATCATCCGGCAGACGCGCTGCCGCGTTAAACTGTTGTTGCGCCGCTACATACTGCCCTAAACTGCAGAGAAACGCACCGTAATTATTCATAACGGTGCCGTTGTCCGGCGCCAACGCCAGCGCCTGGCGATAGCTTTGCGCGGCCGCCTGCGGCTGGCCGCTCAGCTGCTGATAGCGCGCCGTCAGCAGTGAGCGACGATAATCACCGGGCGCCTCGGCGGACAGCTGCGCTAACGCCTGCTGCGCCTGAGTCATATCACCGCGATCGAGCGCAGCCTGCGCCCGTGCTTCAGGCGCCAATATGACCGTATCGGTCGCTATGCCCGGCGCCTCCGGGGTATCGGCACACCCGAAGAGCAACAGCGCAACGCCTGCACACATCAGCGCCGTCGTCGTTTTCATCCCTTGCTCCGCTACATCCGTGTGCGGCTCAGCCGGTGTCTGGCGCTGCGCCGCCGTCACAGGCGGCCGTTCGTCCCTACATCAGACTTCACGCACGTTGATAGGTTCCCCTGCCGCTTGCTTCTTCAGGGTCCGTTTAGTTCTGTCGATGACCTCTCCCGCCAGCTGACCGCAGGCGGCATCAATATCGTCGCCGCGCGTCTTACGCACGATAACGGTAAAGCCATACTCCATCAGCACCTTGGAGAAACGATCGATACGGCTGTTGGAGCTGCGGCCAAAGGGCGCTCCCGGGAAGGGATTCCACGGGATCAGGTTGATCTTGCAAGGCGTATCCTTCAGGCACTCCGCCAGCTGGTGCGCGTGCTCCGTACCGTCGTTAATATGATCCAGCATCACATACTCTACCGTCACTCGCCCCTGATTGGCATTGGACTTTTCCAGGTAGCGGCGAACCGATCCCAGAAACATGTCGATATTGTACTTGCGGTTAATCGGCACGATCTCATCGCGGATAGTATCGTTCGGCGCATGCAGCGAAATCGCCAGCGCCACGTCGATCGTATCGCCCAGCTTATCCAGCGCCGGTACCACCCCGGAGGTCGACAGAGTGACGCGACGCTTGGAGAGGCCAAAGCCAAAATCATCCAGCATAATCTCCATCGCCGGGATCACGTTGGTCAGATTGAGCAGCGGCTCCCCCATGCCCATCATCACCACGTTGGTGATCGGACGATTACCGGTCACTTTCTGCGCACCGATGATTTTTGCCGCACGCCATACCTGACCGATAATCTCCGATACCCGCAAGTTACGGTTAAAGCCCTGCTGGGCCGTCGAACAGAATTTGCATTCCAAGGCGCAGCCCACCTGGGACGAGACGCACAGAGTGGCCCGATCGTCTTCCGGAATATAGACCGTCTCCACCCGCTGATCGCCCACCTGCAGCGCCCATTTGATGGTACCGTCAGAGGAGCGCTGCTCTACCGCCACCTCCGGCGCACGGATTTCTGCCACCTGCTTGAGCCTAGCTCGCAACACCTTATTGATGTCGGTCATCGCGTCAAAGTCATCACAGCAATAGTGGTAGATCCACTTCATGATCTGATCGGCGCGAAACGGCTTTTCGCCCATCTGGACGAAAAACTCGCGCATTTGCCTACGGTCCAGATCGAGCAGGTTAATTTTTTCCGGTGCCGGAGAAGCACACGGCGCGGCGTCAGCAAAAACTGGCGTTACATGAATATCAGACAAGGGAGACTCGATGGCTGTGGCATCGGACGCAGTGCCCGAATGCAATGAAGGATTCTTGGACATAAAATAAACAGGCCTCGTTGTTACACTTTGCGGCTCGTTGCTCCCTACCCTACGGGCGGAGAGGACAGAAACTGGCATACAATAACGCCCCGGAGAAAGCACGGGGCGGCACATTGTACCCACTCTCGCCTACCGATACCATGGCGATAATGCAGTCGGGTGGGATTTTGGCGCGCTGGCATGGCGCTCAGCGGGTGCGCGGGCAGATATCGTCGGCGCTGAAGAAATAGGCGATTTCGCGTTCGGCAGAGGCCGGAGAATCGGAGCCGTGCACTGCATTCTCTGTCAGGCTATCGGCATAGTCGGCGCGCAGCGTACCGGCCAGCGCGCTTTCCGGATTCGTGGCGCCCATAATTTCACGGTTGCGACGCACCGCATCATTGCCTTCCAACACCTGCACCATGATCGGGCCAGAGGTCATGAAGGTCACCAAGCCGTCAAAGAAAGGGCGCTCGCGATGTTCGGCGTAGAAGCCTTCCGCCTGCTCGCGCGTCAGGTGCACCATTTTGGCGGCGACGATCTTCAGACCGGCAGACTCAAAGCGTGCGTAGATGGCGCCGATGGCATTTTTGGCCACCGCGTTTGGTTTTACGATGGAAAAGGTACGTTCTAAGGTCATGTCTACCCCTGTCAGACAGCTTTAATCAACATCCGCGCGGGATTCTACGGCGCAACAGCGACGAAAGAAAGCCACCCGGCCACGCTAACACCATGAGTTATCGAAAGATTTTACTTAAAATTATCTTTACCGATAATACCCTGCCGACCCGTTGCCTGCTGATCTGCGGCACGTACACTGGCAGCTTCGATTATAAGAGGGCGCCGTGGGGTTGACTATGGCAGTTGCGTTAATTTGTTAAAAAAATATGAATATTTTAATACATACTGCAGGGAACCCCACCAGCGGTAGGCAGGATAAGGATTTGGCGGGCTAATGCCCCGTCGCGATGGCATTGCGCAGCCAGCCGCCCCAGCGGCGCTGATACAGCGGCGTCACGTGGGTGCGCAGATAGTCAGCCAGCGGATCCTGCGCATCACGGCGAAGGCAGCAGACGTCGATCGTCTCCTCCAGATCCAGCAAAGCGCTGGCCAAGGTGCCCGCCTCGCGGATCAGCGCCTGATGCGCGGCTTCATCGCTTCCCTCCAGCTCCAGCGCCAGCAGCAGCACCGGCTGCGCATCGCAGGCCAGATCCTGAAAACGCGCCAGCCAGGCACTCCGCACCAGGTTACGCTGACCACACAGGGTGACCAGTCCACTTTGCAGGGCCTCCGGCGTCTGCTCCGCCGGTCCGATACGGATCGCGGCGCCGCCATCGATCGACAGCGTCTGTGGGTGAGCCATGCCACCGCTCTCCAGCAGCATCGCCACCTCCGGCGGGTAGAAGGCCTTGCCCGCCTCCGTGCGGGGATTTAAAAACAGCGTCTCACCGCGGGTCAGGGCGAACAACTCACGGACCGGAAGTGCGTGCCAAGACGTGGGACCATCATCCGTCAGCGCCTGCTGCAGACGCGCCGGCGTAGAGAAAAAGGGGATCACCCGCGTGCCATCCTCCATTTCCCAGTGTTCGATCGCCAGCGTATCGCCGTCCGCCTCCGCTATCTCCTCTCTCCGGGCCGGAAGATAGACCGTCGACGACAGCAGCGCACGGTAAAACAGCGCCAGATAGGCCGGTTCGGCCGCCGCCTGAACCAGGCTGGATTCGAGCCGCTGTTCGGGGGTTTCGTGATGGTGATCGTGCTCATGCTGACGATCATCGTGATCGGGGGGGGTATCGCGGGTACTGGTACTCACCGTCATCTCTCCTATTTCCGTGTTTCCTTGACCGATGCAGGCTCCGCCATTCGGCGGAACCATGATGCCAACGTCAGCAGCGCCCAGCCTGTGTCAACAACAGGCGCGACAGCGTCCGTACGCCAATACCGGTCGCTCCGGCGGACCACTGATCCACCGCCACCTTACGGTAGGTAGCGCTGCAGTCAATGTGTAGCCAGCCCTGCCGGTAGTCAGTGACGAAGTGCGACAGGAAAGCCGCCGCGGTGCTGGCACCGGCCGAGTGCGCCACCCCTGCCACGTTGCTGAGATCAGCAAAGGCGGAGGGCAGTTGGCTACGGTGAAACTCCGCCAACGGCAGGCGCCAGAACAGCTCTTCCTCCTGATCCGCGCTCTCTTGCAGCGCCGCCACCAGCTCATCGTCAAAAGAGAGCAACGCATGGTAGTCGCCGCCGACCGCGGTCTTGGCTGCGCCAGTCAGGGTGGCGCAGTCAATGATCATACGCGGTGCCTGACGCGAGGCATCGATCAGACCATCAGCCAGCACCAGGCGCCCTTCGGCATCGGTATTCATAATCTCAACCCGTTTACCGTTGCGATACGGAATGATATCACCCAGCTTGAACGCATTGCCGCTGACCAGGTTATCCGCGCAGCACAGGTAAAGCTTGACCCGTGCCTGCAGTCCCTGCGCGATCGCCAGCGCCAGGGCGCCGGTCACCAATGCCGCGCCACCCATATCCGATTTCATGGAGTCCATGAAAGCCGTCTGCTTCAGACTATAGCCGCCGGAGTCAAAGGTGATCCCTTTCCCGACCAGGCAGGCCAACACCGGTGTATCAGGCTTGCCGCCCGGATTGTAATCCAGCTCCAGCAACGCCGGCGCGCGCGCAGAGCCTCGGCCAACGCTGTGCAGTCCCATATAGCCCTGCTCGCGTAGATCGTCGCCCTTAATGATGCGGTAGTGAATACTGTCGCAGGCCTGCGCGCACAGCAGATCGACCGCGCGCTGCGCCAGCTGAGTCGGCCCCAGATTTTCTGCCGGGGTATTGATGGTATCGCGCACCCAGTCGATATTAAGCAGCCGACGATCCAGCTCAGCGCGATCGGCGACGCTCAGCGCAGGCCACTGCACATACTGCCCGCCCTTCGGGTTGCGAAAGCCCTGCCAAAACGCCCAGCAGGCGCTCAGGCTCCACGACGTCCCCTGCAGAGAGACCTGCTTCATCCCCTGGGTATCTAGGCGGCGCGCGGCGCGCTGAATCACCCCGTGGTCCAGTGATTCTCCCGCGTGAATGGTCATCCCCTGAGTATCCGCGCTCAGCAGCGCATCGCTGCCCCAGCGCGTATCTGCGGTCTGACTTGATAAATGGACCGACATCAATTCATTGGTCATACGTGTTCTCCCGCTTGCTTCGCGGCCCCCCGCGAACGGACTTCGCGGACGGTCTATAGTAAAAAGCCACCCCTACGGGTGGCTTGCCCAGGCCAACTCCCGCGCCGACTCAACGGTGGGGAGGCCCTTCTCACTCAACCTCATCTAACCAGACCAGCAGGATGGCTTCCAGAATTTTTTCACTGGAGGCTGACGGATCGTCATCGAAATCATCCAGGCTACAGATCCAGCGGTGCAGATCGGTAAAGCGCACACTCTGTGGAGAGACATCCGGGTGCGCGTCATATAGCGCCTCGCCGATGGCGCGGCTATCGTGCCATTTTAGTCCCACCTCAGTGCTCCCGCGCATGGTTAACGGTGTAGCGCGGGATCTCGACCACCAGGTCTTCATCAGTAACCCGTGCCTGACAGCTCAGGCGGCTTTCCGGCTCCAGGCCCCAGGCCTTGTCCAGCATGTCATCCTCCAGCTCGCTGCTCTCAGTAAGGGAGTCAAAGCCTTCTCGGACGATGCAGTGACAGGTGGTACAGGCGCAGGACTTCTCGCAGGCATGTTCGATTTCAATCCCGTTACGCAGCGCTGCGTCCAGGATCGTCTCGCCTTTCTGGGCCTCGATCACCGCCCCATCCGGGCAATGTTCCTGATTGGGCAGAAATACGATTTTTGGCATGTTTATATTTAAACCTCATCCACAGAGTGACCGGCCAGCGCACGGCGAATGGAGCTATCCATGCGCCGCGCGGCAAATTCTTGAGTTTGTGCATCCAGCACCTTGATCGCCGCCTCGATCGCCGACGTCTCGTCACCATCGGCGGCGGCCTGCAGCGCCGTCTGCGCCTGGCGGATTGCCGCCAGCTCCTGTTCGCCCAGCAGAGCACTGTCCTGCTGCAGCGCACCGTGCAGGCTTTCCAGCACCCGCGCGGCCTCCACCTTTTGTTCCGCCAGCATACGTGCGCTGAGATCGCCCTCAGCATTCGCCATGGAATCTTTCAGCATGCCGACGATTTCGTCTTCACTCAACCCGTAGGAGGGCTTCACCTGGATCGCTGCCTGTACCCCGGTAGACTTCTCCATCGCGGTCACGCTGAGCAGCCCGTCAGCATCGACCTGGAAGGTGACGCGAATATGGGCGCCACCCGCCGAAAGCGGAGGAATACCGCGCAGGGTAAAACGTGCCAGAGAGCGATTATCCTGGACCAGTTCGCGCTCGCCCTGCAGCACATGGATCATCATCGCCGTCTGACCATCTTTAAAGGTGGTAAACTCCTGCGCCCGGGCCACCGGGATGGTGGTATTGCGCGGGATCACCTTCTCGACCAGTCCGCCCATGGTCTCCAGCCCCAGAGAGAGCGGGATCACGTCCAGCAGCAGCATATCGGCATCCGGTTTATTGCCGACCAGAATATCAGCCTGGATAGCCGCGCCGATCGCCACCACCCGATCGGGATCAATCGTGGTCAGCGGCTGACGGCCAAAGAAGTCGCCCACCTGCGTCCGCACCAGCGGTACCCGGGTTGAGCCGCCAACCATCACCACCTCCAACACCTCGTCGCGGGTAACGCCGGCATCTTTCAGCGTCCGGTGGCAGGCCAGCAGCGTGCGCTTAACCAGCGGCGCGATCAGCGCATCCAGCTGATCCCGGCTCACCTCACCCTGCCAGTCGCCGACACACACCGTCGTCTCTTGCTGGGTGCTCAGGGCGATTTTTGCCGCGACGGCCGCATCCAGGAAGCGGCGCGCCAGCCCGGCATCGCTACGGTCGCGCAGACCGGCCTGCTCACGCAGCCAGTCGGCCAGCAGGTGGTCAAAGTCATCGCCGCCCAGCGCGGAGTCGCCGCCGGTGGCCAAGACCTCAAACACCCCGCGGCTGAGGCGCAGAATCGAGATATCAAAGGTGCCGCCGCCGAGATCGTAAACCGCGATCACCCCCTCCTGGGCGGAGTCCAGCCCGTAGGCGATGGCGGCTGCGGTCGGCTCATTGAGCAGGCGCAGCACGTGCAGACCGGCCAGACGCGCGGCGTCTTTCGTCCCCTGGCGCTGCGCATCATCGAAATAGGCTGGCACGGTGATCACCACCCCGTCCAGCTCGCCGCCCAGGGCCGCCTGTGCGCGCGCAGAGAGCGCGGCGAGGATGTCGGCGGACACCTGGATCGGGTTGACGCTGCCCGCCGCCGTCGCCAGCTGCGGCATACCGCTCTCGCTGGCGTGCATCTGATAGGGTAAATGCGGATAGCGCGCCTGAACGTCGGCCAGCGAACGCCCCATCATGCGTTTAATCGAGCTCACGGTATTGAGCGGATCGTCGGCAGCCTGCTCACGGGCCTCGGCGCCGACGATATGTCCGCCAGCCTGGTAGCGCACCACCGACGGCAATAGATGGTGCCCCTGCTCATCGGCCAGCGTTTCGGCCTGGCCGCTGCGCACAGTAGCCACCAGAGAGTTGGTGGTGCCCAGATCGATGCCCGCCGCCAGACGACGCTGATGCGGCGCAGCACTCAGTCCCGGCTCACTGATTTGTAATAACGCCATGTTCGCTTCCGTTAATCCGTCAAAAAGGGTTACATCCCCAGCAGCCGCTCTTCCAGCTGTTCGGTCTGCTGCTGGAGCCTGTCCAGAAATCGTAGCTTACGCACGCTGTCCGCCGCCTGCGGCCATGCCTGACAGTCCAGCTCATTTATCATCTGAGCACTGCGCACCTGCACCATTTTAGCGACCTTGTCGGAAAAGCTCATTAACGCCTCATCGGCGTCGGCACGGTGCTCCAGCACCTCCAGCTCCTCGCGCAGGGTCATCTGCTCTATCAGGAAAGCCGTATCGCGCAAGGTCTGCTGTTCATTATTGATGTCAAAACCGTGCAGAGAGAGCAGATACTCGGCCCGCTTGAGGGGATGTTTAAGCGTCTGATAGGCGTCATTGATGGTTGTCGCCTGCTGCATTGCCAGCAGGCGATCGCGCTCAGGCGCGGTGACGAAACGGTCGGGGTGAAACTGACGCTGCAGATCCTGAAAACGCGCAGCGAGCAGGCTGCCATCCACGTCATAGCGTGCCGGAAACCCGAAAAGCGTGAAATAGTCCATGCCGTACTCTGATGCTAATACCGTAAAAGCGGCGTCGCCGACGTCAGCTAATTAAGGAGAGGCGACGCCCGCCGGTGACGTGGGCGCGGGTTAAACGTTAAAGCTCTCGCCGCAGCCGCACTCATTCTTAACATTTGGGTTGTTGAACTTAAAGCCTTCGTTAAGCCCCTCTTTAACGAAGTCCAACTCGGTACCATCGAGGTACACCAGGCTCTTTCCGTCAACGATAACCTTCACTCCTTGATCCTCGAAAACCACATCGTCCTCGTTCAGGACATCGACAAACTCCAGCACATACGCCATGCCTGAACAACCCGAGGTTTTTACCCCCAGACGCAGGCCCAATCCCTTACCGCGATTGGTTAAAAATGTCTGTACGCGCTTTGCAGCGGAGTCGCTCATGGTAATCGACATACAACAACCTCAGTCAAAAAATTCAGGGTGACGGTGACCGGATAGCCGGCCACCGGAGCACGGCGCTTATTCCGCGCTATGCTTGTTTTTATAATCGGCGATCGCTGCCTTAATGGCGTCTTCTGCCAAGATCGAGCAGTGGATCTTCACCGGCGGCAGCGCCAGCTCCTCGGCGATGTCGGTATTCTTGATCTCCGCCGCCTGCTCCAGGGACTTACCCTTGACCCACTCAGTGACCAGCGAGCTGGAGGCAATGGCAGAGCCACAGCCGTAGGTCTTGAAACGGGCGTCCTCAATGATACCCTCATTGTTGACTTTAATCTGCAACTTCATCACGTCACCGCAGGCCGGGGCGCCGACCATACCGCTACCGACGTTGGGATCGCTATTGTCAAAGGATCCGACGTTGCGCGGATTCTCATAGTGATCGATCACTTTATCGCTGTAAGCCATTTATCGATGCTCCTAAAAGGGTGTCCTGGGAATTAATGGGCTGACCATTCGATGGTGCTGATATCCACGCCCTGCTTATGCATCTCCCACAGCGGTGAGAGCTCGCGCAGACGGCCGATGGATTTACGCACCAGATCAATGGCGTAATCGACCTCTTCTTCCGTGGTAAAACGCCCCAGAGAGAAGCGGATGGAGCTGTGCGCCAGCTCATCATTCAGGCCCAGTGCGCGCAGCACGTAGGAGGGCTCCAGGCTGGCGGAGGTACAGGCCGACCCGGAAGAGACGGCCAGATCCTTCAGCGCCATGATCAGAGATTCCCCTTCAACAAAGTTAAAGCTGACGTTCAGGATATTCGGCGCCCCCTGCTCCAGAGCGCCGTTCAGATACACCTCTTCGATGTCCTTCAGCCCGTTCCACAGGCGATCGCGCAGGACGCGCAGACGCAGAACTTCGGTCGACATCTCCTCTTTGGCAATGCGGTAGGCTTCGCCCATCCCAACGATCTGGTGTACCGGCAGGGTCCCGGAGCGCATACCGCGCTCATGGCCGCCGCCGTGCATCTGCGCTTCAATACGTACACGCGGCTTGCGACGGACGTACAGGGCGCCGATGCCCTTCGGACCATAGATTTTATGGCCGGAAAATGACATCAGATCGACCTTCAGTTTGCTCAGATCAATCGGCAGTTTGCCCACACTCTGGGTGGCATCCACATGGAAAATAATGCCACGCGCGTGGCACATCTCGCCGATGGTCTCAATATCCTGAATGATGCCGATTTCGTTATTCACATGCATGATGGAGACCAAGATCGTGTCGTCACGCATCACCGCCTCCAGGGCGTTCAGGTCAATCAGACCATTGGGCTGCGGCGTCATGTAGGTCACCTCAAAGCCTTCGCGCTCCAGCTGACGACAGGTATCCAGCACCGCCTTGTGCTCGGTCTTACAGGTGATGATGTGCTTGCCTTTCTTCTGATAGAAGTTGGCGGCGCCTTTGATGGCCAGGTTATCGGCCTCGGTCGCTCCGGAGGTAAACACGATCTCACGCGGATCGGAACCCACCAGCTCTGCGATATTATTGCGCGCGACGTCTACCGCCTCTTCGGCCTGCCAGCCGAAGCGGTGGGAGCGGGAAGCCGGGTTACCGAATGTACCGTCCAGCGTCAGATACTGCATCATCTTCTCAGCCACGCGCGGATCGGCCGGCGTCGTTGCGGAGTAGTCCATATAAATCGGTAATTTCATTCTTTTGCTCCGTACATCACTTCCAAAAATGATTTGCCTACGGGTGATAATTCAACTCCGTGCCCGCGCTTATGCACGCAGGTTCACGTTAATCGTATCCTGATGCCCGGCAGCGACAACGCTGCGCCGTGCATCAATATCCTGTCGGTCAGCCACATCCATGACTTCCTGATTATTGACCAGCTCCGCCAGCGAAATATTGTTTAGAAAACCGCTGATACGCTCGCTGAGATCGCGCCACAACGTGTGGGTCAGGCAGCGGGTTCCCCCCTGACAGCCCTCTTTCCCCTGGCAGCGGGTTGCATCCACCGACTCATCCACGGCGGTGATCACCGCGCCAATAGCGATCTCACTGGTCTCTTTTCCCAGCAGGTAACCGCCACCAGGACCCCGTACGCTGGCCACCAGACCATTTTTGCGCAGGCGGGAGAACAGCTGCTCCAGATAAGAAAGCGAGATCCCCTGGCGTTCTGAAATATCCGCCAGCGGTACCGGTCCTTCCTGGGAGTGAAGCGCCACATCGAGCATGGCTGTTACGGCATAACGCCCTTTGGATGTCAGTCTCATGGCTAATAGCCCCTTTGGGAAAAAGAGTGAAACACACAGTGTTGCTCAACGGTTTCATCCTCTCATTCCCGACTATTTCAGTCAACTATTTATCCTACTATTTTAGTCAAGTATTATCCGCTTATCAATGCTGTCCATCCGCGAGAAACACGCAGCAATACCAGCCAGCATCCGCGCAAAAATACCCGTGTATTCTACTATGATATAGTCGTTGTCACCGTTAACTTTTGTGCCGTTCTGCGTCGCACTTATCAATTGAGGCCAGTATGCCGCGCAGGATATTCAGCTCCTGCGCCTCCGGGCGGGCGCGGGTGAACAGGCGGCGCAGACGGTTCATAACCTGACCCGGACTCTTCTCACGGATAAAGCCGGTGTGATGCAGCGTCTGCTCCAGATGGGCATAAAAGCGCTCCAGATCGTCTGCCAGAGGATAGGCTGCCTCCTCCACAGCCGGCGCCTTGGCCGCCTGACGATCCAGGTGTGCGACGCGGATTTCATAACTGAGGATCTGCACCGCCATCGCCAGGTTCAGCGAGGTGTACTCCGGGTTGGCCGGGATCTGCACATGGTAATGGCACTTCTGCAGCTCATCGTTGGTCAACCCGACGCGCTCGCGGCCAAATACGATGGCAACAGGCGCATGCTCTGATTCCATGGCGCTGCGCTGGCCGCATTCGCGCGGCTCCAGCATCGGCCATGGCAACGAGCGTGAACGGGCACTGGTGCCCACCACCAGACTGCAACCGACGATCGCGTCATCGAAGCTGCCTACGATGGTCGCGTTGCCGATCACGTCGCTGGCCCCGGCTGACAGAGCAATGGCCTGTGAGTCGGGGCGTACCAGCGGGTTCACAAGATACAGGTTGGTTAATCCCATGGTCTTCATGGCTCGGGCAGTTGACCCCATGTTGCCGGTGTGGGAGGTTTCCACCAGCACGATGCGAATATTGTCCAGCATGCTTACTCATTACACGATTGAATTGATTCTGTGATTTTACCATAAGGCGTTATTAATGGTTTCTATTGATTTATTCACCGCCGAGCAATTCCACAATCAATTGATATAAAACATTATTTATTGTTATTGCCAACGAGTATAAAAACGGCATGGTTGTTTGCCGCACACTTTGCTATACTCTGCGCCGTCTAAATTTCCCGTTCTTTAACATCTAGTGGAAGATTCCCATGCATCCGATGCTGAACATCGCCGTGCGCGCCGCGCGCAAGGCCGGTAACCTGATTGCCAAAAGTTACGAAACGCCCGACTCAATAGAAGCCAGCCAGAAAGGCAGCAATGATTTTGTGACCAATGTCGATCGCGATGCTGAACACCTGATCATCGAGACCATCCGCAAGTCTTACCCCAAGCACACTATCATCAGCGAAGAGTGCGGTGAGCTGCTGGGTGAAGATCACGAGATCCAATGGGTAATCGATCCGCTGGATGGCACCACCAATTTCGTCAAACGTCTGCCGCACTTCGCAGTGTCCATCGCCGTACGTATCAAAGGCCGTACCGAAGTTGCCGTCGTCTATGATCCGATGCGCAACGAGCTGTATACCGCCACCCGTGGTCAGGGCGCGCAGCTCAACGGCTACCGCCTGCGCACCGGCGTTGCCAAAGATCTGGATGGCACCATCCTGGCCACCGGTTTCCCCTTCAAGATGAAGCATCATGCCGCCACCTATATCAAGATGGTCGATAAGCTGTTTACCCAGTGCGCTGACTTCCGCCGCACCGGCTCTGCTGCGCTGGATCTGGCCTACGTCGCCGCCGGCCGCGTGGACGGTTTCTTTGAAATCGGCCTGAAGCCATGGGACTTCGCCGCCGGTGAGCTGTTGGTGCGCGAAGCGGGCGGCCTGGTTACCGACTTTGTCGGCGGCCATGGCTACCTGGCCAGCGGTAACGTCGTCGCCGGTAACCCGCGCGTCGTCAAGTCGCTGCTGGGCGCTCTGCGCGACGAGCTGAGCGATGCGCTGAAGCGTTAATCGCCTGCCCGAAAGGGCACCAATGCGTCATTTTCAACGCCCTGCCGGAACGCCCGCGCAGGGCATTTTGTTTTTACACCCGCCATCGCGCATGAGTCCGACGCAGGCATCCAACGAAGAGCCCTGGACTACCCCCACCCCGGATTTGCTATGCCTAGACGATGTCTCCTTGATCGCCTCAGCGACGACCGACACTGTGGGATGCGCCCGATACCGATTTTGCGGTTATTCACCCGGAGGGAAAACACACATGCAGAGCGATGCCTCGCTACCTGCACCGTGCTCCTGCACGGAACGGTACTGCAATCTGGCGCATCTGTGTAAGCTGCAGCAACAAACGCCCGATGAAGCAGGGCAGAATCTGAGTCATCTGGTCAGCGATATCATGCATTACCACGCCCTGTCCCTGCATATCAGCCGCCATGGCTATCGTCTGCACGACACGGTCTATGAGTGGTTCTCATACCTGCTGCACTGGATACAACGTGCGCGATGCTACTTCCCGGCACCGTTACGCCAGCACAACAGCTGATCGGTATCATGACGCAGTATGCCGCCATACAGCGCCGAGACGGCCAACCGAATTCACTCCTCTCCTGCTGGCTGCTACCGGCCACTACCGCTGGCTACAGCAGAAAGAGGAGTACACCGTTACCGAAACAACTATGCAGCATACATATCAGAGATGTGTTTACGGTCACACTGGAGCAGGAGCAACTATGCGTGACACGGCTTAACCTTGCGCAAGAACCATAGCCACAGTCTGCGGAGAAATGCGCAAGACAAACCCCTTATGCCCGAGGTTGAACGCTACATCGACGGCATAGAGCACGACAGCGACGTACGACTTTCCCAGCGCGAACGGCTGTAGCCCGCCGGTTCGCCCACCTTGGCGCCGCCATTGGGCGCTCGCTGTTCACCATCCGTATCGGCACGCCGCTGACGGTGGAGCTGGCGTCTCATCCCCGCATTATTGGCGCTCCCCGCCGTGCCATCGCCGGGCTGGAGCGACGCTACCATATCCGCTTCTCCCCTGAGGAGCTGAACCTGATCGCCGTCAGTACCGGCACCTGGCTGATGCAGGCCGACGACAGGAGCGACTGACGTAAAAAGCCCGCGCGTAGCGGGCTCGGTAGGGCTGGCAGCCGGTCAGGCATAGACCGGAAGACGTTCACAAAGAGCCAGCACCTTCTGTTTGGTGCAGGCGATCGTGGCCTCATCATGGATATTATCCAACACGTCGCACATCCATCCCGCCAGCTCACGGGACTCTGCCTCTTTAAAACCGCGGCGCGTGATAGCAGGGGTACCGATGCGAATGCCGGAAGTCACGAACGGACTCTGCGGATCGTTGGGCACGCTGTTTTTATTCACCGTAATATTGGCGTGTCCCAGTGCGGCGTCGGCCTCCTTGCCGGTGATCTGCCTGTCAACCAGATCCAGCAGAAATAGATGATTTTCCGTGCCACCGGACACGACCTTATAGCCGCGTTGCAGAAAGACGTCGACCATCGCCTTGGCATTTTTGGCCACCTGCTGCTGGTAACGGGTAAACTCCGGCTCCATCGCCTCTTTCAGAGCGACCGCCTTGGCTGCGATCACGTGCATCAGCGGGCCCCCCTGTGCTCCCGGGAACACGGCGGAGTTCAGCTTTTTATACATCGTCTCATCCAACCCCTTGGCCAGGATCAAGCCGCCGCGTGGACCGGCCAGGGTTTTGTGAGTAGTGGTGGTCACTACGTGGGCATGGGGAATCGGATTGGGATAAACCCCGGCAGCGACCAGACCCGCCACATGCGCCATATCCACAAACAGATAGGCGCCGATGCTATTGGCGATCTCACGCATACGCGCCCAGTCCACGACGCCGGAATAGGCCGAGAAACCGCCGATGATCATCTTCGGACGGTGCCGCTGCGCCTGCGCCGCCAGATCGTCATAGTCGATACGGCCATGCGCGTCGATGCCGTAAGGCACCACGTTATACAGCTTACCGGAAAAGTTAACCGGAGAGCCATGCGTCAGATGGCCGCCGTGCGCCAGATTCATGCCCAGCACCGTATCGCCCGGTTGCAGCAGTGCGGTATAGACGGCGAAATTGGCCTGAGAACCTGAGTGGGGCTGTACGTTGGCGTAGTCGGCGCCAAACAGCGCCTTGGCGCGATCAATCGCCAGCTGCTCGACCTGATCCACATACTGGCAACCGCCGTAGTAACGCTTACCCGGGTAACCTTCGGCATATTTATTGGTCAGCTGGGAGCCCTGCGCCTGCATAACCCGCGGGCTGGTGTAGTTTTCCGAGGCGATCAGCTCAATATGCTGCTCCTGACGCGTCACTTCCTGCTGCATTGCCTGCCACAGCTCGGTATCGTAATCGGCAATGTTCATTTCACGCTTTAACATCCGCTTCTCCTGACTCAGCTAACCGGTTTTGAGTAAATCTGGCCCTCACAGCCAAGACATCCCCACCCCAACGGGCAATCGTCACAGTGTAATATGTTTTTAACTTGTTACAAACACCTCACCCCATTTTTTGCGCAATCGTTTAGCACTCCGTAGTGCAAGGACTTAGACAGATAGGCGCATTGTTGCATTTTTGTGCACACAGCGATGGGCGCGAATAAAAAAACACCATTACCGTAACGCCAATGAGGAACATCGGCAATTATTGATTTACAGCGCCACCAAAAATTATTAAGTTGCATTCTATATGCAATTTAATTGATACCCCCTAGGAGCGCTCATGCTGGACACACAAACCATCGTTATCGTCAAATCCACCCTGCCACTGCTGCAACAGTATGGTCCAGGGCTGACCGCCCACTTCTATCAACGCATGTTCCGTCATAATCCAGAGCTGAAGTCTCTCTTCAATATGAGTCATCAGCACAGCGGCGATCAGCGCGAGGCGTTGTTTAACGCCATCTGCGCCTATGCTGCCCACATTGATACCCCCGCGGCGCTGAGCGGGGCGGTAGAGCGTATCGCTCATAAACACGTCAGCGTTGGTATTCAACCGCAACAGTACGCCATTATTGGCCATCATCTGCTCAAGACACTGGAGGAACTATTCAACCCCGGCAGTGATGTGCTGGATGCCTGGAGCAATGCCTACAGCACGCTGGCACAGCTGTTTATTGCACGGGAGTCCCAACTGTACCAGGGGCTCGCCGGACAGTCCGGCGGCTGGGCGCATCAGCGGGCGTTTGCGATTGCCGACAAACGGGTGGAGAGCGATCTGATCACCAGCTTCACGTTGGTACCGCAGGATGGCGCCCCGATCGCTGACTTCCTCCCAGGGCAATATCTGAGCGTATATGTGCGCCATCCCAGCCTCCCGCGCCAGGCGATTCGTCAGTATTCACTGACCCATGCCCCCAATGGTCAGCATTACCGTATCGCCGTCAAGCGGGAACCTCAGGGCGCCGTCTCCCGCTATCTGCACGACGTCGCCGGTGCGGGTGATACGCTGCACCTCTCAGCCCCCTGCGGCGGGTTTACTCTAAATACGACGCCGGAGACGCCGCTGGCGCTGATCTCGGCAGGCGTCGGTGTGACCCCGCTGCTCAGCATGCTGGATACCCTGAGCCGCCGTGGACAACGCGCTTCGCTGTACTGGCTGCACGCCGCCGATAGCGACCCCGTGCGCGCCTTTGGCGAGGAGAGCGAGCACCTGCTGGCCACCATCCCCCATCATCACGCGCATCTGTGGCTACGCCGCGGCGAACCCACGCAGCCGATCCACGCCCGCTGCCATCGCGGTATGATGGATCTCGGCACCGTGGGCGACGGGCTGCGCGATCCGCACATGCAGTTCTATTTCTGTGGACCGATTGGCTTTATGCAACATGTGGCACGGCAGCTGCTGGCACAGGGCGTCGATGCGGAACGACTGCACTATGAGTGCTTCGGCCCACACAAAATTCTGTGATCCCGCCGACCCGTCCATCCTCGCACCGGTAACGCTGGCGCTGCCGCCCGCGGCGGCTGAGCGGGGAGGGATAAAACAAAAAACCCCGGCTCATTTCTGAGCCGGGGCTTGGAATGTTGGCGGAACGGACGGGACTCGAACCCGCGACCCCCTGCGTGACAGGCAGGTATTCTAACCAACTGAACTACCGCTCCGCGTTGTTCCCGCTTGGGGAACGAGGCGCATATTACGGTCAGCGCCCGACGGCGTCAACCCTTTTTCTCTGCAAGACAATCATTCGCACACATTTTATACTTTGCGATGATTTTTCAGCAAATTTTATCATTTAACTACGCCACAGACAGCTGTCGCCCTTTTTCTGAACCAAATCCAAACGCTGTTCATGAGCTGCCAGCTCCACCTCACTGGCGTACACCACCCGTAGCCCTTTGGCACCGCGTACCACCCGGCGAATTTCCGATGCCTGCGACTGAGAGGCGCCGTCACCATCACTGGAAAACGCAAGCAAAGTCTGGCCTCCGGTCATGATCAGGTAAACATCGGCCAGGATCTGGGCATCCAGCAGCGCCCCGTGCAGCGTTCGCTTGCTGTTGTCTATCTCATAGCGGTTGCACAGCGCATCCAGGCTGTTCCTTTTGCCCGGAAACAGGCGACGCGCCATCACCAGGCTATCGGTGATAGTGCAGAATGTCTCCGTCTTCGGCAGATCGCGCCCCAGCTTGGCAAATTCATAGTCCATAAAGCCGATATCGAACGGCGCGTTATGGATCACCAACTCCGCGCCGCGGATAAAAGCCAGAAACTCATCAGCCACCTCGGCAAAGCTGGGCTTATCCAGCAAAAAGTCATCACTGATGCCGTGTACTGTAAACGCCTCGGGATCCACCAGACGATCCGGCTTCAGGTAAACGTGAAAATTACGACCAGTCAGACGGCGGTTAACCACTTCAACGGCGCCGATTTCAATAATGCGATGCCCCTCATAATGGGCACCCACCTGGTTCATACCGGTGGTTTCCGTATCAAGGACGATTTGGCGGGCGATAGGGATACTCATTTTACTGTGCTCATCGTGTCACTTTATGTCAGACTCACGGTTTTGATCAGAGAGTAGTCTACCAGAGATGTTAAAGCAGGTTGAAATTTTCACCGATGGCTCCTGTCTGGGCAATCCGGGCCCGGGTGGCTATGGCGCCATTCTGCGCTACCGTCAGCATGAAAAAGCGCTCAGTGCCGGCTATCGGCTGACCACTAACAACCGCATGGAGCTGATGGCGGCCATCGTCGCCCTGGAGACGCTGACCAGCGCCTGCCAGGTCGCGCTGTTCAGCGATAGCCAGTATGTCCGTCAGGGCATTACCCAGTGGATCCACGGCTGGAAACGACGCGACTGGAAAACGGCGGATAAAAAACCGGTGAAAAACGTCGATCTATGGCAGCGACTGGATCAGGCCATCGGCCCACATCAGGTGGAGTGGATATGGATAAAAGGTCATGCTGGTCACCCAGAGAACGAGCGCTGCGATGAGCTGGCGCGCCGCGCCGCCGGGACACCGACCCAGGACGACAGCGGCTACACTCCCGGGTAGCCACGCCACCGGGGCCGCTAAACCGGCCGCCGTCTGATCTTTGCCGCGCTACCCAACGCGCGGCGGATACTATGATGCGCCAGCAAGACGCGTTGCGGCGTTAAGGTCAATGGAACGGTACGCTTACGTGCAACGATCAGCATCAGACACCCCATCGCCGGAAAGTGTCGGCTCAGCAGAGAGACGCAGGGATTATGCCAAGGCAACACTTGAAAACGTGACGCCGCCAGCACTTCGTAGTTCAGCAGGTTCAGCCAGTCGATGAGTCGCCCCATACTGAACATACGGCTGCTGTAGGGCAGCCGGCGGCGCAGTCCGGGCACCAGTTTCCCCATCCCCAGAAGGCTCAGCGGACTAAAGCCGCTGATGATAAGCCAACCGTCATCCACCAGTACCCGATCGACCTCGCGCAGCACCCGGTGCGGATCGTGGGAGTAGCCCAGGGTGTGAGCCAGCAGGCAGGCATCCACCGACTTCGCGGCAAACGGCAGATGCGCGGGCTCAGCGATCACCTGTAAATGCTCTCCCTCCGGTGCCACACTCACCTGATGTGATATGGTACAGCGGTCCGTTGCCAGATCGGTGCTCAGCGTCCCCAGCTTCAGCAAATGGTAGCCAAACAGCTTTGGCCACCACGGCGTTAAACGCAGCTCCAGCGCGGCCCGGTAGTGGAGTCCCCACGGGATTTGCCGCCAGGTAAAAGGCGCGTTTAGCGTGCGCATGCTCAGTGCCGGTCTCATCGTCACCTCTGACTTTGGAGTAGATAACATCATGGATCTTATCGGTCTTCCTACCCTACAGGATAACTACATCTGGCTGCTAATCAATCCGCAGCATCAATGTCTGATCGTCGATCCCGGCGTCGCCGCGCCGGTTTTACACTATTTGACAGAGAATAGGATAACCCCTAAAGCCATCCTGCTGACGCACCATCATAATGACCACGTTGGCGGTGTTGCAGAGATCGTCCAGGCCTACCCTGAAATGCCGGTTTACGGTCCGGCAGAAACACAGGGACAGGGGTGTACCCAAGTCGTAGCCGATAACGATACGCTCTCCCTGCTAGGGTGCCAGATTTCTATCATGGCTCTGCCGGGACATACGTTGGGCCATATGGCCTACTACAGCGCTCCGTACCTGTTTTGCGGCGATACGCTATTCTCCGCTGGCTGTGGGCGCCTGTTTGAGGGCAGTGCGCAGCAAATGTTTGACTCGTTACAGCGCATTATACAACTTCCTGATAACACATTGGTGTGCTGCGCTCACGAATATACTGAGTCAAATCTACGGTTTGCACGGCATGTATTACCCAAAAACAGGGAAATAGAAACATATCAGCAACACGTAACGATATTGCGGGCAAAACAGCAACCTACGGTGCCTTCAACGCTACGGATTGAGATGGAAATAAATCCATTCTTACGCTGTTATGATTATGATTTGCAAAGGAATGTGGGTTTTCCTACGCAACCTAATGAGATTTGGCGAGTTTTTGCCTGTCTACGCAACATGAAAGACAGTTTTTAAAGCTTTTTCTTGTGTTGTGCAGTCAAGCAACGTATTATTGCTCGTCTTTTAATCAACAGCGACGCACACATGAAGGCTAAAGCGATAATCTTCGCCTCCGTGTTGTTGGCTGGCTGTCATGGGGTGTCCCAGTCACAGCCGGAACAATATGCACAGAGTTTGTCTTCTGTCAGTCGAAATGAAGCAGGACAGCCCTCGGGCACACGAGCGACCTCCGCGCGATGGTTAAGCGACAGCAATACCCTCGCGCAGGATGGTTTATGGGGCTTCATTCGTGACGACATGAAGATAAAGGTTCCGAACAATACCCGGATCCGCGAGCAACGAAACAAGTATTTACGCAATAAGAGCTATCTCCACGATGTAACATTACGGGCAGAGCCGTACATGTACTGGATTGTCGAGCAGATTAAGAAACGTAATATGCCGATGGAACTGGTACTGCTACCCATAGTGGAGAGCGCTTTTAATCCGCATGCAACGTCATCGGCCAACGCCGCAGGGCTATGGCAGATCGTGCCTCAAACGGGTCGTAACTACGGACTGAAACAGAACCAGTGGTATGATGGCCGCCGGGATATCGCCGCCTCGACAACGGCTGCGCTGGATATGATGCAGCGTATGAACAAGATGTTCGACGGCGACTGGCTGCTAACCCTTGCTGCATTCAACAGTGGCGAAGGGCGCGTTATGCAGGCGATCAAGGCCAACAAGCGCAAAGGGCGCCCGACCGACTATTGGTCTCTCTCCCTGCCGCGTGAGACGGCGCTGTATGTACCAAAGGTGCTGGCGCTGAGCGATATCATCAAGCATAACCAGCGCTATGGTATCAAACTGCCTAAGTCGAGTCAGGAACGGGCGCTGGCACGCGTTGACGTCAGTCAGCAGATGCAGCTTAGCCAGGCCGCCGAGATGGCCGGGATGTCGCTGACCAAGCTGAAGTCGTTCAACCCTGGATACAAGCGTAACGTTACCGCACCGAGTGGGCACGGCCCGCGCTATATAATGGTGCCTCAGGCCCACGTCGATCGACTGAAGGACTCGCTGGCAGAGCGAGAAATTGCCGCGATCCAGCCGGATACTGAGCTGGCGAACCATCGCAGCACGTCGACTTATCGAGTACGCAACGGCGATACACTGTCTGGTATTGCCCGTCGCCTAAACATGACGCAGAAAACGCTGCTGAGCATGAATAATATGGGCAGCCGCAGCATCCTGAAAGCCGGACAGACTCTAAAGGTCGCGACAGGTGCGAAAGGAACGGCACTGGCGGACAATACCATCACCTATAAGGTGCGGAAAGGGGACTCACTCTTCAGCATTGCACGCCGCCACGGCGTCGATATTGATGATGTAATGCGTTGGAACAGCAGGGTTAACGATAACGGCCAGATCCAGCCGGGGGACTTGCTGACGTTGTATGTGAAAGATAAGCAAGACGGCAATAGTTGACGTTTTCCTGCACAAAAAAAGA
>NZ_AFJI01000099.1 GCF_000264785.1 Edwardsiella ictaluri ATCC 33202 | reverse complement strand
TCATTGGTTTTGACATAGGGCTTAACGAACTGAGGGGCCATCAGCTTGACGTTATGGCCCATCGATATGAGTTTGCCGGCCCAAAAGTGGGCAGAAGCACAGGCTTCCATGCCGATCAAACATGGAGGGATGTTGGCAAAAAAGGAAAGCATTTTTGCTCGCTTGAGTTGCTTGTTGAACAAGCGCTTGCCGTGTTCGTCAGTTCCGTGGATCTGAAAAACCTCTTTTGCCAAATCAATGCCGATAGTCTTAACACTCATGATGGCCGCTCCGCTCAAGTAGTGACGATTTATCGTCCCACTGTGGCACAAGATGTAGGGGGCGACCATTCCATTAACAAAGCCTCCTTTTGCTTAATAGTTCTGAAATCCAGTCGCTATGGATAATTTTTTATAGAAATGCGATCTGTATTGTGGTTACCTCGTTACCTCGTTACCTCGTTACCTCGTTACCTCGTTACCTCGTTACCTCGTTACCTCGTTACCTCGTTACCTCGTTACCTCGTTACCTCGTTGTGATTGGAGCATATGATTAACAACAAACTTTCTTTTTCTCAAAACATCCATCAAGACCTTAGCTCTTTAGTTCGGGCTGCTCTTTCTGGGCTTGGCGTCCGAAATAATCTGCTGAATGATTTTAACTCGCACTCTACTATTTCTATCGATCTTGATGAAGGGGATTCTATCAGCATCTCACTGGTTGAAGATCGATTATATATTTGGTCTTTATTAACTATAAGCGAAGAACAGTTAATTGGACAAGCCAGATCAGTCATTCCATCTATCACTAACCCTATTCCATACGCCGAGGGAGGTGGTTGTATATTATTAAGCACTGACAGTGGTTACGAATTGCGCCTTAATGTCCGCATTGATGCATTGCAAGACGGTTTATTAGGCGAGGCTATTACTTCATTTTACCAATTATTAATTAATCTACGTTGAGGGCCATCGAATGAACAATATATCAAGCACTAATATCACATCCATTAACCAATCTGGATCTGATGGTAGTAATCCTGACACACCACAGTTGCCGGTGTCAAAAGTTTCCAATACTTCCAAATCCATTACAGATATAGTAGTGGAACACCCGACCTTGGTGAAGGTGGGGCTTTTAGCTCTTGGAGCGGCTCAGGCTAAATTGTTGTATAACAGCATCTCTAATGGCGAAGTTATTAACAGTATGAAGCTATTAGGTTCTAGCATGGTAACCTATCTGGCTTACAAAGGGGTGGATGCTGTAGTTGAGCGGGACTCTTTATTGAAAGAGAGGGATATTGAAGTACGGCTAAATGAAATCAAGCAAGATACAATGATAGACGATCGGTTTAAACAGGTATTTGGCCACAAGACGTCAAATCCCACAGATTATATTGAGAAGCTAACAGATAATCAGGCATCTGATATTCTTTATGGTGGGAGTAGCAACTTAGAAAGAGTGGCGCTTGCGATAAACAATACCAAATCAAAATTTGGCCTGGATGAAGGCACATGTATGTTGTTACGAAAAGATATTTTATACTTATCTTTGGGGCTTACCTCTTCCGAGGAGAAGCAAAAAATGTTTAATGTTAATGGCAGTTCCGCATGGACTCTTTCCCTATATCACAGCCTTTCAATAAATGAAGAAGAATGCGATGCTGTGACAAATGCTGCTCTTGAGGTAATGGAGGTTCCGAATCACCCTTTACCATCCTAAAATCTGGTGATACATCCAATTAAAGCCGCTAACAAAACCGAGTTGATTCGAATAACGCCAATCCCCACATAGCAGGCATGACACGAAAAATCATCGGTAAGCAGCTCTGGAAATCCTGATAGCCACTTCTGCCGCCCCAACCGCCTTCGTCACGGGGTGGCCGCCCACGCCTTGATGACGATGCCGTTCTCAACGGTATTCTGTTTGTCCTTACGACTGGGATACCGTGGGAGGACTTGCCCCAGTCGTTGGGTTTTGGCAGCGCAATGACGTGCTGGCGTCGCCTACGCGATTGGCAAACTCAAGGCATCTGGCTGCGACTTCACGTGGCTCTGCTGACCCCGCTACACCAAGCGGGTCACATCGACTGGAGCAGAGCAAGCCTCGATGGCGCGAGCGTAGCCAGCCCCCGGGGGGCCAGGAAACAGGACGTAACCCGACAGACAGAGGCAAGCTGGGCAGTAAACGACACATCGTGGTGCAACGTCAGGGCATACCACTCGCCGTGCTTGTCTCAGGAGCCAATCGCCATGACTCGATAATGTTTGAGCCATTGTGGGATGCCCTCCCGGCGTTAGCAGGCAAGAGAGGGCGACCACGATATCGGCCTGACAAGCTACACGCAGACAAGGGGTATGATTTTCGCCGTTGCCGGGATTATCTGAGGCGACGGGGAATCAAGGCCCGTATTGCCCGGCGAGGCATTGATAGCCATGACCGCTTGGGTCGTTATCGCGGGGTTGTAGAGCGAACTCATGGTTGGTTAGCGGGG
>NZ_AFJI01000098.1 GCF_000264785.1 Edwardsiella ictaluri ATCC 33202 | reverse complement strand
GCGCCGCTCAGCCACAGCCCGAGACTTAACCCAATCCCCACGCTTACCTGACGTTTATTCACTCTTACACTCCACGATGGGTAGTTGATCGGCCGGCAGCTGCAGCGCCGAAGAGAGCGAGGCGCATGGCCGCCCCTCAGACAGCAGGGTAATCGCCCCGGTGGGGTGCAGCTGCAGCATAAACAGGCCGCTCTGTATCCGCTGTACCCCAATGCAGCCTGCCCCCTCACAGCGCAGTTGATCCACCCCATTCCCCTGCTGCCGGACCCGTATGGCCTGATTGCGCACCGGCAATACCGCGCGCGTGGTATCGACCAAACGCCCGGGCAGCAGATCGATCTGCTGCTGATAACGCGACTGATGGTTGTCAAAGACACGGCTCCCGCCAATCAGCCGCTCATCCAGCTGGTAACGGCTGTAGGCCGGCAGGGCGATGATTTTCCCCCGCCCTCCGTGTAGTAGCGGGTCATCCCGCTGCTCTGCTCTTTCAGTGCCACCGACACCGCCCCTTTCTCCTCTGCCGGCAGGCGCAGAAACGCCTGTTGGCTCAGCGCATCCGGCCGCTGGAACGATATCCCGTCTGAGGCGATCAGCTGGCTGGACTGCACATCGAGGCTGCCGGCTGCACCCGACTGATCGCTGGCCAGATAGACCTGCGCACGGACATCCGCGCTGCCCCGGTATTGCGCACCGGCCGAGAAGGTGGTCTGCGCGCCGTTGTCGGAGAACTGCTGGCCACCCTGCAGGTTAACCAGCCACGCCTCCGCCAGACTCTGGCTATAGTTCAGGGTGTTCTGGCTGCGCCAGCGACCCGCGTTTTGCTGCGAGTAGTAGCTGCTGGCCTGCAGGCTGCCTATCGGCACCGAGAGCCCCACCGAGGCGCTCCAGAGGTCGTTCCGGGCGTAGTTGAGGCTGGCGGTGAGATTGATATTCCAGGGTAAGCGGCTGAACAGCGACAGCGTATAGTATTGGCTCCGCTGGGACTGCTCGCGGAAAAACTGGTAGCCGAGCTGCAGCGTATGGTCCTGATGCAGGGCTACGCTGTAGTTGGCCAGCAGGTTTTCGCGGTTGGCCGACATGCCGGGGTGCTGGTCCAGATAGTCCGGGATCAGGCTGGGCTGCAGCACGTCGTCAGGCTCCACCGCGCCCGGCAGGGTGCGGACGAAGGGACGCTCACGCTGGCGGTAGCGCTCACGGGTGTATTGCAGCGAGAGCGGGTAGTAGGTGGCGACCAGATCGCTCTTCTGATACCCCTGGCTGCCCAGGGTCTGCAGCAGCGACAGGGTGAGGTTGCTGCTGCGGATATCGGCCCCCAGGGTGCCCAGAAACTCACGGTCGGCATAGCCGGTCAGCCCGGACAGGCTGACGATGTCGCCCAGCGGTACCGTGACGCCCAGCTCGCCCATCCAGGCGTTACCGTAATAGGCGTGATCGTCCAGGCGTCCGACGCTGAGGTGGGTGCTGACCCCCTCCAGGGTCGGGCCATCGTTGACCAGCAGCAGGGACTGGTCGGAAAACAGCTCGTCATTCAACCCCTTGATGACAACCCGCGCCTGATAGATCCCCGTCGGCAGGCTTTGGTAGGCAAGCTCCCCCATGCCGGCGTTGACACCGCGGCGCAGCAGCAGTTTATCGTCGCGCCACACCTCCAGCACCCCCGGCAGCGGGGCGTAGTAGGTGTAATGGCGATCGTTCTGGCTCCGCACCTGCATCTCCGCGGAGTTACCGAGCAGGAGGGCGGTCATCTGACTGTTTTTAAACAGGCTGCGCTGTGCCGAGGGGTTAAAGTCGTAGCTGTTGTCGACCGCGCCCAGCTGTGCCTTGAACCACTGGTATTGATAGACATAGTTCAGCGCATTGATGCCATAGTCCCGGTCGGTGACGTAGGCATCGTATTTCAGAAAGCCGCCGGGCAACCCCCACAGGCCATAGTCGCGGGCATAGAGGCTGTTGCCCTGATTCGCATAGCGGTTGGCAAAGAGGCTGGCATGGTTGACCAGCACCTTTTTCCCCTCATCTCCCTGCAGATATTCAACCTGACGCGTCTCGCGGGCAAAGTAGGCGGGGGCAAAGAAAAGGCGGACCTGACGTGCATAATAGTCGATCACCACCGCCATCCCCTCGCTGCTGAGGACACAGGTCGCCCGGCTGCCCTTGCAGCGGCTGTCGTGGGACACCCCGGCCGCAAACTGGCGGGCCACCTCGTCTGCCTGTTTCTGGCTCAACCCGGCGCGGGATAAAAACGCCGCCACCGCGGCGCTGTCGTCAATCCGCACGCTGTCCAGGGCAAGCTCCCCCTCAAAGCGGGCCTCATCCACCTGGGGGATCACCAGGGTAATCGCCATCGGGCTGGGGGTCAGGATTTTGCCGTAGCGGGAGCGGGCCAGCGGGACCCCGGAAGCCAGCGACATGCCATGCGCCATGGCCAGCGTCGCATTGTTCTGGGCCAGCGTCATATCATTGTGTGCCAGCGTCTGGGTGGCGACAGCGCCCTGCGCCAGCCCACGGTGATTGCTGGCCAGCGTATCTGTCGGAAGTGAGGGCGCCGCCCATGCAGCGCCTGCGAGCAGACCGGTAACCGGTAATATTTTTATGATGCTCATCTGGAAACTCGTCATGGTCATCTTCATCTTCAAGCCGGGTGACACCCTGTCAGGCGCGTTAGCGCAGGCTGCTGTCTGACAGACGATGGGTAATTTCCTTATCTGGCCGGGCGCAGGGCGATCTCTTTTTTATACTGCTCAGCAAGGTCAAAAAAGGTCACCTTCCCCCGCTCCAGATCGGCCGCGTCCGGGACGGGGATCTGCTTGTCATTGCCGGGGAGTAAAATGGCTTCGCTGTAGCAGGCGTCACTGCCGGCTTGCTTTTCTTTGGCCGGGCAGACATCCAGGATCAGGCGCAATACCTTATTGGTCGGGTTACTGAAATGAATCTTCCGGTTACTTAGCCAGGCCTGTGGCTCTCCGGTAATACGCTGGCTGCCGGGGATCAGATACCACGACTTATAGCCAATGGCGATGGCGACATTGCTTTTTTCGCCCTGCTCCTGCTGGCGTAAACTGTCGGGAATAAAGCTGACACCAATAATACGGTCGTGCGGGGTAATTTGAGCGGTACGGATAACCGAGACGCGTAATTCCCCCTTAGCATCAATAACGATATCCATCGGATCAATATAGAGCGGCCATGTTAAAAAATCATCCGGGGAGAGCGCACTCTCCTGATAACGCCCCTTCCCCGCACGCTGTAATTCGCTTAATGAGACCGCAAGGTAAACCGGCTCGTCATCCGGGTTTTTTAAGGTAAAGTAACGGCTGTTTTCACTGTCCACCTTAAACATGGAATCAACGGTGAAGGCATAGGCATGATTGATGATAAATAAGAATGGCAGGATCCACTTGTACATTGAAATCACCCTGGAGACAGCGACAAATTATCCGGCGATATATTCATCACCGGATAGCATTACAGACTGAAAATA
>NZ_AFJI01000097.1 GCF_000264785.1 Edwardsiella ictaluri ATCC 33202 | reverse complement strand
CCGTAGCCCAGATGGTGGGACATTTCGGCGTTGAGAGCCGCCTCAACACTGATTTTCTTCAGCAGGCGATCGAACTGACTGAGATCGTCAGGGGTTTTGAGATTTTTGGCCAGTTCGTTAGCCAGAGCCTGCAACTGTTTTTCGTTCATAAAGTAACCTGCTTTTGATGTTGGATTGAACATATCAAAATCAGGCAATTACACAAATTTATGTACAGGCTCGTTGGAGGCCCATGTCAAAGCCTACGTTGAACAGCGTCTTAGCTTCCACCGCGACGGGCAGGTCTGATCCCGCATCGCCGCAGGAATACGCTATCGCCGGGCCGCGAATGCGGTCCGTCTTTCTTCTATCACTCACATCGCGTCATGCCTGAGGATGGCTGCGGCGATACAGCGCCCAGGTCCCGATGCGCTCGCCGCCCGGCAACGTACAGTAGCTAAACTGCCCCTGCTCCGCCGTCGCCGACGTTAAGATCCCGCCCTGCTCCACACAGTAACGCGCTGCGGGGTTGGCCATGCCTATCACCGGTGGCGTCCTGACCTCTTTGACGCTACACCCCGCCACCGCCATCACGCCTAACAGCACTAACATTATCTTCATGATGCACTCTCTATATCGCTAATCTGGATAGCCATGATCCCGCGTACCGTGGCATGTTGCACATAGGATAATGTTTAAAGTGCCAGCGGCGTTCACCTGCGCTACATCGCGTGCTTAATCCCTTTGCTGACCAACCACTTATTCATCGGATACGCACTACAGAAGCCCACTATCATGGCAATCTGCATCATAAACCAATACAGCGCGCTGGCGCGCGGCATCTCCGGCGTAAACAGGAGAAACAGCGCAATCGTCATCCAGACATACATTCCCAGCTGCCAACAGATCAGTGAGAGCACATCCGCTTTAACTGCGCTCTTCAGTGCGGCCCAGCGCGCCTGTCCCATCTGACGCGCAGGCCAATACTGAAAGAAGATCCCCAGGCACAGCGCCAGCACAAAATCCAGCGTCCACGATCCCAGCAGCGGGCTGCCTAACAGCGTCACCGGCACCACCAGAGCGATCCCCTCGCCCAGGATATCGGCCAGGGTACACCCCGTGCCGCAGTGGGTACTGGTCTTAAAGATACTCTTCCACCCTGCCGGACCCCGCTTCATCGCCATCGGCATATCCATCGCCATCGGCTTCTCCCCGTGGCCCGCCATCGGCATACCCATCGCCATCGGCTTCTCCCCGTGGCCCGCCATCGGCTTCTCCCCGTGGCCCGCC
>NZ_AFJI01000096.1 GCF_000264785.1 Edwardsiella ictaluri ATCC 33202 | reverse complement strand
TCGAAGGCTCTCAGAGCTTGGACTTAGAGCCGCTAACAAAACCGCTCAACAAAGCGCAAGCAGATAACAGCACAAGCCAGCGTCAGCAATGCAAGATGGGTATCCAGCCGCCGTTCGAAACGAATACCCAGCTTGCCAAAACCCGCTAACCACCCATGAGTTCGCTCTACAACCCAGCGATAACGACCCAAGCGGTCATTGCTATCTGATTCCCCGTCGCCTCAGATAATCCCGGCAACGGCGAAAATCATACCCCTTGTCTGCGTGTAGCTTGTCAGGCCGATATCGTGGTCGCCCTCTCTTGCCGGCTAACGCCGGGAGGACATCCAACAATGGCTCAAACATTATCGGGTCATGGCGATTGGCTCCTGAGACAAGCACGGCGCGTTGGATGCCCTGACGTTGCACCACGATGTGTCGTTTACTGCCCAACTTGCCTCTGTCTGTCGGGTTACGTCCTGTTTCCTGGCCCCCCGGGGGCTGGCTACGCTCGCGCCATCGAGGCTTGCTCTGCTCCAGTCGATGTGAGCCGCTTGGTGTAGCTGGGTCAGCAGAGCCACGTGAAGTCGCAGCCAGATGCCTTGAGCTTGCCAATCGCGTAGGCGACGCAAGCACGTCATTGCGCTGCCAAAACCCAACGACTGGGGTAAGCCCTCCCAGGGTATCCCAGTCGTAAGGACAAACAGAATACCGTTGAGAACGGCATCGTCATCAAGACATGGACGGCCGCCCCGTGACGAAGGTTTTGTTAGCGGCTCTTAGTACGCCCCTATAGGGCGTTATCAATGCCACCGGCTATGCAGGTGGTTTTTTACGGGACTCATTGAACCAGACAATAACAAGTGCTGTTGTTTTGTTATCTGTTTATACGTTCAGTAACATAATGATATAGTGGTTATATAAAACCCATTTTCTGGTTTTTAATGTTATTTGCATGCCATGCGTCGCAATAACCAATGATAACTTAGGATGGCACAGGCTATGAAATTGCAGCAGCTTCGTTATATTGTTGAAGTTGTTAACCACAACCTTAACGTCTCTTCTACCGCCGAGGGGCTTTATACCTCACAGCCCGGTATCAGCAAGCAGGTGCGTATGCTGGAGGATGAGCTGGGGGTTCAGATATTTTCGCGCAGTGGCAAGCACCTGACTCAGGTAACGCCGGCAGGACAAGCGATTATCCGGATTGCTCGCGAGGTGCTGTCCAAAGTCGATGCCATCAAGGCCGTAGCCGGCGAGCATACCTACCCCGATCAGGGGTCGCTGTATGTCGCGACCACCCACACGCAGGCCCGCTATGCCCTTCCTGCGGTGATCCAGAATTTTATCAAGCGCTATCCACGGGTGTCGCTGCACATGCATCAGGGATCGCCGAGTCAAATTGCCGAGGCCGTTTGTAAGGGGAACGCCGATTTCGCCATCGCGACGGAGGCGCTGCACCTGTATGCCGATCTGGTGATGCTACCCTGCTATCACTGGAATCGTGCGCTGGTGGTGATGCCGAACCACCCGTTGGCCGGGCGCGATCAGGTCAGCATTGAAGAGCTGGCGGAGTACCCCTTGGTGACCTATACCTTTGGCTTTACCGGGCGCTCCACGCTGGACGGTGCCTTCAATCAGGCGGGGCTGACGCCGCGTATCGTCTTTACCGCAACGGATGCAGATGTGATTAAGACCTATGTGCGGCTGGGGCTTGGGGTGGGGGTGATAGCCGGGATGGCTCTTGACCCGCAGATTGATGGTGATCTGGTCGCGTTGGACGCCAGCCATCTGTTTGGTTACAGTACCACGAAGATAGGTTTTCGCCGTAGTACTTTCCTGCGCAGCTATATGTACGATTTTATTGCCCGCTTTGCGCCCCACCTTACGCGGGAGGTCATTGATGCCGCGCTGGCGTTGCGCAGTAATGAGGAAATAGAGGCGATGTTTCAGGATATCGAGTTACCGGTAAAATAATCGGTGAATTTGACGTCTGTCGCTGCCTTTGTGGCGGATGCCAATTTGTCCAATGCCGTCGGGTATTTTTTTATTTCGTCGTCTGTCCTTTGCGGCTTTGTCTGTTCACGCTGAACGCTTACCAGTATGCGAGAGGTGATATCAGCTTCGCTGGTATCAGATAGGTCATATAAGCAGCAGTGTACAGAGGCTTCTTCTCTTCTTTTTACGCTCGGTACATCCGCTGCGCAGGCATATGCTTTCTGCAAATCATTATTTTCATAATAATTATATAAACTATTGCTCTGTAAAGCTATTTTGATAAAAATCAATGAGTTGTGTGAGTGACGTCACGGGGTGGTATGGGACTATGGGGCTGAGCGATCTATTTGGCATTTTTTGGAAAGCGCTAAAAAAACAATTTATAGTATGAATGCTAAGATGCGATCGGCCTAATCTAGGGATAGCATCGGCTAAAAATGTATAATGCATTGCATTCTAAACTCATTATTTCACTTTTTTGCGGATAAGAAGATGACGAATGCGTCAAAATAGCGTAAAAAGGAGTACATGAGAGTCAAGGAAATCCAAAGAGTGTGAGTGCTGGAAAAACCAACGTCGCTGCGGCAGCAGAAAATGCTGCGTATCGCAACTTATTTCAGCATAAACATGACTGGTTTTCCGCCGACCGTTTTATTTCTGTGCGACATGTCGTTCACTGAATAAAAATGGCTTGCCATTAAATTGAGAGTATGTGATAACGCATTGGAGTAAAGCGAGGTACAGTTCTGTCTATGTGTGGCATTTTCAGTAAAGAAGTTCCGAGTAAAAACGTTTGCGTTGCTTACTACTTCTCTGCCGAACCTTATCTTAGTGCCTCAAGCAGTAACGACTCTAGTTTGTTTGTGTAACGCCTTCGGGCGGTTTAATCAATAGTAAGGAAATATGTAAGATGGCTAAGATCAAAGGTCAAGTGAAGTGGTTCAACGAAGCGAAGGGTTTCGGTTTCATCACCCCGGCTGACGGCAGCAAGGACGTGTTCGTTCACTTCTCTGCAATCCAGGGCAACGGTTTCAAAACTCTGGCTGAAGGTCAGCACGTAGAGTTCGAAATCCAGGATGGCCAGAAAGGTCCGTCTGCTGTTAACGTAACTGCTATCTAAGTTAGCTGCGTTAGTGGTTAAAAAACCCGCCGACGGCGGGTTTTTTTATGCCTGCTGCCAGCCTGATCGTCTGTGCCTTGCGTGCTCGGCTTGCGCATGCCGCCGTCGCCCCCGATAATACCCGTCCTGTGTTGCGCTCGTCCCCATCACCGGCGGCGCTGTTCCTCCAAAATAAGAGTAAACGCCATGCCGTACCAATGTCCCCTGTGCCACTCTCCGCTGCACCAGGATGCACGCCAGTGGCGCTGCGTTAATAACCATCGATTTGACTGCGCTAAAGAGGGCTATGTCAACCTGATGCCGGTGCAGTTTAAGCATTCGCGTCAGCCAGGTGACAGCAGCGAGATGATGCAGGCCCGCCGAGCCTTTTTGCAGGCTGACCATTATTTGCCGCTGCGTGACGCCGTACAGGGCCTTCTGGCACGCTATTTGCCTAGTGACGGCTGTAACGTCCTGGATATCGGCTGTGGAGAAGGGTATTACACCGCCAGCTGGGCTAGCGTACGGGAGGCGCAGGTCTATGGGCTGGATATCGCCAAGGTGGCCATTCGCTATGCGGCGCGGCGCTATCCGCAGGCTCACTTCTGCGTTGCGTCGAGTCTGCGGCTGCCATTTGCCGATGCCAGCATCGGCGGTGCGGTACGCATCTACGCGCCATGCAATGCGCAGGAGTTGGCTCGAGTGGTGGCGACAGGCGGTTGTCTGGTGACCGTTACGCCGGCGGAGCGCCATTTGTATCAGCTGAAAGCGTTGGTCTACCCTGCAGTACATCTACATATGCAGAAGGCGGAGTTACTCTCGGGCTTTACCCTGCTTGAGAGCCAGCGCCTGGGCTATGCCATGGCGCTGAACGGTGTCGAGGCGGCCGAGTTGCTGCAGATGACCCCTTTTGCCTGGCGGGCTCCGCAGGGGGTTGCTGAGGCGCTGCAGGCGCGTGAGGCGTTTGAGTGTGAGACTGACTTTCTGATCCGGGTTTACCGCCGCGACTGAGGCGGCGGAAAGGGGAGCAGGCGCGGCCTCCCTTACGCTGGCTTTTGCTGGTGCTCCAGCAGGAACTTAAAGATCTCGTCCAGTGAGTCCAGGTTGGCCACCTGGATCAGCAGACGCCGTTTTTCCAGATCGATAACCAGAAAGCCGTCTTCAGACAGGTTCATACCGCGGATGCGGGCATAATCGATAAACACATTGCCATAGTAGAACCCCTGCTGTTTAAACAACAGTTTGGGCCAGCGTAGGTAAAAAATATAGATGGCGACCACCATGAGGGTTGCCAGTAGCCAAGTGGTAAACGGGGCACCCTGATCGCTGATGTTGCGGTAGACAAGGATCGCCAGCAGCCCGATAAAGATTAGACTATCGGCCTTATTGCGTCGCTTCAGATTCACCCGTAGCAAGGTCGCACTGCGTTGGCGCGGCATAATGGCTTCGTCATAGATGGCGTATAGCAGAAACAGCACGATAAAGACCAACAGGGCGATATCGGTTAAAGACATGGACAACTCCGCAGGCAGGGGGTAAAACGGCACCGGATGGCCTGAGCGGTCCGGTGCCGGGGAGATTACTGACCTAGCAGGCCGATCCAGTAACCGAAGATACCGATAAAGAAGAAGCCCACGATGATCCACAGAGCGTTCACCTTACGGCGCAGCAGCCACATACAGCCAAAGGTCAGCAGCAGTGGCACCAGGCCCGGCATCAGCTGGTCCAGAATGTTCTGTACCGTGGTGACGGTGGTGTGCCCTTCCTGGTTAGTCACTTTTGAGACCACCAACGGAATGTTGACGTGAGTCCACTTGTTGACCAGGGCTCCCATGACAAACAGGCCGAGGATGGACGCCCCTTCCGTCAGTTTCTGCAGGAAGCCACCACCCATATCAGAGACGATATCGACCCCTTTCTTATAGCCGTAGGCGACGCCGTAGTAACGTACCAGCAGGCGTACCAGGTTAAACAGCACGAAGAACAGGATCGGACCAAGCAGGCTACCGGTCATTGCGATACCTGCGCCGAGGGCGGCGAAGACCGGACGGACGGTACCCCAGAATATCGGGTCACCGACACCGGCTAGCGGCCCCATCAGACCGACCTTGATACCGTTGATCGCAGCATCGTCGATCGGTGCGCCGTTGGCGCGTTCCTCTTCCATTGCCATGGTGACGCCGAGGACCGGCGCCGCGACGAACGGCTGGGTGTTAAAGAACTCCAGATGGCGACGGATTGCCTGGCGGCGCTCTTCGCTGTTCTCCGGATACAGGCGACGGATCACCGGTACCATGGAGAAACAGAATCCCAGTGCCTGCATACGTTCGAAGTTCCATGAACCCTGGAAAAGGTTAGAGCGCAGGAATACACCGCGAATATCGCCAGCGGTCAGTCTCTTCTCACCCTGATGTGGGGTTACAGATGAAGTCGTATCAACCATTTTTCTCACCTTCTCTCTTAGTCCAGTTCGTTGTCGAGATCGTTATTGCCGTTGGCAGCGGACTGTACCACCTGTGCCTTGTTGTATTTCGGGCTGAGCTGGATATACAGGATGGCCATAACCAGACCCAATACACCCAATGCAACTAGGTTGAAGTTGGTGAACGCGGCGGTGACAAAGCCCAGGTAGAAGAACGGCATCAGATAGCCGGCACGCATCATGTTGATGACCATGGCGTAACCGACAACGACGATCATTCCGCCTGCGATACCCAGACCGGTGGTGACGACCTCAGGAATGGCGCTCAGCATGGAGTGCACGGCATCGGTACCGACGGAGACGGCAACGATAACGGCCGGAATGGCGATGCGCATTGCCTGTAGCAGCAGGGCGGAGCAGTGCAGGTAAGATATGGCGCGCAGATCCCCGCGCTCAGCGGCACCGTCAGCGGCATGCTGGAAGCCCACGGTGATGGTACGTACGATGATGGTCAATACCTGACCGGCAGCAGCCAGCGGGATCGCCAGCGCGATACCGGCGCCGATACTCTGGCCGCCAGCGATGACCAGGATGGTTGAGATGATGGAGGCCAGGGCGGCATCGGGTGCGACGGCGGCACCGATGTTCATCCAGCCCAGGGCGATCATCTCCAGGGTACCCCCGATGATAATACCGGTCTTCATATCGCCGAGCACGATACCGATCAGGGTACAGGCGACCAGCGGGCGGTGGAACTGAAACTCATCGAGGATAGAACCCATCCCCGCAATACATGCCACGATAAATATCAGCACAATCTGAAGAGTGGTAATCTCCATTGTACTTCTCCTTTGACCAAATATCTTAGTTATTTAAATCAATGCCTTACGGCATATCAGTTCATCTTGCTGATAAGGTCCATCATCTTCAGACGCGGATCGTTGGACACCTTGCGCACCTCCAGCTCAATGCCACGGGCATCCAGCTTTTTGAAGGCTTCGATATCTGTCTCATCGACGGAGACGGCATTGTTAACCTGGGTTTTCCCCTGCCGGAATGCCATACCGCCGATGTTCACTGTGGTGATCTTGACGCCGTTCTCCACCAGACGCTCGACGTCGGTTGGGTTGGTAAACAGCAGCATCACACGGTCGTTGGCGTATTTCGGGTTATTGTAGACGCGGATCATCTTGGCTACATCGACGACGTGGGCGGTCACGCCCGGCGGCGCCACCTGCTTAAGCAGGGTAGAACGAACGTGGTCGTTGGCGACCTCATCACTGACAACGATGATGCGGGAGACGCCGGTTTCCTTGGTCCAGCGGGTGGCAACCTGACCATGAATCAGGCGATCGTCAATACGCGCCAGACCGATCCTCATGTGATCCTCCGGGTTCAGCGGCGTGGCAGGTTTAGCCTGTACCGGCGTGGCCGCTTTCGGAGCGCTGGTCGCGGGGGCCTCTTCTTTGGCACGCAGTGCGCGTACGCCTTCACGCCCGGTTTCCAAGGCTAAGGCGACCAGCTCATCAAACGTAGGGTTATCATCGCGGGCCATGAAGGTTTCAACCAGCATCGGTACGTTGACGCCGGTGATCACGTCATAGTGTTCTTTGTCCAATACAATCCGGCTGGCCGCGTTGAACGGACTGCCACCCCAGGTATCCACCAGGAAGAGTACCCCTTCGCTGATATCCATTTGCGCCAGCTTCTGACTGTATTTTTCGATCAGGGTCTCGGCATTCTCACCGGGCACGAAGTCGATAAAGCCAACGTTACTTTGTTCGCCCAACAACATCTCGGCGGTTTTTAGCAATTGCTCCGCCGCTGCCCCGTGAGTACCGATCATAATAGCAATACTCACTCGCTGCCTCCTCTGCTTTCCTTGATACTTTCACGTCGTAAAATAAACATGACGTGCCGTATGCAATTAAAGATACGAACTGTTTAACGAAACATCCATGTTGAGTCACTGCCCGCTGAAATTTCTTTAGATCTTACGGGTGTAAGATCAATCCAATATAAATCAATAAATTAGACTTATGAATCGATTCAAGTATCGCCTGTAATCGGTTTCAGCTGGATTTATTTTAGTCAGTAAAAAAATTTTTTATGTGACGTCTATCGTTAATTGGTACATGACGTGAATAAATGTAGCTGCAATGGTGATTTTTTGTACACTTTATTTTACGGCTTTGCCGCGAGATGAAAGAGGAGTGTTGCCAGGGTTCCCCCTTGGTTATTCTGTGAATTTCTTGCTACAGTAGACAACCTGATTAATATGAGGAGTATTGGGTTCAACCCGTCCTATGGACCGTCACCGACGCTGTTTTACTATCCTGCTTTCACTCCATTTATCTTTCCGTACCGGGCGTAGCCCATGTTTTACCGTTTCCGCAGGGGCGCTATGGCACATGCCTTGGCCTGTTTTGCGTCTGCGCTGCTTCCTACTGTCGTTCGGCTCAAGCGCCGGTGCGCTGACGATGGCAGGTAACCCATGATGGAGCTGTTATTGGATCCTTCCATCTGGGCCGGTCTGCTGACGCTGGTGGTGCTGGAAATTGTCCTGGGCATCGACAACCTGGTGTTTGTCGCCATTCTGGCCGAGAAGGTGCCGCCGCAGCAGCGCGACCGGGCCAGGCTGATTGGACTCGGCTTGGCGCTGATTATGCGCCTGGCGCTACTGTCACTTATTTCATGGATGGTGACGCTGACCCGTCCGCTGTTCAGTATCGCCATGTTTACCTTCTCCGGACGTGATGTGATCCTGCTGCTGGGGGGGCTGTTCCTGCTGTTTAAGGCTACCATGGAGCTGCATGAACGCCTGGAAGGACGGGTGCATGAGGTCAGCCATAAAGGCTATGCCAGTTTTTGGTCGGTGGTTGTACAGATAGTGATCCTCGATGCCGTTTTCTCGCTGGATGCCGTGATCACCGCTGTTGGGATGGTAGATCATCTGGCGGTGATGATGCTGGCGGTGGTGATCGCGATGGTGATCATGCTGCTGGCCTCTAAGAGGCTGACGCGTTTCGTTAACGCCCATCCCACCGTGGTGGTGCTGTGCCTTAGCTTTCTGCTGATGATCGGTCTGAGTCTGATGGCCGAAGGCTTTGGTCTGCATATTCCCAAAGGGTACCTGTATGCAGCGATCGGTTTCTCGATCCTGATTGAAATGTTCAACCAGATAGCCAGGCGGAATTATCTGCGCCATGAGCAGCGCAGGCCGATGCGTCAGCGCACCGCCGAGGCCATTATGCGCCTGATGGGCGGCGGTCGCGGCGAAGGAGCGGCGGCTCCGGTGGATGTGGCGCTGGTGCCGGGTGCAGCGAGTGCCTTTGCCGCCGAGGAGCGCTATATGATAAGCGGGGTGCTCACTCTGGCCTCGCGCTCGCTGCGCACGATTATGACGCCGCGTAATGAAATCTCGTGGATCGATTGCCGCCAGCCGGCGGATGAGATCCGTCGCCAGCTGATGGAGACGCCGCACAGCCTGTTTCCAGTGTGTGAGGGATCGCTGGATCAGCTGCTGGGCGTGGTCCGGGCGAAAGATTTGCTGATGGCGCTGAAGCAGAATACGCCGCTGGCCGAGTTCGCGGCCCAGCATACACCGATCGTCGTACTCGAGAGCCTGGATGTGATCAATGTGCTGGATGTGCTGCGTCAGGCGAAGGGACGGCTGGTGATGGTCAGCGATGAGTTTGGTGTCGTTCAGGGACTGGTTACGCCGCTGGATGTACTGGAGGCCATCGCCGGCGAGTTCCCGGATGAGGATGAGGCGCTGGATATCGTGGGTAATGAGCAGGGGTGGCTGGTTAAGGGCAGCACCGATCTGCACACCCTGGAGCAGACGCTGGACGTTCACGGACTGGTGCTGGGCAGTGGTACGCAGTATGCCTCGTTGGCCGGGCTTCTGCTGGCGCATTTTGACCGGATGCCGGCGGTGGGGGCGGCGTTGATGCTGAGCGGCCTGCGTTTTACCGTCGCTGAGGTAGAAGAGTACCGCATCGAACGGGTACAGGTAGAACGCGTCGGCAGTATGCCGGATCCGTCCGCCTAAGTTTGCGCCGGGGCGTGGGAGATCCCTCCCGCGCCTTGCGTCGTCTGCGCTGAATCGACACTCCAGTGCTGGTGGGCGTACCAGTATGAGAAATCCCGTAGCGGTATTGCTCGGACGAAGAGATGATACTCCTGCATGGCGTAAACCTGTCACTGGCGCAGATAGCCGCCTTGCAGCGTCTGCTCGAGCTCTTCCATCACCAGACGTAGCTGTAGCTGCGCGCCAGATCGATCATCGCGTCCAGGATCCTGACATTAATCGTATCGCTGCCGATGGTCGCGCAAAAGGCGCGATCGATTTACAGCCTTTCAGGCTGTAAATCCTACATGACACGGTCAGCGCGCAACAACCGGAGCGTACACGCAGTACGTGAAGATTGTGAGCACGGCCCAGGACCAAAATGGCAAATCAAATAGCCTAATGGGATAGACTCTTAGAAAATGCACCAGCTCCGCTGGAGCAACATATCTTTGGCCAACAGTGATTTCGGAATAAATGGCCCGCAGGAATTTGACCGCTTGATTAATCAGAGCGCTTTTCCCGACAGCAGGGGAGCGATTCTGCTGATCTTTATCGACATTCTATGGAGCAGGTCAGGATGCCATCCTTTACCAGCAGTACGCAGCGGTACCTGATCAGGTGCAGTCTGATTTTTTTGCTGCGCTGATTTACCCCGCCGATATTATTTTTACTGACGGTCTCGGCGTGGGACAGGATCCTTTCCATCTGGGTAATGGCAATAGTGGCGGCAACGGCTGTACCGTTGTCAGATCCTGTTGAGAATGGCTGGCAAGGGGGATAATACAGGCAGGTACGCTGATGGTGATGGTCAATAGGGTGCGATATAAACGATAGCGTTTCATCATGATATGTGAAAAAAGTATCAGGAAGTCCTTAATCAGTGCAGTGTCACCTAGGTGATCGACAACGGTTAACGGGCGGGGATCTGAAACAGCAGTGCAATAAGCCGACACGGCATGACGGCCGATATTATCGATTATCATAATAATTTATAAGAGCTTAACTAAGCATGCTAAGCAATGTTGGTCGACCACTCTCATGGTATCTATATTTACCCTCTGCCAGCAATAATGGCGCTGTCCCATGGCGTATAATTAGGATTTTCGGCTTGGCAGCGGATCGCGCTGCTGCTGTGGACACTGACGTCGTTTTTATACGATTCCGCCGTTGTTCTGTCCGCCAATGTGCTATTTTTGCGTGTCAGAATAACTGAAGTGTCTATGTACGCCGGGATTTATCTCCGCGCGGCCCGCTGGGCAGTTGTCTAAGGTGAAACGATAAGATACTTTGATATAATAATATGGATAAACAAATAGATATAAATCAGCTCTGCACCGGAGCAGCGCAGTATGGCTGCGACGGGCCGCATACCGATTGAATAAGGAGTTATAACATGAATAATGCAGTAAAGGCGGTGATCCTGGCGCTTTCGGTGGCGGGCTTGACCGCCTGTAGTACCTCGCCGCAGACCTCGTTGGGCGGCGGTTTCGATGGTCCGCATCAGCAGAATGTAATGACAGTCAGCCAGGTGCAGAAGTCGACGGTGATCGACGAAGGGCAGATGGTGCAGATGCGAGGGCACATTGTTCAGGCGCTGGGTGGTGAGGACTACCGCTTCCGCGACGACAGCGGCGTAATGACGCTGATCGTTCCAGGCAGCGCTTGGGCTGGCCGGGTGGTGACGCCGCAGCAGCGGGTCAGCGTACAGGGGCGCATCGTCAAAGAGTTTGATGGGGTGAAGCTGTATACCGTCGCGATCCGTCTCGACTGATACTCTGTCCATGGCCGGGCGCGTCCTGGTCATGGGATCTATCCTGCGCGGGCGTGGCTGCGGACGTCACGAACGTTGATGCTTGGGGCTGATAACGCTTTGGGAGATAAGGCGAAAGAAAGAATGGTGCGTCCGAGTAGACTCGAACTACCGACCCCCACCATGTCAAGGTGGTGCTCTAACCAACTGAGCTACGGACGCACTGGGTGCATACTGTGAAATGGTGCGTCCGAGTAGACTCGAACTACCGACCCCCACCATGTCAAGGTGGTGCTCTAACCAACTGAGCTACGGACGCATCCAGTGCCGTCGTGGCTGACGACGGAGACGAATATTAGCGACACATGGCCGGGCTGGCAAGGGGGGATTATCACTTTTTTCCCAGAAATTCACACGATTGCTGACAGAGTATGCAGTACGGTGAAAAAAGCGGCGCTACCGCGCCGCTCAAGTGGATGTTTTTCTGCGTTCAGCGTGCAGCGCGCTGTAGGATCCAGCTTTTCGGCTGGCGCTGTAGCCAGCGGATGCGCAGCGCCATCATGATGGCCGCGGAGGTCAGCCCGATAATAAACCCGATCCAGAAGCCGCTCGGCCCCATGGCCGGGGTGATCTGGTTGGTCAGCGCCAGCAGATACCCGGTAGGCAGGCCCAATAGCCAGTAGGCGATAAAGGTAATGAAGAAGATCGAGCGGGTATCCTTATAGCCACGCAGAACGCCACTGCCGATCACCTGCACGGAGTCCGATATTTGGTACAGCGCCGCCAGTAGCATCAGGTGGGTCGCCATGGTGAGCACCTGTACATCGTCGTTATACAACAGGGCGATGGGTTTGCGCAGGACGATGGTAAAAATGGCGGTACAGGTGGCCATCGCCATTCCCACCGCGATTGCCGTGCGCGCTGAGACACGGGCGCTGTCCGTAGAGCCTTGTCCCAGCCTATAGCCGACGCGGATGGTGGCCGCGACGCCCAGTGACATGGGCAGCACAAACATCAGCGAGCTGAAATTTAGCGCGACCTGGTGCCCGGCGACCGCCACGATCCCCAGCGGAGAGACCAGCAGGGCGACCACGGCGAACAGGGTGACCTCGAAAAACAGCGCCAGGGCGATCGGCATTCCGATGGCGATTAGGCGGCGGAGCGTGGCCCAGTCGGCTGCTTCAAATGTGCATGGTCGACGGACATCCTTCAGCGATGGGGCACGGGCGACGTAGCTGTGCATCAGCAGATACATGATCCAGTAGACGCTGGCGGTGGCGACGCCGCAGCCAACGCCGCCCAGCGCTGGGGCACCAAATTTACCGTAGATAAAAATATAATTGACCGGAATGTTGATCAGTAGACCGATAAAGCCGATGACCATCCCCGGTGTGGTCTTGCTCAGTCCTTCGCATAGTCCGCGCAGTACCTGGAAGCAGAGATATCCCGGTGCTCCCCACATAATCGCGTGCAGATAACCGATAGCCTTGTCGGCCAGCAGCGGATCGATATTGTCCATCATGCTGATGATGTGCCCGGCATTATACAGGACAGCGATGATCAGCACGGAAAGCCCGGCCACTAGCCAGAATCCCTGACTGATCTGGTGGGGTATGCTGGGCCGTTTACCTGCGCCATTCAGCTGGGCGATGACCGGCGTCAGGGCCAGCAGCAGGCCGTGGCCAAAGAGGATGGTCGGTAGCCAGATAGAGGTGCCGACGGCTACCGCGGCCATATCGGTAGCGCTGACGCTCCCGGCCATGATGGTATCGACAAAGCCCATTGCCGTTTGGGCGATTTGGGCGATGATAACGGGAATAGCCAACGCCAATAAACTACGCGCTTCGCGCCAATACTTCTGCACGGATATACCTTTTATGGTTTTTATGACACAAAAAAATAGGGATGTGCCTATCCCCACGGCACACCATGGTGGGTCGCTTACAAGAAGGGGGACGAACGGGTAATTCTACCGACTTGTTTGCGATATGGGTATATGCACCGGTAGAATGTTGAGCCCGGTGCGTATATAAATGGGGTCTATAGCGTAATACTTTGGTTTACGAATGATTTAGGGCAAACTCATAGACAGTAATCCTAACTGAATATCTCATATATAGAGGAAGGCATTATGTTTACCGGTATTGTTCAGGGCACCGCATCGGTGGTGGCGATCGATGAAAAAACCAATTTCCGTACCCACATAGTACAGTTGCCGCCTGATATGTTGCCGGGATTGGCGCTGGGTGCTTCGGTGGCCAATAACGGCGTGTGTCTGACCGTCACCGGGATTGAGGATGATCGGGTCAGCTTTGACCTGATGAAAGAGACGCTGCGGGTGACGAATCTGGGAAGCCTGCGGGTGGGTGATCGGGTTAACCTGGAGCGGGCCGCCAAGTTTAATGATGAGATCGGCGGCCATTTGATGTCCGGTCATGTTATGGGGATGGCGGAGATCGTCAAAATTCTCAGTTCAGAGCACAATCGCCAGATTTGGTTCCGTATCAGCGACAGTGAAATGATGAAATATGTGCTGCATAAAGGGTTTATCGGCATTGACGGTATCAGTCTGACCCTCGGTGAGGTGAGTAAGACCCGCTTCTGCGTACATCTAATCCCGGAGACCCTGCAGCGTACCACGCTGGGAGGGAAGCGCCTGGGTGATTGGGTAAATATTGAAATCGACCCGCAGACTCAGGCGGTCGTCGATACCGTTGAGCGGGTGTTGGCCAGCCGTGCTGCCGTTGACGGCGCTCAGTCTGCCTGACCTCCGCGGGCTAGCGCTCTGCGTGGGCGAGTCCGCGGGTGCGCATCATGCTGATAATTGCGGCCAGCGCGGCGCATGCGGCGCCCAGCAGCAGGGCGCCGTGGGTTCCCCTGTCATCCCCCAGCCAGTTAAACATTAGCGCGACCAGCGCGGCGCCCAGGGTCTGGCCGAACAGGCGGGCAGTGCCCAGCATACCGCTGGCCCCTCCGCTGCGCTGACGCGGTGCCGAGGCGATCATAGTGTGATTATTCGGTGATTGAAACAGGCCAAAGCCGGCGCCACACAGCGCCATACGCCAGATAATTGCCGCGCTGTCCGGCTGGTCCGGCAGCAGCGCCAGCGCGATCAGGCCCACGCCGGTGAGCGCTATTCCCACGCAACCGAGCAGACCGGCATTGAACCGTTCAACCAGGCGTCCCGCGATGGGGGCCATCACCATGGTGGCCAGCGGCCAGGGCGTCAGCAGCAGGCCGGTCGCTACCTCGCCATAGCCCAGCGTACGCTGTAGAAAGAACGGCAGTGAGACCAGCGCTAGCATCTGCGCGCAAAAGGAGCAGATGGAAGTGGCGATGGAGAGAGCAAAAATGGGTATGCGCAGCAGATCGATTGGCAGCAGCGGCTGTGGCTGCCGACGTTCGCGCCGGATCAGTAGCGTCGCGCTGCACAGCAGGGCGGCCAGTTCCAGCCACAGCAGTGCGGGAGACTGATGCTGCGCCAGCCCGCTGATCAGGGAGAGTAGCAGACCGAAGGTCAGAGCGTTGAGCAGGGCGCTCTGGCGATCAAAGGGAGGGCGAACCGCAGCAGGCGGATTGCGTGGCAGAGTGCGTCGGCCAATCAGCCATGCAGCCAGACCGAAGGGAATGTTGATGGCGAACAGCCACGGCCAGTCGCCCAGGGCCAGCACGGCAGCGGCGATCGTCGGGCCGGCGGCAGAGGAGACGGCGACCACCAGTGCGTTTAATCCCATGCCGCGTCCCAGCTGATGTTGGGGATAGATTAGGCGGATCAGGGCGGCGTTGACGCTCATCAGCGCGGCGGCGGCAAAACCCTGCAGTACACGGGAGAGGGTCAGGGTCAGCAGAGAGTCCGATAGGGCGCAGGTCAGCGAGGTCAGGCTGAACAGCAGACAGCCGCTGAGAAAGATACGCCGATAGCCAATACGTTCGCCCAGGGCTGCCAACGAAAGAAGTGACACGGTCACCGATAGTTGGTAGGCATTAACGATCCAGATAGCATTCGCCGAGCTGGCGTGCAGATCGCGGGCGATGCTCGGCAGCGCGACGTTAGCGATGGCACCATCCAACACGGCAATGGCGATACCCAGCGCGATGGCCAGCATGGCACTGTAGCGCTGACGCAGTGGCAGTCCGTCACCGAGGCTTGGGGTCATAGCGGGTGTTTCCATGAATATGGGCGATCTCACTGTGCACGTAAAAGCGCGCGCTGGCAATCTTTTCATCACCTTGATTGGCGCCTGGTTGCAGCGATGTATCCGACTGTCATTCGGGGAGTGTTCCTACTATACTGAAACATAGGTTCGTTTTTTTTGATAAAGGTAACCCGACGCCATGACAACCGAAATAGATAAGCAGCCCGACGCCGTCTCCTCTGTCCTTAAAGTTTTTGGCATTCTGCAGGCGCTGAGTGGGGAGCGCGAAATCGGTATCACTGAGCTCTCCCAGCGTGTGCTGATGTCCAAGAGCACCGTCTACCGTTTTCTGCAGACCATGAAGTCGCTGGGCTATGTGGCACAGGACTGCGGAACAGAAAAGTATACCCTGACGCTGAAGCTGTTCGAACTGGGGGCCCACGCGCTACAGAATGTGGATCTGATCCGCCTGGCGGACATTGAGATGCGTGAACTGTCGCGATTGACGAAAGAGACTATCCATCTGGGAGCGCTGGACGAAGACGGCATCGTATATATCCACAAGATTGACTCGATGTACAACCTGCGTATGTATTCCCGTATCGGACGCCGTAATCCGCTGCATAGCACCGCCATCGGTAAGGTGCTCCTGGCCTGGCGCGATCGCGGTGAGGTCGGGGCGCTGGTCAGCCAGATTGAATTTACCCGCAGTACTCCCCGGACCATTTCCGACGCCGCCCAGTTGATGCAGGTGCTGGAGCAGGTGCGCGCCCAGGGATATGGCGAAGACAACGAGGAGCAGGAGGAGGGGCTACGTTGCATCGCCGTGCCGGTATTCGATCGTTTTGGGGTAGCCGCTGCGGGATTAAGCATTTCGTTCCCGACGCTGCGTTTTTCAGAGACGGCGAAACAGGAATACGTGGCGATGCTGCATAGGGCGGCGCGGCGGATCTCTGAACAGATGGGCTGCCACGACTATCCTTTCTGATCATGATGCTATTCAATGGACTACGCGTTAGCGGAGAGCCGAAAGCGCGCGGGGGCCATAGGCCCCCGCTGTCGTGCTATAGATCGCCGGGTGGGGATCAGTGGCGAGAAAGGTCGGTCTCCTCCGCTGCGTCAAGGATCTGGCGATCGGTCTGGCGCAGCAGCTGGCTGGTAACGGCGCCAGCGGTCATGGCGCCGTTGACATTGAGGGCGGTTCGGCCCATATCGATCAGCGGCTCAACAGAGATCAGCAACGCAACCAGCGTGACCGGCAGTCCCATTGCAGGCAGGACGATCAGGGCAGCGAAGGTCGCACCGCCGCCCACGCCGGCGACCCCGGCAGAGCTGATGGTGACCACCCCGATCAGCGTGGTTATCCAGATCGGGTCAAACGGGTTGATCCCGACGGTGGGGGCGACCATCACCGCCAGCATGGCGGGGTAGAGCCCGGCGCAGCCGTTCTGGCCAATGGTGGCGCCAAACGAGGCAGAGAAGCTGGCGATGGCGTCGGGAATGCCAATGCGGCGCGTCTGCGCCTCCACGTTGAGAGGGATGCTGGCGGCGCTGGAGCGGCTGGTAAAGGCAAAGGTCAGTACCGGCCACACCTTGCGGAAAAAGCGCAGCGGGTTGATCCCGACCAGCGCGAGGATCAGCGCGTGAACCACGAACATGATCGCCAGCCCCAGGTAGGAGGCGACGACAAAGCCACCCAGCTTAATGATGTCCTGCAGGTTAGAACTGGCAACGACCGTGGTCATAAGCGCCAGCACCCCGTAAGGCGTTAGCTTCATTACCTGACGAACCAGTTTCATCACCACTGCCTGCAGGGTATCGATGCCCTGTACGACCCGCGGCCCCCGCTCGGCGTCGTCTTTGAGCAGCTGCAGTGCCGCGCTGCCAAGAATGGCGGCAAAGATCACCACGCTGATGATCGAGGTGGGGTTGGCGCCGGTCAGCTCTGCAAAGGGGTTTCTAGGAATAAAGGAGAGTAGCAGCTGCGGCACCGTCAGATCGGCGACCTTACCGGCATAGCTTCCCTGCAGTACCTGCAGTCGGGCACTCTCTTGCCCCCCCTGAACCAGTCCGTTGGCGGTCAGGCCGAACAGATCGGTTACGCCCACGCCAACCAGCGCGGCGATCAGGGTCGTAAACAGTAGGGTACCGATGGCCAGCAGGCTGATCTTACCCAGCGAGGCGGCATTGTGCAGCTTTACCACGGCGCTGAGGATCGAGATGAAAACCAGCGGCATCACGATCATTTGCAGCAGACGAACATAACCGTTACCGATGATGTTGAACCAGGCGATCGAACTTTTCAGCACCGGATTGTCGGCACCATAGATCAGCTGTAGTGCCAGACCGAACAGCACCCCGATAACCAATCCCACCAAGACCTTTTTCGACAGACTCCAGTGGGTATGGCGCGAGCGGGCCAGAAGCAGCAGCAAGGCGACAAACGCAATTACATTGCCGGTAAGCGGTAGATTCATCCCTAAATCCTCATTCAGTCCCGGACCATCCTACCGGCAACGCGATTGAGCACCAGCGGTAACGGGCTGATCCGTCATTGTATGGTTATGGGCAACACCCTGCGATGTCACTATTCTGTGTAACAGTATATCAACACTCTGACATACTGATTTAGAACTAAATGGAATTAAATATAATGATAAATTCAGCGTTGTCTGTATTTTCAGCACACAATGTGACGGCGCGTCGATAGGTTTGCGTGCCGGGTGAGCGGGATCACCAATAGGTGGAGTGATGGCGCAGCCATTCTATCAGTGGCATCAGGCTGCCTTGCCAGTAGAGAGAGAATCCCACCAGTGCCAGACACAGTACCCGCTCGAGCTGATTGCCCTGGCGGGTTACCAGAAGCGGCAGACGAAAGCGCCAGCGGATCGGCCACAGCAGCGGTACGCCGGCCGGAGTGAGCATGTCGGCCAGCAGGTGGCTGAGATAGCCTATGATCATGGCCTGCAGGGCATCGGCCGGGATCCCCCAGGTGTCGCTGGGCCATTCATTATTGAGCAGGTAAAACGCGCCGGCGACGGCCAGCAGGCTGTGGGTGAATCCCCGGTGCCCGAACGCCCGGGCTATCGGTACTGAAATCCAGCGCAGGCGCTGGCCGAGCAGCGAGCGGGGATGGTCGATGTCTGGCAGCAGACTGGTCAGCAGAGCGCCTGGGATCATATGCCACCAGTCACCGTGTGCCAGTACCGGCGTCAGCCCGGCCTTTTTCGCCATGATAATGCAGGCGACAGAAAAGATAAGGTGGCCTTCCGCCGTCATGATAATGCCTAATCTGAATACTGTGGATTTATCCAGATTATATCAGTCAGACAATTCTGCAATAGGTGACAGCGTCACCCTGGCTCGTTTGCTGTATAAATACACAGAAACAGGGGCCTTTTTGTGCGGCCCTGTGTCGCGCGGGGTCAGGGCTGTAGATCGCTCTCTTTCAGCTGCGCCAGCGAGGGCAGCTTCACGTCGGCGAGTGCCCAGCGCGGATCGTCAAAACAGATGGCGGCGGGGACGACGATGGAGCGCATGCGCGCCGCCTTGGCAGCGATCATGCCATTAAAGGAGTCCTCCAGCGTCACGCAGTCCAACGGATCGCTGTTCAGCGCCTGCGCCGCGCGCAGGTAGACGTCGGGATGCGGCTTACTGTATGGAAGATGTTCGGCAGAGATCAGGTGGTCGAAGTACTCCTCCAGCTGGAACAGGGAGAGCACCTCCTGCAGCATCGCGAGGGGGGAGGCAGAGGCTAACCCGATGTGCAGGTCGTGGGTGCGACACAGCTGCAGCGCGCCCACGACGCCTGGCAGCAACGGGCGGGTCTCCCGCACCAGCTCCAGTACCCGATCCAGAATGCGCTGGCAGACCACCTGCTGGCTGGGGCCTTGCCAAGGCTGGCGCAGATACCATATCCGCACGACCTGATCGATGCGCAACCCCAGGGTTTCCGGCACATCATCATGTACGTTCAGCCCTAATTGGCTGAACACCTCCAGCTCACCACGCAGCCACAGCGGTTCTGAATCGATCAATAGTCCATCCATGTCGAAAATAGCGCTGGTAATACGTCCGGTACTCATGAGGGCTCCTTACGGTGACAGGCAGAAAGTCAGAGTGGCTACTGTATCATTCACTATTTTTTTATTTAAGCAGATGATGTGACAGGAATGGTAATCTCCATACTGCGCAGAGGATGAATTGCGTCGCCGGATACGGGCACGTAGACTGCGCATGTTTATTGGGAATTTGCAGAGCGTTAAGGGGAGTCTATGACCTATCAACAGGCCGGCTGGGTGGCGATAGCCAAGCGTCTTTTAGGTTGGATAGTGTTCATTCCCGCGTTGCTGTCGACGCTGATTTCGCTGCTGGGCTTTTTATACCAGCACAGTGAAAAGCAGCAGGGCATCAATGCGGTAATGCTGGATTTTATGCATGTCATGATTGACATGGTGCGTTTCAATATGACGTTTCTGGATTTTTTCTGGCAGCACTCGCCGTTGCCGCGCGGGGACGCAGGGCTGAGCGGCGCCAATTTTTTGTTTTTAGTGATTTACTGGATGATTTTTGTCGGTATGGCGCTGTGCGCTTCCGGTGCGCGTATGAGCCGTCAGGTCCGTCATATCCGCGAGGGGCTTGAGGATCACCTGATCCTCGAACGGGCCAAAGGGGAAACGGGGCAAACCCGTGCTCAGCTGGAGCAGCGCATTATTATCCCGCGTCATGCCATTCTGCTGCAGATTTTTCCGCTCTACCTGCTGCCACTGATTATTCTGGTGCTAGGTTACCTGGCGCTGCATTTGCTGGGGATGGTATAGCCCGATCGCACCCGGCGTTGACCGGGCGCGTCGGCCGGGGCTATGCCGGCGTCTCTTGCACCAGTGCTTCGATCGCTTTTTCAGCCTGAGCCAGGTGCGATCCGCCGTACAGGTTGCATTGATTCAGCCGATGGTAAAGCTGGTAGATAGGCTGGCGGGCGATAAAGTCGGTGGGCAGGGGCCAGATGCTCTGGTAACCATCGTAAATCTGCGGTGGCAGCTGTGGATAGTGCGGAAGCATCGCCAGATCGCATTCGCGGTCGCCCCAATAGCAGGCGGGGTCAAACAGCACGGCCCCCTCCGCGCTGAGTCCCATGTTATCGGGCCACAGATCGCCATGCAGCAGCGACGGCTGCGGCTGATGATCCTGTAGGCGATAGCGCACGCGTTCGACAATCTCATCGATATTGCCAAAGGTAATCCCCTTCTCGGCCGCCAGCTGCAGCTGCCAGCCGATACGCTGCTCGGCAAAAAAGTTGGCCCAGCGCCGCTGCCAGGCGTTAGGCTGGGGTGATGTTGCCAGCAGGTTATCCGTATCCAGGCCAAACTGTGGCTGTTCGCTCCAGCGGTGTAAGCGCGCCAGTTGCTGTCCCAGCAGGTAGGCATGGTGGGCATCGAGCGGGCGTACCGGCAGATACTCCAGTAGTAAAAAGCTTGCGTCGCGCGCACTGCCTACGCCGTAGACCTCCGGGGTTCGCACCGTGCCGCTGTGCGCCAGCAGTGCCAACTGATCGGCTTCTGCCTGAAAGCTGTGTAGAAAGTCAGGCGTATCGCATTTAACGAACACGCTGTGCTCGCCATCACCAATCCGCCAGGCCTGGTGTACGGCACCGCCGGGGAGCTCCTGACGCTCACACAATGTGAAGGTTTTGTTGAAATGGCTGGTTAACAGACGGCTTACGGCTTGCCACATGGTTGATCCCCTCGACGTGAGCAGAGAAACGATTGACCGTGCCAACGGGTGGTACGGCGCCAGGATAACCGGACGGGGTGGTGCGTTCAGGCATTATGGCCGTGATCCCCGGGCCGTCGCCCTGGCCTGACGCAGCACCGTAAAGTACTCCTCGCACAGCAGTGCTTCCACCTGGGGCGTCTGGCCCAGTGCCTGCTGTCCCAGTGCCTGTGCCAGACGTTCGACGTCTGACTTGTCCTGCACGCTGGTCAGGGCATAGCAGTCGGCCGCGAGGTGATGGGGAATACCGTCAACATCGGCCACTATGGTGGCGAAGCCTGCATGCTGCAGTACGCGTCGTAGCTCGGCGTGTACTGCGTCGTCGTTGGGTAGCGCCGTAAAGTGGACGATATAGCAGGCAACAGTGGATTGACTCATGGCATACCTCAGAGGATCTGCGGATCTTTTCAAGAATAGACTAAAAATGTATGCAAAAAGGTGAAAGGAGCAACAAAGCGTAAAAATCAGCTAGCCATGCCCCTTTTTTTTCTGGCACCATTCCCCAATTCATTTTTTACGTAAAAGTAGAGGTGCCGTGACGGTGAAGATTCGACTCGGTTGTATGTTGGCTGTGCTGCTGCTGGCCGGATGTGCCAAACAGCATATGCCGGCGCCAGCCAAGATAACGCTTAATCAGCATGGTGGAGGTTTTTTACGCGATTCGGCCGAGATGGATCCGGCGGATGACGGGGCATTCTCAACCTATATCCGCAGCGCGGCCAATACCTACAATGTGGATGAGACCCTGATTAAGGCGATCATTCAGGTGGAGTCGGGTGGCGATCCCCGGGCGGTAAGCCGCTCCAACGCGATAGGTCTCATGCAGTTGAAGCCCTCGACCGCCGGGCGTGATGCCTATCGCAAGAAAGGACGCTACGGTCAGCCGACCACCCGCGAGCTTAAGGATCCGGCAGTCAATATCGACCTGGGTACCGCCTACCTGAATATTTTGAAGAACCAGCAGCTGGCCGGGATCACCAATTCCGAGACCATGCGTTATGCGATGATCGTGGCCTATGTCAACGGGGCCGGTGCGATGCTACGGACTTTCTCCCGCGATCGTGATACGGCAATTGCCAAAATTAACCGTATGACGCCAAAACAGTTTTACCAATATATTCAGAAGCGTCACCCGGCCGCTCAGGCACCGCGCTATCTGTGGAAAGTCAATACCGCCTATCTGGCAATGGCGCGTTAATTCAGGCTCACTCCTGACTGTGGTTAGCCCCGATTCGTTAGTCGGTTAACCACAGTCATCCTCCCCGAACCGCCCGAGAAAACCGTTTGAGTCTTCTTGAATGGTGGTTTTTTATGCTGAAAAACCTGCTTTTTGTGACTTCTTACGTAAAATTTTATATCATTGTGCCCGCACTTATTCTGCCACCCTTCGCTCATCGCCGTATTACCTCCGCATTTGCTGTGTCAATGCCGCTGGGATAACACGCCTGTTACCAAGGTAATGCCGCGTCGGCAGGGGGCAGTGTTCCGGGCAGAACAGGATGTCTGCATGAGCCTATCGTCCGTATAAACAAGGTATGACGAATTAATGACCGTACTTTCCACTGATGTCGGGCAAAACGCCGGTACGCGGCTGTCCCGCTGGAATAAAAACGATACTGTCTGGATGTTTGGACTGTATGCCACCGCCGTGGGGGCGGGGACGCTATTTTTACCGATTAACGCCGGCCTGAACGGGCCGCTGGTGCTAATCCTGATGGCGCTGCTGGCTTACCCGCTGACTTACTTACCCCACCGGGCGCTGTGCCGTCTGGTGCTGTCCGGCAGCCGTCGCGATGGCGATATTACCGATGTGGTAGAGGAGCACTTTGGCACACTGGCAGGAAAGGGGATTATGGTACTGTATTTACTGGCATTTTTTCCTATCGTGCTGGTTTACAGCATCTCTATTGCCAATGCGCTGGAGAGCTTTTTGATCAATCAGTTTCATGTGGCGCCGCCGTCGCGCCTGTGGCTGAGCTTTGGCGTGGTCGCTCTGTTGGCGCTGATCCTGCGCACTGGGCGAGAGGCTATTGTGGCCGCCATGGGGGTGCTGGTATTTCCGCTGATCCTGTTTTTAATGGGGATCTCGCTGTACCTGATCCCGTACTGGCAACCTGCGCATTTCTTTTCCGGGCTGGGGCAGACCTCTCTGGGCGATCCCGCGCTGTGGCGTTCGCTGTGGCTGGCGGTGCCAGTGATGGTGTTTTCGTTTAGTCATGCGCCGATCATCTCCTCGTTTGCCTCCAGTCAGCGTCAGCTGTATGGCGAGCAGGCGGAGCGCCGCTGCGCACGCATTATGCGCTATAGTTATATTATGATTTGCGTCAGTATCCTTTTCTTCGTCTTTAGCTGTGTGATGAGTCTGTCCCATGCGGATATGCTGGCCGCGAGGGAGCAGAATATTACCGTGCTGTCGAGCCTGGCCAACCGTTTCGCCAACCCGCTGATTGCCTATCTGGGACCGGTGATGGCGATCCTCGCAATGTCCAAGTCTTATCTGGGGACCTCGCTGGGAGTGACGGAAGGAGCCACCAGCCTGATTGACGGTGTATTTCGCAGCGTGGGGCGCTCTGTCTCTTCTCAGGTGACTAGCCGTATTGCGGCGATCGTGCTGTTTCTCGTGACCTGGCTGGTGACCTATCAAAACCCGAGCGCGCTGCACATTATTGAGACGGTCAGCGGGCCGCTGATTGCGGTGATCCTGTTTATTTTGCCCATGTACGCTATTCATCGCATCCCTGCGATGCGCAAGTACCGTTCACCCAGCAACCCCTTCGTACTGTTTATAGGGCTGATTGCACTCTCTGCACTGGTGTACAGCCTACTGTAACGCCGGGTTAAGCGTGCGAATGCCAGAAAACACAACGCCCGCACAGTGCGGGCGTTGTGTCATCGTCAGGGCGCTATCGATGGGGTTAGGCCGTTGCTGTCGCTCGCTGTGGCAGTGTGATGATCCGGGTACAGATCTGATCCAGCAACGCCTGCTGATGGCTGAAGATGATCATGCCCAGCGGACGGCTCTGGCTCTCCTGTAGCAGATAGCGCCAGATATCGCGCTGGATCGCCGGATCCAGCTGCGCGGTGATCTCATCGGCTATCAGGTAGCGGGTGCGTGGGTCCAGCGCCCGCAGCAGGGCGATACGGGCCAGCTCGCCGCCGGACAGCTGGCCCGGCTTTCGCTGTAGCCAATGGGGTTGGATATGCAGATGCTCCAGCGTTATCGCATCGGGACGCCAGGCATCTTGCAGGGCGGCGCCGGTGCTGCGCCAGGGGTTAAAGGTCAGCTCCGGATGCTGGGGAACCAGCTGTACCGGGCAGTAGCCATGTAGCGGCAGCGGTGCCCCGTCAACCTGCAGCACACCGCTGGCCGCGTTTTGCCATCCGGCCAATACCCGTCCCAGGGTGGTTTTGCCAAAGCCGCTCGGCGCGCTGATCCCCAGGCGCTCTCCCGGGCGTAGGTTGAGGTTCAGACCTTGCCACAGATATTTTCCCCCCTGGTGGACCGTTAAATCCCGGCAGATCAGCATGGGGCACGCTCCAGATCAGAAAATAGGGTGCCGCGCTCCGGCAGCGCCTGCCACTGGCGCATGAGTCGCTCGCTGATTTCGCCGCGCTGCAGCTGCGCGCGGCTGACGCTGTCACTGACCTGGCCCTGGTGCAGGGCGACGATGCGATCGGCGTGCTGTGCCGCCAGCATCAGATCGTGGGTGACCCACAGAATGCCGCAGCCTTGCTTACACAGGTGTCGCAGCTGGCGCAGCAGCTGGTGCGCCAGCGCCGCATCCAGCCAGGCGGTGATTTCGTCAGCCAGAATATAGCGGGCATGGCTGAGGGAGGCATGGCAAGCCAGCACGCGCTTGGCCATACCACCGGAGAGCTGGCGCGGGTAACTGTGCATCACCGTTGTCGGATCGAGATGGCTTTGGCGTAATACCGCGCTGGCCTGCTCGGCATCCCAGTGCTGACCGGCCAGATGGCGGGTACGCTGCAGATGTCGCTCGATATTGAGCAGTGGGTTGAGCGCGGAGACGCCCTGCGGGACATAGCACAGGGTATGGCCGCGCAGGCGGCGGCGCCCGTCGGCGGAGAGTGGCTTTCCGTCCAGACTCAGCGTGCCGTGGCTGCGCAGATTCACGGGCAGCAGATCGAGCGCACACTGCAGTAGCAGGCTCTTGCCTTCGCCGCTGCCGCCGACCAGCGCTACCAGCTCACCGGGCGCGACGTCGAGGGTTATTCCCTGTAGCAGGGGAGACCAGCAACGGGCGCCATACCAGCGGTAGTGGGCTGCCTCCAGGGTGATGTTGTGAAAACTTAGCATGACTCACTCCTTAGCCACAGTCGCTGCAGGGCGCGGGCAAACTGATCGAACAGCAGCACCAGCAGTAGCAGCATCAGGCCGGGAAACAATACCAGCCACCAGTTACCGTGGCTGATGAAACGCAGTGCATCGGCCAGCAGTAGCCCCAGCGACGGCTCATGCGGTGCCAGGCCAAAGCCCAGGAAGCTGAGCGCCGCGCTGTGCAACACGGCGTGCGGAAACATCAGCAGGGTTCCGGTGAGCCACTGCGGCAGCAGGGCCAGGAGATAGTGGTGACGCCAGCAGTAGAGCGGGCCGTTGCCGATACAGCGGGCCAGCGTCAGGTAGTCGCTGTGTGCTATGCGCTGAGCCTCGGCGCGTAGGATCAGCGCCAGGCGCGGCCAGTGCGTCAGAGCGACGGCCATGATGACGCCGCTCTTGCCGCCGCCGAGGGTAAAGCAGATCAGGATCAGCAACAGCAGGTGCGGCAGTGCGAGCATGGTGTCGGTGAGCAGACGCATCAGGGTATCCAGGCGCGGGTGCAGCTGGGATAAGGCCGCCATCAGGAGCGCGATAATCCCGCTGCACAGCGCGGCACCGGTCCCGATTTGCAGGCTGGTGAGGGCGCCCTGAAAGCTGCGTAGCCACAGGTCGCGCCCCATATTGTCAGTTCCGAACCAGTGGAGGGCGCTGGGTGGCTGATGGCGTGCCAGCAGGTCGATCGTCAGCGCCTGATCCAGTGAGGTAGAGGCATATCCGGCGATCAGCAGCAGCAAAAATGAGGCGATAAACAGACGCGCCAGCGTAGGGGCAGGGTTATACAGCATCGGGTCGCTCCAGAGCGCGGTTCATGCGGCGGATCAGCCAGGCCGATAGGCTATTGCCGATAAAGACCAGCAGGGTACTGAACAGGACGATTCCCATCAGCAGGGGAACATCACCGCGCAGACCGGCGTCGATCGTCGCCTGCCCCAGCCCGGGATAGGCAAATACCTTTTCTGCCAGCAGGGCGCCGCCGAGCAGCTCGCCCAGAGAGGCAAACTGCAGGCACAGCGCCGGAGTGAGCGCGTGACGCAGTACCTGACTATGCAGCAGCGACCAGCCGCGATCGCCTTGCGCACGGGCAAAGCGGACAAAGTCGCTGGCCATGACGCTGGCGATTTTCTCCCGGGTATGCAGGGCGATTTGCCCCATCCCCAGCAGGCTGAGGGCGCAGACCGGCAGTACCAGATGGCGCAGTCGTTCGGACCAGCCTGCGCTGGCGGCATTGCCGCCGGGCTCCCAGGCGCAGCATACCGGCAGCAGTGGCCAGTACACGGCAAAGAGTGCCAGTAGCAGCAGCGCTATCCAGAAGGTCGGCAGAGAGGATAGCAGGTAGCTCAGGCGGCAGATCAGTCGATCTGGCCAGCGATTCAGGTAACGACCGGCCAGGCAGCCCAGCCCGATGCCGGAGAAGCCGGAAAGCACCCAGGCGCCGGCGAGCAGGGCGAATGAGGTGACAAAGCGCTCTCCGATCACGCTGGCGACCGGGGCGTTAAACAGCATGGAGTAACCAAGGTCACCCTGCAGCAGACGCATGAACCAGTGGCCAAAGCGTTGCCACAGCGGCTGATCCAGCCCCCAGCGGGCAGCGATCCGGGCGTACTGCTGCGGTGGAACGTGCAGCAGATCGTTACCGATATAGGCCCGGATGGGATCGACCGGTGAAAAGCTGAGCAGTAAAAAGGTGCCAGCAGCCACCAGCACCAGAAGTAAAGCCAGCCGCAGCAGTGGGGCAAGCAGACGCATCATTAACGGCAGGTCCAGGTCCAGTCATCCAGATTGTTCAACAGCGACCAGCTGCCGTGAATCTCAGGAGCACCTTTACCCAGATTGATGCAGGGGTTGGCCAGATAGGTGTGCTGTATATTCAGCAGCCAGGCCCAGGCAGCATCGCCCTGGACACCGGCGCCCTGCTGCCCATCCCATTCGACCTGCTGCCAGAACGGCAGCGCCTTGCGCCAGTCAGGGGCGTCCACTGCCTGCTGCAGATGGCGTTCGACCGCCGGATTGCTGTAATAGCCAGGGTTATAGTACTCCACGCCGGCGGCTTTTCCGCTGTAGTGGTGATACAGCTCCATGGGATCCAGGCTACCCCAGCCGAACAGGGTCGGGTTGGCGTGCATATTGCGCTCAACAGTTTCCCAGCTGCCGGATTTCAGGGTGATGGCGATCCCCAGCGGCTGCAGCGTGGCGCGCACGGCCTCGGCGATGTCGCGACGGGTGCTGTCACCGCTGGCGTACCACAGGGTCAGACGGGCGGCCTGGCCACTCTTTTCACGTATGCCGTCTTTGCCCGGCACCCACCCCGCCTGGTCCAGGATAGCCTTGGCTTTGGCGATATCGCCATCCTTAAAGGCAATATCCGGATTTTGCCACGGCAGTCCCTGTACGGCGCTGTAGGCAGGAATGGCATGACCCTCCATCAGCGTATCAGCCAGCTGCTGGCGGTTGATGGCGTAGTTGATGGCACGACGGATAGCGACGTCGGCGGTGATATCATTGCCGATCGGATTGCCTTCGGCATCTTTTTTACCGGCGGGCACCATGGGGAAGACGATACCGCGGTTTTCTACGCTGTCACGCACCCACAGTTTCAGGTTTTTCTGCTGGGGCGTTACGGCCATAGAGGGAGCAATACGTACCAGATCGAGTTGTCCGCTCTGGGCAGCGGCGTAGGCGTTGTCTTCATCCAGGAAGACGAAGACCAGGCGATTGAAGTCGTTTTTCTTCCCCGTGTAGTAGGGGTTGGCCTCAACGATCAGCTGTTGACCGGGCTGAAAGCTGACCAAGCGATAGGGGCCGGCGCCGATGGGTTGCTTGGCGAAGGTTTTGGCGTTGTAGTTGTCGCTGGGAACGATGCCCAGTGAGCCCAGCACGTTGACAAAGGTGCTCTGCGGCGCGCTCAGTGTGATTTCAATGCGGCGATCATCCAGGGCGTGCGCCTGGCTGAAGTTGCCCATATCGATCTTGCCACCGCTCTGTGCTGCCTTATTGTAGGTAAATACCACATCCTCGGCGGTCAGGGCCGAGCCATCGGAGAACTTCAGATCTGGCTTCAGCGTCAGTATCCACGTCTTGCCATCGTCGCTGGTGCTGATCTTTTCTGTCAGCAGATTGTCCCAGCTCATATCGGGTTTTTGGCGCAGCAGGGGGGCGTGCAGCAGGAAATAGCTGCCGTGGCTCCAGCCCAGCATCGGATCAAAACCTTCCGTAGGCTCGGCGCCAATGGCCATTTTCAGGGTATGGGATGCCGTTGACGGTCCGGCGGCCATCAACGGGGCTTGCATGGAGAGCGTCAGGGCGCAGGAAAGTAGTGTAATTTGGCCGATATTCATCATTATATTCCCAGATTTTTTGTTGTTTACTTCGTCATCGCGACGTCACTGTCGCTACATGTGCACACGGTGAATCGGGTATACCGCGCAGCGGGAAGAGTTATAGCAAACCCCCCGGCGGGTAAATATGATTTAGAACAGGAAAAGTATGCACTTTTTTAAACTTCTGCATACTGCAGTGTGGGGCGTGGTCGCCTGGAAGAGAGACGTTTCTTTTGCGTACAGCCACTGGGGAAAAGGTCCGGTGATTCTGGATTAATGCTCCTATCAATTCCATAATAGTAAAGAAGTATGGTAATTCATTGCAGCTGAGATGCGTAATAAGGACATGATAATGGACTGGTATCTGAAGGTTCTCAAAAATTACTTTGTATTTTCTGGTCGGGCGCGCCGCAAAGAATATTGGTGGTTCGTCCTGATTAACTGCATTATTTCCATCGTGCTGGCTATGGTGCAAAAGGCGCTGGGCTGGACGTTTGAAAATGGGGAGGGGCTCCTGACCATCCTCTATAGTCTGGCGGTATTAATTCCATCCATTGCAGTTTTGGTGCGCCGTCTGCATGATATTGGCCGCACCGGCTGGTGGGCGCTGATTGGCCTGATCCCGCTGATCGGCTGGCTGGTGCTGCTGATCTTTACCCTGTCTGACAGCCAACGTGACAGCAATGCCTATGGCCCCAATCCGAAAGTGTAATCCTGGCGCTGCACCAAAGATGGTCTGATGGTCGGGCTATCTTTGGGCCATTCCCACCCTGTCACATTTTGCGTCATATTTTATATTCTGAAACAATGCAGCCATAAGATTAGCAACCGGGCGGTTGGCCGGGCTGCATTTTATGCGTAACCTAACGGTTTAGGTTACTTGATATGCCGTATCGCAGTCGCCCGGCGTCTGCGCATGCCGCCCGTGTCCCCATTTGCATGAATTTGTTAAAAGACGCCATTCGCGATCATGGTGCCGAGTCGGCGCTGTTTCTGCGCCGCACGCTGATTGCGCTGGTACTGGTGCTCCTGTGCTTCACTGTACTGGTCGTTAACCTATACCACCTTCAGGTGCAGGAGCACGCCGCATATCAGACCCGTTCGGATGCGAACGACATCAAAACTCTGCCAGTGTCGCCGGTGCGCGGGCTGATTTACGATCGCCACGGTACGCCGCTGGTGGAAAACCAGACGCTATACCAGATTTCGCTGGTGCCGGGGAAGATCCCCCATCTTGATCAGACGCTGACGGCGCTGACACCGTTGTTGGACCTGACGCCTCAGGAGATTGCCGATTTTCATCAGGCGATGAAACACGCACGTCGTTTTGCCGAGGTTACCCTGAAAGAGGGGCTGACTGAGCGCGAGGTGTCCCGGTTTGCGGTCAACGAATTTGCTTTTCCCGGGGTGATGCTCTCGACCTACCAGCAGCGTTATTATCCTTATGGCGCACAGCTGGCGCATGTGGTTGGCTATGTGTCTAAAATCAACGATCGCGATCTGCAGCGCCTTGATGCCGAAGGACAGCGGGAAAACTATGCCGCCGACCACGATATCGGTAAACAGGGGATCGAGCGTTATTACGAATCGCTGCTGCACGGCAAGACCGGCAGTCAAGAGGTCGAGGTTGACAGTCACGGGCGGATAGTGCGCTCTTTGAAAGAGCAGCCGCCCCACGCCGGCGCCAGCCTGTATCTGACACTGGATCTGCCGCTACAGCAATATATTGAGGGGGTACTGAAAGGGCAGCGGGCGGCGGTGGTGGTGATGGATCCGCGCGATGGCGGCATTCTGGCCATGGTCTCCAGTCCCAGCTACGATCCCAACCCCTTCGTTAACGGGATTTCCTATAAGGCCTATAGCGCGCTGCTGCATGATACGGCGCTGCCGCTGATTAACCGCGTGACCCAGGGGATCTACCCTCCGGCCTCGACGGTGAAACCCTATATGGCCAGCGCGGCGCTGCTGGCGGGGGTGATCACCCCGCAGACGACCTTCTTCGGCGCCCCGACCTGGACGCTGCCCGGTACCCAGCGCCGTTACCGAGACTGGCTGAAGAGCGGGCACGGGATATTGAATGTGGTGAAGGCCATTGAGGAGTCGGCGGATACCTTCTTTTACCAGGTTGCCTATGAGATGGGGATCGATCGCATCCACCAGTGGATGAGCCAGTTTGGCTACGGTCAGCTGTCCGGCATCGATCTGGATGAAGAGGCACGTGGGGTCTTACCCGATCGCGACTGGAAGATGCGGGTGCATCATAAGCCCTGGTACCAGGGGGATACGGTATCCGTCGGCATCGGGCAGGGGTATTGGACGGCGACGCCGATTCAGATGGTGAAAGCGCTGGGGATCCTGATTAACAACGGCAAAGTGGTGACGCCGCACCTGCTGTACGCCGTCCGCCGCGGCCAGCAGGTCGTGCCCTACCGCCAGAGCCACTTTAAGCAAATCGCCACCCAGACGTCGCCGATCTGGGACATCGTCAAACGCGGGATGTACGGTATGGCTAACGATCCTAACGGCACCGGATATAAGTATTTTCATACGGCGCCCTATCAAATTGCCGGTAAGTCAGGGACCTCACAGGTCTTCGGCCTGAAGCAGAATCAGGTCTATAACGCCAGGATGATCCCGGTCAGGCTGCGCGACCATATCTTCTATACGGTATTCGCCCCGTATCCCCACCCGCGCATTGCGATGGCGGTGATCCTGGAAAACGGCGGCGGGGACGGCGTGACGGCGGCACCGGTCACCCGCGCGATCCTGGACTATATCTTCCGCCCGGCGGCGGTATCGCCGCCAGCGGCGCCACAGGCGAACGCCCCGCCGGCTCTGCGTCGTGCGGCCTGATCGGGTCTACATAAAGAGCCAGAAGAGCAATACCAGCGGAAAGCTCATTGGCCAGGTCAGCCCTACCATAATGGCTGACAGCAGGCGTATTTTCATGGAGGGATCTTTCGTGGCAAAAAACGTCACAAACGCACAAAAAAGTACGCCGATGCCGTAGGCCGTTTTAATAAACGACCAGATTTCGGGATGCATGTGTAACCTAATAAATAATCAAATAAGTGGCGCAGGGCAGAACCCGACGCAATGCGACACCCTGCGGTATCGCTAAAATGTAAACGCTGTGTGTGGGAGTTATGATGGCAAATTTTCGCCCCTGCGCCAAGGGGGAATTCCCCCTGGCGGCAGAGGATGGCCGGGGGCCTTAGCGGCAAGCCGGCATGACACCCGCGAAGAGAGGGATCAGCGGACGACCAGTACGGCCGTAGACGCGTGTCGTGCGACCGAAGAGGCCGTCGATCCGAATAGATAGGTGGTAATATCAGGGCGATGTGAGGCGACGATGATAAGATCGGCGCCGATCTCCTCTGCAAGCAGCAGGATACAATCGCGCGGCGAGCCGATGGCAATAGTACAGTGGGTGCGATCATCAGGCAGGTTAAACCGGGCGGCCATCTGCTGTAGTCCAGCCTCGGCATGCTGTAGGCGATCCTTTTCTGACGAATAGTGGCCGACCGGTAACGACTCCATACCATAAAAACTGCTCAGCTTCGGCAGCACGGCCAGGAAATGGATATGAGCGTCCTCCAGTCTGGCGAGGGTTTCTACGTGCGGGATCACCAGTCTGGATATGTTATCTTCAGTGAGGTCGATGGAAACCAGAATGGTCTTGTACATACAATCTCCTGTTTTTTAGACAAAAGTAAAGTAATGGTCCTGCCTGTTAAGTGTAGCCCGCTTTCCCTCTTTGGGCGCTGGGCTCCCCTCAGCTAATCCTATGCGACAGAGCCGTTGCCGCATGGTCAAGTCAATGCCACTGACGGCAGCGGAAATGGCACAGGTACTGTCGATGCGGGCAGGGGTGTGATAGGTTAGGTTAACGTCTTCCGATGGCGGCCGCGTATCTCCGGCAGCCCAGAATGGGGGAAGACACCCGGACTGATTCCTGTTTGGCGAGGTCGTGTAATGAAAGACGCGTTGCTGTTCAATGAAGCCTGTCAACTGATTGGGCTGGCGGTGATCCGTTTGCACCAGCATGGGCTGGAGGTAAACAGTGGGAATATTCTGGCGCATCTGCAGGCTCATGCGTCGATGGCGGAGCATGAGCTCCGGCAGAAGCAGATCGCGGAGACGGCGATCGATATACTGGGTGATCTCTAGGCGATGCTTCGCGCAGTGACATAACAAGGATGATGGTGATCGCCCATCTGCATCTCCCCACCGTCGTGCGCTGGCTCTATCTCGGGTAGCCATTTTTTTCACAGGGCGCCGTAGTTAGCGAAAGTAGTCCCCGATAATCTGCTGAGGGACTGCGTCGTAGGTCTGCTTCTTGTCATCGTCTGGAGGCGTGTCAGCCTCCGCCCAATCCTCCCGCAGCGCGCTGTCGTCAATATCGGGCGCCTTGGGCGCGGCGCCGGTTTGGTAAATCTGTACGACGCCTTTGCCCGGGCCATAGTATTTGTCGAAGCGCTCTCTATCCCTGATGGCGTTAAGGTTGTAATGCAATCCGCACTGTCCGTCGATCACGATGGCGCCCATATCGGTGCGTACCAGGTTTATGGCGTGGGAAACGGCTTTGCCCCGAACCGCTACCATGATGATGTTTCGGCTTCCCTCCTGACTGCGCTGCAGCAGTTGGCTGGAGAGTGGCTGATCGGTCTTCAGAGCAAAGCTGACGTAGTGTTCCGGAGCCACATTTTGCGGCAGCCCCCCCGGCACGGTGCTTCCCGCGACCCAAAAGTCATTGGGCATACCACACTCCAGCGCGGCGAGGTTCTTTTCTACGGCCTTACTGCAGATCACGCAGTTCTGATTCAGCGATCCCCCCGAGAACAGGCTAAGGATATTGCTGAACATGCCCCTGATTCGGTGTGGATTGGTATGGCGAGCGATATAGTCAAACGCGTACGACATCCCCCGTTGGCGTGTGCTGCGGAATTCACCTATGTGATGGGGTTCAGTTGTCAGTCCGTCGAGAAAGGCAGGGGAGTCGGTGACCCTGTCGAAGATGGTCGTCGGCTCCATGTGTTCGAGGATGTCAAAGTCGCTGTCCAGCTGGCGATGAGGGGGTAAAACGATGGGGATAAGATGACCCATGACAGAGGCTCCCGGTTGCTTAGCTGGTAGCAGTCTGTCGCCCGTGCTGCAATCCGTAACTACGGTCAACACCTGAAGTGAGGAGATTATGGGATGATGCGTTCAGCACCGTACGGCCAGACATAAACTTACCCTGCCCACGTCAGCTTTCAGGAGTGGTGTGATGCCGGAGGGGGAACGGTTCTGGCAGGATGGATTGCGTGTCTGCGAGGAGTGGATGCCATCGACTGGCCATGGTTATCGGTGAGCGGTTGTATCACGCCATCACTGCTGGATGGGTTAAAAAACAGGTGCAATCCCGCAGACAGGAAGGATAAAAAGCCTGGTGGGCTGAAAATTGTAATCAAATATCGACAGTGGCCGCTGCATTGATGGTGCTGGACACCTTCGCTGAAGCTTGGGACAACCAAGATACGCAAGTCAGAACAAGCTGGCACGCCATTGGGTATCTTCAATAGAAAATGTAACTTTATTAGCTAGTTAGTGTTTAAAAAATACTGTTAATTAAAATTGTGCCAACATATCATGCAATGGCGAGTGCCCGGGAGAGGATCGCCAATGTGAAAAATCATATTCGTCGTCAGCAGATCGTGAATGCAGTCAATCAGGTGCGTTCGGTGACGGTTGGGCAACTGGCCAATCAATTTCACATATCCGTGGAAACCGTACGCCGTGATCTGGCCTGGCTGGAAAAAATGGGACGGTTGGTGCGCATGCACGGTGGTGCCCGGACGTTGCAACAAGAAGATCTTGGCGAGCTGTTTAAAAAACGGCGCAACGAACATACAGATGCTAAAAATATCATGGCACGCAAGGCATTGGCGATGGTAGAACGCTATATGACCATTGGTTTGGATGCCAGTAGCAGCGATTGGTTTCTTGCACGTTTGCTTCCCGATATGCCCCTGACAGTGGTGACAAACAGCATGGAAGTGGTGAAGGAGATCGGCACGCGTCCGAGCATCCAGGTGATCTGCACCGGCGGTGACTACTGTAACCGCCACGGCGATTTCATCGGCGATATGGCCCAACGTAATTTCCGCAGTCAGCATATTCACATCAGTTTCGTATCTTGCTTTGGCGTAAATCTGCTCACCGGTCTGTGGGAAAATAGCGAGCTGAACGCGATGACTAAACGGACGATGATTGATGTCTCGCAAAAGACGGTTCTGCTGGCTGACAGCAGTAAATTCGGGCGACGTAGCCCCTACAATATGGCCGACTGGTCGCAGGTCAAGTACGTCGCGAATGATGGTTTAATGAATGAAGAAACGCTGAGGCGCTTTGCGTCATTGGGTGTTACGGTAATTTAACGTACGCCTTAACGGTTTTATTGTACGATATATACGATCCTGATGCCTCCTATCGGATCTTCGCCTGCCAGTTTATCCAGAGGGAAACGATGGGTAATCAATGACTCCAGCGGTAATCCATTCCGTTTGGCACTATGGATAAAGTCTAATGTAATGGGGTAATTTTGTAGCGAATACATTCGCCGACCACGTTGACCTCTTTGTTGCAGCGGTCAACATACGGATTGATGCGGCATGTTGGAGCCTGTACATAAATTTGTGTAATTGCCTGATTTTGATATGTTCAATCCAACATCAAAAGCAGGTTACTTTATGAACGAAAAACAGTTGCAGGCTCTGGCTAACGAACTGGCCAAAAATCTCAAAACCCCTGACGATCTCAGTCAGTTCGATCGCCTGCTGAAGAAAATCAGCGTTGAGGCGGCTCTCAACGCCGAAATGTCCCACCATCTGGGCTACGATAAAAATCAGCCTAAACCGGGTGCCAACTCCCGCAATGGCTATTCCACAAAGACCGTTACCACCGGTGATGGCCCTCTGGAACTACGCACGCCGCGTGATCGTGATGGCTCTTTCGAACTG
>NZ_AFJI01000095.1 GCF_000264785.1 Edwardsiella ictaluri ATCC 33202 | reverse complement strand
CCAAAAAAAAGCGCCCTCGCGGCGCTTTTTTTATTGGCTCACAGAGCCCGCGGCTATTCCGGGCGGAACTCGACCAATAGCGGGTTATGATCCGATGCCTGGGTGACTAATACCGAGGCCTCAACCACCCCCAGGGCACGATAAAACACGAAGTCCAACGGGCGCCCAAAGGCAGTACGACGCTGATCATTCGTAAAATGCACCTCGCGAAGCTCCATCCCACAGGCAAAGCGTCGTAGCGCATTGAGGCGGCGATTGCTCCAGGCATTAAAATCCCCTGCCATGATCACCGGCCCCTTATGCAAGGCGATCTGCTCACCGATAGGGTCTAACTGCTTACTATACACCTCGACGCCGAGGCTAAAGTTCACCGCATGGATGTTAACCACCATCAACAGGCGCCCATCGAATAGGGGATAGACCGTCACCAACGCCGACTTCGCCAAGCGGATCAGCGGCTCTTTCTCGCGCAACGGGCAACAATAGATCGGATGAGCCGCTGCCAGCGTCATAACCCCAGAGGGATGCTGCGGTAGGGAGAAGGCTGGTACCTGATCGGCCGTGAGATAGTTACTGGTGGCGAAATGGACTAGCTCGGGCGTTGTCTGTGCCTCTTGCAGCAACACGAGCTGCGAACGCCGCCCATACTCCTTCAACACCGAGAGCCAATCGGCTCGTTGCTGCTTGAAAATATTCCAGACCATGATGCGTAGGACATCATCGCTTGGCAGCGTATGTGTCGCCACCACGGGTTGACCAAGCTCATGAATAGCACCGGGGAAAATACGCGTCGCCGGCATACCCGCCGTGTAGCGCATAGCAAAGTTCTTTTTGCGCACGTTTACCGCCTGTTGCTCAAAATACACCGTAGAGACGAGCCTCGATGGCGCACACACTACGTTATCTTAACGAGTCTACTCTTCTGTTATAGGTATGCACAGCCTGAAATACAATCGATATAGCAGCGTGGACTGGCGTATGGCGATGAGTCGCTTTATTGTCGAGTTCAGTGACCGCCTGAACGGTCACTTCTGAGAAAAGGCATTTACACAGAATCATGTCCAGGCTCTCGCCTATCCAATATCTATATGATACAAATATGAAAAGGCCCATGTTAATAAATAACATGGGCCTTAATAGA
>NZ_AFJI01000094.1 GCF_000264785.1 Edwardsiella ictaluri ATCC 33202 | reverse complement strand
CACTCAGCAAAAACCACGCAATGATCGTCATTGAAGACTTGAAGGTTGCCAACATGTCAAAGTCGGCAGCGGGTACGGTAAGTCAGCATGGGCGCAACGTCCGTGCAAAATCAGGCTTAAACCGTTCGATATTAGATCAGGGGTGGTACGAACTTCGCCGCCAGCTTGAGTACAAACAGCTCTGGCGCGGTGGTCAGGTTCTGGCAGTACCTCCGGCATATACCAGCCAGCGTTGCGCGTGCTGTGGTCATACAGCGAAAGAAAACCGCCAGTCACAAAGTCGGTTCGAGTGTCTGGAATGTGGATATACAGAGAACGCCGATATAAACGGCGCTCGCAATATTTTAGCGGCGGGGCACGCCGCGTTAGCCTGTGGAGAGATGGCAGCGTTAGGCCGCTCGATGAAGCAAGAACCCACCGAGGCGAGTCAGACTTCGGTCTGAACGCGGTAGGAATCCTCGCCCTTTAGGGCGGGGAGGATGTCAACCTCATGCCACTGTCCGAAGGGATAATTACGGCCCGCTCTGGCATCCACCATGACACTACGGTAACGTATCGGTTACCGCATAACTGCTCTGAAGCCCAAGGAACGCACCATGATTGATCCCAAGAAAATTGAACAGATTGCCCGTCAGGTGCATCAATCCATGCCAAAAGGACTGCGCGAGTTCGGTGATGATATGGAGAAGCGCGTTCGCCAAATTCTCCAACAGCAGCTCAGCCGGCTGGATTTGGTCAACCGCGAGGACTTTGACGTTCAGACTCAGGTACTGCTGCGTACCCGCGAAAAGCTGGCGCTGCTGGAGCAGCGCGTAGCCGCCCTGGAGGCGCGCCTGAACGATGCCGGGGACGGGCAGGCATAATCCCGCCCCCCGCAACGATCACCCGCCGTGCGGCACCGCGCGGCGCGGCAGCAGGAGATACAATAGCAACAGCATCCCCAGCGCATACAGGCTCCTCACCCCCACCATCGCCAGCAGCAGCAGGCACAGTACGCTGCCCATCCGCGCCATCAGCCGGGCGGGGCCACGCAGCAGACGGCATCCGGCCAACATACACAGCAGGTAGATCATGATAAATACGCCGTTGGCATACACGATCAGCGCATCCAGCGATAGACCACTGAGATAAATCAGCAGTGAGCACAGTAAACAGCACAGCATCACCGCTGTCAGCGCATTGAGCGGCGCCTGACGGGCAGAGAGCTGTGCCAGTCGGCTCTGCGGCCGCCGCTGCGCCTGCGACCACACCAGCCGGGCGAAGCTCTGGATATAAACGTTCAGGCTGGCAAAGCAGGCCAAATAACCGATGACGCAGGCGACCCATAACGCATGGCGGCCGAACAGCTGCACCACAATTCCCGGTAATGACGCTGCCGCCGCACGCCCATCACCAAAGGCGTGAAAGTGAAGCACCGCCACGCTGCAGGCCCAGTAAACCGCCCCGGCCAGCAGTAGCCCCAGCAGCAGTGCCCGCGGAAAATCACGCTGCGGATGACGAAACTCTGATGCCAGATGGGCAAAGGCCTCTAGGCCGACAAAGCACCAAAACATCACCGCCAGCGCCCCAGCAAGGGGGGTGAGCGAAAGCTGCGACAGCGCTGGCTAGGGGATTTGCGTCGGCAAGATCCCGCCGCGCCACCAAACGGCAGCAATCAGCACCACCACCAGCAGCGCGATCAGGGTCTGCAGGTTGGCGCTGGATCCCGCCCCCCGCATACCCAGCAGCCACACGGTCAGCAGCGTAATCAGCTCAACCACCAGCAGGGCCACGCCCTGCCAGCCAAACAGCGCCTGCCAGAATCCGGCGGCGATCTGCAGCGACGCAGGCAGCCCCACCGGGATCACCGACAGAAAAAGCCAGCCGGTAACCCGCGCCATATGCGGGCCAAAGGCCTTACCGACGAAGTGCGCTGCACCACCGGCACTGGGGAAATGACGCCCCAGTGCGGCGAAGCCGATAGCGATGGGAAAAACCAGAACGATCAATAACGGCCAGGTCCACAGGCTATCATTGCCTGCGACCTGGGCAGCCAGTGCCGGAACCGCAAAAACCCCGGTCCCCAAAAGCGAGGTGGATAACAGCCCCACTCCCTGCACTAACCCTAACTCCTGTTTTAATGCAGCCACTACCCTATCCTGCCAAGACGCGATAGGCGGCTCAGTCGTTCTGACCCTGACGGATGATATTGATGATATTGCTGGTTGAGCAGCCATCCTCAAAGTTAAGGACCCGCACTTCACCGCCAGCGGCGATCACCTCTTTACCACCGGCGATCTCCTCGGGCTTATAATCACCGCCCTTAACCAGCAGATCAGGCAGGATCTCCGCAATAATCCGCTGCGGAGTATCCTCCTCAAACGGGATCACCCAATCGACCGCCTCCAGGGCTGCCAGCACCAGCATACGCTGAACCAGTGGGTTAACCGGGCGCTCCGGCCCCTTCAGGCGGCTGGTTGAGGCGTCGCTGTTCACCGCCACAATCAGGCGATCGCCCAGCCTGCGGGCATTAGCCAGGTAGGAAACGTGACCGGCGTGCAGAATATCGAAGACCCCGTTAGTCATCACTACCTTCTCGCCGCGCTGACGTGCCTGAAGAACCGCTGTTTTCAGCTCCTCTTGGGTCATCACGCCAAAACCGGTATCAGCGCGGCCACGAATAGCATTCTCCAGCTCGATGGGTGACACGGTCGAGGTACCCAGCTTACCCACGACGACGCCAGCGGCGGCATTGGCCAGGAAGCAGGCCTCATCCAGCGAAGCCCCGGCAGCAATCGACGCCGCCAGCATCCCGATCACCGTATCGCCGGCGCCGGTTACGTCATAGACCTCCTGCGCCTGAGTCGGCATATGCAGCGGTGCAATACCGCGCTGCAGCAGCGTCATTCCCTGCTCAGAGCGCGTCACCAGCAGCGCCGTCAGATCGAAACGCTCCATCAACGCCAGGCCACGATCCACGATCTCCTGTTCGCTGTGACAACGCCCGACCACGGCTTCAAACTCAGACAGGTTTGGGGTCAGCAGAGTCGCGCCGCGATAGCGTTCAAAGTCGGTTCCTTTGGGATCGATCAGCACCGGCACGCCGGCATCGCGCGCCAGACAGATCATCGCCTGCACCGACGCCAGTGCCCCCTTGGCATAGTCAGAGAGGATTACTGCCCCCACCTGCGGCAGCGCCTGGCGGATACGCGCCAGAATCGGCCCGGGATCGACGCCGCCGAACCCCTCTTCAAAGTCCAGGCGGATCAGCTGCTGATTGCGCGACAGGACGCGCAGCTTGGTGATGGTTGGCTGGGCCGGAATCGCAACGAAGTCACACTCGACGTGCACCTCATCCAGGCGCGTGCTGAGCGCACGGGCGGCGTCATCAACGCCGGTCAGTCCGACCAGACGCGCGCTGGCGCCCAAAGAGGCAATGTTCATCGCCACGTTGGCCGCACCGCCGGGACGCTCTTCAATGGTTTCCACCTTCACCACCGGCACCGGTGCCTCCGGCGAAATCCTGCTGGTCGGTCCATACCAGTAGCGATCCAGCATAACATCGCCCACCACCAGCACCTGGGCGCGGCGAAAATCGGGCAGGGTTACTTTCATCCCCAAACTCCTACATATCAAGATGGCCGCAATGGTATCACAATCGTCCTGATATCAATTACACTAGCAATCTAAATCTATTTACGAGAATACAATTAACGATCGCCATGTCTGACAATCACGTTTACCCGCAATTTCAGCGCAGCATGCTGCACCCCCGCTATTGGCTGACCTGGCTGGGCATCGGTATCTTTTACCTGATGATGCTGTTGCCCTATCCCTGGCTCTATCGCCTGGGCAAGATGCTGGGAAAAACGGCGATGCGCTTTATGAAAACGCGTGTAGAAGTGACCCGGCGCAATCTGGCGCTCTGCTTCCCACAGATGCCGGAGGCACAGCGCGAAGCCTGGGTCATCCAGAACTTTGAGTCTGTCGGCATGGCACTGGTAGAGACCGGAATGGCCTGGTTCTGGCCCGACTGGCGCATCCGCCGCTGGTGCCGGCTCGAAGGCGAAGAAAACATGCGGCAAGCCAAGCAGACAGGAAAAGGCATTTTATTGATTGGGCTTCACTTTCTTACGCTGGAGCTGGGCGCACGCATCTTCGGAATGCATAACCCGGGCGTCGGCGTCTACCGCCCTAACGATAACCCGGTTCTCGACTGGCTACAAACCTGGGGTCGACTGCGCTCCAACAAGTATATGCTCGATCGCCGCGACGTGAAGGGAATGATCCGGGCATTGAAGGAGGGCGAGATCGTCTGGTATGCGCCGGATCATGACTATGGTCCGCGCAGCAGCGTATTCGTACCGCTGTTTGCCGTAGCGCAGGCGGCAACCACCACCGGTACCTATATACTGGCCCGTATGGGCAAACCGACGATCCTCCCCTTTATGCCGCTGCGCAACGCGGACGGTAGCGGTTATACCCTGCATATTCAGCCGATGCTACAGGACGTTCCTCTGGATGACCAAACCGCGACGGCGGCCTATATGAATCGGGTGGTGGAGCGTGAAATCATGCTGGCACCAACCCAATACATGTGGCTGCATCGCCGCTTCAAAACCTGTCCGCCGGGTATCGCCTCCCGCTACTGAGGTCCGGCGCTCAGCGCGCCGCCCCCCCCAGCCAGCGCTGCCAGCTATCGCAGACCTGCGCACGCTCATCGGCAAAGCGGGCGCTTTCCACCACGCCCGGCTGCGCCTGCAGCGCCAGATGGTGCAGTGTATTACGCAGCGTCACATAGGCGTGGGTCAGCGCATCGGCCTCCTCCTGCGGCATTACCGCGTACTGTGCCATCAGCTCAAAGATGCGCACATTGTCTGACCAGCGGGTCAGCCCCGGCTGTTCGGCGCCATAGCGCAGTACCAGATATTGCGCTATGAATTCGATATCCACGATGCCGCCACGATCGGCCTTGATGTCAAACTGTGCCGCGTCACGGCTGCCCAGATGGGTGCGCATCTTTTCACGCATCTCAGCCACCTCGCACCGCAGCGTCGCCGCATCGCGCCCACGGCACAGGATCTCGCGGCGAATGGCGTCAAACCGGCGATGCATCTGCGCGTCGCCGTAAACCGGACGCGCCCGCACCAGCGCCTGATGCTCCCAGGTCCAGGCCTCGCTGCGTTGATAGTCGCCGAAAGCAGTCAGGGTGCTGACCAGCATACCGGCGGCGCCGGAGGGGCGCAGGCGAGCGTCCACCTCGTACAGAATGCCGGAGGCGGTACGGGCGCTAAACAGGTGCATAATACGCTGTGCCAGGCGCAGGTAAAACTGGCGCCCATCGATACAGCGTGGTCCATCGGTCATCACCTCCATCGGGCACTCCAGCAGAAACACCAGATCCAGATCCGAGCCATAGCCCAGCTCCCAGCCCCCCAGTTTGCCATAGCCGATCACCGCAAACCCACGCTGTCCATGATCCGCCAGGTGCGTCGGCTGGCCGTAACGCGCCACCATTTGCTCCCAGGCCTGCTGCACCACCGCATCAATTACCGCCTCGGCCAGATAGGTCAGGTGATCGCTCACCTTCATCACCGGCAGCGCGCCAGCGATGTCGCTGGCGGCGATGCGCAGCTGCTGGGCATGCTTAAACTGGCGCAGCGCCTCCAGACGCTGCTCTTCATCATCCGGAATACGCAGCAGATACTGACGCAGCTCATCGCGGTAGGAGCCCTGATCCACCGGGCGATACAGCGTGACAGGATCGAGCAGCTCATCAAGCAGCAGCGGATAGCGGGCCAGCTGCTCAGCCAGCATCGGCGAGGCCGCACACAGACGGATCAGCTGATGCAGCGCCGCCGGAAACTCCATCAGCAGCTCCAGATAGGTCGTGCGGGTCACGATGTTGAGCAGCAGCGGCATCAGGCGCTGCTGCAGCACCAGCGCGTCATCGCGCACGCACACCTGCGCCAGCAGCGCTGGCATCAGCCTTGCCAGCACCTCCCGCCCGCGCGGGCCGATGGTGCGTTTGTCCACGTCGCAACGAAACGCATCCAGCGTCTGCTGCAGCCGGAGGCGCTGCGCCGGGTCCAACTGCGGCATCAGCGCGGCCAGCTCGCTCTCGTCCAAACGCTCTTGCCACAGCGGTGCAAAGCGCAGCGCCGCGTCATCGCTGCCCTCATCTTCATCCTGATCGTCATCGCCGATCAGCGCATTGAAGATCGCGCGTACCGCCACCATATGCGCCTGGAGCGCCCGGCTCAGCGCCGCCCAGTCCGTCAACCCCATCCCATAGGCCAGACGGGCCCGGTTGAGATCGTCCGACGGCAGCGTCTGGGTCTGCTGATCGTCAATCGCCTGCAGTAGATTCTCCAGACGGCGTAAAAAGAGATAGGCGCAGCGCAGCGCCGCCACCTGCGCCGACGTCAGTAGCCCCAACTCGCCGATCGCTGCCAGCGCGGGCAGCAGCGCACGCTGCTGTAGGCTGCGCTCACGTCCGCCGCGGATCAGCTGGAACACCTGGGTGATAAACTCGATCTCGCGGATCCCGCCCGCGCCGAGCTTGATATTCTCCTTCAGCCCGCGGCGGCGTACCTCTCGGGCTATCATGCCCTTCATATTACGCAGCGACTGGATCACGCTGAAATCGATATAGCGGCGAAACACAAACGGACGCAGCAGACGGTATAGCTCTTGCCCATGGCGATCCTGCCCTTCGCCCAGCAGACGCGCCTTCACCATGGCGTAGCGCTCCCAATCGCGCCCCTGCTCTTGGTAATAGTCCTCCAGCGCGGAGAAGCTCAGCACCAGAGGACCGCTGTCGCCGAAGGGGCGCAGACGCATGTCGACCCGATAGACAAAGCCATCCTCCGTCGGCTGATCCAGCGCCTTAATCAGGCGCTGGCCGAGGCGGGTAAAAAACTGGGCATTATCCAGCTCGCGGCGCCCGCCGCGGGTGGCCCCGGCCTGCGGATAGACAAAGATAAGATCGATATCCGAGGAGAAATTCAGCTCGCCGCCACCCAGTTTGCCCATCCCCAGGATCAGCAGCGGCTGGGCCTCACCGGCGGCGTTGCAGGGAACGCCCCACTCCTGACAACAGCGGTGGTATAGCCAGTCGCGCGCGCCGATAACCAATGTCTCCGCCAGCGCACTCAGCTGGAGCAGGGTCTGCTGACAGTCGGCCTGGGCGCTGGCCTGCATCCAGGCAATCCGCGTCAGCATGTGGCGGCGAAACAGACGCAGCGCCTGCATCAGCGTCGCCTCATCCTGCGCCGGCGCCAGACGCTCCGCCAGCCATCCGGCGTACTGCTGCCACTCCTGCACCTGCGGCGGCATCTGCTGCAGCTGCTGCCACCATGCGGGATAAGCGGCAAGACTGTCGGCGACAAAGTCGCTCAGCGCCAACGTCGGCAGCGCCGCCGACGTCGCGCCCTGCAGCCGCGCGGCCTGACGTGCTCCCTGACTGTGCAGCAGCGTCGGCAGCGCCCGGGTCTCAGACATATTCACTCCCTGCTGAATGCGGCGGCGCCAAAGCCGCCTGGGTTAGACCATCGCCCGCGCGTGGCGGGATATCACCGAATTAATGCGCGCCGTTGCGCCAAAAGGCCGGCTGATGCAGCGCCTGGGCGCAGGCGGCCTCCGGTGTTGCCGCGGCGGGATGGGCAATGGCGTGCGCCAGCGTCTGCCACGGCGCCAGATAGCCGTCTACCGCCGCCTCGCCATACGCGCCGCCCAGCAAGCGGATCGCCAGAATTTGATGCTGCAGACGCGGCAGTTTGTCCTGATACTCCTGGGGATGACGTACCAGGGCAAACAGCGCCTTCAGCTCCGCGCCGCAGCGTCCCAGCATGATGTCGGCAAAGCGCTTGAACGAGCCGGACAGCTTGGCGCTTCCCGCCGCATCGAGATAGGCTCGCCAGCCAGACTCGGCTAACCAGCGAGTGAGTGCCCACTGGGTAGTCAGGGATTCCCGGCCATAGCACAACGTCTGCGCCGCGCACGCCGGCTGCTGTATCTGTGCCTCCAGCGCGCTCAGTCCGGCGCGTAGCGTCGCACTGGCCTTACGCGGCACGATGCCGCCGAAGAGGGTCAAACTCTGCCGCAACGCTACCAGCGCCTCCTGGATCCCATCCCGGGACTCCGCATCTCCCCGCAGCCAGGCCTCTTCATGGTATTGCCAGTGCGCCAGGATCTGTGTCAGCGCGGCAGACATGCCCTGTTCGACGCTGGCGCGTACCGCGGGCCGCAGCAGCGGAAACGCCCGCCGCCGCAGCGCCGCATTTCCCGCCGCCAGACGGTAGCCGCGGGCGGCCTTACTCATGGCCCCCATCCGGATCCCATCCAGCGTCAGCAACTGTTCGGCAAAAGCGAGCAGATCGCCCCGTTCGCCCTGCAGCAGCTCCAGCTCGATTTCATGCAGCGCCTCACGCTCCCCCGCGGCGCAAATATCGCCCCGGTCAAGCGCCACTTCAATCTGGCTCTCACGGTACGTCACCACCCACCTCTCCCGCTGAAAATCGGTCGAGAACAGCGGCTGCAGCGCCGCCTGCAGTGCGTCGACATCGCAGCCATCCGGCCACACCTGCGCTGGAAAGCGACGGAGATCCAGCTGCGGTGCATCCAGCGCAACGTTGTACTCCGGCCGCTGATGCAGGCCGCCAACATCACTGCCGGCGGTTTTCAGGGTCATCTCATAGGCGCCATCGCATCCGCGGATCCGCAGTCCCATATCATGGCGGCGTAAAGTCTGACATTCCGTCTCATAATAGATATTGCTCAGTGCTTGGGCGGGCGTATGCTGAAGAGGCCAGCGGGCCAGACTCGCGGGCAATTCGTGTACAGCGGACGGGAGGGCGATGAATTTCAGTTCAATTTCCACGGTCATTTTTTCTGTCATATTAAGGTTTTACCGAGGTATTCAGCATTGCTCGGTAAAAAATGTAAAAACGGTGTCCAATGCCGGGCACATCAGTTACCATGCGCACCTTTCTGACGAACTATGCGCAGAAAACCATCAATTTAAGGTGCATGAGTGATGCCAGTAAATACTATTTTAGGCTTGTTTGCCAAGTCTCCGCTCAAACCGCTTCAAGAGCACGCCAGCCGCGTGCACGAATGCTGTAGCCTGCTGGTTCCCTTCTTTGCCGCCACCGCGCAGCAGCAGTGGGATCAGGCGCAGGAGATCCGTGAACAGATCTCCAACCTGGAAAAGCAGGCTGACACGCTGAAACGCGAAATCCGACTGAAATTACCACGCGGTCTTTTTCTGCCGGTCGATCGCGGTGACATGCTGGAGCTGGTTACCCAACAGGATCGTCTGGCCAACCGTGCCAAGGACATCGCCGGGCGGGTCATCGGCCGTCGCTTGCAAATCCCCGCCGTCATGCAGGCTGACTTTGTGAGCTACCTGCAGCGCTGCCTGGATGCGACCGCACTCTCCAGCAAAGTTATTCACGAAATGGATGAACTGCTGGAGACCGGCTTTCGCGGCCGCGAAGCCGATCTGGTCGAGCAGATGGTGATGGAACTGGATCATATCGAAGATGATACCGACCATCAGCAGATCCTGTTACGCCAGACCCTGCTCTCCCTTGAGCACCAGCTCAACCCTGTCGACATCATGTTTCTCTATCAAATCATTGAGTGGGTCGGCGGCCTTGCCGATAAAGCGCTGCGCGTAGGTTCCCGGCTGGAACTGATGCTGGCCCGTAGTTAATCACCACACCCGGACACAATAGATGGAAATCATTGCCAATCACGGCTCATTACTGATCATGGTGGCGGCCTTCTTTGGCCTGCTGATGGCTATCGGCATCGGCGCCAACGACGTCGCCAACGCGATGGGAACCTCCGTAGGCGCCCGCGCCGTCACCATCCGTCAGGCGATCGTCATCGCCATGATCTTCGAATTCGCCGGCGCCTACCTGGCCGGCGGTGAAGTCACCCAAACCATCCGCAGCGGCATCATTGATACCAATGCCTTCGCCGGTCATCCCCAGACGCTGGTCTTCGGGATGATGGCCTCGCTGCTGGCCGCCGGCATCTGGCTCATCGTCGCCTCGCTGATGGGCTGGCCTGTCTCCACCACCCACTCCATCATCGGTGCCATCATCGGCTTTGCCTGCGTATCTGTCGGCCCCGAAGCGGTCGAATGGGACGGCGTTAAGGGGATCGTCGGCAGCTGGATTATCACACCGCTGATCTCCGGGGTGGTGGCCTATGGCATTTTCCTCAGCGCCCAGCGGCTGATTTTTAACACCGAAAACCCCTTCGCTAACGCCCGCCGCTTTGGCCCGGTGTATATGTTCCTGACCGCGCTGGTTATCTCGCTGGTCACCATCAAGAAAGGATTAAAGCACGTCGGCCTGCACCTGACGGACGGGGAGACCTGGCTGATTTCACTGTTGGTCTCTCTACTGGTCATGCTCGGCGGCTATCTGTATCTGTCGCGCAAATCCTTTACCGATGACGCCGATGAGCAGGATCACTTCCGCGGCGTTGAGCGGGTATTCAGTCTGCTGATGGTCATCACCGCCTGCGCCATGGCTTTTGCCCACGGCTCTAACGATGTCGCCAACGCCATTGGGCCGCTGTCTGCCATCGTCGCCATCGTGCGCGATCCGAGCGTGCTGGCCGGCACCTCTCCCATCGTCTGGTGGATCCTGCCGTTGGGTGGTATCGGTATCGTTGTGGGTCTGGCGCTGATGGGCCGTCGCGTCATGGAAACCGTGGGCACCGGTATTACCGATCTCACCCCGAGCCGTGGCTTTGCCGCCCAGTTCGCCACCGCCTCAACGGTGGTGATCGCCTCCGGTACCGGCCTGCCGATCTCCACCACCCAGACGCTGGTCGGCGCCGTGCTGGGCGTCGGTTTTGCCCGCGGTATTGCGGCACTGAACCTTAACGTGGTACGTAACATTGTCGCGTCATGGATTGTGACCCTGCCCGCGGGAGCCGCGCTCTCCATTGCTCTGTTTTATCTGCTGCAGGCGGTCTTCGGCTAATTATCTGCCCATTTCACCAATAAATAGCAATAAACCGGCCGCAGAGTCTCCCTCTGCGGCCGGTTTTTTATAACGGCTACCGTGCCAGATGCCGGAGTTACGCGATAAATAGCTCGGACAGTTCTCATTTTAAGATTTTTCATTGCCTCACCGTATACTTCCCCTTACTATCAGCCCAATTCCCTCAACCAACGAACCGATTATCGCCATGCACCTATTCTGCCGGTTACTCCTGCCCCTGCTCAGCCTCTGTCTGACCTTTCAGAGCCACGCAGAAGAACAGCGCTTTATTTCCGATGCGCTCAGTACCTATGTACATAGCGGACCGGGTAACCAATACCGCATTTCCGGCACGATCAACGCAGGCGATCCGGTCACGCTGCTGGACATTAATCAACAGAGCCAGTTTGCCCAGATCCGCGATGCCAAAGGGCGCAGCGGCTGGCTTCCCCTCGATCAGCTCAGCAACCAGCCCAGCCTGCGCACCCGCGTACCCGCGCTGGAGGCTCAGCTCTCAGCCCTGACGGCCAAACTCAGCCATATCGACGGTGAATGGCAGCAAAAAACCGCAGAGATGCAAAGCAAAGTCGCCGGCAGCGACGATGCGATCGCCCGCCTGCAAGCGGAGAATCAGCAGCTGCGTCAACAGCTAAGCAGCGCGCAAAAAAACCTCGGCGCCCTCAACTCGCAGCTGGATGACAAAAAGCGGGCCATTATCCTGCAGTGGTTCCTATACGGCGGCGGTGTCGCCGGCGCAGGCCTCCTGCTGGGCCTGCTGCTACCGCGCCTGCTGCCCCGGCGCAGGAAAGAGCGCTGGATGAACTGATCCCCCACAACGCCGCTGCCCGCGGCGTTTTTTCACTGGGGCGGCCGATTGCCGTCCATGGACGCTTGCAGTAACATAAGATTAACATTTTGTCGATTCTCTACCGAGGTGGGCACGTGAAGACATATCTGGTCGGTGGCGCCGTGCGCGACAAGTATCTACAGCTTCCCACCCAGGATCGCGACTGGGTCGTCGTCGGCGCGGCGCCGCAGACGCTGTTGGCACAGGGCTACCAGCAGGTCGGCAAGGACTTCCCGGTATTTCTGCATCCGCGCAGCAAAGAGGAGTACGCCCTGGCGCGCACCGAACGCAAGGCCGGCCAGGGCTACACCGGCTTTAGCACCTATTTCGCCCCGGACGTTACCCTAGAGCAGGATTTACTGCGGCGCGACCTGACCATCAATGCGATGGCGGAGGACGATGAAGGCCAGCTGATCGATCCCTACGGCGGCCTGCAGGACCTGCAGCAGCGTCAGCTGCGCCACGTATCAGAGGCCTTTGTCGAAGACCCGCTGCGCGTGCTGCGCGTCGCCCGCTTTGCCGCCCGCTTCGCACCGCTGGGCTTTGAGGTTGCCGCACCGACTCTGGCACTGATGCAGCAAATGAGTCAGCAGGGTGAGCTGGCCCACCTGACGCCGGAGCGGGTTTGGCTAGAGACGGAGAAAGCGCTGTCCGGCCCCGTGCCACAGGTTTATTTTCAGGTGCTGCGCGACTGTGGCGCGCTGGCGGTGCTGTTCCCGGAGATCGATCGGCTGTTCGGGGTACCGGCCCCCGCCCAGTGGCACCCGGAGATCGACACCGGCATCCATACCCTGCTTACCCTGGCTATGGCCAGCCATCTGAGCGACGACGTCGCCGTGCGCTTTGCCGCGCTGACCCACGATGTGGGCAAGGGACTGACTAACCCCAATTTCTGGCCCCACCATCACGGCCATGGGCCGGCAGGCGTACGCCTGGTGCGGGAGATGTGCCAGCGCCTGCGCACCCCAAACCCGGTGCGCGATCTGGCGCTGCTGGTCGCCGAATATCACGATCTGATCCACACGGTGGAGCGTCTTCGCCCCGCGACGCTGCTCAAGTTGCTGGACACCATTGACGTCTGGCGCCGCCCCCAGCGCCTGCAGCAAATGATCCTGTGCAGCGAGGCCGACGCCCGCGGGCGCACCGGTCTGGAGGATCAACCCTACCCGCAGGCCGGCTATCTGCGTGCCGCCTACCACCAGGCCGCGCAGGTTGCTGTATGCAACGTCATCACCGATGGTTTTCAGGGGGCGGCTATCCGCGAAGAATTACAGACGCGGCGTCTACAGGCGCTCAAAAGTTGGAAGGCCGCCCAGGAGGCGGCCTTAAACGCGGAATAGCGGGGAAAACGGCAGCGGGCGTCCGCCGCCCGCTCAGCAGAATACCAGATAGACCGCCGCCGCCACGATAAAGCGATAAATGGCGAAAGGCACAAAGGAGATCCGCTTGATCAGGTTCAGGAAGGTCTTGATGGCGATCAGCGCAACGATAAACGCGGTAACAAACCCCACGCTGAACATCGGCAAATCGCCCAGCGACAGATAGGGCAGGCTTTTGTACAGCTCCAGCGCACTGGCGCCCATCATCATCGGCACCGCCAGAAGAAAGGAGAACTCTGACGCTGCGTAGCGACTCACGCCCATCAGCATACCACCGGAGATCGTCGCCCCTGAGCGGGAGAAGCCAGGCCACAACGCCAGACACTGAAAGCAGCCGATCATAAACGCCTGACGGTAGGTAATGTCATCCAGCCCGACAGCCCGCGTCTGCGCCGGTTTTAACCACTCGGCGGCCAGCAGCAGCAGACCGCCTACCACCAGGGCATAGGCCACCGTCAACGGAGTAAACAGACTCTTGATAAAATCATGGAGCAGCAGCCCCAGCACCACCGCCGGGATCATCGCCAGCACAATATGGCCCAGCCGAAGTTGCCCCTGACCACGTCCTTCGTGCACCACCGGGCGACCAAAGTGGATCCCGATCAGCCCGAACAGGCGGCGCCAGAACATCACCACTACCGCCAGGATCGAGCCCAGCTGGATAATCACCTCAAACGTTTTCGCCTTATCCCCTTCAAAACCCAGCCAGTGGCCAACAATAATCATATGACCGGTGGAAGAGACCGGTAAAAACTCCGTCAATCCCTCGACGATGCCCAGAATAAACGCATTAAGCAGCGTATGCAGATCCATATATTCTCATTCCCTTCTTAGTACAGACGGCCTGTGGGCCGTAAAACGTTAGACACCTGCCGTGCGGCAACCGCGCTCAATCACTACCCCGACGCTGCGCGCCTGGGCGACCGCGCCCGGCTTGCTCACACGCAGGCGAACCCAGGGGCTGTTAAAGCGCGTCATCAACAGAGTGGCAACCTCTTCGGCCACCCGCTCGACCAGGGCAAAGCGATTCGGCTCTACGTGCTGTAGGATAGCCTCGCTCACCTCGGCATAGCTCAGGCAGTGCGCCACGTCGTCGCTCTGTGCGGCACGGCGGTTGTCCCACCCCAGCTCGACATCAAACACCAGCCTCTGACGGATCGTCTGTTCCCACTCAAATACCCCGATAGTGGTGACGACAGTCAACCCTTCGATAAATACGATGTCCATCACGCGATTCCCGTTTTTTAGCCTGCTTCGGATACCACTTCTTGTAGAATGTGCGTATTATCCACAGATATCCGGCGCTGTCGCGCACTAATCCATGCTGCGGCATGGGTGACTGGCCAGCGGGCGTACGGTGGCTCAACACCCTGATTTCTCTTTTACTCAAGACGGAGATGAATCCATGAGTGCGACTGCGTTAGGCATGATTATTTTCGCCTACCTGTGCGGCTCCATCTCCAGCGCCATTCTGGTTTGCAAAGCGGCCGGACTCCCCGACCCGAGGGAAAATGGTTCTGGTAATCCCGGAGCAACCAACGTGCTGCGCAACGGTGGGCGCTTAGCCGCCGCCGCCGTACTGATCTTCGATGTACTTAAGGGGATGATCCCGGTCTGGCTGGCCTATACGCTGGAGATGTCCCCCTTTTACCTCGGCCTGACGGCCATTGCAGCCTGTCTGGGCCATATTTACCCGGTATTCTTTCGCTTCCGCGGCGGTAAAGGCGTCGCGACCGCCTTTGGCGCCATCGCCCCCATCGGCTGGGATCTGACCGGACTGATGGTCGGCACCTGGCTGCTGACCGTGCTATTGAGCGGATACTCCTCCCTTGGCGCCATCGTCAGCGCGCTGATCGCCCCCTTCTACGTCTGGTGGTTTAAGCCGCAGTTTACCTTCCCGGTGGCCATGCTTTCCTGTCTTATCCTGGTGCGTCACCACGATAATATCCAGCGTCTATGGCGTGGAAAAGAGGGAAAAATCTGGAGGAAAAAGGGCGCTAAAAGCGCCCAGAATAGCGAGAGGCCAGCCTCAGCCTCGCCCCCCCATGATGACGAACCGCAGACGCCGCGCTGAATACGCCGACGCCGCGTGGAGTTAACTGCGAGCTGCCACCGGCGGCAGCTCCGCCAGCGGCCAACGCGGGCGTACGCTGATAGACAGATCGGCATCGACGCCGCTCTTCAGACGCACCATACCAGCATAAGCGATCATCGCGCCGTTATCGGTGCAGAACTCCGGACGGGCATAGAACACCGCGCCGCCACGCTGCTGCATCATCTGCGCCAGACGCCCGCGCAGCGCACGGTTTGCGCTCACGCCGCCAGCCATTACCAGGCGCTGAAACCCGGTCTGATCCAGCGCACGACGGCACTTGATCGCCAGCGTATCCACCACCGCATCTTCAAAGGCACGTGCAATGTCGGCGCGGGTTTGCGCGTCATCGCCGTTGGCGTGAATCGTATTGGCGGCAAAGGTCTTCAGACCGGAAAAGCTGAGGTCCAGCCCCGGTCGATCGGTCATCGGACGCGGGAACACGAAGCGCCCCGGCACACCCTGCTGCGCCATCCTGGAGAGAACCGGCCCTCCGGGATAGTCCAGCCCCAGCAGCTTGGCCGTCTTGTCAAAGGCCTCTCCTGCAGCGTCGTCAATCGACTCTCCCAGCAGGCGATACTCGCCGATGCCGGTGACGCTGATAAGCTGGGTATGGCCGCCGGAGACCAGCAGCGCGACAAACGGAAACGCCGGAGGATTCTCCTCCAGCATCGGCGCCAGCAGATGCCCCTCCATGTGGTGTACCGGCACCGCCGGCACGCCCCAGGCAAACGCCAGCGACCGACCGACGGTCGCCCCGACCAGCAGCGCCCCGACCAGCCCCGGACCGGCGGTATAGGCCACGCCATCCAAATCCGCCGGGGTCAGATCCGCCTCACGCAGCGCCGCCTGGATCAGCGGCACGGTCTTCCGCACATGGTCACGCGACGCCAACTCCGGGACCACACCGCCATAGTCAGCATGCAGTTTAATCTGGCTATACAGCTGATTGGCCAGGATCCCTTTTTCATCGTCGTAAATGGCGATACCGGTTTCATCACAGGAGGTTTCGATCCCCAGAATACGCATGGCGGCTCCAACAACACGTTCAGTACAACTCAAAGTGGCGCATAATAGCACAATTCTGCTATACTATTTCGCTTTCTTACTGCGGCCCATCGCCGTTGAAGGATAAGACAGCGCTTTACAAGCGGGTGCTGTTCGGATTAAAATTCCGCACCATTTTTGAACAGCTGGCGCATGGCCAGCGAAAATACCGATTTTTATCGAGGTGAGAGGCACATGCCGGTAATTAAAGTACGTGAAAACGAGCCGTTCGACGTAGCTCTGCGTCGCTTCAAACGTTCCTGCGAGAAAGCAGGCATCCTGGCTGAAGTTCGTCGTCGTGAATTCTATGAAAAACCGACCACCGAACGTAAGCGCGCTAAAGCGTCTGCTGTTAAACGTCACGCTAAGAAACTGGCTCGCGAAAACGCACGCCGCACTCGTCTGTACTAATTTGACCGGGGTTTTCCCCGTCGAATCCAGGTCACAGACCATGTCGTTGTTTGTATCGCACGGGCAATGACATACGAAGGCCGTGCCTTCCGAAAGGAAAGCGCGGCTTGTTCTCGTTTAGAGGCTGTAAAACTGTTTGCCTGTCGCCCTCTCAACGCCGACGGCGGACAACCACTGTAAAGGGCTTATGGCTGGACGAATCCCACGCGTATTTATCAACGATCTGTTGGCTCGTACCGATATTGTCGAGCTGGTCGATGCGCGTGTGAAACTTAAGAAGCAGGGGAAGAACTACCACGCCTGCTGTCCATTCCACTCGGAAAAAACGCCCTCGTTTACCGTTAACGCGGACAAACAGTTTTACCACTGCTTCGGCTGCGGTGCCCACGGCAACGCCATTGATTTTTTGATGAACTATGATCGGCTTGAGTTTGTCGAAAGCATAGAAGAGCTGGCGACCATGGCGGGGCTGGAAGTGCCCTATGAGTCCGGCAGCGGACCGAGCCAGATGGAGCGGCATCAGCGCCAGAATCTGTATCAGCTGATGGATGGCCTATGCGGCTACTATCAGCAGTCCCTGCGCCAACCGGGTGCGACGCAGGCGCAGCAATACCTGACCGGGCGCGGTATGAGCCAGGCCATTATGGATAGCTTTGCCATCGGCTACGCGCCGCAGGGCTGGGACAACGCCCTGAAACGCTTTGGCCGCGACGCGGGCGGGCGCACAGCGCTCAACGACGCCGGAATGTTGGTGAATAACGAGAACGGTCGCAGCTACGATCGTTTCCGTGACCGTATCATGATCCCCATCCGTGACAAACGCGGGCGGGTGATCGCCTTTGGCGGTCGGGTTCTGGGCAACGGCACGCCGAAATACCTGAACTCGCCCGAAACGGAGATTTTCCATAAAGGCCGCCAGCTGTTTGGCCTGTATGAGGCGCTGCAGCACGCCGCGCAGCCGGAGCGTCTGCTGGTCGTCGAAGGCTATATGGACGTCATCGCGCTGGCGCAGTATGGCGTCAACTATGCGGTGGCGTCGCTGGGAACCTCCACGACCGCCGAGCATATCCAACTGTTGTTCCGCCATACCGACAGCGTCGTGTGCTGTTACGATGGCGATAACGCCGGGCGCGAGGCTGCCTGGCGCGCGCTGGAGACCGCACTGCCTTACCTGAGCGACGGCCGTCAGCTGAAGTTTATGTTTTTACCCGAGGGGGAAGACCCGGATACGCTGATCCGCAAAGAGGGGGCCGAAGCCTTCGAACGGCGAATGAACGATGCGCATCCCCTGTCCACCTTTCTGTTCGACAGCCTGCTGCCGCAGGTCGATTTGAGTACCCCGGATGGCCGGACCAAGCTGAGTGCGCTGGCGCTGCCGCTTATCGGCCAGGTGCCCGGCGAGACACTGCGTCTGTATCTGCGCCAGTCGCTGGGACAGAAGCTGGGAATACTCGACGACAGCCAGCTGGAAAAGCTGCTGCCTCGGCGCAGCGAAGCGGTAAAGAATTATCAGCCGCCGCGGTTAAAACCAACGACTATGCGTATACTTATCGCATTGCTGGTACAAAACCCGGCGTTAGCTGCCGAAGTACCGACGCTGGACGGATTACACCAGCACCCGTTGCCGGGCCTACCGCTGTTTATCGAGCTGGTAGAAACCTGTCTGGCGCAGCCGGGGCTGACTACCGGGCAATTGCTGGAGCTGTATCGCGATAATAAATATGCGTCGCAGCTTGAAACGCTGGCAACGTGGAACCACATGATTATTGAGCCCATGGTGCTCGAAACCTTCGTGGATACCCTCGGCAGTCTGTACGACGCCGTGCTGGAGCAGCGCCTGGAGCAGCTCATCGCCCGAGCCAGAACCGACGGGCTGACGCCTGCGGAGCGCGAAGAGGTGCGCTCACTGAATGAGGCGCTGGCCAAAAAGAACTAACGCATAATAAACACCGTCGGCATTAATAGGGCGGTGACTAAACTTAATAGTAAATTTAGCGGCTTGATTGCCGATACCACGCAGGATGTAGCCCCTGCATGCCGCAATACCGGGGAGCGGCGACGAATGAAAGTAACCCGCGTACGGCCCTGATAATCCGGGCCTTAAGCATCGTTGGCGGTCATAGATAATCCGACCAACACCAATTCAAACTCTGAAGTGTGGATACCGTCTTATGGAGCAAAACCCGCAGTCACAGCTCAAACTTCTTGTTACCAAGGGCAAGGAGCAAGGCTACCTGACCTATGCTGAGGTCAATGACCATCTGCCGGAAGATATCGTCGACTCCGATCAGATCGAAGACATCATCCAAATGATTAATGACATGGGCATCCAGGTGATGGAAGAAGCACCGGATGCCGATGACCTGATGCTGGCGGAGAACATTGCCGACGAAGACGCCGCAGAGGCGGCGGTACAGGTTCTGTCCAGTGTCGAATCCGAAATTGGCCGTACCACCGATCCGGTACGCATGTACATGCGTGAAATGGGCACCGTTGAGCTGCTGACCCGTGAAGGGGAAATCGATATCGCCAAGCGTATCGAGGACGGTATCAACCAGGTTCAATGTTCCGTTGCCGAATATCCGGAGGCCATCACCTACCTGCTGGAGCAGTATGACCGCGTTGAGGCCAGCGAAGCACGTCTGTCCGACCTGATCACCGGCTTTGTCGATCCCAACGCCGAAGAGGATATGGCCCCAACCGCAACCCACGTGGGTTCCGAGCTGCCGGAAGAGGAGCTGGACGACGACGGGGATGAGAACGAAGACGAGGACGATGACAGCGACGATGACAACAGCATCGATCCAGAGCTGGCTCGTCAGAAATTCGTTGAGTTGCGCCAGCAGTACGAAAAAACCCGTCTGGCCATCAAGGCCGAAGGGCGTAGCAGCGGCAAGGCACAGGAAGAGATCCAGAATCTGTCTGAAATCTTCAAGCAGTTCCGCCTGGTGCCGAAACAGTTTGACTATCTGGTCAGCAACATGCGCGAAATGATGGATCGCGTTCGTGGTCAGGAACGTCTGATCATGAAGTTGTGCGTTGAGCAGAGCAAGATGCCGAAGAAAAACTTCATCACCCTGTTTACCGGCAACGAAACCAGCATCACCTGGTTTGACGCCGCGCTGGCCATGGGTAAACCCTGGGGCGAAAAACTCAAGGATATGCGTGAGGAAGTCGAGCGCAGCCTGCAGAAACTGCACCAGATTGAAGAAGAGACCGGCCTGACCATTGAACAGGTCAAAGACATCAACCGTCGTATGTCCATCGGCGAAGCCAAAGCGCGCCGTGCAAAGAAAGAGATGGTTGAGGCTAACCTGCGTCTGGTTATCTCCATCGCTAAAAAGTATACCAACCGCGGCCTGCAGTTCCTGGATCTGATCCAGGAGGGTAACATCGGCCTGATGAAGGCGGTCGATAAGTTTGAATACCGCCGCGGTTACAAGTTCTCCACCTACGCAACCTGGTGGATCCGCCAGGCAATCACCCGCTCTATCGCCGATCAGGCGCGCACTATCCGTATCCCGGTGCATATGATTGAGACCATCAATAAACTCAACCGTATTTCACGCCAGATGTTGCAGGAGATGGGGCGTGAGCCGACGCCGGAAGAGCTGGCCGAGCGTATGATGATGCCGGAAGACAAGATCCGCAAGGTGCTGAAGATTGCCAAAGAGCCGATCTCCATGGAAACGCCGATCGGTGACGATGAAGATTCGCATCTGGGTGACTTTATCGAAGATACCACTCTGGAGCTGCCGCTGGATTCCGCAACCTCTGAAAGCCTGCGCTCCGCGACCCGCGACGTACTGGCCGGACTGACCGCCCGCGAGGCGAAAGTCCTGCGTATGCGTTTTGGTATCGATATGAATACCGACCACACCCTGGAAGAGGTCGGCAAGCAGTTCGATGTTACCCGCGAGCGTATCCGCCAGATCGAAGCCAAGGCGCTGCGTAAGCTGCGCCACCCGAGCCGTTCTGAAGTCCTGCGCAGCTTCCTGGACGACTAAATCCGTTCCGGCCACGCTACGCATACCCACCCCGGCCGCCTGACCGGGGTTTTTCTTTTTCAGCGCGGCAGCGCGCCCGTCAGAATATCGCCAACCCGCTCGCTATGCCCCTGCGACATCAACGTTAATATAGCTCCCGATAGCTGTCTACCCGCGCGGCTGGTATCACCCTGCTCAGGCCACTGGGGTTAGGTAACACCCATAGCATCGTCCCGTCGATACGCAGCGCCGGGCATCCCCAGGCGGGGCGGCGAATCCCAAACGCCTGGGTAAAAGCCTGTTTACCCAGTACTGTCCGCGCCTGCGGCTGGTAACGCGTGATCTTCGCCTGCTGAACATCACCCCGGTGCGCAGCGCCGCAGCAATCAGTTCAGCAGCCGTTGCCATCGGGGACGCGGTACCAGCGCGATAATCCCACAGCCGGTATCAATAGATGAGGCTCCGCCTGGGGCGCCAGCGGACGATCGGTAAAACCCGCCAGATGGATCACCGACCAGAAACGGTTACGCGGATTGGCAAAATGATCACCCGGGCCGGGCTCAGTCCCCGGTTGATACCGCAAAACACCACCCGTAGCCCGGTTGTCAAAATGTCCACGCTTGTCACGTCGCCTTTGCATTCTCGTCATACCCGAAATCTTACCGTAATAACAATGGGCTAGCTATGTTCAAAAAAGCGGCGTCCGCTGCGCAAGCACTGGATTTTCCTCCTTGATTTACTCTATAATCTTCGCCATTCGGCCCCTTAGCTCAGTGGTTAGAGCAGGCGACTCATAATCGCTTGGTCGTTGGTTCAAACCCAACAGGGGCCACCAAACAAAACAAGGACTTGCGAGAGATCGCAGGTCCTTATTCTTTTCTAGGATACCTAAGTCAGGTATCTACAGGTATGTCATGCTAGAGCCAGCCATCAAATCAAACTGTCGTTTTCGATAAAATCTCCGTATCCTGATCCTCTAGTGAATGCTAAAGGAGAGAAATAATGAGTCATCAAGAGGAGTATGCTCGCGGATACAGGGACGGATACAAATCAGTGCAAGGGAACGTGATCCCTCCAGTTGCGCCAATCGGCCCAATAACGCCATTAGGCTCAGATCCTTACCAAGAGGGGTATAAAGCTGGAGTGAAATCCGCTGGCGGCTAATACAATTTACACCACCTTGACGGACTCGACCTCCAACCTACGGTAGGCATAGCTTGTTCCTGTAAATGAACGCCACTAACTCAAGAAGTCAGAAGGAACAGAGCAGGCGCATCATCTGTTCTCGGTGATTTCCTGCTCTATTGCTCCCAATCAGTGCAACAATTAAGCCCCTTTCAACATATCAAATACCACCCGGGCAAAGCCTTTCGCCAGCTCAGGGTTAGAGAGGTATTGCAGCATCATCTCTTGCTGGGCGTCGTTGCTGTCCATCACGGCATCATCAATGGCTTGTGGGAAATCGCCCAGCATCGCCTGTTCGCGCGTATTGTTGGCGATCTGGGTCATCACCGCCTGGTTTTCTGACAACTTGTCACGCACCGCGAAGGCATAATTAATCATGTCTTTATCGGTGAGATTATCGGTGACAAAAAGCTCATTAAGGCGGGCCAGGATATTCGACAGAAACTCCTCTTTCTTGTCCTTCGGCTTCGCCGTACCGACCTCATTACCCGGTTTGATTTTGTCATCTTCTGCATCCTCTTGCAGCTTCAGATGCTGTTCGTGGAGCTTCGACAGGCGATAATGGCTCATCTCCACGTTGCTTAAATCAATCTCGTCTTCTTCGATACGCTGTTCATGCAGCAACGGACGCAGATGGCGGGCAAACAGGCTCAGCTTTTCCAGGTTCTTGTCGTCGTAATCGACGATTTGCGACATAAACTCGTAAAAGCGGACAAAGCTGCCGAGATCTTTCTTGAAGATATCCAGCTTACTTTTTTCTTTCTCGCACTCTTTGAAGGTGTTTTCCGCGTTGGTGATCAGCACAATATCGCCGGTCTTCCTGGTGCGTTCAAACATCTCTTTGGCCAGCAGATAGGCATCAATCGCCGAGGTGTAGCGGTTTTTCCAGCGCTGCACCGCCGGTTTGCAGATATTACTAATGGCCGCGTTGGATTTGTTTTTGCTGAAGAACGCCGTGCAGAACTGCTCCACTTCGTTCCATAGGAAAATGCCGCTGGTACGCAGCTTTTCATAAAGTTCAAAGACCAACTGCGGATCGCTGACATCCGTCAGTTCTGCGGTCTGGTAGTAGGGCTGGAAAGCCCCCAAAATATCTTCAGGCTCATTGTAGAAATCGAGCACAAAGGTGCCGGACTGCGCCTTCCCAGGATAGGTACGGTTCAGGCGCGACAGGGTCTGTACACACTCCACGCCGCCCAGCTTCTTATCCACATACATGGCACACAGCTTGGGCTGGTCAAACCCGGTCTGGAATTTGTTGGCCACCAGCATCACCTGGTACTCATCGGTATCAAACGCTTTACGCATATCCCGGCCTTTCAGGCCCGGGTTCATATTGATCTCGGTGAACTTCTGATGAAGCAGCGCAAGGCTGTTGTGGTCATCTTCGTGGAACTCCACTTCCCCGGAGAACGCCACCATCGCGCTGATCTTGGCGTACTTGCGCTCGGCGATGTATTTATCGAACGCCAGCTTGTAACGCACCGCCGCTTTACGCGAGCTGGTCACCACCATCGCTTTGGCCTGACCGGCCAGTAAGTGCATCACATGCTGGCGGAAGTGTTCAACGATCACCCTCACCTTCTGCGACACGTTATAATCGTGCAGCGAGACCCACTGGTTCAGTTTGACCTTGGCTTTCTTGCTGTCCACTTCCCGGTCAGGATCGCCCAGCTTTTGCAGCAGCTTGTACGCCACCTTGTAGTTGGTGTAGTTCTTCAGCACATCAAGAATAAAGCCCTCTTCGATGGCCTGACGCATGGAGTAAACGTGGAACGCTTCCGGTTTGTTGGTTTTCGATGCCGGCTCCAGCGGATTCGGGCGACGGCCAAACAGCTCCAGGGTTTTGGCTTTCGGTGTGGCGGTGAAGGCGTAATAGTTGAGGTTGCTGCTGCCTCGACGCGCGGCGACGGTGGCATCCAGAATATCCTCTGAGGACATCTCCACATCGTCATCCGCCTCTTCGGTCATCAGCACCTCTTTCAGCTGTCGCGCCGTTGAGCCGCTCTGCGAGGAGTGCGCTTCATCGGCAATCACCGCATATTTACGCTGCTTGAGGCTGACGCTGTTTTCAATCGCCTTCAGGACAAACGGGAAGGTCTGGATGGTGACGATAATGATCGGCTGTGAGTTTTCCAGCGCGCTGGCCAGCTTCTCCGATTTTGAACCGTCGCCTTCCTTGTTATTGATCCGCCCGACCACGCCATCCTGATGCTCGAACTGATAGATGGTGTCCTGCAGCTGATCGTCGAGCACGGTGCGGTCCGTCACCACAATCACCGAGTGGAACTGCTTCTCGCCATTTTCATCGTACAGGCGGGAAAGCTGATGGGCCGTCCAGGCGATAGAGTTCGATTTGCCCGACCCCGCGCTGTGCTGGATCAGGTATTTATTGCCGGTGCCTTCCACCGTGGCGGCGGTGATCAGTTTGTTCACCACATCCCACTGGTGATAGCGTGGGAAAATCAGGCTCTCGCTTTTGTACTTCAGGCCAAGGGCGTTCTCTTTTTCGACGATTTGCAGATGCATAAAACTGGCGAGAATTTTCAGCAGATTGTCCGGCAGCAGCACCTCTTTCCACAGGTAACTGGTCGCATAGTCGTTGGCATCTTCCGGGATGTCGTTCCCCGCACCGCCGTCATGGGTGCCTTTATTAAACGGCAGGAAGAAGGTTTTATCGCCGTCGAGTCTGGTTGTCATAAACACGTCGTACTGGCTGACGGCAAAATGCACCAGCGCCCCACGTTTAAAGGTCAGCAGCGGTTCGGGTTTATTGGTGCCGGGATCCTTGGGCAAACGCGTTTTCTTATATTGCGTAATGGCGTTTTGCACTGTCTGCTTAAATTCAGACTTCAGTTCCAGGGTCGCTATCGGCAGGCCATTGACGAACAGAACCAGATCGATACGCCATTTCTTGGCCTTGACGCCGGTTTCTGCAAAGGCGCCGTTCGAGGCATGCGGGCTATAAACCAGCTCCGGCACCAGGCGGCAGATATTCTGCTGGTAGCGCGTCAGGGTTTGCGGATTGAGGTTATGTTCCGGCTTAAACTGGCACAGGGAGAAGCGCGCATTGTGGCTCTTGATGCCATGACGCAGCACGCCGAGGGTACCGTAGGTACGCGACAGCATATCGGTGGCATTGATATCCGCTTTTTTTAGCTGCGCCACCAGCGCATCGAGGAAATGACGCTCGGTATCGCTGGGATAAACTTTGGTAAACTTCTCCCACTCCTGCGGCTGGGTGGTCTGCACAAAGGTCAGTGCATCCTGCGAGTACAGCGCACGTTCGCGATCGTAGCCGTCGGTTTTGCCGCGAACCCAGCCACGATCGATCATCTGTGCGATCATCTCATCCTGGAAAATCCGCTCTTTGGTGCTGTCCATGCTCATGCGCTGACCTCCTGTGGCTCCTCTGCTTCCTGTGTATCTGGCGCAACCCAGTCGCGGACGTCGATTTTCCCGGTGACGGCGGCGGAGATTAGGGCGGTGCGGCGTTCCTGAATAAGTTGAATCATATTAGATGTATTTTTAATCAGACCATCAAAGCGCTTAATCTCTAATTCTAAAAATTTATTAATTGTTAACTGTTCATCTATAGGAGGAACAACCATAATCATACCTGAGAAAATAGCATTATTTAGTTGTTGCTGAGCAGTTCCATATGCGCCGACATTTAATTGTTCCATCCAATAATGACCTTGTGCAACATTACACAAAAAACGATTATTGAAACTATTTTTTAATCTAATAATCATCATTTGGGCATTTATAAAGGCAGTGCTTTTATTTAACCGCTCAGTTTCAAAAATAGCTAACTCACCGATTCGCCCCGTGCTCCCTCTAACTTTAACAATTACATCACCGTTTATAGCTTTACCTCTATTTAGGCGATTGAATTTTTCGCGAGAAATATAATTTGCATCATCAATATTTATCTCCCAATTAGAAATGTTCTTTGAAGAAAGGAAAACAACTCCATCATCTACAAGATCATTATCATTAGGATACTCACTTCCTCTGTCACCATCGATAAATTTTGCATGATGTTTTAATGTGGAAATAGTCCAATGCTCCGGCACTTCCCCCAACCACTCAACACCAGAGTCTTTCATCGGCACATCAGGGTTTAGCCCTTTGGTAACGGCATGACTAATCACTGCATGGCGCTTTTCTTTCAGCAGTTCAATCAGTTGCTGTTGCTTCTCGATCAGGTTGTCGATTTTTGCGGTTTCGTGATCTAAAAACTTAGTTATTTTCTTCCGTTCTGATTCAGCCTTTGGTACGGAAAATTTATAATTACTCAAGTGCTCCTGAGTCATACTTGGCAGGGCTGTATTTGTAGAATAACGAGAAAACTGTATCGTGAGTGCAAGATAATAAAGATATCTTGCATCAAAACCTTCATTTAATTCCGTGTAATACATTGTATCAACAGTCCAGAATGGCTCATTTATATATAATGGCTTGTCGATAGTTCCCTTGCGTCCAAGTAATACAGATGGCTTGTCATACATAAATTTAGATGCGAACGTAAACTGTCCACCTGACCCCATAACTGGATAGCCATCATCAGTTTGAACAGATTTATAATCCTGGCCATTTTTTATTGCCGCCAAGTTTTTCAATCTACAAATAGTCCAAGACTCAGGCACTAGCCCCAGCCACTCAACTCCAGAATCCTTATACTCCGGATACGCCTTATAGTTAGCCATCAGGAATGTACCTCCTGCAGCAGCTTCATCATCTCGGCGCTGACCGCATCCAGATCGGCATCGATCTCGGATAGTGGGCGCGGCGGCTGGTAGACATAGAAATGGCGGTTAAACGGGATCTCGTAACCGACAATCCCCACCTCGCCATCTTTGGCATCGCGCTTATCGGCGTTGATCCAGGCGTCGTTCACATGGGGCAGCACTTCCGCCTGGACGTAGTTTTCAATCAGGTTGCTGGTAGACTGCGCCGGATTCAGCGGCACGTTTTCGTTATCACGCAGTTCGCCGTCCTGTTCAAATTCCACCACCTTGCCCTTGTATTCAAACGCACCGTACAGTGGCTGAGCGGCCTCTTTCAGCACCTTCTTCACCACCGGCTCGGCATCCGGATTTTTGCTGGTGATAGCGTCGATAAACTGCTTGTTCTCTTTCGCATCCAGCTTCACGCCCGCCGTCTTGATGGCCCCCTTCAGGGTCAGCTTAAACTGGTTGAAGTCATTGCTGACCTGCGTTTTACCGCCCACCTGCGTACCCAGAGCGGCCTGAATCTGCTGCGCTTTTTCCATTAAACTACGCTGTGCCAGCCACAGTTTGCTGTCGAGCAGGTCTTTAATCTGCTTCTCTTTCAGCTCGGCAAATTCGGCTTTGATGATGGCGCGCGCTTCGGCTTCCAGTTCGGAGAGATCACCATAGCTCTCCGCCTGCCATTGGACCGCAAACTCGTCATACAGGCGTTCCATCGGCACATTAAACGGCTTCGGCGCAAAGCGCAGCGTCGCAATCGCCTCATCCGTCACCTGAGCGGATAACCGCAGCGGGCGCTCAATGGTCAGGCGGCGATAGCCAAAGTCGGTGCTGTTAAAGATTTTGCTGGCGAAGGTTTTCGGCGCTTCGGCTTTGGCGGTGGCAGGCTGACGACCACGGTTGGATTTTTGCTCGGCGGCTTTTTCCAGCCCCAGTGCTTCCAGGGTGGTGGCATTCATCACCTTAAAATCCCCGAAGGTCTGGGTGATCAGTTTGATGTCGTCGTCCCCCATCAGGTTACGCTTGGAGCCCAGCGATTTACGCATCTTGCCGCACAGGTTGCTGCCATCAATCAGCTGGACTTTGCCTTTACGCTCCGCAGCCTTCTGGTTGGAGAGGATCCAGACGTAGGTAGCAATGCCGGTGTTGTAGAACATGTCGGTTGGCAGCGCGACGATGCCTTCCAGCAAATCGGCTTCCAGAATGTAGCGGCGGATTTCGCTTTCGCCGCTGCCCGCACCACCGGTAAACAGCGGGGAGCCGTTAAGGATGATCCCGATGCGCCCACCGTTGCTCACGCTGCCATCCACATTGTGGCTGTCGCGCATTTTGCTGATCAGGTGCATCAGGAACAGCAGCGAACCGTCGGAAACACGCGGCAGGCCCGGACCAAAGCGACCGTTAAAGCCCTTCTGCATATGTTCGTCGTTAATCTCGCCCTCAATCTTCTTCCAGTCCACGCCAAACGGCGGGTTAGAGAGCATGTAGTCGAACTGGTCCTGCGGTAACTGGTCGTTAGAGAGGGTGTTACCCAGCTTAATACGGCTGACGTCCTGACCTTTGATCAGCATGTCGGCTTTACAGATAGCGTAGGATTCCGGGTTCAGCTCCTGACCAAAGGCACGCATCACCGCGTTTGGGTTCAGCTCATGCACATACTCCATACCCGAAGAGAGGAAGCCACCGGTCCCCGCCGTCGGATCATAAATGGTGCGGATGATGCCATCCTGGGTCAGCGCTTCATCATCCTCCATAAACACCAGCGAAGTGGTCAGACGCACGATATCGCGTGGGGTGAAGTGCTCACCGGCGGTCTCGTTAGAGCTTTCCGCGAAACGACGGATTAGCTCTTCAAACACCAGGCCCATCTCATAGTTGGAAATCGCTTTCGGGCTGAGATCGGTGGTGGCGAATTTCTTCACCACTTTGAACAGCAGGTTGGCATCTTCCAACAGGCCGACAAACTCGCTGAATTTGAAATGCTCGAAGATCTCTCGCGCATCGGGCGAGAACGCCTGGACATAATTCTCCAGGTTGGCTTTGATGTCGTTCTGCCCCATCTTGCCCAGATCCATCTTCGAGGTATTGAAGAAGGCAAGCCCGCTGGCGCGCAGCAGGAACTTCTGTTTGGCCTCTTCCGGCAGTGGGCTGGTTTTTAACTCATCGTATTTCGCCACCACCGCATCTTTGCTCTCCGCCAACACACACTCAAGACGGCGCAACAGTGTAAAGGGCAGGATCACGCGCCCATACTGAGACTGTTTGAAGTCACCGCGCAGCAGATCAGCCACCGACCAGATAAACGCAGCCGTTTGAGAAAAGTTAGTGTTAGTCATGAAACCCTCGGAAGAGATTGCAGCCCTGGAGCAAAATGCTCAGGCAAAATTCAATTTTGGAATGCAGTGCGCAAAATAATACCGGCTACGAAGACTATCGCAAACGATACAGGACAAAGAAATGAACGGTGGCCAGAATGAGCGCGTTACCCACGTCCTGCACTCATCAGTGACAGGTTAGAATGGCGCAAAACCCCATGTCTGATGACCAGGCTGGGCACCAGAACACGCTTGTCAATGGAACAATCGTCATGCCAACTGATGATGCCTACGAACGGGCCCGCCAGGCGGAGCGCAGAGCGCTACGCTCCTGCGCTCGCTGGATGCAAGGGTATGAAAATCTGCAAGGCCCTGTCCCGGCAGAAAGCGTCAGAGGGATTCTTGCCATGAATGAAATCACGCTGATCACTTGCGCCAGAGCAATGAACATGAGCCTTTCAGCCTGTCATTCTCTGGTATACGGCAGCTCGCGGATCACCCCAGCAACCGCTGTTCGGCTCAGCTCGGTGTTAGGCGGAACGCCCGGGCACGGGTTGAAAATGCAAAATGATTACGAAGTACTGCAGATAAAAGGAGATAACCGCCCACTGTCACGGCGGGCATGATCCAGTGATCGTCTCACTCCCGATGTCAAACCGCGATCTGGTGGTACGTATCACCGGCTATTCGGCGTTCTTTAGCGCGCTGTCGACGGATACCCAAGACGATATCATCACCCATACCGAACAGGTGCTGTAATAAAAAACGACGCCCTCCAACCGGAACGGCGCCGCCATGATCACCTTCTCTGGATTAATCAGTTCATCTTATGCAGGCGCTTAACATCAATCTTGGTGGTGCTCCAATCCTTATCGATCTCACCCTGGATCTCCACCTTGTCTTTCGGCGTTATGGTCTGCCCGTTCCAGTACTTATGATCTATCTCAACTTCAATGGTGCCGGTGGCATCGCGGAAAGTATAGTGATCGCCGCGCACGCGCTGTTCAATATTACCCTGCAGCACAACCCAACTGTTATCGCTGAGATCTTTCGCCTTCGCCACGGTGGTTACCGCCTGTTGGCCGCTGACAAAACCGCCGCTCTGCTGGGTATCCTGAGCCTGTTGCATCGCACCCGGGCCAGAGAATCCCCCTGTCTGAGCCAGAACCGGTGCACTGCACAGGGCCAGAATAGCAAAAATAGCAGCACCTTTTTTCATCATTATTCTCCCGTTATGGAATTCAGAAAGCAGCCTCGCTGACTGCCAATGTATGCATTACACCAAACAGTCCTTAACAAGATCTTAAATATGTATGATAGCGCTCAATTTTTTTATCACCGCCGATAGTGGCTAATTACGCAGCACTAACGCTGTACAAAAGGCTTGCCACACGGTTAAATCGGGCGCAGTAGCCAAGGGAAAATGAGCATATGCGCGTACTGTTAATTGAAGATGATCGCCTGATCGGCGACGGTATTAAAGCCGGATTAAGTAAAATGGGATTCACCGTGGACTGGTTTACCGACGGTCAGCAGGGCATGACAGCACTGGATAGCGCGCCCTATGACGCCGTGATCCTCGATCTGAGCTTGCCGGGCATCGACGGACTGGAGATCCTGCGCTGCTGGCGCGAGGCCGGACACGCGGAGCCGGTTCTGATCCTGACCGCCCGCGATGCCCTGGAGCAGCGGGTGATCGGGCTACAGCAGGGCGCAGACGACTATCTGTGTAAACCCTTCGCCCTGATCGAGGTCGCTGCACGCCTGCAGGCCCTTATCCGCCGCAACCACGGCCAGGCCCAGACGCTACTCAGCCACGGTGCGGTGAGTCTCGATCCCCTTAGCCTCACCGCAACCCTTGACGGTGCATCGCTGCCGCTAAAGCCCAAAGAGTTCGCCCTGCTGGAGCTACTGCTGCGTAACGCCGGGCGCGTGCTGCCGCGCTCACTGATCGAGGAAAAACTCTACAGCTGGGATGATGAGGTCTCCAGCAACGCCGTCGAGGTCCACATCCACCACCTGCGCCGCAAGCTGGGCAGCCACTTTATCCGCACCGTGCACGGCGTTGGCTACACGCTGGGAGACGCCTGATGCGCCATCTTCCCCGCCAGCTGACCCACAGCCTGCGTGCCAGGCTGACCGGAGGCTTTTTGATCCTGGTACTGCTGGTCTGGAGCAGCGCCAGCGCCCTGACCTGGTATCAGACGCGCGATGCGCTCAACGAGCTGTTCGATACCCAGCAGATGCTGTTTGCCAAGCGCCTGCTGGCCTTTGATCTCAGTCAGCTGAAGCACCCACTGCAGCTGCCGCAAAGCCATGATTTGCTACATAAGCACCGCGGTGATCAGGACAAGGACGCGCTGGCGTTCGCCATCTTCAATGCCGATGGACGCATGCTGCTCAACGATGGGGACAACGGCGATAATCTGGTGTATCGCTACCAGGGGGACGGCTTTACCGATGGCTATCTGGATAACGACGATGACAGCTGGCGACTGTTGTGGCTCACTACCCCGGACGGGCGCTACCGGATTTTAGTCGGCCAGGAGTGGGACTATCGCAACGACATGGCGCTGAGCATCGTCGGGGGACAGATGATACCCTGGCTGGTGGCGTTGCCGGTCATGGTGATCCTGCTGCTGCTGGTGGTCAGCCGCGGACTGGCTCCCTTGCACCGACTGGCAGCGGCGCTGGGACGCCGCCGCCCGGACGATGCCACCCCGTTACCCCGCGATGCCATCCCCAGCGAGGTCTGGCCGGTGGTAGAGTCACTCAATACCCTGTTTTCCCGAACCAATGCACAGATGGTACGCGAGCGGCGCTTTACCTCTGACGCTGCCCATGAGCTACGAACCCCACTGGCGGCGTTACGGGTTCAGGCCGAAGTGGTACAACTGGCGCAGGATGATATCGCCCTGCGTCAGCGTGCGCTGGGCCAGCTGGAGCAGGGTATCGATCGTGCGACCAGGCTGGTGGATCAGCTGTTGACCCTGTCGCGCCTCGACTCGCTGTCCCAGCTGGATGATGTACAGCCACGGGTGCTGGCCGAGCTCCTACAGACAGCGGTGATCGACATGGACGCGAAGGCCCATGCTGCCGGGGTTGCTCTGGCGCTGTCGGTGGATGATCCCAAGGTGCGCCGACGTATCCAGCCGCTGCTGTTCTCTCTGTTGATCCGCAACCTGCTGGATAACGCGATCTGCTACAGCCCGGCAGGCAGCCAGGTCACCCTGAGACTGACCAGCCATAGGCTGCAGATCACCGATAATGGCACCGGCGTCAGCGATGCCGTGCTGCAGCGCTTGGGCGAGCGCTTTTACCGCCCGCCGGGCCAGGAGAAAACCGGCAGTGGACTGGGTCTCTCCATCGTCCGTCAGATAGCCTCTCTGCACGAAATGCAGGTACAGTTCAGCCACGCACCGGGTGGGGGATTTCAGGTCACGCTGCGCTGGTAAGTGACGCGCCCACCGAAACGCGCCCTAAGACTCGCCGGGGCTCAAACCCACCCCTGACGGCGGAACGCGTGCAGCTGCGCGACAAACAGCTGCATCTCCTGCGGTGTGCCCAGTGTCAGACGGTTCCAGTTATTTAACGGAGGGAATGGACGCCCGACCAGGATATGGTGCTGCTTCATTCGCGCCTGATAGCGCGCAGTATCGCCGTTAACCTGATGAAAAATAAAGTTGGCCTGCGACGGCAGATAGGTCAGCTGCAGCTTATCCAGCGCCGCGCACACGATCTGCCGCGAGAGATCCATTGTCTTGCGGCTGTGCTCCACAAAGGTGCGATCCTGCAGGGAGGCCAGCGCCGCAGCGGCGCCTGCGCTGTTGATATTATCCAGCGACATCAACGCATTACTCTGCACGGCGACCGACGGCGCCGCGACCCCGTAGCCCACCCGCAGCCCGGCCAGCGCATACAGCTTAGAGAAGGTGCGCGTCACCAATAGGTTCTCATACCCCGCCTGCACCAGCGTCACAGCGCTGCGAAAGGCCGGATCGCTGACAAACTCGGCATAGGCCTCATCGATGACAAAGAAGGTATCCGGCGGTGCCTGGGTGATCCACGCCGCCAGCGCATCGGCCGCGGTGAGGGTCGCCGTCGGGTTATTTGGGTTACACAGATAGACCAGCGACAGGCCGTTAAACGCGCGGGTGCGCCGCTGCATTTCTGCCAGCGGGAACCCCAGCTGCGCATCCAGCGGCACCTTTACCACCTCGACACCCAGCGGCTGCAGACACAGCTCTGCGTAGTTAAAGGTGGGATCCGGCACCACCAGCTGCACCGCCCTTCCCCGGCGCTGTGCGGCGATCGCCTGCGCCTGCAGAATAGCGCGAATACACTCCGAGGAGCCATTGCCCAACGACAGGTGGGCCGGCGTCAGTGCCATCTCGCTGGCCAGCGCGGTCATCAGCGCCTCCCGCGCCGCATCGGGATAACGAAAGGCCCCGGGCAACGCGGCGACGATCGCCTGGCGCGCCTGGGCAGACATACCGAGGGCATTCTCGTTAAAATTCAGTGCCAGAGGATGGTCAGCATCGGGCGCGGCGGGCCGTTGGGCGACAGACGGCACCCGGGCCAGCGCGCCCTGGCCAGAGAGCGACAGCGCGCCCAGCAGGGCGACGGAGGATTTAAGCAGGGTGCGACGATCCATGGTAACATCCTTTCATTGCCCGGCCCGACCGATGCGGAGGCAGCCCCGCATCGGTCGGGCCGGGAAAAATATTAGGATAACGATGGGATGAGGATAGCCACACTCAGCATAACCAAGATTATACCAAACCAAATAATGATTCGATTTTAATGTCTTCTTACCTCAGCCAAGGCGGTACTCAGACCGTTTTCACCGCCTTGAGCACCACAAATTTACGGTTCATTCCCAGAGTGGTGCAGTTGCCAAACAGGCGGCGCAGCTTCGGATAATAGTCCAGGTGACGGTTGCCGACGATATACAGCACCCCATTGCGTTTCAAACAGCGACGCGCGGCGACGAACATGTCCCACGCCACCTGATCGGTAATCGAATGCTGCTGATGAAACGGCGGGTTACACAGCACGGCATCCAGCGTGCCGCCTTCGCGCCCCGCCAGCCCGTTACCGACCCAGAACTCACAGCGCGCCAAATCCTGCGGACGGTTATGCTGCACGTTCAGATGCGCCGAGGCCACCGCCATATAGGATTCATCGGCAAACAGTACCCGGGCCTGCGGGCTGCCGCTCAGCGCCGCCAGCCCCAGTACGCCGTTGCCACAGCCCAGATCGGCCACCTCGCCCTGTAGCCCCTCCGGCAGATGCTGCAGGAAAAAGCGCGCACCGATATCCAGACTGCCACGGGAGAATACACCCGCATGATTATGCATGGTGTAAGGTGTACCCTCCAGTGGCCAAACGGTCGTAGCCGGCGCCGGTATCACCGTGCGCTCAGCCACCTGACAGTAAATCAGGCGGGCCTTTTTCCACGCCAGAGAGGTATGTGTCTCCCCCAGGATCGACTCAAACAGCTGTAGGGTCGAGGTATGAATATCACGCGCCTTGGCCGCGGCGATAATACGGGTATCCGGCGCGACCACCGCCCGCAGCGCATGCAGCTGTTGCTCCAGCAACGCCAGCATTTTAGGCAGCTTAATCACCACCAGCGCGGGGGCCTCCGGCAGTGGGCTCAGGCTGTCTAACAGGGTAACGGCATCCCCGTCCAGATCATTAAGCTGCAGATTATGGCGCGTCGCCAGCTGGCTGACGTAGGAGTCGCTCACCGAGTAGGGACGCAGAGCGTGCAGAGCGCAGGCCAACGCGCCAAAGGCATCGTTAAAGATGATGGTCGGGCGTCCCTGCGCCTGGGTCGGATCGATCTGCTGTAGCAGGTATTCGTCTGCGGCCTCCCAGGCCTGCAGGGAAGGATCGTCAGACTGATGGGGAAAACGCGCCAGCGTCAGGTCGGTGATAGCCGGACAACCGGCGCTGGATTCGAGTTGGCTCATCGCCCCTCCGCAAAAGTGCCCCGCCGTAGGCGGGCATAAAGTACAATAGCCCGCCATTGTACCTGAAGGAGGGCCAAATGACGCACCTGAGTTACCTGGTCGGATATCCGGAGCCCCTGCTGGCGCAGGTTCGTACCCTGTTGGAGCAAAAGCGCCTGGGCGATACGCTGCGGCGCCGCTACCCCGAGCGCCATGCGATCACGACGGACCGGGCCTTATATGACTATGCACAACGCCTGAAAAATCACTATATGCGCAATACCCCACCCCTTAGCCGGGTGCAATACGATAGCCGCATTCAGGTGATCCAGCAGGCGCTCGGCCTGCACCGCGCCGTATCTCGCGTTCAGGGCAACCGGCTGAAGGCCAAAGCGGAGATCCGTATCGCCAGCTTGTTCCGCCAGGGGCCGGAGGCCCTGCTGCGAATGATCGTGGTGCATGAGCTGGCCCATCTGCGCGAAAAAAATCACGATAAGGCCTTCTACAGTCTGTGCTGCCATATGGAGCCCAACTACCACCAGCTGGAGTTTGATGCCCGGCTCTACCTGACCTGCCTGGATGTTGAGGGAAGCGTATATTGATCGTACAGCGAGTGTGTTAGCCTGACGGGTAATTTTTATCCTCAGGGAGAGTGTCATGATCCGCCTCGCTATCATCGGAACCAACTGGATTACCCAGCGCTTTGTCGATGCCGCGCTGGCCTGCGGCCAGTATCGCCTCAGCGCCGTTTATTCACGCCGCCTGGAGCAAGCCGCCGATTTTTCCGCGCCCTACGGGACGGTGCACTGCTTTGACAGCCTTGAGGCGCTGGCCTGCAGCCCGGAGGTCGACGCGGTCTATATCGCCAGCCCTAACGCCCTGCACTGCGCCCAGACGCTGCTGATGCTGCGCCATGGCAAGCACGTCATCTGTGAGAAGCCGCTGGCCTCAACCCACGCGGAAGCCCAGCGCGCGTTCGACTGCGCCCGCGCCAACGGCGTCATTCTTTTCGAAGCCTTTAAAACCGCCTATCTGCCCAACTTTGACGTCATCCGTAGCGCGCTGCCGCACCTTGGGCGCCTGCGCAAGGCCTTTCTCAACTATTGCCAATACTCCTCACGCTATCCCCGCTATCTCAACGGTGAAAACCCCAATACCTTTAACCTGGCCTTTTCCAACGGATCTATCATGGATATCGGTTTTTACTGCCTGGCCAGCGGCGTCGCGCTGTTCGGCGAGCCGCAGCGGGTAAGCGCCGGGGCGGTACTGCTGGACTCCGGTGTTGATGCCCATGGCCACGTCGCCATGCACTATCCCGGTCTTGAGGTCGTGCTGTTTCACTCCAAAGTCAGCGATTCGGCGCTGCCCAGCGAGATCCAGGGGGAAGAGGGCAGCCTGGTGATCGAGCACCTCTCCCAATGTCAACGGGTAACCCTGATCCCGCGCGGCGGCGCGGCGCAAGAGATAGGCGTTATTCAGCGTGAAAATACCATGGAGTATGAAGCACAGGCTTTCGCCCGCCTGATAGGAGAGGGCCGGGTAACCCATGCCGGGGTAGCGCGCACGCTCACCACAGCCCGCCTGCTGGACGAGATACGCCGCCAAACCGGGGTCGTCTTTCCCGCCGATCGCGCCTGATACCGCGCCGACCGCCAACGGCCCAGCGCTATCGACGGGTGCTCTGCGCCTGAGGCCCCTGCCTCTTGATGCTAATCGCCGCCAGCGCCAGCACGATCAGCACGATACCACTCCCCTCTACCGGGCCCGGATCCTCACCCAGCAGCCACCAGGAAAACAGTACCCCGCAGACCGGTACCGCCAAGGTGCTCAGGCTGGCGATCCCGGCCGACAGGTTTTTCAACACGAACAGCCACAGGCTCCAGGCCAGCGCCGTCGCCAGAATCGCACTGTAGGCCAACGCCCAGAACACATAGGGCTGCCAGTCCACACTGCGCTGCGGCACCAGCCAAGCCACTGCACTCATCACCACGGCGGCATACAGCATCTGCCAGGTCGTTAGCCCCAGCAAATCAACGCCTGGATAGCGGGCGTACATACGTTTGGCCACGATGGCGCTCGCCCCCCAACTGATGCCGGAGAGCACCGCCAGCAGCGCACTTTTCAGCGAGGAGAGATCCAGCTTCCACGGCTGCAGCACCAGCAGCAATCCCAAGGCCGCTACCGCAATCGCGGCATACTGCAGGCGCCGCATCCGCTCGCCAAGAAACAGGGCGGCCATGATCACCACCCAAAACGGCATGGTATAGCTTAAGATCGCCACCTTACCGGCACCGCCGCTCATAAGCGCCCACTGAGCCAGCCCAACCATACCGCAGGTTTGCAGCAGCGCGATGGCCAGCGTATAGCCAAACGGCGTCGGCCGCATACCGTGTCCGCGCAGACGCAGTACCAGCAGCAGCAACAGCGCGCCGCAGACGCAGCGCAGCGCGGTAAAGTCGAACGCCCCGATATACTGCGTTACCTGTTTCATCGCAATCCAGTTGTAGCTCCAGATCAGCGTCAGGGCGATCAGGCCCGCTATCGCCAGTAGATTGGTTTTTCTTGCAACTTCCATGACATTGCCACCCCTCTCTTATCCAACAGGAACTATAGCGGCTTCCGCCTGACGATGCATGGATAACCCCCTAATTACTTATGCCATCTCGATCTGAGAGAAGAGCGGTTCATACCTATCCGGGATAGCGAACAGGGATTGACCAATGACACATTTTGCATTATTTTTTGCGCAGCAAAGGGGAGTAACTTCTTATTTGCCGGTTAATCGTCATTACGGTGCACAGCACCCGGTTGCCGGGCAACCCCACGGGTTCCCGCCCGTGGATGCGTTGTAAGTGAGACCTTGCCGGAAGGCGAGGTACAGGCAACGCGTGGTTAATAAATGCACGCACGGTGTCCGCCCTCCAACACCCGTTATTGATTAACCTTATAGGAGACTTCCATGCTCAACTCTGTTGGCACCCCCTGGCTATGGGGGAGCTTCGCCCTGATCATCCTGATTATGCTGGCTATCGATCTACTGCTGCAGGGACGGCGTGGCGCCCAGGCGATGACCATGCGCCAGGCCGCAGTCTGGTCGCTGGTCTGGGTCAGCCTGGCGCTGTTGTTCAACGCCGGTCTTTGGTTCTATCTGAGTGAAACCCTGGGGCGGGCGGCGGCCAATCAGCAGGCGCTGGCATTCCTCACCGGCTATTTGATCGAAAAGGCGTTGGCGGTCGATAACGTCTTTGTCTGGCTGATGCTGTTCAGCTATTTCTCCGTTCCGGCCAGCATGCAGCGCCGGGTGCTGGTCTACGGCGTACTGGGGGCGATAATCCTGCGAACGGTAATGATCTTCGCCGGTAGCTGGCTGGTGACCCAGTTCCAGTGGATCCTCTACCTGTTTGGCGCTTTCCTGCTGTTTACCGGCGTTAAGATGGCCATGGCCCGCGATGACGAAGGCGATCTCGGCGAACGCCCGCTGGTACGCTGGCTACGCCGCCACCTGCGGATGACCGACAGCATTGAAAGCGAGCACTTCTTTACCCGCCGCAGCGGTATGCTGTTCGCCACCCCGCTGCTGCTGGTGCTGATCCTGGTCGAGCTGAGCGACGTGATCTTTGCCGTCGACAGCATTCCGGCAATATTTGCTGTGACCACCGATCCGTTCCTGGTGCTGACATCCAATCTGTTTGCCATTCTGGGGCTGCGCGCCATGTACTTCCTGCTGGCCGGCGTGGCCGAGCGCTTTACCCTGTTAAAGTACGGGCTGGCAGCCATTCTGACCTTCATCGGCATCAAAATGCTGATCGTCGATTTCTACCATATTCCCATCGCCTTCTCTCTGGGTATCGTCGCCGGGATCCTGGCGCTGACTCTACTGATCAACGCCTGGGTCAACCATCGCCGCACATCGTGCGCTCTCCGATAACTCGCCTTCCCCGGTATGCCAATATCGGGGAGTTTTACCTTATAAAACGTCAGAACACCCGCAACATCTATAGAATAATTCTTTGATATAGCCATTTTTCAGAAAATTCATCTTATTTTTATTTTTCCACGTGAACACGGTTGGATTTTTCTCCTATATCTCGATGCGATCGCGAATGAATATAATTGAAGGTAAATTCAACGTTAAATTTATGGCGTAGCGGCAGAATTTTATAAATTCAGCGTTCCCAATTGGATCGATTTCCCTATACTGGGATAGCAAACACATTTAGTTACAGATTGCATGGGTGACATGTAATCCAAAAATATAACAAGTGGATAATCGATTATGGAAAAACACTCTGGATTCGTGCGTTTCATTACACGCGGTAGCCTGGTCGGACAGATCCTGGTAGGGCTGGTACTGGGGATTGCGCTGGCCTCGTTCTCCCAATCCGGCGCCATCGCCGCCGGTCTGCTGGGGACGCTGTTCGTCAGTGCCCTTAAAGCCGTCGCGCCGGTGCTGGTCTTCATTCTGGTGGCAGCCTCCATCGCCAACCACCGTCAGGGACAGAAAACCAATATGCGGCCTATCGTGCTGCTGTATTTGCTTGGCACCTTCGCCGCCGCACTGGTGGCTGTGGTGGTCAGCTTCGCCTTCCCATCACAGCTGGCACTCGTCAGCCATACCAACGATATCACCCCGCCGGGCGGGATCGTCGAGGTGCTGCAGTCCCTGCTGATGAACGTCGTGGATAACCCGTTTCACGCCCTGGCCAGCGGCAACTTTATCGGTATTCTGGCTTGGGCCATCGGCCTGGGCGTCGCCCTACGCCATGCCTCAGACACCACCAAACGCGTGGTGGGTGACCTCTCCTATGGCGTCACCTTTATCGTCCGCGTGGTGATCCGCTTTGCACCGTTGGGCATCTTCGGTCTGGTCTCCTCGACCCTGGCTGAAACCGGCTTTGACGCCCTGTGGGGCTATGCCCACCTGCTGATGGTGCTGATCGGCGCCATGCTGCTGGTCGCCCTGGTCCTCAACCCCCTCATCGTGTTCTGGAAAATCCGACGTAATCCCTATCCGTTGGTATTTACCTGCCTGCGTGAAAGCGGTCTGACCGCGTTCTTTACCCGTAGCTCGGCCGCCAACATCCCGGTAAACATGGAGCTGTGCAAGAAGCTGGGGCTCAATGAGGATACCTATGCAGTCTCCATTCCGTTGGGCGCCACCATCAATATGGCCGGTGCGGCCATCACCATCACCGTCCTGACGCTGGCGGCGGCGCATACGCTGGAGATCAGCGTCGATCTTCCGACGGCACTGCTGCTCAGCCTGGTGGCTGCAGTCTGCGCCTGCGGCGCATCAGGGGTCGCCGGTGGCTCCCTGCTGTTGATCCCGTTGGCCTGCAGCCTGTTTGGCATCAGCAGCGATATCGCCATGCAGGTCGTCGCAGTCGGCTTTATCATCGGCGTACTGCAGGACTCGTGCGAAACCGCGCTCAACTCCTCAACGGACGTCCTGTTCACCGCGACCGCCTGCGTGGCGGCAGAGGAGAGTACCGGCGATAGCGCCGCAGAGCTGGGATAACCCCACGGCATGGCATAACGGAACGGGCTCCGCGGCGCCCGTTTTTTTGTATATTGAAAACCACGGCTATGCCGGTAGATATTTATTTTTTCCTGAAGGCGTTTCGTTGAAGGCTACGAGCGGAAGGGGTCGATGCCGCGCCGCTGCATACGGTAAAAGCGGACGATATTATAGCCATTGATCAGCAGGAAGCTGCCCTCTATCAGCGAGCCCCCCAGCGAGCCCAGCCACAGATTGTGGATCACCCAGCAGGCGGTGGAGCACCACATGAGGCAGCGAGTGACCAATCCACGACAGCGGAACAGCGCCCAGGTGCTGACAATCGTCCCCGCGATAGGCAAAACTTCAACCGGGTGCTTCAGCTCCCAGCTGCCCAGCCCAAGGGTCAGCGCAATAAACAGCACCATAATCCAGACATTGCGCGTGCGTGTCGTCGCCACCGAACGGATCGCGTTCAACTCGGCGCTCATCCCGGCAGCGCTGGCGCCCATCAGAAAAAAATGGGCACCGATGATCGCGCTGTACAGCGCCAGCTGCAGCCGGAAACGGCGTTCATCGCGGTTGAAGAACGTCGTAATCCCGATCAGAAAGGCGACGACGCCTACCCCCTGGGCAAACAGAAGCTCACCGTTCATATAATTAATCCCTTAAGGGGCGGGAGCTCGCCCCGCGATCCGATGGCGGTTACAGTGTTACACCGCTTTTAAATATGGCCAGCTCACGAAAGTCATTCTTCTCATTACAGGTCTGTCTGCCGTCGGCGATCGCCACAATCAGATCGATAAACTCACTCAGCAACTGCTCCATCGGCTTGCCCTGCAGCAGCTGACCGGCGTCAAAGTCTATCCAGTGCGGTTTTTTCACCGCCAGCGGCGTATTGGTCGCCAGCTTTACCGTCGGCACAAAGCCGCCGTATGGCGTGCCGCGTCCGGTGCTAAACAGCACCATATGGCATCCGGCAGCGGCCAGCGCACTGGTGGCGACCGCATCGTTTCCCGGCGCGCTGAGCAGGTTCAGTCCCGGCATACGCAGACGCTCACCGTAGCGCAGTACATCCATCACCTGGCTCTGTCCGGCCTTTTGGGTACAGCCGAGGGATTTTTCCTCCAGGGTCGTGATGCCGCCGGCCTTATTGCCCGGCGAGGGATTCTCATAGATCGGCTGCTGATGGTCGATGAAGTAGCGTTTGAAATCGTTGACCATCGCTACCGTCTTTTCAAAGGTTTCCCCATCACGGCAGCGGCTCATCAGGATCTGCTCCGCGCCGAACATCTCCGGGACCTCGGTCAGTACGCTGGTGCCGCCGTGGGCTATCACATAGTCGGAAAAGCGCCCCAGCAGCGGATTGGCACTGATGCCGGAGAAACCGTCCGAGCCGCCGCACTCCAGACCGAACCTCAGCTCGCTGAGACGGCCCGGCTCCCGGCGATCGCCGCGCATGGCGCCATACAGCTCATGCAGCGCCTCCATACCGGCCTCAACCTCATCATCCTGCTGCTGGCATACCAGAAAACGCACCCGCGCCGGATCATAGTCGCCCAGCGTCTCGCGAAACGCCGCGATCTGGTTATTCTCACAGCCGAGCCCGACCACCAGAACGCCGCCGGCGTTCGGGTGGCGCACCATATTCTGCAGAATGGTACGGGTATTCTGGTGGTCATCGCCCAGCTGTGAACAGCCGAACGGATGGGTAAACAGATGAACGCCATCGATCTCCGGCGCCCCGTCACTTTCGCGCAGAAAGCGCTGCAGCATCTGACGGGCCATGCCATTGACGCAGCCGACGGTCGGCAGGATCCACAGCTCATTGCGAATGGCCACCTCGCCACTGGCGCGCCGATACAGGGAGATCGCGCGATCCGTCGGCTGTGACGTCGGTATGGCAAAGTCCGGCTGATACTGGTAACTGTCCAGATCGCTGAGGTTGGTACGCAGGTTATGGGCATGCACGTGATCGCCGGCGGCGATGGCCATCAACGCATGGCCAATCGGCAGACCATACTTAATCACCATCGCCTGCGGCGCCAGGCTACACAGCGCCACCTTGTGCCCGCGCTGCACCGCGGCGCGCAGTGTCAGCGCCCCGTCGTCCAACGCTATCGTCTCTCCGGACACAAGATCGCGCAGGGCGACCGCCACGTTATCCTGAGGGTGGATCTTAATGATACTTTGCATATGACTCAGTCCGCTCCGTTAACAAGATGATGCCAGCAGCGTACTCAGCGCGGCACGCATTCCCTGCTGTTCAATGGCCTGCAGCGCGCCGCTCACCTGCTGTCTCAGTCCGGGGATGCGGTTAAGATCCTCGCCCCAGTGCGCCGACTGCGCCAACGCCGCGCAGACCAGTTGCTCCAGCGTCTGCTCCCCTGCGCGCACCGCCTGCCAGCTGGCGGCGTAAAAATCCAGCCAATGGGCATTATCCTGCAGCGGGTAGCGCTGGCCGTCACGTTCGCCGCGGTAAAAGGCAATCAGCGCCGCCAGCGCAAAGCTCAGGCGTACCGGCACCGTGCCCTGACGGGCGTGGTAAGAGAGCAGCTGAGGCAAGATCCGGGTCCGGAATTTGGTCATCCCGTTCAGCGCTATCGACAGCAGCTGGTGCTGAATATAGGGATTCCGGAAGCGGGTAATCACCGCCGCGGAAAAGGCACTCAGCTCCTCGGCGGGCAGATCCAGCTGCGGGACGATCTCCTGAGCGATCGTCTGCGTCACAAACGCGGCCACCAGGGCATCGTCCATGCTCTGACCCACGGTATCCAGACCGGCCAGGTAAGCCACCGGAACCAGCGCCGTATGCGCACCGTTCAGAATCGCCACCTTACGCTCTTTATAAGGGCGAATATCCTCTACGATTCGGATATTCAACGGCCCCTGCGCGGCGGCATAGGCATCCAGGCACAGCGCCTGCGCCAGCCACTGCGGCCCCTGAATCACAAACAGATAAAAGTATTCTGCGGTATCCAGCAAACTATCCTGATAGCCGAGTTCATCGCACAGTGACGTGGCCTCATCGTGTGGGTATCCGGTGACAATGCGGTCAACCAGGGTTGAACAGAATGTATTGTGCTCAGTCAACCAGACGGTGAACGCCGGCGGCAGATCCCACTGCCCGGCGTAGCGCAGCAGCAGCTCACGCAAGGCCTCACCGTTGTAATCGATCAGTTCACAGGGCAGCAGTACCCAGCCTCTATCCGCAGCGCCATCAAAGTGGCAAAAGCGCTCATACAGCAGACGCGTCAGCTTGGCCGGGAAGCTGGAGGGCGGCGTGTCGCTCAGGCGATCCTGCGGCGCATAGCTGATACCCGCCTCCGTAGTATTGGAGAAGACAAAGCGAATGTTCGGATCGCGCGCCAGAGCCAGAAATGCATCAAACTCGCGATAGACGTTCAATTCACGGTTAACGCTGCGGATCACCCGGCTGGCCGATACCGCCTCGCCCCGTTCGTTCAATCCGCGCACGATGGTGGTATACAGGCCGTCCTGACTGTTCAGTGACGGCGGGAAATCGCTGTCGATTGGGCGGACCACCACGATCCCCGCATCCAGATCGGTATGTTCATTCAACAGATCCAGCTGCCAGTCGATAAAGGCGCGCAGGAAATTTCCCTCGCCAAACTGGATCACTCTATCCGGGTGCTGACGGCCTGGAAAATCACGACGGTTCAGGGTTTGCATCAGGAACTACCTCAATAGCGGGCCCTCCACCCTGCGGCGGCCCGTAACAGTCAAATTTGGATTCAGCGGCAGCGGGCGAAGAACGCCGGCTACCGTAGGTCAACGATTACAACTCAATGGCGAAGTAACTTTTCGCGTTGTCGAAGCAGATGTTCTTCACCATGCTACCCAGCAGGGCAATATCGGCAGGTGCCTCACCCTGGGCGACCCAGCGACCGATCATCTGGCACAGGATGCGGCGGAAATACTCATGGCGGGTATAAGAGAGGAAACTGCGGCTATCGGTAAGCATTCCCACAAAACGGCTCAGCAGCCCCAGCTGTGCCAGCTGGGTCATCTGACGCTGCATGCCATCCTTCTGATCGTTAAACCACCAGCCAGAGCCAAACTGCATCTTGCCCGGCATCCCCTCGCCCTGGAAATTGCCAATCATGGTCCCCAGCACTTCGTTATCGCGTGGGTTCAGGCAGTACAGGATGGTCTTCGTCAGCCCGCCATTGCGGCTCTGGGCATCCAGTAGACGCGACAGCGGCTGCGCAACCGGCGCATCGTTAATCGAATCAAAGCCAATATCCGGCCCCAGACGCTCAAACATCGGCGTATTGTTGTTGCGCAGCGCGCCAATATGGTACTGCTGTACCCAGCCGCGCCTCCGATATTCGCAACCCAGGAACAGCAGCACGGCCGTCTTGAACTGCGCAACCTCGATCTCGCCCGGCGTACCGCCGCTCAAACGGCGGGCCAGGATCCCATCCAGAGTTGCATCATCCGCCTCACCGTAGACCACCACATCCAACGCGTGGTCAGATACCTTGCAACCGTGAGCGGCAAAGTGATCCATGCGCACCTTCAACGCCTGACACAGATCGGCAAAGCGGGTAATATCGACGTCGGCAACAGCGCCCAACTTAACGATATAGTCAGAAAACAGCGCGGCCTCGATGTTAAACGCTTTATCCGGGCGCCAGCTCGGCAGCACTTTCGTGGTAAAGCTGCTGTCAGCGGCGATCGTCCGGTGATGGCGCAGATCGTCGATCGGATCGTCGGTGGTGCCCACCATCTTCACATTCATCTGGCCCATTATGCCGCGTGCCGTAAAGCTATCCTCCGCCAGCATTCGGTTGCAGCGGGTCCAAATATCCTCGGCCGTCGTGGCAGACAGCAGCGTATCGGTGATGCCGAAGGGGCGGCGCAGCTCCAGGTGGGTCCAGTGGTACAGCGGATTACCGATGGTATGCGGCACCGTCTCGGCCCAAGCCTGAAACTTCTCACGATCGCTGGCCTCTCCGGTACAAAAACACTCCGCAACCCCGTTGGTACGCATCGCACGCCACTTGTAGTGGTCACCTTTCAGCCAGATGTCATACAGATTTTTGAAACGATAGTTTTCGGCGATCTGCTCCGGTGGCAGGTGGCAGTGATAATCGAAAATAGGCTGTTCTTCCGCATAATCGTGGTACAAACGGCGGGCAAATTCGGTATCAAGTAAAAAATCTTCAGTCAGAAACGGAGACATAATCAGGGTTCCTCAGATGCGGTTGATGCACTCGCACGGGGTGCACTGGCAGAAGTTATCACACCAATTCAAAATTTAGTCTAGAACTTTATCCAGGTTTGCGGACTGCATGACAAAAAACGTCGTGCCACGGCGCTAAAAGTGTTATTTAGCCCACTACCATGAACATCCAACTTATTATTCAGCAATCCAATTGTAGTTTTTGTGATAGTTCTCAACCTTTCAATCTGTATGACAAGTCATCTTACTCATCGCACCAACTCGGCTTATGGCCAACCAATTTAACCTATTGTGGTTTGGCCAATAATCCACAGACGAGCCCTCCCCCAGCCACTGTCAGGGCCACGGGAACACGCGGTATACGCCCCATGTTTTTCCAGCAGGAAAGTCAATTACCGTACCACTGACGCAGATATGGATCTTGGCCACCCCGTATCCGTTACGCGTGCACTATCGGTAATACATTAAACGGGGGGCGAATTTAAATATGTAAAATTAAAGGGTTAGGACGGTACATGATCGGTATGGTCACCATTGGTGTGGTCCTAGGCTATCTGACGCGCAACGCCATTGCCGCACCCGCGTGGAAGACACCCTGCGTATCACAATCCAACATCATCGCGACCTACTCTGCCTGCGATACCATCATGCAACCCGTGGCCGGGTACATGCTGGATCCCTTGGGTACCCAAATCGACTATGCGGTTTTTACTGTTATCTGGACATAAGAACGGCGCTGACGGCCAACAGCTGGGGTGAGCTGGTCATTGCCCACTGCGCGGTAGGGATGGACTAGCCCTCCATGATCCCGGCGGGACTGAAAACCTCTTCAGGGTGATTCCCGGCCAAAGTGCGATCTATCGCCGTCGGTTATTGCAACGTAGGCTCCACCATCATGATCCACCGCCTGGAAATGGCCTTTATCATTACCGGCGCCCTGAGCATGCTGTGAGCGATCGGTCGACTTATCCTCTACTCCTCTACAAACAGCCCAAGGGTCAGAATCGCCGGAGCGACGAAGAATGTCAGTACATTCTGAGCGACCAAGCAGCTCAGAATAATGGCGATAACGCGACCCACATATCGGCCTGGCAGATTCTGCATAACCGCCTGTTTTGGGACATCTCCCTGTCGCGCCTTCTCGCAGAATCCGACAGGGGTATCTTCTAACGCCGGGATCCCGCTATTTATGTTTAAGGCCTATGGATTCAATCTGCAAGAGATTGCCATGTTCGCCTGGATACCAGTGCTGTTCGCCGATCTGGGCTGCGTCATCGGCGGCTACCCTGACTCCACTGTTTCAGAAGTACTTCAAATTCAACCTGCCCGCCTCCCGTAAGTTGGTGGTCACCATAGGTGCCGTGCTGATGATTGGCCCCGGCATGATCGGTCTGTTCAGCAGCCCGTATATCGCCATCGCCCTCCTGTGCATCGGGGGATTTGCCCATCAGGCGCTCTCTGGCTCGCTGATCACTCTCTCCTCCAATATCTTTGACCGCAATGAGGCCGCCACGGCCAACGGCTTGACAGGTATGGCCGCCTGGACCGTCAGTACCTTGTTTGCCCTGGTGAGCAGCACATTGACCAATACTCTGGACTTCAGCCCGCGATTAGCCACGCTGGGCGTCTTTGATCTATTGGACGTCCTGATCATCTGGACCGTACTGCAAAACTGTACCGCCAACGATCCACTGTCGCTCCTGCCCGGCTAACGCTAACGTCTAACCGATCAATGTCACAGGATTTTGTCCACGAAGGCTCACACTCTATGTGCTTGCCGCTGGAGACTGCCCGATGAAAGTGGTATAACAACTCGCACTGTGGCACCACGCCACCCGCGTTACCAACCCTAGCCGAGCACGAATATGGAATGCACGAGACTCTACCAACAGCTTGCAGCCGAACTGACACAACGTATTGAAGGCGGCGTTTATCCCGTCGGCGATAAGTTGCCCGCCGAGCGTTTTATCGCTGAAGAGATGGACGTCAGTCGTACTGTCGTGCGGGAGGCCATTATTATGCTGGAGGTCGAAGGCTATGTTGAGGTGCGTAAAGGCTCTGGCATTCATGTCATCAATAATCAGCCCAAGTCGCTGATTCAGCCGGACAACACCATTGAATTCGCCAGTGCAGGACCGTTCGAACTGCTGCAGGCACGCCAGCTTATTGAAAGCAATATCGCCGAATTTGCCGCCACCCAGGTCACCAAGCAGGATATCGTCGCGCTGATGGAGATTCAGGAACGGGCGCGCCAGGAGGATCGATTCCGCGATTCGGAGTGGGATCTCAAGTTCCACGTCCAGGTGGCTCTGGCAACCCAGAATAGCGCCATGGCCACCATCGTAGAAAAGATGTGGAGCCAGCGCACCCATAATCCCTACTGGCTAAAGCTGCACGAGCATATCGACGACAAATCGATCGAGAGCTGGTGCGAGGATCACGATAAAATTCTTAAGGCGCTGATCCGTAAAGATCCCTATGGTGCCAAGATCGCCATGTGGCAGCACCTGGAGAACACCAAGCAGATGCTGTTTCACGCCACGACAGACGACTTTGAGTTCAACGTCGATCGCTACCTGTTTGCCGAGAACCCTGTCGTGCATCTTGACGCGGTGGCCAATAGCGGCAAGTAATTCCCTTGTATCTGAAATAAATAGGCTCCTATAATATCTACCGGTGATGATGTTCCACCTTTAATTCAACAAATGAATTAAAAACTGTCGGGGATAGCCGGTCACACAAGCCGATATCGGTCGCACTGCTGTCATAGCGAGCGACCTCGCCTAATCCTATGCTGATGACGCCTGGCAAAACGGTGTGTTTCCCATTAATGGGCGGCATGTGTTTGCCCGGCGGAATCGTTTTCCGTGGCCTACGCATCCCCCCAGCTTAGATTTGTAAAGGAGTCTGCCATGAATTATGGTCTCACGCTGCTGGTCGTCGCCTGCGGCGGCGCTCTCGGTGCCATTAGCCGTTTTCAAATCACTAACTGGTTCAGTTCGTGGTTTGGCGACGGTTTTCCCTACGCCACGCTCACGGTCAACGTCATTGGCTGCTTTATCATGGGCGCGCTGGTCTCAATGCTGAACAGTGGTACCCTAATCGCTCCGCACTGGCGCCCGCTGATCGGCGTTGGCTTTCTCGGCGCGCTGACCACTTTTTCCACTTTCTCTTTCGATACGTTCGCTCTGTTTAGCGAAGGTTTTTGGGTGAAGGCGATGCTGAACGTCGTGCTCAATCTGATCCTATGTATGGCGGCCGTGAGCGCAGGTTATTATCTGTTACTCTCCCGCAGTGCCTGACGCGCCGGACAGCAGGGAATCCGCGCCATATCCGTCCACTCCAGCGATTTTGTAAGATAAAATTGCTGGATAAAAAGCATAGGATTCTACCTAATTTGGCCAGGAATCCCCCATTTTGTGCTGTCTCCATGTGGGCGATTTTGCTAAAGTGGACGCCTATTTTTCTATCTGTATCTGGAAATGACAAAATATTGAAGCGTGTAACCTCTGCCTCTCTGCTGCTATTACTGTTTTGCTGGGCCGCCACGGCCATCGGCAAAATAGGGGCATGGCATTCTCAGGTCATCACCACGCTTCCGCTGAACCAGCTTCCCTGCAATACGGCAATCTTCAGCGAAGACGACCGCAATCCGGCGGGAGGCCACTGCCTGAGCCGGATACCGCACAATCGTAAGATCACTGCGCTGATCCGACTGCATATCTGCGGCGGCAGCGAGGTGGCACGCAACGGCCTTGTCCCACCCGATGTTCCGCCGCCGGAGAGCCGCCAGCCCTATCCCCCCCAGGCACCGGGCAACGATGGCCACTATGCACGTCTATCGCGTATTCTGCTGCGAACCCTACAGCTACCGCCCCACCAAAACCGGCTGGGGGGTTGGAAAGAGAGTAATATTCTTTACCGCGGGCAAGTCACCTATCACCCAACGCTCGCCTAAGCTGACAGTGTTGTATCTGGTGATACGTTAGCGGATCGCCCGGTGCTATCACAGCGCCAGATCGGCAAACGGTCTCCGAGATTTCTGCTAGGAATTCGCGATGGATATAATTAGAGAATTAATCACTGCCCTGTGGCATCAGGACTATGAGACGCTGGCGAATCCTTCGCTGGTCTGGACGATTTACGGCATTCTGTTCATGATCCTCTTTCTGGAAAATGGCCTGCTGCCGGCAGCCTTCTTGCCCGGGGACAGTCTGCTTATTTTGGTCGGGGTGCTGATCGCCCGCGATACCATGGATTTTCCGCTGACACTGCTGGTGCTAACCTCCGCCGCCAGCCTGGGCTGCTGGGTAGGCTACCTGCAGGGACGCTGGCTGGGCAATACTCACTTAGTCCAGAAATGGCTTTCACATCTGCCCGCCCACTACCATCAGCGCGCCCACCAGCTGTTCCATCGCCATGGCCTGGCCGCCCTGTTAATTGGGCGCTTTCTCGCCTTCGTCCGCACCCTCCTGCCGCTGATTGCCGGCCTCTCAGGGCTAAGCGCTCCTCGCTTCCAGTTTTTCAACTGGGTAAGCGGCCTGCTGTGGGTTTTAATCCTGAGCACCCTGGGCTATGTGCTCGGCAAAACACCGCTATTCCTGCGCTATGAGGATCAACTGATGAACCTGCTGATGCTGCTGCCGCTGGTACTGCTGGTCTTTGGCCTGTGTGGTTCTCTGCTGGTGCTATGGCGGAAAAAGCACGCCCATGCCACCGATAAAAGCCCGAGGAAATGACGTGAACCAGGCAAACTCACAGCCATTTACCCGCAGGCAGGGCTGGAAACGCATATTAGGCCTGCTGCTGTTCATCGTCGCCGCCCTTACGGTGGTGATCTTACCGCAGCTGGGTCATAAAGAGGTCTCTCTACAGATCCGGGCAACCCATAACGGCCTGGCCACGCCCGACGGCTTTTTTGTCTATCAAAAGCTGGACGAAAACGGCGTCAGTATCACCAGCATCACACAGGATAGGGAGGGGCTGGTCATACGCTTGGCGCATCCCGAACAGAGGACGCTGGCGCTGCAGGTACTGCAGCGTGAACTACCGCCCGGTTATAGCATTGCCGATAAAATCCTGCATCGCTCGCTGTTTTATAAAAGCGAGCGCCCCGCTGCCGCCACCCTTTCTTACAGCGCTGGCCACAACCGCTAATCCCCAGCGGGAAGAGACTTTCCCGCGCCGTTCATCCCGGTTGGGCTAAAAGTGAGATTATTTCCGCCCATAGGGTGCCCAAGAACAACTATGATAGAAGACAGAGAGGCAATCTCTGCTTAGCAAAATCCCTACGGTGCGACGCTGATCGTCTGCAATATATTACGATAAAGCTAAGTTATTACATAATGTTATGTAATTATATCCTTTGCACTCTCTGTAAAAGCCCGCTATGTTGAAAGTTCCAATCTGTAACGTGAAGGAGCGTAAGAATGACTAACGATTCCACCGCTGAACATCTGCGTGCCGAGCTGAAATCCCTGGCTGACGCGCTGGAAGATGTACTCAACTCATCTACCGATAAGCCTAAGGCCGAGCTGGAAAAACTGCGCGCCCGTGCCCATGATGCGCTGCACAACAGCCGTGAGCGTCTAAGCCAGGCCGGCGAAAGCGTGGCGACACAGACCCGAGAAATGGCCGGACGAGCCGATGACTATGTCCGGGATAATCCCTGGACCGGCGTTGGTATCGGTGCCGCTGTCGGCATAGTGCTTGGCGTGCTGCTGGCCCGCCGCTGATGCCAGGCGATACCTCCCCCTCCCAGGGTTCCGCCTCCGGGATCCTGGGCACAGCCCGACGTATCGTCACCCTGCTGCTCGGAATGACGGAAACTCGTTTACGCCTGGCAGTTGTCGAACTGGAAGAGGAAAGAGCCAACCTCATTCAGTTACTGCTGATGGCCGGCATCACGCTCTTGTTCACCGCCTTTGGTTTGATGTGCCTGTTGGTACTGCTTTTTTTGGCCGTCGAGCCAACCTATCGCCTGATGGCCTTGGGGATAGCTACCGCTCTGCTGCTGTTGCTGGCCTGCGTCGGCGCGATCTGGACGCTGATAAAAGCGCGCCGCTCCACCTTTTTACTGGCCACCCGCAAACAGCTTGAGATCGATCGCCAGCTGCTGGAACGCCGGGAGAAACCATGAACCACCAACGCCAGACCCTGGCCGCTGAAAAAGCGCGACTTTTGCAAAAAATTGCGCAGCAGCGCCTGGATCTGCATACCGAGTCGCTGTGCGCCGAACGGCTGTGCATCAATGTGGATCGCACTCTGACCACGCTGTGGCGTCTACGTCGCTCTCTGTCGCTGGCCGCTGGTCTGGCTGTGGTCTACGCTGCCCGTCATCCCTCCCGCCTGCCGGGCGGTATAAAACAGGCCGTTGGCCTATGGAGCACCCTGCGTTTGGCACGTCGCATGTTTTATCCATGATCGCCGCCAGCGTCCTCGCCGCATATAGCACCACTGCGCGCTGCTGATACCGCCTTATCGACCACGCTTTCCTTCACCGACGCGGGGGTGAAGCGTACACGTCATAGACTACCTCTCGTGACCATTAGCACATTTTTTATACAAAAATTCATTATTACATTTTTAAAAAATAGCGCAGATCACCCTCTGTATAACGATTCTACCGATGCTAAAAATCATTGATTCAGGTCAATAAAATTTACTTTATCAAATCGCCATTCCCATATATAGTGTCTGTAGCGTAAACAAACACCTATATATAGTAGTTATCCACAAAGCATCCACACAACGCGTGTAAAGCCTGATTTCACGCGGCTTTGTGCTGTGGATAACCGGTAGATGGATGCACACCACAATCACAGGAGCGAGAAAACGGTGAAACCTATAGTGATTAAACGGGACGGTTGTCAGGTACCCTTCAACGAACAGCGAATCAAGGAAGCGGTGCTGCGTGCAGCGCAGGCAGCTGACGTGAATGATGCCGATTACTGCGCAACCGTTGCCCGCGTAGTCGCTATGCAGATGGCCGATCGCGAGCGTGTGGATATCAACGACATCCAGCACGCCGTAGAAAACCAACTGATGGCGGGCAACTATAAGCAGCTTGCGCGCGCCTATATCGAGTATCGTCACGATCGTGACGTTGCCCGTGAGCAGCGTGGCCGTCTTAATCAGGATATTCGCGGACTGATCGAACAGAGCAACTCGGCCCTGCTCAATGAGAATGCCAATAAGGATAGTAAGGTTATCCCAACCCAGCGCGATCTGCTGGCAGGGATCGTTGCCAAACACTATGCCAAGCAGCATTTGCTGCCGCGTGACGTAGTGCAGGCCCATGAGCGCGGAGAGATCCACTATCACGATCTCGACTACTCGCCGTTCTTTCCCATGTTCAACTGTATGCTGATCGATCTGAAAGGCATGCTGACCAACGGCTTTAAGATGGGTAACGCAGAAATCGAGCGGCCGAAATCTATCTCTACCGCCACCGCCGTTACCGCACAGATCATCGCGCAGGTTGCCAGCCATATCTATGGCGGGACGACCATCAACCGCATCGATGAGGTGCTTGCTCCCTTCGTCAGCGCCAGCTTCACCAAACACCGCCAAATCGCTGAGCAGTGGGATATCCCTGACGTGGAGGGCTATGCCCACGCGCGCACTGAGAAAGAGTGCTACGATGCGTTCCAGTCGCTGGAGTATGAGGTAAATACCCTGCATACTGCCAACGGGCAGACCCCGTTTGTCACCTTTGGCTTTGGTCTGGGCACCAGCTGGGAATCGCGGATGATCCAGCAGTCGATTCTGAAGAACCGTATCGCAGGCCTGGGTAAAAACCGTAAGACCGCGGTATTCCCCAAGCTGGTATTTGCCATTCGCGACGGACTCAATCACAAATTTGGCGATCCGAACTACGATATCAAGCAGCTGGCCCTCGAGTGTGCCAGCAAGCGCATGTATCCGGACATCCTCAACTACGATCAGGTCGTCAAAGTCACCGGCTCCTTCAAAACCCCGATGGGCTGCCGCAGCTTCCTTGGCGTCTACGAAGAGAACGGCGAGATGATCCACGACGGGCGTAATAACCTGGGGGTCATCAGCCTTAACCTGCCGCGCATTGCGCTGGAGGCACACGGTGATGAGGCAGCCTTCTGGAAGCTGCTCGATCGCCGTCTGATACTGGCCCGCAAGGCACTGATGACCCGCATCGCGCGTCTGGAAGGGGTGAAGGCTCGCGTTGCACCGATTCTGTATATGGAAGGGGCCTGCGGCGTTCGTCTGAAAGCGGACGATGCCATCGCCGATATCTTTAAAAATGGCCGCGCCTCCATATCGCTGGGCTATATCGGGATTCATGAAACCATCAATGCCCTTTTTGGCACCCAGACGCACGTTTTTGACGATGCGGCGCTGCGCGCCAAGGCTATCGCCATCGTCGAGCGCCTGCGTCAGGCTACCGATACCTGGAAACAGGAGACCGGCTATGCCTTCAGCCTGTACAGCACGCCGAGTGAAAACCTATGCGATCGCTTCTGCCGCCTGGATACCGCTGAATTTGGCATCGTTGAGGGGGTTACCGACAAGGGGTATTACACCAACAGTTTCCATCTGGATGTGGAAAAGCAGGTCAATCCCTACGACAAGCTGGACTTTGAGGCGCCTTATCCCCCGCTGGCCAACGGTGGATTCATCTGCTACGGCGAATATCCTAACCTGCAGCACAATCTGAAAGCGCTGGAGGATGTCTGGGACTACAGCTATAGCCGGGTCCCCTACTACGGAACCAACACGCCGATCGATGAGTGCTATGAGTGCGGCTATACCGGCGAGTTTGAGTGTACCAGCAAAGGCTTTACCTGCCCGAAATGCGGTAACCATGACTCCACCAAGGTCTCGGTTATCCGCCGTGTCTGTGGCTATCTGGGCAGCCCGGACGCACGTCCGTTCAACGCCGGCAAGCAGGAAGAGGTGAAGCGTCGTATCAAACACCTGAACAACGGTCAGATAGGCTAAACGCGCCTAGGCGATCGCCATCCCATCCCGGGCAGCCCGCTGCCCGGTTGCTTTTGCGGGGCGCACCCCGCAGGACAAACATCATGAATTACCATCAGTATTATCCGGTCGATGTCGTCAACGGCCCGGGCACCCGCTGCACGCTGTTCGTTGCGGGCTGCGTCCACCAATGCCCCGGCTGCTATAACAAAGCCACCTGGCGCCTGGACTCCGGCGTACCGTTCACGGCGGCACTGGAGGATCGCATCATTGCCGATCTCAACGATACCCGGATTAACCATCAGGGGCTCTCCCTCTCGGGCGGTGACCCGCTGCACCCGCATAACGTAGCGACGATCCTACGCTTGGTACAGCGGGTACGCGCCGAGTGCCGCGGCAAAGACATCTGGCTGTGGACGGGCTATCGCCTGGAAGAGCTTACGGCGGAACAGCAGGCCGTGGTGAATCTGATCAATGTCTTGGTGGACGGCAAGTTTGTACAGGATCTCAAAGATCCCATGCTGATCTGGCGAGGCAGCAGCAATCAAGTCGTCCACTGCCTACGCTGAGCCGCTCTGAGATCAGAGGGCGCCTGCCACCGTCTCTCCCAAACGCTGCACCTGCTCAGACTCCAGGATCTGCAGGCGATACTCCGCCGGATACAGCGCACAACGCAGCATGGCACGCGCCACGCAGTCTGCCTCGATCGCCTTCCATTTTTCAGGCAGCAGACGAAACAGCGGTTCAGAAATCTGCTCCAGCAGGCGCGGCTTGGCCCGCTCTCCCTGAAGCAGGGAGGGACGCAGCAGAGAGAGTCGTCGCCAGGCCTGCAGCTCTAAAGCCTGTTCCATCTCCCCCTTGGTGCGACTGAACAAAAACGGCGACTGGGCATTGGCCCCCAGCGCGCTGACGACCACATAGTGGCGGCAACCATGCTGCAGCGCGACCGCACCGCACTCAACCACCAGCGAGTAGTCCACGTAGCGAAAATTGCTGTCGCTACCGGCTGCTTTGCGGGTGGTTCCCAGGCAGCAAAAGGCCACGTCGCAGGGGGTATCCCAGTCCAGCATAGCCCGGCAAATGTCTGCACCGACGGGGTTAATCAGCTTGTCCGACGCCGGCAACGCCGTACGCGTCGGCGCATAGATTTGGGTAACGCGGGGATCCGACGCCAACAGCGTCAGTAGCGCACGCCCGATAAGGCCGGTCGCCCCAAGAAGCAATACATACATCGGTGACTCCTCACTGTTCTTTTGGCGGTTTCCGCCACGATATACACCCTCAACGCCGAAAACGGTCGCCCACTCCGCGCCGACACCTCACACAGCTAGTATACCCCCACTGGCTCACCCTCGCGGGCCCAATGACGTTTATGGCCAAAGCCACAGGTATTATCGGTCATCTTCACCCGCATCAGGTGCAGCCCCCAGACCGGCGATGGCCTGGCCCTCGCCAGCGGAAAACGGCGATAGTAGGCAGCATACGCCACCGCCGCGTCCTCTCCATCAAGACATGCAATCCGGCCGTGAAACTGTATCCCCTGGATCTTCGCCACGCTGCGCGTCTGATGTGCCACCGTACCAGCGACCCGTGGATTGGCCGACATCAGCCGCCCGTGATGGGACGTCGGCGAGGTCAGCAGGTACAGCGTCATTGGCAGCGCATCCAGCGCATAAAAACAGTCAGCGCACCACAGCGTCTCCCCCTGCCCAACTGCCAGCGTCACAACGTGCTGGCGGGTCAGGAAACGCCGGATGGCCGCCAGCGTATCGTCGTTGATCATTCTCTCTCCTACCGCCGTGTCGGGGCTCGCCCCAGATGCCGCCGTCGCGTACACTGATCCCACCGTTCACCACCGGGATATCCCAATGCAGGATACTGTAGCGCATAATGACTGGTATCTGTACATATTGCGTACCGCCGGTGGCGCGCTGTATACCGGTATCACCACCGACATCGCGCGCCGCCTCCGCCAGCATCAGTCGGGTCGTGGAGCCAAGGCACTACGTGGTAAAGGACCGCTGACGCTGGTATACCAGTGCGCGCTCGCGCGCGATCTGGCCGCGCGGCTGGAGTATTGCGTTAAGCAGCTGAGCAAGAAACAAAAAGAGAGGCTGGTCGCCGACCAGCCTCTCTGTCTGTTGCCGTGGTTAGCCGACGGCGGTTATCTCACTTCGTCAGGTAAATCTTATTCGCCTGCGCAAAACGTTCCCGCATCTGCGGCGACGGCCCCCTGCCCACCAGGCTGACCAGCACGATAGCCAACGATGCCAGTATAAAGCCGGGAATAATCTCATACAGGTGGAACCAGGCATATTGCTTCCATACGACCACGGTGGCCGCCCCCACCAGCATACCGGCCAGCGCGCCGTTACGTGTCATTCCCGGCCACAACAGGGAAATAATAATCACCGGGCCAAAGGCAGCGCCAAAGCCAGCCCAGGCATAGCTGACCAGATCGAGCACATAGTTGTGCGGATTAGCTGCCAGTCCGATAGCGATCAGTGCGATCAACATCACCATAGTGCGGCTGACGATCACCAGCTCCCGCTGATTGGCGTGCTTGCGCAAAAACGCTTTATACAGATCTTCGGTCACCGCGCTGGCGCTCACCAGCAGCTGGCAGCTCAGAGTACTCATCACTGCGGCCAGAATAGCCGACAGCAGTACCCCGGCGATCCATGGATTAAACAGCAGCTTGGCGAGGGAGATAAAGACCCGCTCTTTGTTTTCATGCACCTCCAGCGCCAGCTGGGGATGCGTAGAGAAGAAAGCGATACCGAAGAAACCAACCGCTACCGCCCCCCCCAGACAGAAGATCATCCACACGATGCTAATTCGACGTGCCTTACGGATCGTATGGTGGGAGTCCGCCGCCATAAATCGCGCCAGGATATGCGGCTGCCCACAATAGCCCAGCCCCCATCCCATCAAAGAGACGATCGCCACCCAGTCCAGTCCGCGGAACAGATCCAGATAGGCCGGACTGCGTTGCGCAATGGCATTGATGGCATCGTCAAAGCCACCAACGCTGACCACCACCATCACTGGCGTCAGGATCAGGGCAAAAATCATCAGAGTCGCCTGCACGGTATCCGTCCAGCTGATGGCCAGGAAACCGCCGATAAACGTATAGGCAATCGTCGCCGCCGCACCAGCCCACAGCGCACTTTCGTAGCTCATGCCAAAGGTACTTTCAAACAAACGGGCCCCAGCGACGACACCTGAAGCGCAGTACACGGTAAAAAATACCAGAATAATCAACGCCGAAATCAGACGCAGAATGTGCTGCTTGTCCTCAAAACGCTGGGTAAAGTAGTCCGGCAGCGTCAGCGCATTATTGTTCAGCTCAGTGTGCACCCGCAGGCGCCCGGCCACGATGCGCCAGTTGAGATAGGCCCCCAGCACCAGCCCGATGGCAATCCAACTCTCCGACAGTCCGGCAACAAAGATCGCGCCCGGTAACCCCATCAATAGCCAGCCGCTCATGTCCGACGCCCCGGCGGAGAGCGCAGTCACCACGCTGCCCAGACGGCGCCCTCCCAAAATATAGTCAGAGAAGTTATTGGTAGCGCGATAGGCCAGCAGACCGATCAAGATCATGCCGAAGATATAGATTAGAAACGTGATTAGTGTCGGTGTATTAACACTCATCCTGTACCCCTGTCATCACGGTGTCACGCACCGTTTTTTTTGTTGTTAAAGGAGGCGCTGTCCACGGCGTGGAGCTGCGGGCGAAACACAGATGATACCGCCGCTGTCTGGGCTATGACCCGGATGCGTACGGCAGTACGGCAGTGAAACGCCCAATACGCGATCAGGCGCGGCGAAAGGCGCAGAAGATGGCGATAAATGCGTGAAGCAGGCAGACTTATCCCCCGCACGCCGACAGGCGAATGGGGGGAAGCATGATAGACCCAGAGGGGAAGAACGACAAGCGTTCAGAAGATAAGCGGCGTGATCGCCGCCTACCGCACCGGCTTAGAAATGGTTAAATGGCTCGGCGTACTCAATACACCCTCGGGCCTGCTCCAACGCCTGCGGCGCCAGCGCGTACACCTGAAAGAGTGCATCGCATCCCGGCCAGCGGCAGTGCAGACCGTGCTGCGCCGCGTTAACAAAGCCAAAGCGCTGATAGTAGTGTGACTCACCCAGCACCGTCACACCGGCATAGCCGAATTCATTCAGGGTATCCAGCCCCTCATAGACCAGCTGCTCCGCGATCCCCTGACGGCGGTAGGCTTCATCCACCGCCAGCGGTGCCAGGCCAACCCACTGACACTCCTCACCGTCGACTGTCACCGGGCTGAAGGCGACGTAGCCGACCACCCCCCCCTCGTCATCCGTAGCCACGATCCCGAGGGTCAGCAGCCCACCCTCACGCAGGCAAGAGACCTGTTCTGCCTCATCAGCGCCCGGAAAGCAGCGGCGCAGCAGCCGATCAATGCCCGGCGCATCAACGGGGATCTCCGCCCGGATCAGCATGATGTCACCGCACGCGCATCGATCGGCGTGCCCTCCCGCAGACCAGCCTCTACAAAATCCGCCAGCTGCATCAGCGCCAGGCGCAGCGGCGCCGGCATCAGCTCAGGATCGATAGCATCCATCAGATTTTTAACCTGCAGCCCCAGCTCGGTATCTCCCTCAATACGCAGGCGACGCTGGAAGAAAAGCGTATCGGGATCCTCTTTGCTGGCAGCGATCAGGATCAGATCGTTAGCATCTGCGCTGAAGCTGACATCCGCCTGTTGATGACGGCTAACGCGCAGCATCCCCTGCTGCACGGTGACAAACCAGCGCAGACCAAGATCGCACACGTCAACCTGTAGCCAACGCCCGTCAAGAAACGCCAGATCGCCCTCAGCCAACGCCTGACGAAACTGCCAGGACAGCAACTGTTCCAACACATGCCGCTGCAGGACAAACGGCGTAACTTTTAACGGCAGACTCAAGAATGCCGGTCCCTGACGCACGATGCGTGCTCGCAATTGTTCCAACACCGCAGTGACTCCTTCTGATCAGACTGCGTCTATTTTGCCACAACCGCCCACGCAGACTGCGTCTTATATCAACAAAAAGGCCCGTCATTGTCACGGATTAATACGCCGCCACCGTCGCCATTGCACAGGCTATCTGGTAACAGTGATTCAACACGCCGGAAACTGCCTGAAATCAAAACAATTACATAAAACCTTATCTAGAATAGTACCCTTGCGGACAGAACACCGCCCGGGCCGCGGTGTCGATATTCTCCCATTACACGCCACCCCGGGCGTTATCCGTGAACAAATACAGGAATTCACCTATGGAGCTGCTGTGCCCCGCCGGCAACCTACCCGCCCTCAAAGCGGCCGTAGAGAATGGTGCCGACGCTGTCTATATTGGACTGAAAGACGATACTAATGCCCGCCATTTCGCCGGCCTCAATTTTAATGAAAAAAAGCTGCAGGAAGCACTGGAGTATGTGCACCAACGCGGCCGTAAGCTGCATATCGCTATCAATACCTTTGCCCACCCCGATGGCTACATCCGCTGGCAGCGGGCGGTGGATATGGCCGCCCAGCTGGGTGCGGACGCGCTGATCCTTGCCGATTTGGCCATGCTGGAGTACGCCGCCGAACGTTACCCCCACATTGAACGCCACGTTTCGGTACAGGCATCGGTAACTAACGAGGAAGCGATCCGCTTTTACCAGCGTCACTTTGCAGTCGCACGCGTGGTGTTGCCGCGCGTTCTTTCACTGCATCAGGTAAAACAGCTGGCGCGCTGCAGCCCGGTTCCGTTGGAGGTCTTCGCCTTCGGTAGCCTGTGTATCATGTCCGAGGGACGCTGCTACCTCTCCTCCTACCTGACCGGAGAGTCCCCCAATACCGCCGGTGCCTGTTCGCCTGCCCGCTTCGTGCGCTGGCAGCAGACCCCGCAGGGTATGGAGTCCCGCCTCAACGACGTCCTGATCGATCGCTATGCCAATAACGAAAATGCGGGCTATCCCACACTGTGCAAGGGGCGCTACCTGGTCGACGGCGTGCGTTACCATACGCTGGAGGAGCCGACCAGCCTGAATACGCTCACGCTGCTGCCGGCGCTGATGGAGGCCAATATCGCCTCGGTTAAAATCGAGGGTCGCCAGCGCAGCCCGGCCTATGTCAGCCAGGTAACGCGGGTGTGGCGACAGGCTATCGATCGCTGCCGTCACGATCCTGAACACTTTACCCCCGACGCCGCCTGGATGGAGGCGCTCGGCGCCGTTTCAGAAGGCGCGCAGACCACTCTCGGCGCCTATCACCGCCGATGGCAGTAAGGAGCCAGACCATGCAATTCGCACTCGGCGCAGTACTGTACTGCTGGCCACAGGCCCGCCTGGAGGCCTTCTATCGGGCCGCCGCCGTCAGCGAGGCCGACATCATCTATCTGGGCGAAACGGTCTGCAGCAAACGGCGGGCCATGAAGTCCAGCGACTGGCTGGCTCTGGCCCGTACGCTGGCTGACAGCGGCAAACAGGTAGTTCTGTCAACCCTGGCGCTGCTGCAGGCACCCTCGGAGCTGAGCGAGCTACGCCGCTATATCGAGAACGGCGAGTTTCTGATCGAAGCCAACGATCTGGCGGCGGTCAACATGGCCGCCGAGCGGCGCCTGCCGTTTGTTGCCGGCCCGGCGCTCAACTGCTATAACGCCATCACGCTGCGCCTGCTGCTGCGGCAAGGGATGGTACGCTGGTGCATGCCGGTAGAGCTATCGCGCGACTGGCTGCGCAACATTCGCCAGCAGTGCGATGAGCTGGGGATCCTCGGGCAGTTTGAAACTGAAGTCTTCGCCTACGGCCATCTGCCGCTGGCCTACTCCGCCCGCTGCTTTACCGCCCGCGCGGAAAACCTGCCCAAGGATGAATGCGACATCTGCTGTATCCGCTACCCTCAGGGGCGTCAGGTCCTGTCGCAGGAGCAGCAGCAGGTTTTTGTCCTCAACGGGATCCAGACCCTGAGCGGCTATTGCTACAATCTGGGCAACCAGCTGCGGGAGATGCAGGGATCGGTCGATATCGTACGCCTATCACCGCAGGGGGAAGATACGCTGGAAATGCTGAGCCGCTTCCGGGCGAACCAGCAGGGAGAAGCGCCGCTGGCGCTGGAGCGTCAGGCCGAATGCAACGGCTACTGGCACCAGCTGGCCGGGCTGACCCTGTCAAGCTAAGCCAGCCTGACAAAACGGGCGCACTGAGCGCCCGTTTGACTTAGAACCTATCCCATTAGGCTATTTGATTTTCCATTTCGGTCCGGGGCCGTGCTCACCATCCTCACGTACTGCGTGTACGCTCCGGTTATTGCGCGCTGTCCGTGTCCAAACGGGCTGCAACAATATATTCCTGCTGGGATGAGCTCTTAATCTCCCCACCGTGGCTCAAGAGGCCTTGCACGCCATGATCTCAATAATCTGGGTATCCGTCTGGTGCATTACGCCACTGGCCAGCAAGCACAGGTAGCGATTGAGTGATCCACGTCGTGCGCCACGATCCTCTCATTACCACTCATCGCGCTGTTGTCCTGTGCCATCAGCACTACCTTGAACGCAGCGCTGAGGCTGATGGAAACCTTCATCGTGCAGCTATTGGAAGCCCCATCGCAAATCATTCCGCTTACATCACCGCTCATACTGCCGATTGACATAGCTACCACCTCATAGCGACCGTCGATAAGCCATGCAATACCGACCGCCGCGCCCATTACCGCCGTTGTGGTAGCAGCGTCGGCAACTTACTGCGGTGTAGACGCCGTCAGATGCGCTCGCGCCAGCAGCTCCTGCGAGGCCTGAGCCAGGCCGTATCCGCCCTCGTTGCCACGTTCGCTGCATAATCAGCGCGAAAGATCTCGCGACCGTTATGCATAATATGCTCCACGCGGGTATGGTGCCGCCAGCTGACGTGCCGCAATAGCGGCGGCCAGCGCCAGAGAAACCGGCTCGGTACAACTGACGGCCGACTTGGCCTCTTAACGCACGGCGCGAATAAACTCCGTCCACAGCGCGCCGGTATCACCGGCGATTTATATCGTACCAATGATTTAATTATTTTATTACCGATAGTTATACGCATTCCCACTTAGAAAAAGGCCAGCAGCGGCGAGATACACAGCAGCAGCCCGGTGATGATAATCACCAATAGGGACACACCTTTATACTTATGCAGCGCCGGAACCCGGTACACCAGATACGCGGGGATCAGGCATCCCACCATGCCAAAGATCGGGCTGCAGATAGAGGTGAAGCTCAGCACCGGCGCATTGAGAATAATAGCTCCCCAGGCGAGCAGAACGGCAAGCGCCATGATGCTGCCCTGAACCCAACGCTCCTTAATCCGCTCCGGTGGAACCATGCGCCGCAGCAGATTCATCACGATTCCCTGAGTGGCTTCGCGAAAGCCCAGATACACCCCGAAGAATGCCGTCATCACCGCAAAGATATTCAGGATGACGCTCACCACGGTAACCCAGTTATCGATTCCACCATCGATGAACTGCGCGGCGATAGCCAGCGCGGAGATATTCTGCTGATAGGCCTTAACCGCCTCGTCGTGCCCCATCGCCAGCGTGAAGGAGACCGCGTAGAAGAAGACCGTCACGAACAGAACGCCGAAGGCGATGTTCATGGCGCGCAACGCCTTGTAGCGGGCAACTTCGCGCGATTTGCAGTGCGCCCGGTATGAGATAACCATCGGACTGAGCGTCTGAATGAATAGGATCGAGGTCAAGGTAAACGGCAGCGTGATCACCGCATTTTTCACCAGCAGCCCCAGCGGCGGCAGCGCACCCACGTTATACAGATGCCACATTCCGACCATAGCAATCCCCAGCGCAGCCACTACCAGAAGTTTGGTCAGCACCATAAAGCTGGAAAGCTTAAACAACAGCTGCTCTCCGCGAGATGAGATAGCCACCAAGACACAGATCAGCGCCAACCCGTAAAAGGGGTTTTCCGAGAGCAGCCCTTCCGTCACACCGAAAGTATGCAGGTAGGAGGCGCTGTCATTGGTAATGGCGGTGGAGTAGACGAACATCCAAATCACCAGCATCACGAAGTAGAGTCCCCCCAACAAAATACCCCAGTTTTTCCCCAGGTAACCGCTGATCACGCTGGGATAATCACGGCACTCCGGCGACTCGGCCAGGGTGTTGATAAACAGGCGCTGAAACAAATACATCGCCGGATAGCCCACAACGGACGACAACAGGAAAACCCACAGTCCCATCAGCCCAACCTGAACCGGCAAAAAGACAATACCGGCGCCAATCGCCATCCCGATGCTCATCATCACCCAGCCCACATCGGTACTGTCAAAACGGGTGGCCGCCCACCACTCGCTGTCGCTCATACCATCCCGGGTGACAGCGGGGTGACCCGCTAGTATCACACTGCTCATTTGTGTCGTTTCCATCGTCTCTCTCGCTTGCCATTCAACGGCAGGATTCGTAACCAATAGGAGTCTGTCTCTACCGTGCCGGAGCCGCCTGTAGGGAATTATCATCGTTATGATTTACAGAGTCGGATGCCGCACAGCAGGGCGATGTCGCAATAACATCATCGGGGACAGGAATTATTATTGTGATGTGATCATAGTGCTGTCACGGGAGAAATTTTTTCAACTCATCGCTCTGTCACTGGGATGACATAAAAATTTCTCTAGAAAAGGTAATATTTTAATATATTTACCTACAGGAAGAGGAAAAGGTAAAATTATTTTTTATACAAATAAGAAGTATATTAATAATGTATTGATATATGAGATTTTTTATATCGAAAACACGATAGGCTGGCTAACAAGAAAAATGCGTCAGGAGAAAAAATAGTGTCTGTTATCTCAGGTTTTATAGATGCAGCGCATATTTTAGTTGAGTATTCTTTTTTTTATTATTTGAATAAGTTTAAAAATAAAGCATTAGTCACTCACATAAGCCGGGACCATAAAAAAGGCCAGCCCGAAGGCTGGCCTTTTACGCGCTTACCGTTGCTGATTACGCATCATTAAAACGACGACGGCTGTTGCCGTTATCATCAGAGCGAGCGCTGCGACTATCGCGGTTGAACCCGCGATCGCCGCGGCGGTCGTCAGAGAAACGACGCTGACCGCCAAAGCTGCGGCGATCGCCATCACGACCACCGTCTCGGCCGCCAAAGCTGCGACGCTCACCACCGCGTTCTCCATTGCGCTCGCGACGCGGCTCACGCGCCGGTGCATCCCCAATCAGCTGCATGTTCATCGGCTTGTTCAGGATACGGGTACGGGTAAAGTGCGTCAGCAGATCGCCCGGCATACCCTTCGGCAGCTCGATGGTGGAGTGCGAACCGAACAGACGAATGTTGCCGATATAGCGGCTGCTGATATCCCCTTCGTTGGCGATAGCCCCCACGATATGACGAACCTCGACACCATCGTCACGACCCACTTCGATGCGATACAGCTCCATATCACCGACTTCGCGGCGCTCACGGCGCGGACGATCGCCGCCACGCTCATCGCGTTCGCGACGGGCGAAACGATCGCCACCGCGCTCATCGCGCTCGCGGAATTCACGACGCGGACGACGTTCAACGATCGGATCTGGCGGCAGGATCAGCGGACGTTCACCCTGCGCCATCTTCAGCAGCGCAGCAGCCAGCGTTTCCATATCCTGTTCATCTTCCGGCTGCAGCTTAGCCAGCAGCGCACGGTACTGATCCAGATCGCTGCTCTCCAGCTGCTGCTGGACGCGAGCGCCGAACTTAGCCAAGCGACGCGCGCTGAGCAGCTCGGCATTCGGCAGTTCGACTTCCGGGATAGTCAGTTTCATGGTGCGCTCAATGTTGCGCAGCAGACGACGTTCACGGTTATCAACAAACAGCAGCGCACGCCCGGCACGACCGGCACGACCGGTACGGCCGATGCGGTGCACGTAAGACTCGGCATCCATCGGGATATCGTAGTTGACGACCAGACTGATGCGATCGACGTCCAGGCCACGGGCGGCCACATCGGTCGCGATCAGGATGTCCAGACGACCGTCTTTCAGACGCTCCAGGGTCTGCTCACGCAGCGCCTGGTTCATGTCGCCGTTCAGCGCCGCGCTGCTGTAGCCATTACGCTCCAGCGCTTCGGCCACTTCCAGGGTGGCGTTCTTGGTGCGCACGAAGATGATCGCCGCATCAAAGTCTTCCGCTTCCAGGAAACGCACTAGCGCTTCGTTTTTACGCATCCCATACACCGTCCAGTAGCTCTGGCTGATGTCCGGACGGGTCGTCACGCTGGACTGAATGCGCACTTCCTGCGGCTCATTCATAAAGCGACGGGTTATACGACGGATAGCCTCCGGCATGGTGGCAGAAAACAGAGCGGTCTGATGCTCCGCCGGGATCTGCGCCATGATGGTCTCAACGTCTTCAATAAAGCCCATACGCAACATTTCGTCCGCTTCGTCCAGCACCAGGCCACGCAGGCTGGTCAGACTCAGCGTACCACGCTTCAGGTGATCCAGCAGACGGCCCGGTGTACCGACCACGATCTGTGGCCCCTGGCGCAGGGCGCGCAGCTGAACGTCATAACGCTGGCCACCGTACAGGGCGACCACATTGACGCCGTGCATGTGCTTGGAGAAGTCCGCCATGGCTTCAGCAACCTGTACCGCCAGCTCACGGGTCGGCGCCAGCACCAGAACCTGCGGTGCTTTCAGGGACGGATCGATATTGTTCAGCAGCGGCAGAGAGAACGCCGCCGTTTTACCGCTGCCGGTCTGCGCCATACCCAGCACATCGCGCCCGTTCAGCAGGTGGGGAATACAGGCCGCCTGAATCGGTGACGGCTTCTCATAGCCCAAATCATTCAGAGCTTCAATAATAGGTGCAGCTAACCCCAGGTCAGCAAAAGTAGTTTCGAACTCAGCCATGTAAACGTGCCTCATGTGCAATGGCGGCCAGTCTGCATAACTCGTCTAGAAAACGAACAACATTTTTCATTGAAAAGTGTGAACCGGCTCAAATTAGATGAAATAACGAACAAAAAAACCTCGCCCGTAGGGACGATTAAATCAATGATTTAAGGATATAAATGCCCGTCAGCTTATTGCTGGTCCGATTCTGGTATGTCGTCTTGCTCTTGACCCAAGCGGGCCAATTCCAACAGTGCGTAACGGTTCTCAACAAAGTTATGAACGTTGTTGGCCACCGTCAGTTTGAACAGCGCAGAAGCACTGCTCTTCTCCCCCAGACTCAGGTAATGTTTACCTAAATAGAAGTCAGTTTCACTGAGATGCTCAGCGAGCGAAGTGTTATCCGTTGCATCTGCCTGTAGGCGTTCCATCAGCGTTTTCTCGCTGATTTTGCCCAGGTAGAATTCGACAATATTCCATCCCCATTGACTCCGGTTCGCCTTATTGTAGCGCTGGCTCAGCGCCGTAAGCGCCTGATCCTGGTTAAGCTCACGCTCAGCCAGGTAAAGCCATAACGACCGGAACGGATCGTTGGGATCGTCTTGATAAAACGCCTGCAGATCATCTTGCGCTAACGAATACCGCCCACCATAGTAGAGGGCAATACCGCGATTTAAACGCGCATAGCTATAAGTTGGATCAAGCTCTAGTACAGAATCAAACGCTTCATAGGCGGCATCAAAGTTGCCTGCCTGCGTTAAATAAATACCCAGATAGTTAAAAACTTCTGGCATATCAGGACGAATGGCCAGCGCCTGCGAAAAATCGTTACGCGCTAACGCCCTCAGCCCGAGACTATCATACAGTACTCCGCGCTCATAGAGAAGCTGTGCGCGTTCATCATCCGTTAATGCCCGGCTGGCAAGGATCTGCTCCATGCGCGCCAGCATTACCTCCTGCTGCAGCGAAGGCTGCAAAGGAATGGCCAGTACTTCGTTTTGGCGCCAATCAGCGTTGCTGCATCCTGCCAACAGAATTGCTGTCGCAACATAACACCAGCGCAAGATAGGCTTCATTTCCCAACTCCCGAAGACCAACACGGATAAACTTCCTATCATCCATCAACGTGCCACCACATCCTGCGATAGCGTAACAAACGGCTTCCCGAAAATGGGAAGCCGTAATACCAACGAGATTACTCTGCGTCAGTCGGTGCGTCCTGACCCGCAGCTGCGCTGGCGTTGGCTTCCTTGATGCTCAGACGTACGCGACCCTGGCGGTCGACTTCCAGCACCTTAACCGCCACTTCCTGACCCATCTGCAGGTAGTCGGTCACTTTTTCAACGCGCTTGTCGGCGATCTGAGAAATATGAACCAGACCCTCTTTACCGCCGCCGATGGCCACAAAGGCACCAAAGTCAACGATACGGGTCACTTTACCCTGATAGATACGGCCAACTTCGATCTCGGCGGTGATCTCTTCGATGCGGCGAATGGCGTGTTTAGCCTTATCACCGTCGGTCGCTGCGATCTTGACGGTACCGTCATCTTCGATTTCGATGGTGGTGCCGGTCTCTTCCGTCAGCGCGCGGATCACAGAACCACCCTTACCGATCACGTCCTTGATTTTCTCAGGGTTGATCTTAATGGTATGGATACGCGGGGCGAATTCGGAGATATCACCGCGCGGCGCATTGATCGCCTGCTCCATCACACCAAGGATATGCAGACGCGCACCCTTGGCCTGGTTCAGGGCAACCTGCATGATCTCACGGGTGATACCTTCGATCTTGATATCCATCTGCAGCGCGGTCACGCCGTCACGGCTACCGGCCACTTTAAAGTCCATGTCACCCAGGTGATCTTCGTCACCCAGGATGTCTGACAGAACGACAAAGTTATCCTGCTCTTTCACCAGCCCCATGGCGATACCCGCCACAGCGGCTTTGATCGGTACACCGGCGTCCATCAATGCCAGAGAGGCACCGCAGACAGAAGCCATAGAGGAGGAGCCGTTGGATTCGGTGATTTCAGAAACCACACGCACTGTGTACGGGAACGCATCCTGAGACGGCATTACCGCCAGCACACCACGCTTGGCCAGACGGCCATGACCGATTTCACGGCGCTTCGGTGAGCCCATCATCCCGGTTTCACCGACGGAGTACGGCGGGAAGTTATAGTGTAGCAGGAAACGGTCGGTGCGCTCGCCCATCAGCTCATCGATGTTCTGCGCATCGCGTTCGGTGCCCAGGGTCGCCGTTACCAGCGCCTGCGTTTCACCGCGGGTAAACAGCGCAGAGCCATGGGTACGCGGCAGTACGCCGGTACGCACGTCCAGCGCACGGATCATGTCCTTCTCACGGCCATCGATACGCGGCTCACCGCGCAGAACGCGACCACGCACCACAGCTTTCTCCAGCGCACCCAGGATGTCGCTGATCTCACCGGCATCCAGCGCATCGTCTTCCGCCAGCAGATCGGCGATGACGGACTCTTTGATCTCGTCAACTTTCGCGTAGCGGGCCTGCTTTTCAGTGATGTGATAGGCTTCACCCAAGCGGGCCTCGGCCATCTCGGCCACGCGGCGCTGCAGCGCAACGTTCACTTCCGGCGCATGCCATTCCCAGCGCGGTTTACCGACTTCGGCAGCCAGCGCTTTGATATTTTCGATGACGATCTGCTGCTGCTCGTGGCCAAAGACCACCGCGCCCAGCATCTGATCTTCGCTGAGCAGATCGGCTTCAGATTCCACCATCAGCACGGCGTTGTCGGTACCGGCCACCACTAGATCCAGACGGCTCTGCTTGAGCTCATCCTGAGTCGGGTTCAGCACGTACTGATCGTTGATGTAACCCACGCGAGCGGCACCGATCGGGCCGTTGAACGGGATCCCAGACAGGCTCAGCGCCGCGGATGCACCGATCATCGCCACGATATCCGGGCTGACCTGCGGATTCACGGAAACCACGGTCGCAACGACCTGCACCTCATTGAGGAAGCCTTCCGGGAACAGCGGGCGGATCGGACGGTCGATCAGACGCGCGGTCAGGGTCTCACCTTCACCCGGACGGCCTTCACGGCGGAAGAAGCCGCCGGGGAAACGACCGGCCGCGTAGGCACGCTCCTGGTAGTTAACGGTCAGCGGGAAGAAGTCCTGACCTTCACGGGCTTTTTTCGCCCCCACCACGGTAACAAATACCGCGGTGTCATCCATGGTCACCATTACGGCTGCGGTGGCCTGGCGTGCCATCATGCCGGTTTCCAGCGTAACGGTATGCTGGCCGTATTGGAATTTGCGAACGGTTGGCGTTAACAAAGTCATATTCCTTGTATCAATCGCGCACCGCCCCTGCGGAGCGGTGCCTTTTATATAACCGGAGGCGTTGCTACATTCTCGCGACTAATGCAAGCCGTCCCAGATGGCGGCTTGCATTAGTCGCGCGAACCTCTGTAACAAGACCCAGCTATACCCTTTTATCTGCAACGACAATACATTAACCTGATTTGCCGTTGCTTCCTAGAAGAAAGGGGCCAACATTGGCCCCTTTGCTTCAGAAAATCGTTAGATTAGCGACGCAGACCCAGACGCTCGATCAGGCTGGAGTAACGTGCTACATCTTTACGCTTCAGGTAGTCCAGCAGCTTACGACGCTGGGAAACCATGCGCAGCAGACCACGACGGCTGTGGTGATCTTTTTTATGCTCAGCAAAGTGGCCCTGCAGGTGGTTAATCTGCGCGGTCAGCAGTGCAACCTGCACTTCGGTGGAACCGCTGTCGTTGGCATCACGACCGAACTCAGCAACGATTTTAGCTTTCGCTTCAACGCTTAGAGACATTATAGAACTCCAAATTTGAAAAGTTTAAAAAAACGGGCGCCGATCTCTAATTCAGCAACCCAATGTATAAGCCGCGTTATTCTACTCTGCACCCCGCCCATTGGCAAGAAATCAGCCGATTCTGAGCGCGGTTGGCACGCCGCAAATCTCAGGCAGGATCGTCCTCGGAGAGGCGCGATGTCACCACCATACGGCGCGGCGCCAGGCGCCCCTGCTCGTCCACTTCGCCAACGCCGATAAAGCGGTGTGGCTCCCCGACGCTGATGCGTACCATGCCGCTTTGCGGTAGATTCGGCGTCTGTACCGACTGTCCCAGCTGTACATAGCCAGCGACGATCTCCGACAGGTTTACCTCCGGCAGGTGCGCGGCGGCCGTATCCATCGGCAGCAGCAGCGGATCGAGCAGCAAACGCGGATCGCGCTCTTGCTGCTGCGCCTGCGCCAGCAGCACCTGCAGCTGCTCCAGCGTGACCATCCGCTCGCTCGGATAGCCGGAAACCTGCAGGCGCCGCAGATAGATAACGTGCGCGCCGCAACCGAGCACTTCGCCCAGATCGTCGATAATGGTGCGAATATAGGTGCCCTTGGAGCAGTGGATCTCCAGCTCCAGCTCATCCCCTTCCCAGCGGATAAAGCGCAGCTCAAACACCGTGATCTCACGCGATTCGCGCGGCACGTCGATCCCCTGACGGGCATATTCGTACAGTGGACGCCCCTGGTACTTGAGCGCCGAGTACATGGAGGGCACCTGGCGACCAGGGCCGCGGAACCCCGCCAGCGCCTGCGCCAGCTCGGCCTCGCTGAAGGTCAGCGGTCGCTCACACACCACCTGACCATCGGCGTCGGAAGTATCGGTACGCTGGCCCAGGCGGGCGATGACACGATAGCGCTTGTCGGCATCCAGCAAAAACTGAGAAAACTTGGTCGCCTCACCCAGGCAAATCGGCAGCATTCCGGTCGCCAGCGGATCCAGCGCACCGGTATGCCCCGCCTTGTTGGCATTATAGATGCGCTTTACCTTCTGCAGCACATCGTTAGAGGAGATCCCCTGCCCTTTATCCAGCAGCAGGACGCCATTAATATCACGGCCGCGGCGACGGGGTCGAGACATTACGCCTCCTCATCGCGATCGGCGGCGCTCCGGCGCGCCGCATCGTCTTTCACCACGTTGCTCACCAGATTAGACATGCGCATCCCCTCAACCAGCGAGGCGTCATAGGCAAACGTCAACTCCGGCACCACGCGCAGACGCATCGCTTTCCCCAGCAGCATGCGGATAAAACCGGACGCATCCTGCAGCGCCTTCAGACCGGATTTTACCGTCTCCGGCTCACCGTCATTCAAAAAGGTGACAAACACCTTGGCATAGGCCAGATCGCGTGAAACTTCGACGCCGGATACCGTCGCCATACCAACCCGCGGATCTTTGACCTCACGCTGCAGGATAATGGCGATCTCTTTCTGCATCTCCTGCGCCACGCGCTGAGTACGGCTAAATTCTCTTGCCATGATAGTTTCTCCAGACAAACAGGGGGGCCTGAGCCCCCCGATTAGCATATGCGGTTGTAACGCGTATCCACCGCCCGCCCCGGGCGGTGCGACAGGCTTAGTCGATAGTGCGTTTCACTTCGATGGTCTCGAAGACTTCGATCACGTCGCCCGGACGGACATCGTTGTAGTTTTTCACACCGATACCGCACTCCATGCCGTTACGCACTTCGTTGACGTCATCCTTGAAGCGACGCAGGGATTCCAGCTCGCCTTCGTAGATAACCACGTTCTCGCGCAGAACACGGATCGGGCTGTGACGCTTGACCACGCCCTCGGTCACCATACAGCCAGCGATCGCGCCAAACTTCGGTGACTTGAACACATCGCGAACTTCGGCCAGACCGATGATTTCCTGCTTGTACTCCGGCGCCAGCATACCGCTCATCGCCTGCTTGACTTCATCGATCAGATCATAGATCACGGAGTAGTAGCGTAGATCCAGGTTCTCGGCTTCCACTACGCGGCGGGCAGAGGCGTCGGCACGGACGTTGAAGCCCAGCAGAATGGCGTTGGACGCCGCCGCCAGGGTCGCGTCGGTTTCGGTGATACCACCGACGCCGGAGCCCACGATCTTCACTTTCACTTCGTCGGTAGACAGCTTGCGCAGAGAGTCGGCTATCGCCTCGACAGAGCCCTGAACGTCGGCTTTCAGCACGATATTCAGCTCGGACACTTCGCCTTCCACCATGTTGGAGAACATGTTCTCCAGCTTAGCTTTCTGCTGACGCGCCAGCTTCACTTCGCGGAACTTGCCCTGACGGTACAGCGCCACTTCGCGGGCTTTCTTCTCGTCACGCACTACGGTCGCTTCATCACCGGCGGCCGGCACACCGGACATCCCGAGGATCTCAACCGGAATGGACGGACCGGCTTCCGTGATTTCACGGCCCAGCTCGTCACGCATGGCGCGCACGCGGCCATACTCAAAGCCACACAGAACGATATCGCCCTTGTTCAGGGTACCTTCACGTACCAGCACCGTCGCCACCGGACCACGGCCCTTATCCAGGAAGGACTCGATCACCACGCCGCTGGCCATGCCATTGCGTACCGCTTTCAGCTCCAGTACCTCAGCCTGCAGCAGGATGGCGTCCAACAGCTCATCGATCCCGGTACCCGCCTTGGCAGATACGTGGACGAACTGAGCTTCACCGCCCCACTCTTCAGGCATAACGCCGTACTGAGACAGCTCATTCTTCACGCGATCCGGGTCAGCTTCCGGCTTATCGATCTTGTTCACCGCCACCACCAGCGGAACGCCGGCGGCCTTGGCATGCTGGACAGCCTCGATGGTCTGCGGCATCACACCGTCATCGGCAGCCACCACCAGAACAACGATATCGGTCGCCTGGGCGCCGCGTGCACGCATTGCGGTAAACGCAGCATGCCCCGGGGTATCCAGGAAGGTGATCATGCCGTTATCGGTCTGTACGTGATAGGCACCGATGTGCTGGGTAATACCACCAGCTTCGCCCGCGGCTACCTTGGTGGAACGAATGTAGTCCAACAGAGAGGTTTTACCGTGGTCAACGTGGCCCATAATGGTCACAACCGGTGCACGCGGCTCAGCCGCAGCGCCAGTATCACGATCGCTCAGCACCGCCTCTTCCAGCTCGTTCTCCCGGCGCAGGATCACTTTATGACCCATATCTTCAGCAACCAACTGAGCGGTTTCTTGATCGATAACCTGGTTAATGGTCGCCATCGCGCCCATCTTCATCATCGCCTTGATAACCTGAGAGCCTTTCACCGCCATCTTGTTGGCCAGTTCGGCCACGGTAATAGTTTCACCGATCACCACGTCACGGTTGACCGCCTGGGCCGGTTTGGTAAAACCCTGCTGCAGCGAGCTAGGCTTGCGCTTACCACCTTTACCACCGCGATTAACCGCACGGGCCTCTTCGCGGTCGGCCTTAGACTCAGACAGCTTGCTGCCTTTTTTCTGCTTGGCCGCTTTGCCACCGCGACCGCGCGCACGACGATCGCCTTCAACCTGGCGATCGTTCTCATCTTCCGCTTCACGAGCGTGATGAGAGGTAGTCACGTGGTAATCGCTGTTGTCTTCTTCGCTGGCGTTTTCAGTCCACTTGCCTTCGTTAGCTTCGGCCATACGGCGGGCTTCTTCAGCCACCTTACGGGCGTCTTCTTCCAGCTTACGGCGCGCTTCTTCTTCAGCCTTGCGTTTCAGTTCAGCGGCTTCAGCTTCGCGCTTGGCCTTTTCCGCCTGCGCAGCTTTAGTTTTTTCGTCGATATGTTGGTTAGTCACTTTTTCTTTTTCCGCTGCTTCACGCTTAGCTTTTTCAGCGGCCTCACGTTTGGCTTGTTCTTCTTGTTGACGCTTGGCCTGCTCTGCAGCTTCACGCTTGGCCAGTTCGGCCATATCACGTTGTGTCTGCTCTTCTGCCTCGCGTTTCACCTGTTCTTCTGCTTCGCGCTTCGCCAAAGCTTCGGCTTCCGCCTGCTGGGCCGCTGCGTCGCTCTTCACATAGGTGCGCTTTTTACGGACTTCAATCTGCACTGACTTGCTTTTGCCGCCGGTACCCGGGACACTTAGCGTGCTGCGGGTTTTACGCTGCAGCGTCAGTTTATCGGAAGATCCGCCGTGCTCACGGTTTAAATGAGCCAGCAGCGCTTCACGTTCCTGGGGGCTCACAGAGTCGTCGGGTGATTTATTGATACCTGCATCAGCCAGCTGCTGTACCAGGCGCTCAACCGAAGTTTGGATCTCTGCTGCCAGTGATTTTACCGTTACTTCTGCCATGCTGTTCCTTCCTGCTACAGTTCATTATTCACTATCGCCAAACCAACAGATATTACGCGCAGCCATAATTAGCTCGCCCGCCTGTTCATTGTTCAGGCCTTCAATATCAGTCAGGTCGTCGACACCCTGCTCGGCAAGATCTTCCAGCGTGCATACACCGCGTGCGGCCAGCTTAAAGGCCACGCTGCGTTCCATACCCGGCAGATTGAGCAGATCATCCGCCGGTTTGTTGTCGCCCAGGCTCTCTTCCTGCGCCAGCGCCAACGTCGTCAACGCATTCTTGGCACGAGTACGCAGCACCTCAACGGTATCTTCATCCAGACCGTCAATGGACAACAGCTCGCGTTCCGGCACATAGGCCAACTCTTCCAGCGAGGAGAAGCCTTCCTCGACCAGCAGCGTGGCAAACTCTTCATCGATATCCAGATGCTTAGTGAAGGTATCGATAGCCGCATGGGCTTCCGCCTGATGCTTGGCCTGCAGATCCTCCGCCGTCATCACGTTCAGCTCCCAGCCACTCAACTGAGATGCCAGGCGGACGTTCTGACCGTTACGGCCGATGGCCTGGGCCAGGTTGGAGGCTTCTACGGCGATATCCATGGTGTGTTTATCTTCATCCACCACGATGGATGCAACGTCGGCAGGCGCCATGGCGTTAATGACGAACTGTGCCGGATTATCATCCCACAGCACGATATCGATACGCTCACCGCCCAGCTCGCTGGATACGGCCTGCACGCGCGCACCACGCATACCAACGCAGGCGCCGACCGGATCGATACGCTTGTCATTGGTCTTCACGGCAATCTTGGCCCGGGAACCCGGATCGCGCGCGGCGCCCTTAATTTCGATCACCTCTTCACCGATCTCAGGCACTTCGATGCGGAAAAGTTCAATCAGCATCTCCGGACGGGAGCGGGTAACAAACAACTGTGCACCGCGGGCCTCCGGACGTACGGCATACAGCACACCGCGAATACGGTCGCCCGGGCGGAAGTTTTCACGCGGCAGCATGTCTTCGCGACCAATCACGGCTTCCGCGTTGTTGCCCAGATCCAGGGAGATGCTATCACGATTAACTTTCTTGACCACGCCGGTGACGATTTCACCTTCGTGTTCGCGGAAAGCATCAACCACCATCGCACGCTCGGCCTCGCGCACTTTCTGCACGATAACCTGCTTGGCGGTCTGGGTGGTGATACGGTCAAAGGTCACTGATTCGATCTGATCTTCTACATAGTCGCCCAGATCCAGCGCAGGATCTTCAAAACGCGCTGCATCCAGCGTAATTTCACGGGTCGGCTGGGTCACTTCTTCAACGATCAGCCAGCGGCGGAAGGTATCAAAGTCACCGGATTTACGATCGATGGCAACACGCACATCGATTTCCTGCTCATATTTTTTCTTGGTGGCCGTGGCCAGCGCAGTCTCCAGCGCTTCAAAAATCTTCTCGCGCGGCAGCGCCTTTTCGTTGGAAACGGCCTCCACAACAGCCAGAATCTCTTTATTCATCCTAGTTGCCTCATCCGAACGTTAAAAGTGGGGTACCAGGTTCGCTTTCTGGACATTGCTCAGCGCGAACACTTCATCTTTGCCATCAACCGTGACCGTAATCATCTCGCCGTCTACTGCCTTGATGATACCCTGCCACTTCCGGCGGTTCTGCATCGCCATCCGCAGTACCAGCGTCACTTCCTCATTCAGAAAACGGGTGTAATGTTCAGCGATAAACAGGGGGCGCTCCATCCCCGGTGAGGAGACTTCCAGGTAATAGGCGACTGAAATCGGATCTTCTACGTCAAGAACGGCGCTGACCTGGTGGCTAACATCAGCACAATTATCAACAGTGATGCCTTCTTCACTATCGATATAGATTCGCAGCGTTGAATGGCGACCACGGATGAACTCAATACCAACCAGCTCAAAGCCCAGGGCTTCTACTGGCGCCGTAATCATCTCTGTTAACTTTTGCTCTAATGTGGACAAGCCCACCCCCAAGACATAAAAAAAGGGCCTTATAGCCCAGTGATTCTGTTGTCAGATAACAAAAAACCCCGAATAATCGGGGCTTTATGCAACTGGACCCTATATACCGCCAGGCGGGATTCGAAGCCAGTCTCGCAAGTATATTTTTCAAATGATACTTCGCGGCCCGAGGCTATGCGATAACAGTATATTTGAAAACAGATACTGAAGGAAATTGGTTGCGGGGGCCGGATTTGAACCGACGACCTTCGGGTTATGAGCCCGACGAGCTACCAAGCTGCTCCACCCCGCGTCCGAATCGTGGCGAATTCTACTCTAACAACGTAGAAAAAACAACATATCTAGGATTGGTACCGAGGACGGGACTTGAACCCGTAAGCCCTATTGGGCACTACCACCTCAAGGTAGCGTGTCTACCAATTCCACCACCTCGGCATTTTGGCACCACGACACTTGAAGTGTCATGGCAAAACTCTCTGTGGGTACGATCAGTTCGGAATATCGCTGCTCGGCGTAGCCGGCACTGCCGGTTTCGCAGGCTGTTCAGTCTTCATAGGCTGACCCAGATTATCCCACTCACTGCCTTGTTTACTCTGATGACCGCTCAGGTTGCCCAGCACCAGGCTCAGCACGAAAAACAGTGTGGCTAAGATACCCGTAGTACGGGTCATAAAGTTACCGGTACCGCTAGAGCCAAACAGCGTCGCTGAAGCGCCTGCGCCGAATGAAGCGCCCATGTCAGCACCTTTACCCTGCTGCAGCATAATCAGGGCGATCAGCGCCACAGATATCAGCAGGAAAATTACCAAAAGAGCTTCATACATAGTCGTACCTGATTCCTTGCGGCCCATCCGCAGTCAAAAGCTTCTATCGAACCCATGGATAAAACATCCATTGAAGCGGGTGTGAATACTACCCAATGCTGTCATAGGGCGCAAGGGTAAATTTTCCACGCCGACGCGATTGGGCAAAAAACCGGCAAAAGAGATCTTCTGCCGGCCTGCTCATCCTTAGCTGGCTGCCTTCACCGCATCGGCAATGGTGTTCGCCAGATCGGTAACCTGTTGCAAATCCTCACCTTCTACCATGACGCGGATCAGCGGTTCGGTACCAGATTTACGCAGCAGCACCCGGCCTCGCCCGGCCAGCTGCCGCTCGACCTCAGCGCAGGAGTGCTGCACTGCGGTATCCTGCAGTGGATCGCACTGTCCGGCGAAACGGACGTTGACCAACACCTGTGGCAGCAGGGTCATACCGCTACACAGATCGGTCAGGCTCATATGGTTACGCGCCATCGCCGCCAACACTTGCAGGCCAGCAACGATACCATCGCCGGTCGTGGTCTGATCGAGAATGATGACATGGCCGGAATTCTCCGCCCCCATGCGCCATCCCTTCTCTTGCATCGTCTCCAGCACATAGCGGTCGCCCACCTTGGCGCGCGCAAAGGGGATCCCCAGCTGCTTCAGCGCCAGCTCCAGTCCCATATTGCTCATCAGGGTGCCGACCACGCCGCCGTGCAGCTTACCCTGGCGCAGAGCCTCGCGCGCCACGATATACAGGATCTGATCGCCGTCGACCTTATCGCCGCGGTGATCGACCATGATCAGGCGATCGCCGTCGCCGTCAAAGGCCATGCCCAGATCGGCGTTTTCCGCCACAACGCGGGCCTGCAGCGCGCGAACGTCCGTCGCCCCGCACTCTTTGTTGATGTTCATCCCGTCCGGCGAGGTGCCGATGGTGATCACTTCCGCACCCAGCTCGCGCAGCACGTTCGGCGCAATATGATAGGTGGCGCCGTTGGCGCAGTCGGCGACGATCTTCAGGCCACTCAGACTCAGCGCGTTGGGGAAGGTACTCTTGCAGAATTCGATGTAGCGCCCGGCGGCGTCGACGATACGGCTCGCCTTGCCCAGCTCGGCGGACTCCACGCAGGTCAGGGGCTTATCCAGCTCGGCCTCGATCGCGGCCTCGACCTCATCCGGCAGCTTGGTACCGTCGATGGAGAAAAACTTGATCCCGTTATCGTAATACGGGTTATGGGACGCCGAAATAACGATACCGGCCTCGGCGCGGAAGGTGCGGGTCAGGTAAGCCACCGCCGGGGTCGGCATCGGCCCGGTAAAGGCGGCAGACAGACCGGCCGCCGCCAGTCCGGCCTCCAGCGCGGATTCCAGCATATAGCCGGAGATACGGGTATCCTTACCGATGATGATCTTGCGTGAACCGTGACGCGCCAGCACCTTACCTGCGGCCCAGCCCAGCTTCAGGACAAAATCCGGGGTGATCGGGCTGCTGCCCACCTTGCCGCGAATGCCATCAGTACCAAAATATTTACGTTCGCTCATTTCTTTATTATTCCTTTGCTGAAAGCGTGGCTTCCACCACGCGCATGGCATCAACCGTTTCACGTACGTCGTGCACGCGGATAATCTGTGCCCCCTGCATGGCGGCGATCACGGCACAGGCGATGCTGCCTGCCACCCGCTGCGCGGGGGGCACATTCAGCAGCTGCCCGACCATAGACTTACGCGACATTCCCACCAGTAGCGGCAGACCGTGGTGATGGAAGTGCGCCAGGTTAGCCAGAAGACGATAATTGTGCGTCAAGTTCTTACCGAAGCCAAAGCCGGGATCGAGTAACAATCGCTCCCGGGCGATCCCGGCAGCCACGCAACGTTCAATCTGCGCGCTGAGGTAAGCATCCACTTCCGCCACCACATCGCTGTAGTGGGGGCTATGCTGCATGCTCTTCGGCTCACCCTGCATATGCATCAGGCAGATCGGCAGGCCACTTTCCGCTGCCGCCGCCAGCGCACCCGGCTCGCTCAGCGAACGGACATCGTTAATCATATCGGCCCCGGCGGCGCTACAGGCGCGGATCACCGCCGCCTTGGAAGTATCGACCGAGACCCAGACCTCAAAACGCTGCGCCAGCGCCTCCACTACCGGTACCACCCGAGCCAGCTCTTCCGCCTCGCTCACCTCGGCAGCACCTGGCCGAGTTGACTCACCGCCCACATCGATAATGGTCGCCCCGGCGACGATCATCGACTCCGCGTGTCGCAACGCGGCATCCAGCGCATTATGACGCCCTCCGTCAGAGAATGAGTCGGGGGTGACGTTCAGGATCCCCATCACCTGGGGATAGTTGAGATTCAGGGTGAGTTCACGTGACCTAAGCAGCATTAATGGCACCTGTGTAAAAGAAAAACCGTGGGGATATTGGAACGCAAAAAAAAACCCCGGGCAAGCCGGGGTCTCCATTCACGATGGCGTAATCACTTTTCGCCGTCGTTATGCCGATCATCATCGCTACGCGCGGCGTCGCTATCCGCGGCCGGTGCGACCGGCTCCGTATGTACCACCGGTTGCTGGGCCTGCGCCTGGCGATTGGCCTGCTCGTCCAGCCAACCGGCCGGCGGGCGGACTTCACGGCGCGCCATCAGGTCATCGACCTGCGGCGCATCGATGGTCTCATACTTCATCAGCGCATCCTTCATGGCATGCATGATATCCATATTGTCGACCAGCAGCTGGCGGGCACGCTGATAGTTATGCTCGATCAGTGCCTTGACCTCCTGATCGATAATGCGGGCCGTCTCATCGGACATGTGTTTGGTCTTGGCGACGGAGCGGCCGAGGAACACCTCGCCCTCTTCCTCCGCATACAGCAGTGGCCCCAGCTTCTCGGAGAAGCCCCATTGAGTCACCATGTTGCGGGCGATGGTCGTCGCCTGCTTGATGTCCTGCGAGGCACCGGTAGAAACGTGCTCAGTGCCGTAAATCAACTCCTCCGCCAGACGACCGCCGTAGGCCACGGAGATCATGCTCTCCAGCTTCTGGCGGCTGTAGCTGATAGAGTCGCCCTGCGGCAGGAAGAAGGTCACCCCCAGCGCACGACCACGCGGGATGATGGTGACCTTATGTACCGGATCGTGCTCTGGCACCAGGCGGCCGATTATCGCATGTCCGGCTTCGTGATACGCTGTCGACTCTTTTTGCGCTTCGGTCATCACCATGGAACGGCGCTCCGCCCCCATCATGATCTTATCTTTGGCCTTCTCAAACTCGACCATCGACACCACGCGCTTGTTGTTACGGGCGGCAAACAGCGCCGCTTCGTTGACCAGGTTAGCCAGATCGGCACCGGAGAAACCCGGCGTGCCGCGCGCGATAACCGACGCGTCGATATCAGTCGCCAGCGGAACGCGGCGCATATGCACCTTCAGGATCTGCTCACGGCCACGCACATCCGGCAGACCTACCACCACCTGACGGTCAAAGCGACCAGGACGCAGCAGCGCCGGGTCCAGCACATCCGGACGGTTGGTCGCCGCGATAACGATGATGCCCTCGTTGCCCTCAAAGCCATCCATCTCGACCAGCATCTGGTTCAGGGTCTGCTCACGCTCATCGTGGCCGCCGCCCAGGCCAGCACCACGCTGGCGACCTACGGCGTCGATCTCATCGATAAAGATAATGCATGGTGCTGCCTTCTTGGCCTGTTCGAACATATCGCGTACACGCGAGGCGCCAACGCCGACGAACATCTCCACAAAGTCAGAGCCGGAAATGGTAAAGAACGGAACCTTGGCCTCACCGGCAATCGCCTTGGCCAGCAGGGTCTTACCTGTCCCCGGCGGCCCCACCATCAGGATACCTTTCGGGATCTTACCGCCGAGCTTCTGGAAACGGCTCGGATCGCGCAGGTACTCCACCAACTCGCCGACCTCTTCTTTGGCCTCATCGCAACCGGCCACATCGGCAAAGGTGGTTTTAATCTGATCTTCCGTCAACATGCGCGCCTTACTCTTACCGAACGACATGGCGCCTTTTCCGCCGCCGCCCTGCATTTGGCGCATAAAGAAGATCCACACCCCGATCAACAACAGCATCGGGAACCAAGAGATAAAGATCGACGTCAGCAGACTCGGCTCTTCCGGCGGCTCACCGATCACTTTTACATTCTTGGTTAACAGGGAATCCAACAGTTTCGGATCATTAATCGGGATATAGGTGGTATAACGATTACCATCCTTCTTGGTAACGTTGATCGCACGCCCATCAATGCTGACCTGGCGCACCTGATCCTGGTTAACCTCGGTCAGGAACGTCGAGTAGTCCACCCTGCGGCTATTTGATTCGCTGGGCCCAAAGCTCTGGAAAACCGACATCAGTACTACTGCGATGACCAGCCAGAGAATTAGGTTTTTCGCCATGTCACTCAAGGGATTAACCTCTTTTTACAACTGTGTTAACAAACAGCGTTAGGGTACTACAGTTTCCGCCCTGTCGCTACGATGTACACTTCGCGCGAACGCGCGCGCGAAGCTTCAGGCTTACGAATCTTCACCTTCGTAAACAGGGAGCGGATCTGGCCCAGATACTCGTCAAATCCCTCTCCCTGAAAGACCTTCACCACAAAACTACCACCGGGTGCCAGAACATCTTTGGCCATTTCAAACGCCAATTCAACCAGATACATGGCACGCGGAATATCTACGGAAGGGGTGCCGCTCATATTGGGTGCCATGTCAGACATCACCACCTGCACCTTGGCATCACCCACTCGCTCCATCAGCGCCGCCAGCACCAATTCATCACGAAAATCGCCCTGGAGGAAATCGACGCCAACGATAGGATCCATAGGTAAAAGATCACACGCAATCACCCGACCTTTATCGCCGATTTGTGTGACCACATATTGTGACCATCCCCCGGGCGCAGCGCCCAAATCTACCACGGTCATGCCTGGTCGGAAGATCTTATCCGTGCCCTGGATCTCGTCCAGTTTAAACCAGGCGCGCGAACGCAGCCCCTTTTTCTGTGCCTGCTGCACATATTTATCGCTAAAATGTTCCTGTAACCAGCGACTCGAACTGGCCGAACGTTTTTTACCCATCTTAAATACTCACTAAATCACAGGTTCATCTGCTTTGAAAACACCGAGGCGGCGCAAGACCGATTTGGTGATAATGCTGAGATGGCGCTAGAATGTACCGTTTTCAATCCCAACCTAAGCAAAAAAGACGATGAATCTGACTAACAAGCAAAAACAGCACCTGAAAAGCTTGGCCCATTCGCTGAAGCCTGTTGTGCAACTCGGCGCGAACGGCCTTACCGAAGGGGTGCTCGCAGAAATTGAACAGGCGCTGGCGCACCATGAGCTGATCAAGGTAAGGATCGCCGCTGAAGAGCGCGACACCAAAACCCTGATCGCCAACGCCATCGTCCGTGAAACCGGTGCGTACAACGTTCAGCTGATCGGTAACATCCTGGTGATTTACCGCCCGAGCGAAGAACGCAAGATCAGTTTACCCCGTTAATCTCTTTTCGTATAAAGAAAAGATATAACATAAAAAGACGTGCTTTCTCAGCATAACGCAAAGGCCGCAGTGCGGCCTTTTCCTATCTTTACACTGGCGGACACTCTGCTGCACGGACGGAGGGGAAAACGAATAAAATATCAGAGATACTCAACATTAAGGATTTCGTATTCGACCTCACCACCCGGCGTTTTGATCGTCACGACGTCCCCCTCTTCTTTCCCGATCAGACCACGCGCAATCGGCGAGTTAACCGAAATCAGATTGTGTTTAAAATCCGCCTCATCGTCGCCTACGATGCGATAGGTCTGCTGGTCTTCCGTATTCAGATTCTCCACGCTAACGGTCGACCCGAAGATAACCCGGCCATTGTTGGGCATCTTGGTCACGTCAATCACCTGGGCATTGGACAGTTTGGCTTCGATCTCTTGAATACGGCCTTCGCAAAAACCCTGCTGCTCGCGCGCAGCATGGTACTCCGCATTCTCTTTCAGGTCGCCATGCTCACGTGCTTCGGCGATAGCCGCAATAATCTGCGGACGACGGGTTCCCTTCAGAAAATCTAACTCTTCACGCAGTTTCTCTGCACCACGCAACGTCATCGGAATCTGATTCATTGTTTTAGTCACCTCGAAATCTGCTTTGTCGGCACCTGAAAGCCTCGGCATGGGTGGCGTCCATCCGGCACGGTGCCATACAAAAGAAACCTGACCAGAACGGCGATCCCGGTCAGGCACTATGCTGTCTTTTATCGGCCATTCTAGCCTAGAGTCAGAGAAGTATCATCGTTTACTTTGACCCACATTGCGCCTTAGTATGACAGGCACAGAACTTACTCGATTAACTTATCGGCTTCCGCGGGACTATGCGATTTTCACGATTACTGAGTGGACTGGCCTATGCTCTGGTGTTCAGCGTCCAAGCAACACCGGTTCAAGACTATGCCCAATATCTGCCAGAAGGCACCAATCTGGCGCTGATGGTGCAAAAAGTCGGCTCAACCACGCCGACCATCGACTATCACGGTCAGCAAATGGCGCTACCCGCCAGCACCCAGAAAGTAATCACGGCGCTGGCGGCGTTGCTGCAGCTGGGACCGGACTTCCGCTTTAATACCACCTTTGAAACCCGTGGACAGATCAGCGCAGGCACCCTAAACGGTGACCTCATCGTACGTTTCGACGGTGACCCAACGCTGCGCCGCCAGAATATCCGCAACATGGTCGCCTCCCTGAAAAAACAGGGCATCGCGCGCATCAGCGGTGATATTCTCATCGATACCTCGGTATTTGCCAGCCATGATAAAGCCCCCGGCTGGCCATGGAACGATCTGACCCAGTGTTTCAGCGCACCGCCGGCTGCCGCAATCGTCGATCGCAACTGCTTCTCCATATCACTGTATAGCGCCCCGAAAGCAGGCGATCGCGCTTTTATTCGCGTCGCATCCTATTATCCGGTGCACATGTTCAGCGAAGTTAAAACTCTGGCGCGCGGTTCTGCTGAAGCCCCCTATTGCGAGCTGGACGTCGTCCCAGGTGAGCTCAACCGCTATACCCTGACCGGCTGCCTGACCCAACGCACCGATCCGCTACCGTTGGCCTTCGCCATACAGGACGGAGCAGCCTACGCCGGTGCCATCGTCAAAGACGAGCTGCAGCAGGCCAATATCGATATTGCGGGCCATCTGCGCCGGGAAACCCAGGTCACCCCACAGGGCACCATACTGGCGCAGACTCAGTCGGCGCCGCTGCACGATCTGCTGCGTGTGATGTTGAAAAAATCGGATAACATGATTGCTGATACCATTTTCCGCACCATTGGCCACAGCTATTTTAATGTTCCCGGCACCTGGCGTGCCGGCTCCGATGCTGTGCGTCAGATCCTGCGCAAAAAGGCGGGAGTCAACCTGGGTAACTCCGTGGTGGTCGACGGATCTGGTCTATCGCGCCATAACCTGATCTCACCGGCAACAATGATGGAGGTATTGCTGTACATCGCCCAAAATGACAGCCAGCTGAACTTCATCAGCATGCTGCCGCTGGCCGGCAACGATGGAACGCTGCAGTATCGCGGCGGTCTACATGAGGCGGGCGTTGACGGCAAGGTTTCCGCCAAGACCGGCTCACTGCAAGGGGTATATAACCTGGCCGGTTTCATCACCACCGCCAGCGGACAGCGTATGGCCTTTGTGCAATACCTGTCCGGCTATGCAGTTCCGCCACAAGATCAGCGTACCCGCCGTCAGCCGCTGGTACGTTTTGAGAGCCGCCTGTACCGCGACATTTACCGCAATAACTGACGAGCTGATATGAAGATCCTGATCGTGGAAGACGATACCCTGATCCAGCAGGGGCTGGCCCAGGCGATGGCGCGGGAAAACTATGCCTATGACTGTGCGGACAGCGCAGTAGGCGCCAGTGCACTGCTGCAGAGCAGCCACTACAGCCTGATCATCCTCGATCTGGGGCTGCCCGACATAGACGGCGCCAACGCGCTGCGTCAGTGGCGGCGCGAAGGTATCGACGCGCCGGTGCTAATCCTCACCGCCCGCGACACCGTCAGCGATCGTGTCGATGGGCTGGATGCCGGTGCCGATGACTATCTGGTTAAGCCTTTTGCACTGGCCGAGCTGCTGGCGCGCGTCCGCGCCCTGATCCGCCGTATGCAGGGGCTGTGCAACAACTTTCTGCAGGTCGATGATATTCATCTGGATCTCTCCAGCCAGCAGGTCACCTGCGGCGGCCAGGCGCTGGAGATCACCCCAAAAGAGTTCGCCATCCTGGCACGCTTGATGATGCGCGCAGGGCAGACTATCAACCGTGAAGTCCTACAGCAGGATCTCTACTCCTGGCAGGATGGACTCAGCTCCAACTCGCTGGAGGTACATATCCATAACCTACGGCGCAAACTGGGGAAAAAACGCATAAAAACCCTGCGCGGCGTCGGCTATCGGCTGGAGAAGACGCAGTGATCAGCCTGCGCCGTACGCTGCTCATTATGCTGGCGCTGATCCTGCTGGTCACCCAATTGGTCAGCGCACTGTGGCTATGGCATGAAAGCCGGGAACAGATAAGTTTTCTGGTTAACGAAACCCTCAGCACCAAGGTACGCACGGAGCAGGTTGATAAAGAGATCCACGCAGCCATTGCCGCTCTGCTGATCCCCTCTCTGGTGATGATGGCTGTTACGCTGCTGCTTTCCTGGCTGGCCGTCAGTTGGATAGTCCGCCCGCTTAACCAGCTACAGGCGCGGTTAGAGAAACGGTCGCCCAGTAACCTGACGCCCATCGATATCGACAGCAGTATGACGGAGATCACCTCGATTACCCGTACCCTCAACCACCTGTTTAGCCGCCTGCAGCATACCCTGCGCCAGGAGCGTCTGTTCACGGCCGATGCCGCACACGAGCTACGCACCCCCCTCGCCGGCGTACGCCTGCACCTTGAGCTCATGGAACAGAGTGGAGTACAGGAAGCCACTATGCTGGTGCAGCGCATCGATCAACTGATGCACACGGTCGAGCAGCTGCTGATGCTGTCGCGTGTCGGACAGAATTTTGCCAGCGGCCACTATCCACAGCTGGAGCTGATAAACGAGGTGGTGCTCGCTCAGCGCAGCGAGCTGTGCGAGATGCTGGCGCTGCGCGGACAGCACCTGAGGCTGGAGACGCCGTCACAGATACCGATGCACGGCGATGCGATGCTGCTGCGCCTGATGCTGCGTAATCTGGTGGAGAATGCCCACCGCTACAGCCCCGAGGGCAGCGATATTCTCCTGCGGGTTACGCTGAGCACAGACGGGCACGGCAGTATCCTGCAGGTCATCGACAGAGGACCCGGTATCGATGAATCACGGGCCAGCGAGCTGACCGAGCCCTTCCACCGCCTTGACCGGCGTTTCGGCGGCAGCGGCCTGGGGCTGAATATCGTGGTGCGCATCCTACAGCTGCACAAGGGACAGCTCACCCTGCGCAATAACCGCCCGGGACCAGGACTCAACGCCTGCTGCTATCTGCCGCTGACGCCGCAGGATTTCGGTTAAAAAAAAAGGGCTGCCCTACAGGCAGCCCCCGGTATTCCGTGCGAATTGATTAACGCTGATAGATGATTTCGACGCCTTCGTCGTCATCTTCATCCCAGTCATCATCATCTTCCTCTTCCCACTCGGCTTCAGCCTGCTCCAGCTGCTCACGATGGTAGTCATCCCACATGAACTCGGCTTTCTTGGCCTTCTCTTTCTCTTCTTCCACTTCCGCTTCGCGCGGATGGGCTTCCAGGAAATTCATCACATCCCAGCACAAGGCGTTCACCCCTTCGCGATTGGCCGCAGAGATCAGATAGTGCTCGCCTTCCCAGCCCAGCGCATCGGCGATAGCCTGAGCGCGCGCCTTCGCCTCTTCCGGTGCCAGCAGGTCAGCCTTATTGAACACCAGCCAGCGCGGCTTCTGAAACAGCTTCTCGCTATACTTCTCCAGCTCACCGATGATCACCCGGGCATTCTCGACTGGATCGGACTCATCGATCGGCGCGAGATCGATCAGGTGCAGCAGCACCCGGCAACGCTCCAGATGACGCAAGAAACGGATCCCCAGACCGGCACCTTCCGATGCGCCTTCTATCAGCCCCGGAATATCCGCCACCACGAAGCTCTTCTCACTGTCCATGCGCACGACGCCCAGGCTTGGCACCAGCGTGGTAAACGGGTAATCAGCCACCTTCGGCTTGGCGGCAGACACCGCACGGATAAAGGTGGACTTACCGGCATTAGGCAGCCCCAGCATGCCAACGTCGGCCAACAGCAGCAGCTCCAGGCTCAGATCGCGTTTGTCACCCGGCGTTCCATTGGTTTTCTGGCGCGGCGTACGGTTGACAGAAGATTTAAAGCGGGTATTCCCCAGACCATGCCATCCCCCTTTGCCGACCATCAACTTCTGCTGGTGGCGCGTCATATCGCCCAGCACCTCACCGGTATCGACGTCCGTTATCCGGGTGCCGACCGGGACCTTAATTGTCACATCCTGGCCACGTTTACCGGTGCAGTCACGGCTCTGGCCGTTCTGGCCACGTTCGGCGCGAAAAGACTTCTCAAAACGATAGTCGATCAGCGTGTTCAGGTTCTCATCAGCCAGCAGGTATACATCACCGCCGTCACCGCCGTCACCGCCGTCCGGTCCCCCTTTAGGGATATACTTTTCGCGGCGGAAGCTGACGCAGCCATTGCCACCATCACCTGCTTCGATGTGGATCACGGCTTCATCTACAAATTTCATTTACTGTCTCCGTAAATCAGTGACCAGACCGCCCGCTGGCAATCCGGTTTATGTGCGCTGGCGCGGCCACCAACGGTGGCCAGTCGCAGAAAACATGGCGCCGGCAACCACCACAAAAGCGCCGATATACCCCACCACATTCAGGCTGGGCGTCATAAAGGTTTCCGGCCAGGCTAACGCTAAAATGTCAGAAAACATCAGTGTAAACAGCGGGGTCAGCGTCACAATAGCCCCCACTTTCGCCACCTGCCAGCGCACCATGGCCTCGGCCAGCGCACCGTAACCGACCAGCGTATTAATCCCGCAGAACAGCAGGCACAGTAGCTGCCAGCCACTCAGCTGATAAATCTGGCCCGGTTGTGCTAACGGCCACAGGCAGATCGCACATAAAGCATACAACAGACAAAGGATCTGCTGCGAGGCCAGGCGACGCAATAATACTTTCTGGCCGATGCCATAGCATACCCAAACCCCGGCCGCCGCCACCCCGAGTAACACACCCAGCGTGTAGTCCGTTAGACGGGTAAAAATCTCCGCCAGGCTGGTATTAAAAAACAGGAGCAGTCCACCGATCAGCAGCGCAGCGCCAATCACCTGCGCTGGCCGCATCCGCTCTTTCAGTACCAGTACGCTGGCGAACATCAGACCGACCGGCGAAAGCTGTCCGATCACTTGTGAGGTGGTTGGACTCAAATACTGTAGCGAGGTGCTGAACAGGATAAAGTTCCCCAGTAGCCCCACCGTAGCAACGGACAGCAACAGTAACCAACGCCGCTGTCGAAATACGCGCAGCGGCGGCAGTTGGCCACGCAGGCACAGCACACTGCCCAGCCCTAATGCCGCCATAGAGAAACGGTACCAAACTATGGTCTCAGGCGCCATGTCAGGCAGGAGCTGCTTAATCGCGATCGGCAGTGCGCCCCAGAAAATCGCCGTCGTCAGCGCCAGCGCGATGCCCAGAGCTGCACTCTGTTTACTCTCCATGGACATCCCTGTCCCTCTCTGTCGTCATAACGCAAAAAAGCCCCGCAAAGTATTGCGGGGCCTTATATCATTCAGGACGCGAAAAACTTACTCAGCAACGATGCTGATAAATTTACGGTTTTTCGGGCCTTTAACTTCGAACTTAACTTTACCGTCAGCCAAAGCGAACAGAGTGTGGTCACGACCGCAACCTACATTGCTACCAGCGTGGAACTTAGTACCGCGCTGACGAACGATGATGCTGCCTGCCAGAACTGATTCGCCGCCGAAGCGTTTTACGCCCAGACGTTTGCTTTCGGAATCGCGACCGTTGCGACTGGAGCCGCCAGCCTTTTTATGTGCCATTAATCCGCTCTCCTAAAATTAAGCGCTGATACCAGTGATCTTCACGTCAGTGAACCACTGACGATGACCCTGCTGTTTACGATGATGCTTACGACGACGGAACTTGACGATCTTCACTTTCTCGCCACGACCGTGAGCAACAACTTCAGCCTTAATTTTACCGCCAGCTACAAAAGGAACGCCAATCTTGATGTCTTCGCCGTTAGCGACCATCAGAATCTGGTCAAACTCAACAGTCTCACCAGTTGCGATGTCCAGCTTTTCCAAGCGAACGGTCTGACCTTCGCTTACTCGGTGTTGTTTACCACCACTTTGGAAAACCGCGTACATATAAAACTCCGCATTTCCGCACGCATGGCTCATAGTCCGATACGCGCTATAAATATTCACAATAGGGCGCGAATTCTACGCAAAAATCATTCAGAAGACAAGGGTAGAATCAGGAGAAAAGAAGAAAAAAAGCACAGTTTTCTCCCCGCCGTTTATCTAAATCATTTTTCAAGTACAATCATACTATAGTTGGCTGCCCATGGCAGCCAGGCAAGGGCTGCCGCCTGACGGGACATCCATACACAGTTGAAATAAAACGATGAATTTAGAACAAATTACTGAGTTAACCGCGCAGGATATGGCGGATGTGAACGCGAAAATTCTTCACCAGTTAAATTCAGACGTCGCGCTTATCAATCAGCTTGGCTACTACATCATCAGCGGCGGCGGTAAGCGCATTCGCCCTATGATCGCCATACTGGCCGCACGAACCCTCGGTTATCAGGGCGATCACCATCTCACCATCGCCGCGCTGATCGAGTTTATCCACACCGCGACATTGCTGCATGACGACGTGGTGGATGAATCGGATATGCGCCGTGGTAAAGCCACCGCCAACGCAGCTTTCGGCAATGCCGCCAGCGTACTGGTCGGTGACTTTATCTATACCCGCGCCTTTCAGATGATGACCAGCCTAGAGTCACTGCGCATCCTGGCGCTGATGTCGGAGGCCACCAACGTCATCGCGGAGGGCGAGGTACAGCAGCTGATGAACGTCAATGACCCAGATATCAGCGAAGAAAATTATATGCAGGTGATCTACAGCAAAACAGCCCGTCTGTTCGAGGCGGCAGCGCAATGCTCGGCCATTCTGGCCGGGGCTGATCCTGCGCAGGAGCAGGCCCTACAAGACTACGGACGCTATCTGGGCACCGCATTTCAGCTAATCGACGATCTGCTGGACTACGATGCCGATGGCAAGACGCTGGGCAAAAATACCGGCGACGATCTCAATGAGGGAAAACCGACCCTGCCGCTGCTGCACGCCATGCACCACGGATCCGCCGAACGATCCGCGATGATCCGCCAGGCGATCGAGCAGGGCAATGGCCGTCATCTGCTGGAGCTGGTACTGGAGACCATGCAACAGGCCGGCTCGCTGGACTACACCCGCAGCCGGGCGGAAGAGGAAGCCGACAAAGCCATCGCAGCCCTGACGCTACTGCCGGACAGCCCTCATAAACAGGCCCTGATTGGACTGGCTAACCTGGCCGTCAACCGCAGTTTTTAATCGGGCTCTACAGAGCCTAAGCGCCTATGGGCGCTTTTTTTACATGTTGCGCTGCAGCTACCATCACAATTTTAAATTTCCATTAATCGCATTAGTTAGAAAGTAATTGAAAAGGAGACGGGGTTTTCAGATAGTACCAAGGAGTTTTTTAAGCAGGCGCCATGAAGGTACTTTCAGTGATAAGGAAACCACCAATGAAAAAAACGCTCCCGGAAGACTGGCACCCGGCAGAGATCATTGCCGCATTGCACAAGCGCAGGCTGACGCTCACCCAGGTATCACGTAACGCCGGTCTATCCAGCTCGACGCTAGCCAATGCTCTGACTCGCCCTTGGCCCAAAGGTGAATGGCTGATCGCCGAGGCGCTGAGTATCCATCCCAGCGAGATCTGGCCCAGCCGTTACTACGACCCCATCACCCATGAGCTGCTGGATCGCAAGCGGCTGATCCGTAACGTCGCCTCGGTCAAAAAGGGCTGAGCCACGCCCGCTCATCCGCCCCGCAGCCTTCCACGCTCGCCTACCGATACAAAAAAACCGCAGGCGACGGTGCCTGCGGTTTTCACGGGGTCACACTCAGACTTACTTATTGATAAAGTCTTCGCCCAGCGCGATATCTTTACGCAGTACCTCAAGCATGCTTTCCAACGCATCCTGTTCAAAGGCGCTCAGCGTGCCGATACTTAGGCGCTGTACCAGCCCCGCTTTACCCAGCAACAGCGGTTGAGCAAAGAAGCGGGCATATTCGCCGTCACTCTCTACGTAGCCACACTCCACAACATTTTCATCGCCCTGCATAGCCCGTACCAGTGACAGAGCGAAACGCGCCGCCGCCTGGCCCATGGCCAACGTCGCCGATCCGCCGCCGGCCTTAGCTTCTACTACCTCAGTGCCGGCGTTCTGAATACGCTTGGTCAGTTCTGCCACCTCTCGTTCGCTGAGGCTAACGCCCGGGATCTGAGAGAGCAGCGGCAGGATCGTTACGCCGGAGTGACCGCCAATCACAGGAATATCCAACGTTGCCGGATCCAGATGTTTCAGCTCACCAACGAAGGTGTTGGAGCGGATGATATCCAGCGTCGTCACCCCGAACAGTTTGTTCGGGTTATATACCCCCGCTTTCTTCAATACCTCAGCCGCAATCGGCACCATGGTATTCACCGGGTTGGTGATGATACCGATACAGGCGTTCGGGCTGGTGCGCGCAACCTGTCCAATCAGATTACGGATAATACCAGCGTTAACGTTGAACAGATCGGAACGATCCATCCCAGGCTTACGGGCCACACCGGCAGAAATCAGCACGATATCCGCCCCTACCAAGGCTGGAGAGGCATCCTCACCGCCGAAACCGCACACCTTGACTGCCGTGGGAATATGGCTGAGATCGACAGCAACACCTGGCGTCACCGGGGCAATATCGTAAAGGGAGAGTTCTGAACCTGAAGGCAGCTGAGTCTTAAGCAGAAGGGCGAGCGCTTGGCCGATGCCACCCGCTGCGCCGAGAACCGCAACTTTCATTCTATACTCCTTGTTACTATTTAAATAGAGAATGCCGTGAATGCATTACTGCGCACATTAGTAGATCACTTTATAAAAAACAATCTGTTAACACTCAGATTGCGAGCTGGCACACTAATTCCATGCTCTGCTGCAAGGTTTCTGAAAAAAATGACTTATTGATGAAAGATATAGCAATAATTTATGCGTAAAATCCGCACATGCTTTACGTAGGGCTACACCGGCATTACATCAGCGCCGCACTTTACATTACAACAACATCATATTAATAACATTTTATTCACCCTTTCCGTGCGTTTGCTCTCTTTTTCCCCGATCCACACACGATTACGGCTTTATGATCCGGCCGCTTTACGCCGTTTGCGCCGGTAATACGCAAGCGACACTGATATTTACAGACTAAATTGCATAAAAATTCACGAATACGCATAATAACAGGGTCTATAGATACCTTACGGTGAAGAATGCGAAACACGACCAAACAAGAAGACCTGATTAAGGCATTCAAGGCGCTGCTCAAGGAAGAAAAATTCAGCTCTCAGGGAGAGATCGTACAGGCGCTGCAGGAGCTGGGCTTCGACAGTATCAACCAGTCTAAAGTATCGCGTATGCTGACCAAATTTGGCGCTGTACGGACGCGTAATGCCAAAATGGAAATGGTCTATTGCCTACCGGCCGAACTCGGGGTACCAACCACCAGCAGCCCGCTGAAGAATCTGGTGCTCGACGTCGATCACAACGACGCCATCGTGGTTATCCATACCAGCCCCGGTGCGGCGCAGCTGATCGCTCGCCTGCTCGACTCGCTGGGTAAATCCGAGGGAATTCTGGGCACCATCGCCGGTGACGACACCATTTTTACCACGCCCGCCAAAGGATTTGCCGTCGAACAGCTTTATGCGGCCATTCTGGCGCTGTTTGAACAAGAGCTGTAATCACGCGACAAACGCCCAAACCACACGCCATTATAAAGCCCGCCCGCGGGCTTTTTCTCAGAGTCTCTACCAAACATCACCGCCTGACACTCAGTAAATATCACTTTTCGCCAAAGTTTGGTAATTCGCTGTTATTTATTGCTTTTTATATAACCGTATCTTTTTGGCACCGTTTTTAGCGCATTATGATCTATCAATGTCATACGTATCGTTAAAATAACACAATAAATAGTTAGCGCGTTATTGATTCATTGAGTTATTGATTTATGCTCGACAGCGACATGTCAATCATACTTTTTGACGACGACGCCACGTCACAACAGAGGTATAACACGATGAAAAATAAAGCGACTATCGGCGCACTGGCCACTCTTTGCGCCCTTTCATTCGGCGCCTCCACCGCTCAGCCCCCGCTCAATGAAATTACGACAACCTAGGCCTGCCACATGCAGCCAATGGGCGTAATCACGGTCAGCAAACTGGGCGGTTCCATCGCCGATATCGATCAGCAGTTGGCAGCCAAGGCCCAGCCTCAGGGCGCCAGCACCTTTCGCATTATCGAGAAGCGTATCGATGGCAACTATCACGCCACGGCAATGATCTACCACTGATCCTCTCCCTGAAGGGCTAGCCAACCCGGGATAGCCCCTCAATAAGCAAAACCGCAGCCCAGGCTGCGGTTTTGCTTATTCGATCACGACACTCGACGTAGCACAACTCACTCCTGATGTACGGCAGACTTTTGCGCCAGCGCCTGCAGCAGACGATCGTGAATATCGCCAAAACCTCCATTACTCATCACCAAAATATGGTCGCCCGGTTGTGCGTTTTTCACGATCATCTCAACCAGAGTGCCGAGATCGGCACTCCAGTATGCAGGCTGCACACAGGCCTCCGCTACCTCCACCACCTGCCAGGGAATATGCTGTGGCTGATAGAGGTACACTTCATCAGCCCGTCCCAGCGCAGGTGCCAGTTCATTCTTGCACACCCCCATCTTCATGGTATTGGATCGCGGCTCCAAAACGGCCAGAATACGGGCGGTGCCACCCACCTTACCGCGCAACGCTGCCAGTGTCGCCAGTATCGCCGTAGGATGGTGGGCGAAATCGTCATACACGCTGACGCCATGGGCCTGCCCGCGCAGTTCCAGGCGACGGCGAGCGTTAATAAAGCTCCCCAGCGCCCGGCATGCCTCTGCGGGAGGGACGCCGACATGACGCGCTGCAGCAATCGCCATCAACCCGTTATGCATGTTGTGCTCCCCCACCAGCGTCCACTGGACTTCGCCGACGCACGCACCGTCCAGGGAGACGCTGAAGTGGCTGGCATCCGCCGATAGACGCGTCACATTCCAGGCGGCCTCATCGCCGCACAGTTCCTGCTCGCTCCAGCAGCCCATCGCCATCACCTGCTTCAGGCTGGCGTCACCGGCCGGTAAAATAATCCGCCCTTTACCCGGAACCAATCGCACCAGATGATGGAACTGCCGCTGGATCGCCCGCAGATCGTCAAAGATATCCGCATGATCAAACTCCAGATTGTTCAGGATCAGGGTACGGGGGCAGTAGTGGACGAACTTAGAACGTTTATCGAAAAAGGCGCAGTCATACTCATCCGCCTCGATAACGAAGAACGGACTATTACCCAGACGCGCCGATACACTGAAGTTTCCCGGTACGCCGCCAATCACAAACCCCGGCTCATAGCCGCAGGACTCCAGGATCCAGTTCACCATCCCGGCGGTCGTCGTCTTCCCGTGAGTGCCGGCAATGGCGATCACCCAACGGTGACGCAAAACCTCATCATGTAACCACTGTGGCCCGGAAACGTAGGGAATATTACGCTCCAGAATCGTCTCGACGCACGGGTTACCGCGTGCCAGCGCATTGCCAATGATGACCAGATCCGGCTGGGGCTCAAGGTGGGCAGGATCATAGCCCTCCAGCAGCGTAATTCCCTGCTGTTGTAGTAGCGTACTCATCGGCGGATAGACATTGGCATCCGACCCGGTAACGTCATGCCCCAGCTGGCGGGCCAGCAACGCCAGCCCCCCCATAAACGTGCCGCAGACTCCAAGAATATGAATGCGCATAAGACTTCCAGTAAATTGCATTGATTTATTTCACATTCTAACGCCGAGTTCAGCGCAGGCGAAAGGAAATTGCCTAGGAATGCCCCGATACATTAGCTAAAATACGCTGCGAAAACGTTGGCGGTTTGTAAAAAAACAGCTACTCCTCACAATCAGGGAATGTGCCATGAAAACGCTAGGCGAGTTTATCGTCGAAAAACAGCAGGATTTTCCTCACGCTACCGGTGAGCTTACCGCTCTTCTCTCCGCAATCAAACTGGGCGCCAAAATTATCCACCGCGATATCAACAAGGCAGGTTTGGTCGATATCATCGGCGTCAGCGGAGCAGAGAATATTCAGGGTGAGGTGCAGATGAAGCTGGATCTGTACGCAAACGAGAAGCTCAAGGCAGCATTAGAAGCGCGCGGTGAAGTGGCCGGCATCGCCTCAGAAGAGGAGGATGACATTGTCATCTTCGAAGGCGATCGCGCCAATAACGCCAAGTACGTGGTGCTGATGGATCCACTGGACGGCTCATCCAATATCGACGTTAATGTCTCCGTCGGCACCATCTTCTCCATCTATCGCCGGATTACCCCGCTCGGCACACCTGTCACCCGCGAAGACTTCCTGCAGCCGGGCAATCGTCAGGTCGCCGCCGGCTATGTGGTCTACGGCTCCTCCACTATGTTGGTCTACACCACCGGGAACGGCGTACACGCCTTTACCTACGATCCCTCTCTTGGAGTCTTTTGCCTGTCCCACGAGCGGCTGCGTTTCCCACACAGCAGCAACATGTACTCCATTAACGAGGGTAACTACATTAAGTTCCCGCTGGGGGTGAAAAAGTACATCAAGTATTGTCAGGAGCAGGACAGCGCTACACAACGTCCCTATACCTCCCGCTATATTGGCTCCCTGGTGGCCGATTTCCACCGCAACCTGCTGAAGGGCGGTATCTATATCTACCCGAGCACCGCCAGCCATCCGCAGGGTAAGCTGCGCCTGCTGTATGAGTGCAACCCGATGTCATTCCTGGCGGAGCAGGCTGGCGGTAAGGCAACCGACGGCTTCCGCCGTATTCTGGATATCGTGCCGGACCAGCTACACCAGCGCTGCCCGTTCTTTGTCGGTAGCTGTGCCATGGTGGAGGACGCCGAACGTTTCATGCATCAATTCCCCGACGAATAATCCCCGCATCGGCACGCGGCATTGCGCATTGCGCGTCGCGCGCTGTTCATTTTTGGAGTGGCGGCTATAATAGCCGTCACTCCATTTCTGGTTTGATGAAAGGAAACCGACATGAGCTTGATCAACGTCCCGGCCGGTAAAGATATGCCGGAAGATATCTATGTAGTGATCGAAATTCCGGCCAACGCCGATCCGATCAAATATGAAATCGATAAAGAAACTGGCGCCCTGTTTGTAGACCGCTTTATGTCTACCGCCATGTTCTATCCGTGCAACTACGGCTACATCAACCATACCCTGTCTCTGGACGGCGATCCGGTAGACGTGCTGGTTCCGACGCCGTATCCGCTGCAGCCGGGCTCCGTAATCCGCTGCCGTCCGGTCGGCGTACTGAAGATGACCGACGAAGCCGGTGAAGATGCCAAGCTGGTTGCCGTGCCCCACAGCAAGCTGACCAAAGAGTACGATCACATTCAGGATGTTAACGATCTGCCTGAGCTGCTGCGCGCCCAGATTGCCCATTTCTTTGAGCACTACAAAGATCTGGAAAAGGGCAAGTGGGTCAAAGTCGAGGGTTGGGCAGACGCCGCCGCGGCCAAAGCCGAAATCATCGCCTCTTTCGAACGCGCCAAGAACAAGTAATTCCTTGATGCAGAGAAAAAACACCGCCTAATGGCGGTGTTTTTATTTCAGCCTTCCTCTCGCTTTAGCCAGTCTCCGCTGGCAATGCGTGGCAACCCCTCGACCCCATTGAGATAGATGTAGATCCAGGCACAGCCATAGGGCGTTTTAATCAGTTCGCGACGATAATCCTTGCTGTTACTCTTTAGCTCATCCAGCTCCGCCAGGATCGACGAGGTAATCCGGTACACTTCGCAATAAACCCTTCCCTCTCCCGGAACCACCGCTGGATAATGGCCAAGATCGTACAGATCGTAGCCATCCAGCACATAATCGCCCAGCCAGGTGGCATTGGTCATCCAATGGCTGTTGCCCTGCTTACGGCGCAGACTTCCGTAGACAATCACTCGCATGGTTAAAACTCAAACTGATAGAGCAGATCAAGTGCCTGATTTACGCCAGACACCGCTTCCAGATACAGATTCGGCATCAGACGGTAACGCAGCGTCAGCGTGGCCAGCGAATCGAAGATCCCCATGCCATACTTTACCTGCAGCCCCGGCAAGACATAGCCGCTGACTACCACCTGAGAACTGTCACCCACCCCCTGCGAATCCAGAGTCAGGTTGCTGACTCCAAAGGTTTCGCCGATTTTTCCTACCAGTTTACCACTCTGCGCAACACCCAGACCTATCAACATCGACGTCATCGCATTACTGTCTGCGCCGCTGCTGTTCAGCCCTTGACCGCGCAATAGGTAGGAGAGAGCTTCTTGTTGTGACATTGCCGGATCTGAGAATACTTCCAGTTTCGGCTGCTCGGCAAGTCCTGTAACGCGGACACCCACCGTAACATCGTTCGCCGTCGACTCTGGATTGCGTATCGCTTCAATATTCAGCAGCGGATTCCCTGGCGGCCCGGCAAATACCAACTCACCCTGGCGAATCAACAAATCTTGTCCATACGCGGCAAAGCGCCCCTGCGGGATCATGATCTGGCCATTCAATCCAAGGCCATTCTGGTTCTGGCTCACCTTCAGTTCACCTTTTAGCGCTGCCTTGAGGCCAAAAGCGGAGAGGCGAACGTTGTTGCCAATAGCAATGGTTAGATCGGTATGCAACGGGATCGAGGCGGTGACTGGCCTGATCGGCTGATGCGCATTGTTCAGCATCACCTCATCGGAGGATACGCCGACCGCACTCTCCGGCAGCTCCTGCACCGTGATACGCGCCCAGGGAATATCGACCCATCCGCTCAGCGCCAACTGACTTGGGGAGGCATCGAATACAATATTCGGCGATACATCCAACCGGACCATCGGCGGCACCGTCACCCGCAGGCGCGTACCGCTGGCGGCAATGCGGGCGCGCCAGGCATTCAGATTACGCCAGTCCGCATTACCGGATAGATTCAGCTGTCCCTGCGAGGTCTTAATCACCCCCTGCAGCACCGAGCTCATACCGTCAAAGTTGATCGCGAGGTTTGCATCAGTGACATCGAATGGCATGAACTGTCCGTCGATGTCCACGCCATCCAGCGCCAGGCGGCCATACAGCTGCGGATGCAGCGTACTGCCGCCCAGGCGCAGCGACGCATTGAGCATTCCCTGTGCCTTCTCCCCTTTCATCAGCGCCGGATTGAACAGCGCCAGCGAAAGGTGCTGGATATCTACATTACCGGAGAGATTACGCGCCCCCTCCAGGTTTGCGATGCGCACGTCGCCGCGCAGCTGACCGTTGTCCACGATGCCGATCAGCCAGTTAACGCGAGCTTGCCCCTGGGCCAGGCTCGCCTCCAGTGTGACCGTGCTCAGGGCCACCGGCAGCGTATTTCCCTGTACCTGTTGCACTACCCTAACGCCATCACCGTTGAGCGTAATCCGCGCCTGTGGCAGTCCTTGTCCCGCCTGCCAGCTGGCCTGAGCCCGCCCACTGAAGCGCCCATGCAACTGGGTATCCGGCCCAAGAAACGGCTGCAACATCGCCAGATCAAATCGCTCCAGCACCACGCTGACCTTGCCGCTCTCGCCCACCTCGATGGTCTGCGGAACGCACAGACGTGCATTGGGGTTATCCCAGCAGTGGGGGCCAATGGCCATCTGCTGTTTGGCGACGCCATACTCCAGCGCGATGGGTCGGGTAAGGCGCCACTCGCCGACCGGCGTCGTAAAGTCGGTATCCGTCAGCGTGCCACTCCAGCGCGCCCGATCCTGCGCCAAACTACCGTTGAGGGTCAAACGGCCAGCCAGCGGCGTCCCCTGCATCACCAGCTGCAGCCGATGCTGCCGTTCATTACCGGCGGCACGCAAGGTCAGTTGGCTGATATCAATATCGCCTTGCTTTAGGCTATCCACACGCAGATCCAGCGTCCCCTGAATCTGTTGATCCGAGCGGATATCCCCCAGCAGCGCGACTCGCTGGATGGTTAAGTCCTGCCAACGCAGCCCGCGGGCCTGCAGATCGGCCAGCAGCTGGGGTGCCTGACGATCACCGCGCAGCTTCAGCGTCCCGCGCGCGCTCCCCGACAGCCCCGGCAGCGTCCCATCCAGGCGCGGGGCATCAATACGCCCGTCCAGAGACCATTGCTTCTGCGCCAGATCGCCGTTCACCTCAATCCGGTTACGCCCCAGCGCGATGTGCAGCTGGGGGATCTGCCACTGTCCTGCCTGATTGCCACGCAGCTGACCGCCGACATCCAACCCATTCTGTTTGATTCTCCCCGTCAGCTTCAGCTGTGGCACCTGCAGCTGCCAACTACCGCCATACAGACTACCGCGGGTCTCGATTTTACCGTTCAGGCTCGACGGCCACGCCGGCCACTGACGTCCGGTATCGATCCCCGTCAGCGTCAGGCTGCTGCGCCAGCTTATCGCTTTGCTCCAGTCGACCAGTGCCTGCATATCGGCCTTGCCGCCCAACGTCGCCAACTGCAGCTGACTCAGGGTAAACTGACGTTCGTTCCCCTTTCCCGCGAGGTCCAGCGCCGCATCCGGCAGCCCCTGACCACTGAACGCGCCGCGCAGCTGCAGCCGATAATCATGGGCGCTCCCCGTCAGACGCAGCACCATATTGTTCACCTGATAGTCGGGCGTTCCCCCCAGCGGCCACCGCAGGCTGGGGCTGTCCAGCGACAGCGACAGCGGCAGACCGGCGTCGGCCAGGCGGGTATCCCCCTTCAGGGTCGCCCTCAGCGGACCGGACAGGTTGGCATCGAGAGCCAGCGTATCGTACATCGCCCCCTTCAGCGCCAGGCGCAGCTTTTCGCCCTTCAGCGGCGCCTGATTCACGCTGGCATTCAGCTGCAGATCCAACGGCCAGCGGCCGCTGAACGTCGCACTGCCGCGCGCCGACAGGCTCCCCTGCTGCGCCTGGACCTTCAGGGTATGCAGCGCCAGGCGCTGTTGATCCAACGCCGCGCGCAGTTCAAGAGACGCGATATCCAGATCGGTCGCCGCCCGGATCTGCACCTGACGCGCGGAAATGCGGCTCAACTGCATATCCAGTGGCAGATCCAGCGTCATCGCCGCCGGCAGCAGCGGCCGGGAAAACAGCGCCGTCAGCACCTCTCCCAGCGGCTCGGATGGGCCCTTCGGCGCGGCGCTCTCCGCTGGCGCAGGCGCAGCCGGCGGAGGCAGCGACACCCGCAGCCCCTGAATATCGCTGGGCTGTAAGCGCAGCAGCGATCCGCGCCACTCTGCTCCGCTCCGCAGGGCCTCCAGGGAAATCGCAGTACCGTCCACATTCACCTGTACGTCATTAAGACGCAACAGACGCAGCACCAAAGGATAGGGGGTAGCCAAGCGCCCCAATGGGGCTGATGGCGTCGTCGGTGGTTCACTGGGCGGCAGCGCCTGGGTATCGACATTCACCCGCACCCGCTGGGCGCTCAGCACATTCAGACACAACTCGCTGCGCTTCAGACAGCCGATATCCAAAGAGAGATGAAACTGCCCTACGGCGACATCAACACCGGGCATCCGGTAGCCGACATCGCGCAGGGTAAGATCGCGCCATCCCCCCTCCACCCGGCCAATTTCCAGCCCCGGAACCCAGCGGGCAGCAGCATTGAGTGCCAGATGCAGCCCGCCTTGGGTCATCACCCCCCCCAGCAACAGCGCCAGCAGCAGCAACAGCCCCAGCAGAAGCATCAGCGCATAGCGCCGGATGTTATACCACCTCATAGCTCAGGCCCTAATCCAATATAAATCTGCACATCGTGCTTATCTTCACGCCCTACCGGCACGCCAAGGTTAAGCCGGATGGGGCCGACCGGCGACACCCAGATAACCCCTACGCCGGTCCCGGTGTGAAAGTCACTCTTGGTAAAATCGTTCACGGCCTCACCTGAGTCGATAAAAACCCCCCCCCACCACTTGCCACTCAGGTTGTACTGGTACTCCAGAGAGCCGGTCGCCAGGCGCGAGGCACCGGTCAGCTTACCATCGCTGCCCTTGGGCGAGATCGATTTATATTTATAGCCGCGGATACTGCGATCGCCCCCGGCAAAGAAGCGCAGGGATGGAGGCACCTTATTGAAATCATTGGTTTCTATCCAGCCAAGATCGCCACGCACCACGAAACGATGTCGCTCCGCCAGCGTGCGTATCCAGACGTTTTGCGCCTGAAACACCACAAAGTCGACCGATGACCCCCAATAACGGTTGGACACATCCATTGAATAGCGCTGCGTATCCCCCCAGCTCGGCATCAGCCCGCCGCGCGAGCGCGTACGGTTTACGCTAACGCCGGGATACAGCAGCATGGCAGTCTCGGTGACATTGCCCTGCGTAAAGTGATCGAGACCCCAGCGCATATTGATGCCACGCTGCCAGCCGCTGGAGAGTTCCCAGTAACGCGCCAGATTCAGGGTAGTAGAGTCGGACTGGGTGTCGTTCAGATCGGTTCGCTGAAAACCGCCCTGTACCAGATAGTACTGCTCCAGCGGAGCCTTCAGCAGCGGAATTTTATAGCTAAAGTCTGCCGTCTGCTCCGGCATGGAGAGATTCAGCGAGGTATCCAGACTGTGGCCATAGGAGTTCATCCAGGGACGCTTCCAGCTGACCTTCATCCGCGGGCCGACGTCCGTCGCGTATCCGCCCCCCAGATCGACCATATTCTGGCTGCGCGGCGTCACCACGGCCTGAAGCGGCAGCGTCTGATCCGTCCCCAGCGCCTTAAAATCGGGCGACACCACCACCGAGTTAAACCAGTTGGTCGCCGACAGGTTACCGCTGAACTTGGCCAGGTCATCAGCGCTGTAATACTCCCCGGACTTAAACGGGCGTAGATTCTGTAAATAGGCGGTCTGGATCTGCGAGCCGCTGAACCGTACATCACCAAAGCGATAGCGAGGCCCGCTATCAAATTCGATATCCCAGAATGCCTTGTGCTGATCCTCGATAACCCCGAGCTGATGCACCGGCATGGTGGCACTAAAATAGCCCCGCTGCAGCGCCAGCGAGTTCAAGGCATTTTTCAGATTGTCATAGTCGCCCTGATCGAGCACACTGCCGACCGGCGGCAGAGACTTGGCCAACAGCGCCTGATAGGCGGAGTCATCCTTAGCCGCCCCGCGGATACGCACATTGAGTCCGGCAATACGCACCGGCTCACCGGGCGTGACGTTAGCGATTAGCTGTGGACGGGAAAAGATCGATCCGGGCCGATACTCAAATTCAATGGTCGGCTGAAAATAGCCCAGCGCCCTCAGCCCCTGACGAATGGCATCCGCCGCACGCACGCGAAAACGGCCATCGTTACTGATCTCATCTTCGCCGATGGTCGACAACGTGGCACGCACATTCTGCTGCAGCTGTCCGCTCAACCCCTCTACCACCAATCTGACCTGAGCGGCATGCGCCAGCGGCGCCGCTAATAACAGACACAGCAGGCCTATCCTACGCAATCGTGGCATGCAAACTCCCACATTAAACTTATCGGTAACACTTTTCCGCCGCAGTACATCAATCCCAGCGTGCTCCGCCAGGCCAAATGCGTTCTCCTACTACGGCCGCACAACACGGACATATTGTGCGTAAAGCCTGCGTGGGATACAACGAGACAGGAAAATAACAATTATTCGACGTTAGACTGTGTCTCACAATATAACGATTAACCTATAGCGTATGACATCTGGGCCGGCGTTTTCAGATTTTTCACCCATCAACCGCTCATTTATTAACGACTGGAGGGTATTTTGCACCATCACAACAGCAGTACCCCTGCACCGTTCACGCCTGCACAGGCACTGCCTGGGCGCACACAGGCCATGAGTCTCTCCGGCAAACATGCGCTTAACGGCCACGATATGTATGCCATTCCTGCCGGGATGGAGGAGGCCCTGTTCGCCATGGGCTGCTTCTGGGGTGTCGAGCGCCTGTTCTGGCAGCAGCCGGGGATCTACAGCACTGCGGCTGGCTACAGCGGCGGTCTGACCCCCAACCCAACCTATCGCGAAGTGTGCAGCGGTCAGACCGGGCACGCCGAAACGGTACGGGTGGTGTTTGATCCCTCCCTTATCCGCTATGACGATCTGCTGCGCCTGTTCTGGCAGCACCACGATCCGGCGCAGGGGATGCGTCAGGGCAACGATGTCGGCACCCAGTATCGCTCTGCGTTGTTCCCCGTGACGTCCCAGCAGATGCAGGCCGCACAAGCCAGCCATACCCGTTTTGCTCAGGCTATGCATCAGGTCGGCGACCTGCGCCCGATCAGCACAGAGATCCGCGCCGCCGGGCCATTTTACTATGCTGAAGAGGAGCACCAGCAGTACCTGCACAAACACCCGCACGGTTACTGTGGGGTGGGCGGGATCGGCGTCTGCCTGCCAGATTAAGCACGCTATCGCCGCTAACTGACGACATAGCAAAGGGTTAGCGACGTGGCGAGCACATTTTCATCACTAGCTGGTTGCTTGTTGCTCCTGCTATACTAACTGGGTTGTGTGCTGCCTCGCCATCCTGTCCGGCTCGGCGCAGCGCCTGACCCGGGCCAGCCAAGACGGCCCGGTAGACTCCGGGGGGATCTTCTACCGGCCCCGATGTACTCCTGATGGCGTCATACCGCCTCTCCGGCCTCCCGGAACGTTCCCGGTTAATACGGATAGATTATGTTAAACAGTATATTACTGATTATTTTACTGATAGCGATCAGTGCCTTTTTCTCGATCTCAGAAATCTCCCTGGCAGCCTCGCGGAAAATAAAGCTGAAAACCATGGCAGATGAGGGCGATATCAATGCGGCGCGCGTAATGGCACTGCAGGATCAGCCAGGTTATTTCTTTACCGTCGTACAGATCGGCCTCAACGCCGTCGCCATCCTCGGCGGTATCGTTGGCGATGCGGCATTCTCCCCGGCGTTCCGTCTGCTGTTCGACCGTTTTATGCCACTGGAGGTCTCCCAGCAGGCCAGCTTTATCTGCTCCTTCGTACTGGTCACCAGCTGCTTTATTCTGTTTGCAGACCTGACACCGAAGCGCATCGGTATGATAGCCCCCGAAGCAGTTGCCGTACGGATTGTCAACCCGATGCGTTTCTGCCTGCTGCTGTTCCGCCCGCTGGTCTGGTTCTTTAACGGCTTGGCTAACCTTATATTTCACCTGTTCAAGATTCCGATGGTACGTAAGGACGATATCACCCCGGACGATATCTATGCCGTGGTCGAGGCAGGCGCGCTGGCCGGTGTACTGCGTAAACAGGAGCATGAGATCATTGAGAATGTGTTCGAGCTGGAGTCCCGCACCGTTCCCTCCTCAATGACGCCGCGTGAAAACATCATCTATTTCGATCTGGGCGAAACGGAAGATAGCATTAAAGAGAAGGTCTCTACCCACCCCCACTCCAAGTTTCTGGTCTGCGACGGCGCCATCGACCATGTCGTCGGCTATGTCGACTCCAAGGATCTGCTCAACCGTGTGCTGGGTAATCAGAGCCTGGTGCTCAGCAGTGGAGTGCAGATCCGCAACGTGCTGATTGTCCCGGATACGCTGACGCTGTCCGAAGCACTGGAGAGCTTCAAAAATGCGGGCGAAGATTTTGCCATAATTCTCAACGAATATGCGCTGGTCGTCGGAGTGATCACCCTGAACGACGTCATGACCACCCTGATGGGAGACTTGGTCGGTCAGGGGCAGGAGGAGCAAATCATCGCCCGCGATGAGAACTCTTGGCTGGTAGAAGGCGTGACGCCCATCGACGATGTGATGCGGGTGCTGGATATTGAAGAGTTTCCTCAGTCCAGCAACTATGAAACCATCGGCGGCTTTATGATGTATATGCTACGGAAGATCCCCAAACGTACCGATGCGGTAAAATACGCCGGCTACAAATTTGAGGTGGTGGATATCGATAGCTACAAGATCGATCAGCTGCTGGTTACACGCCTCGCCGAACGACTACCGCCGATGTCGCCGGACGCAGGCGACGACGCAGACGTGCCGCAGCAGGCGGCCAAATAATCGGCTGGCAGCGGCACTAACGCCAAGCCGCCATACCTATTCTGCGCCTCAGGACATCTCTGCCTGCAGGCGCAGCACCTGACGATTAATCTCCGACATGACGCTAAGATGGCGTTTATCCTTCACTTTAGGCAGTAAAATACGTCCCATATCAAACTCAAACGCACCAACACCCTGAATATACAGGCGGCCGCGAAACAGCGTCTTCACATATTTTGCCACCAGCAGCGGGTTATACCGCTGAAAAATTTTCATTTTTACCTCTCCCTTAATGACGTCCGCAGAGGGGAAACTCTCCCCCGGCCAAACCGGCACACGAACCCAACGCACGATGAACGACAACTATAGACAGCTTTACCTTCAGTTAGTGCAACCGACACCGAATATTTCTCTAAATTTACCTTAACTGACAGAATGGTATGCAAAAAGTAATAGTTTTCGTAATATTTATATGCAATTAATAAGGATTTATCATGAAAAATCGGAATATTTATCTGTGGGGAAAAGGACGTACCAGCGCACGATAGGGTGGTGGCGTGCAGCGGCACCCGAGCGGATGCCGCCGACACTTTAATACAGCGATACCCGGAACCCCGGATTTAACAATGACTCCGCGGGTATATAGCTTAGCGTTTTTCCCTGCCAGTCCCGCACCTGAGCTCCAGCGGCTAAGGCGATAGCATGACCTGCCGCCGTATCCCAGATATGGGTTGGCCCAAAGCGCGGATAGAGCTGCGCTACCCCTTCAGCCACCAGACAAAACTTCAGCGATGACCCCACCATCATCGTCTGGTGTTCGCCCAGCTGCTGCAAATAGTCCGTCAGCTCCGCATCGCCGTGTGAACGGCTGATCACCACCAGCGGAGGGATCGCGTTACGTACCCCGATTTCCATTCGCACCCCATCCTGCTCTTTCCAGGCTTTACCGCCGCAGGCACAGTACAGCACACCGCTGGTCGGCACGTAAACGACTCCCAGCGTTGGTATCCCCTGTTCAATCAGCGCAATGTTGACGGTAAACTCACCGTTACGTTGCAAAAACTCCTTGGTACCATCCAGCGGATCGACCAGCCAATAGCGCTGCCAATCGCGCCGTTGCGGCCAGGCCGGCGGCTCCTCTTCTGACAGCAGTGGGATCAGCGGGGTTACGCGCAGTAATCCCGCTTTGATGATCTCATGCGCCGCCAGATCGGCTGCCGTAACCGGAGATTCATCCCCCTTATAGGCCAGCGCCAGCGGCTGATCGCCCTGATATACCGCCATTATCGTCGCCCCCGCATCGCGCGCCAGCTGACAAATCTGCTCTAACATACGCTTCCCTCCCCCTGGATCGGATACGGATACACCCGCGTCATTTCACCCTGCGAGGCCCGCAGAATGCATAGGCGTACCCCACTGTGTTCATCATGGGTTTTGCCATCGATAAACGCCAGCGTAAGCTACAATTTTCCCCGGTAAATACGGCAATTCCGCTGCACGCCGCAAAAGAGGTGGCGCGCGCAATAAATAGCATTTAAAATACATCTTATTGAATGCTATTCAAGGAGTACACCATGACATACCGCGATCGGCCGCTCGGTGAGCTGGCCATTAGCATTCCACGTGCCACTCGTCTATTTCGCCAGTACGAACTGGATTTTTGCTGCGGCGGTAAGCTGACCCTACAGCGCGCGGCGGCTCGCCATTCGCTGGATCTGGTCATGCTGGAAAGTCAGCTGGCCGAGCTGGACAGTACTCCGGATCAGCATCGAGACTGGCGGCAGGCACCACTGGACGAGCTCTGCGCCTTTATTGTCACCCGTTATCACCAGCGCCATCGCGATCAGCTGCCCGAACTGGTATTGATGGCACAGAAAGTCGAACAGGTACATACCGGTAAGACTGGCTGCCCACGGGGGCTTGCCAAACAGCTCGATTCGCTACGCCAAGAGTTGGACAGTCATATGATGAAGGAGGAGCGCATCCTGTTTCCGCTGATCGAACAGGGAGAGGGAGCTCGATGCCATGGGCCTATCTCGGTAATGGAGCACGAGCATCGCGACGCTGGAGAACTGCTGGACGTCATCCGCTTCCTGACAGATAACATGACGCCGCCAACGGGCGCCTGTACAACTTGGCGCGCACTGTATGCCGGCATTAGCGAACTGATTAACGATCTCATGGAGCACGTCAGCCTGGAAAATAATCTGCTGTTTCCGCGCGCGCTCGGCGATGTCTGAAATGGCCAAAAAGCGGGGCCACACAGCGTACAGCCCCGCGACAGACTCGAATTACAGAATATCCAACAGTTCAACATCAAAAATCAGCGCGCTGTACGGTGCGATAGCAGCACCGGCGCCGCGCTCACCGTAGGCCAGTTGATGCGGAATATACAGCTGCCAGCGAGAGCCGACCGGCATCATACTCAGCGCCTCAATCCAACCGGCGATGACGCCACCCACCGGAAACTCTGCCGGCTCCCCGCGCTGCTCAGAACTGTCAAAGACCGTACCGTCGACCAGACGGCCGGTATAGTGTACCCGGACTTTATCCTGACGGGACGGAATCACGCCTTCACCCTGTTTCAACACTTTAAACTGCAGCCCTGACTCCGTGACGGTCACGTCATTCTGCTGCGCATTCTCTGCCAGGAAACGCTCACCAGCCTCCGCCAGCGCTTTCTGCTGCTCGCGGCGCACCGCGTCAGCACGCCCATGGATCTCGCGCAGCGCGCGGTGGACCGTTTCTACCGGTACCGCCGGTGCATTGCCTTCCATCGCATCACGCAGCCCCGCCAGCAGCGCTTCCGGCTGCAGATCCTGCAAACCGGACTCATTAAGCTGCTGACCGACCTGGAGGCCAATACCATAACTTGCTTGCGCTTCTATACTGTCAAAAGCAGGGGTCGACATGATGTTTCCTTTAGTCACTGAAAGTAGAACGCGCAGCATAACAGCGCGGCTGCGATGGGTAAAATCTTGTCGCTATAAGGGTGACTTTTGTCAGCGAAAAAGAAACAATAGCCATAAACACTCCGCCTGCGCTCGTCCCCAAAACCGGTCGGATCTTTCGGATTGTTATCCTGTTTCTATCGCCCCAGAGCGTATAGGTTGCGCGTGGTCACGGATATAGTGACCTGTCATGGTAGAGAGGTTGGCATGGGCAGAATTGCGCCCAAAAAGAACAAGATACCCGCCTATAGCGGCGTAGCTATCCAGAATATATGGCGACGCCTACGCCGGGGCCTCACCGCCCTGCCCGCCGCGCGTCCCCGGAAAGAGGATCTACGCCGAATACCACAGCAGTGCCGGGCGGCGCTACGCGCGCTTTGGCACTGGCCGGAGCAATGCGACTGGATGGCGCCACTGCCAGCCTTTCACCGGCGCTGGCTCACCCTCATCTGCGCCGTGCTGCTGATGGCGCTACTGTGGCCCATCGATGACGCGGCCCCGCCCATACAGCCTCCCGCTGCTCATACGGAGGGTTCGGCAATCCAGGCCACGCTGCAGCCGCAGCGCGCAACGCCAATCTCCCCGGATGCCAACGACTGGCAAGCCTACCTGATACTGCCGGGACAAACCCTGGCCCAGGTGCTGCGAGAGCATAATCTTGACGTCACCGATGCCTTTGCCATGGCGCGGATCGAAGGCGATGATCGCCCGCTGAGCAACCTCAAGGCGGGGCAGTACGTCATGATCCGACACAACCCCCAGGGGCAAATTCTCGCCTTGAAAATAGAGACCACGGACGATCGGCAGGTCACCTTCCGCAGGGAAAGCGACAGCAGCTTTATTCGCCTGCGATGAGTTGCTCCAGCAACCAGTCACGTAGTGCTACGGCCTGATTACACTGACTATCGCGACTGCCATACAGCAACGTCAGCGACTCACCTTGGCACAACAACTGCACCAGCGACTGCCAAGCCCGGGGATTGGCCGCCAGCTCCTCCCGATAGCGCGCGACGAAAGCAGGCCAGTCCAGCTGCGCATGATGAAATGCCTGACGCAGGGCCGTCGACGGTGCGACCTCTTTCAGCCAGTGAACGCCGTCCAGACGCGCCTTGGCGATACCACGTGGCCACAGGCGATCGGTAAGAAAGGTATGGGGAGAACAGGGCGCCCACACGTCATAAACCCGCTGCAGACCGATCGATACCATGATATTACCTCCGCAGATGAGATACCGGTGTCCTGCCGCTGCTCAGATGCGCCGAGGAGTCAGCGCAGATAGCCAGCGATGCGCTCCGGTCCCCTGCTGCGACGCGTCCTGCCTTGAGACAACCGCCAGAGATTACCATGATACATGCCGCAGAGCGGCCAAAAAAGCAAAACGCCGGCGCAAGGCCGGCGTTTTGAGTTATTGCGCGAGTAAATTACTCAGCAACAACAACGACGTTCAGCTGTGCGAATACGTCGCTGTGAACCTGGAAGTGAACTTCATGATCACCCAGGGTACGCAGCACGCCATTCGGCAGGCGAACTTCGCTTTTCGTGACTGCAACGCCGGCAGCAGTCACTGCATCGGCGATGTCACGGGTACCGATAGAACCGAACAGTTTACCTTCGTCGCCCGCTTTGGACGCGATGGTAACGGTGGCCAGTTCATTGATCTTGACAGCACGTGCTTCAGCAGCAGACAGGGTTTCAGCCAGTTTGGCTTCCAGATCTGCGCGACGTGCTTCAAAGAACTCGACGTTTTTCTTGGTTGCCGGGACAGCCTTGCCCATCGGAACCAGGAAGTTACGAGCGTAACCTGCTTTAACGTTAACCTGATCACCCAGGCTACCCAGGTTTGCTACCTTATCAAGCAGAATAACTTGCATTACCTTATCCTCTCAAAAGTCGTTAATTGACAACGCAGCCGATTACTGATGGCGATCAGTGTACGGCAGCAGGGACAGGTAGCGTGCGCGCTTGATAGCACGAGCCAGCTGACGCTGGTATTTTGCACGGGTACCGGTGATACGGCTCGGTACGATCTTACCGCTTTCGGTGATGTAGTTTTTCAGCGTAGCGATGTCTTTATAGTCGATCTCTTGAACGCCTTCCGCGGTGAAACGGCAGAACTTGCGACGACGGAAATAACGTGCCATTTGGCTAGTCTCCAGAATCAATCAATTCAATCTGCTCGGCGTGCAGCACTAACTTGTTCAGGCCATTTCGACCCATATGGCAACTGACGAAGCCATACACTCGCAGTGCGCTGCCGACCGTTAATCTGTGGGTTATTGCCTCAAGCCCCGCTCCGCTGACAATTACGGGCATTCTGCACCATGCCTGTCGGCTGAGTCCGGCTTCCTGCTGTTGCGATCTGTGCTCAAGCACAAACTGACAGTGAGGAATGCCGGAGGGGCTGACCTTTCGTATGGGTGCCTTGCACACCGTGCCAGCCAACACCAGACGATTTACGGTCATTGCGACAATTACTCTTCAGAATCCCCAGCTTCAGTTTCTTCGCTGGTTTCATTAGCGAAATCTTCGCGACGCTCACGGCGCTCGTCTTTCGCTTTAACCATCGGAGAAGCTTCGGTTACAGCGTGCTTAGTACGCATAACCATGCTGCGGATAACGGCGTCGTTGTAGCGGAAGTTAGTTTCCAGCTCATCGATCACTTCCTGCGAAGCTTCAACGTTCATCAGAACGTAATGGGCTTTATGCAGTTTGTTGATTGAGTAAGCCAGCTGACGGCGACCCCAATCTTCCAGACGGTGGATCTTGCCTTCTGCGCCAGTGATGGCACCAGTGTAACGCTCGATCATGCCCGGAACTTGTTCGCTCTGGTCAGGATGAACCATAAAAACGATTTCGTAATGACGCATCGAAATTGCTCCTTACGGATTATTCAGCCTCCTGTCGGGGTCAGCCGTAGCCCATGGAGGCAAGGAACGTATTTGTGGGCGGCTGAAAAATGACGCGTCATAATACTGATGCTGGGGGGGAAACTCAAGCCATCGCGCAAATTAATTCTGCGCCACCGGCGACAATGGGATACAAAAGACAAAGGGGCAATCGCCGGGGCGCTGCTACAGGGTTAAACCGTGATGAAATCACATATCATCAGGACGATGCGCATCAGACAATGCGGCTCCCATCCGTAAGGAGCCTCCGATGAAACCTGCCTCTGCTTTCATCTTTCATCACACTGTGTCTGCTGTGCGGCAACGCCGCGGCGGCCACCGAAATCAGCGCCAGCCAGGGACACGCCATATCGGTCCGCGAGTTTGCCGTCATCAGCGGCAATCACGATCTCATTAACGTGAGGATGCCGTGGGCGATATTTGGGCGCAGACCGACGCCAACGGCGCCACCTACGACCAGATCATCACGATTCATGAACCGCTCTCTCACCGGCAAATCCACGTCAGCGCCGTACTCTACCACTGACACTCCCTTAGCGCCTCGCCACCGGGCGCGGTGCTATCTTACAGGCGGCGACTGAAAAACGCCGTACCGCAGGCCAGCGCTGACGCCGTGATCTTATGGGCAATGCCCGGCTCGGTCACCACGCTGACGTTATCCATCAGATGATGTGACGCCAGCGCCTGCGCCAGACGCTGACTCTCGGCCGCAGGCACCAGATCATCCGCCAAACCGTGCCAAATCAGCAACGGCCTATCCGCCAGCTGCGCCAGGCGCCCGCTGACGTCATAGTCGGCCAGCGCACTTACCCGCTGGCGAACCCACTCCCGCTCATCCTCCGTTGGCTGATGCTGACGGGGAAACAGACGCTGCGACAGCGACAGATAAAAACCCGATCCCATAAAGCTGGCAGTGGCGCGTAGCCAGGGATAGCGAGCCTTGGCGCCCAGCGCCGTCATTCCGCCCAGCGAGGCGCCCGCGACCCCCACCCGCCCGTCCAGAATCAGCCCCGCACGCAGGAAATGGTCATACAGCGACGGCAGCTCATCGATATTCGATTTTAGAATATCCCAGAAATGGGCCAGACGGCGGCGCTCATCGCCGTCATAGCGGCTGCCATGCATATCCGCCTCCGGCAGCAATACGCGAAATCCTGCAGCGGCAAAGGCATAGCCAAAATAGGAGTACATCTCCTTAGAGGAGGTGAATCCATGATAAAAAAAGATCGTCGGCAAAGCGCTGTCGCGCTGACCCGCGGGTACGGCGTGCAGCAGCGGGATCCCGCCCACCGTCTGTTCGAACATTTCAACCATCGACAACCTCTCGTACACATAGCAAAAACGCATCATCGCCCGGCGAGCGAGCGCAGACAAGCCCCCGTATCCTCTGCGCGCACAATGCGGCGTTTCTCCGGGAAATCCGCGTCAGACAGCGCTAATATAATCATCACTATCCTTTTTCCAGCCAACGGATCGCCCGATGAAAGCCTGCAAACTGACCCTGACCCTTCTGTTGACCCTGCTGCTGGGGGCCTGCAGCGTAATGGACGGCAAGCCGATGCCGCCGCCGCCGCCGATCGCAGGCCACGCGCAGGAACTGCGCCGTAACCAGACCGAAGGGCTGAGCAAAATGTGGAATATTAGTGCCAGTGTCTATGGCAGCCCGATGAATGTTCAGGAGGTTATTCAGCAGAGGGCGGATGCCGCCGGCGCCCGCTATTACTATATTGTGATGCTGCAGGAGAACAGGGTGCCGGGCCAGTGGTATAGCGTGGCGACGCTGTACCGCTAAGCCGCTGTTTTTAACAAAATTTACATACTGCCAATAAAAATCTACATCCACTATTCCATTATAAAGCAGCTGTGTAGATTTTTTGGCCGCGCGCTCACCGCATCACGGTGAAGCAATGAGGAGGGATGGCGCAGCCAAAATCCATGTCCATAACGGACCCTTACCTGGAGGCTGCCATGAGCCGTTCCCCGCTATTCACATCACTGCTTTTCTCTATTGGCCTGATCGGCACCTCGGCACAGTCGGCCGAGTATGCCCGCGCCGATCTCGTCACCGATCTCAGCAGGATGGGGATGATCTCCCTCAGGGGGATCCTGGGAAATCCCCAGGATGTCGAGCGGAGCATAGCCCATCAGGCAGACCAGCGCGGCGCCCGCTATTACCGCATTCTACACATGTGGGAAAGCGACGGTCAGCAGGGATGGCAGGCGACGGCCGCGCTCTACCGCTGAGCCGCCCGCCGCCCGCGACGCGCCTCGTTAGGCCTTGGCGCTACGCTGACGCACCACCTCAAACAGGCAGATACCGGTCGCTACCGAGACGTTAAGCGACGAGACGCTACCCGCCATCGGGATACTGATCAGCTCATCGCAGTGCTCACGGGTTAAGCGGCGCATACCATCGCCCTCCGCCCCCATCACCAGCGCCATCGCGCCGGTCATCCGGCTTTGATACAGGCTGTGATCTGCCTCGCCGGCGGTGCCGACGATCCAGATGTTCTCCTGCTGCAGCAGACGTATCGTGCGCGCCAGATTGGTGACTCGGATCAGCGGCACGTTTTCCGCCGCGCCGCAGGCAACCTTTTTGGCGGTCGCATTCAGCTGAGCGGAGCGGTCACGCGGCACAATCACCGCATCCACACCGGCGGCGTCGGCGCTGCGCAGGCAGGCGCCCAGATTATGCGGATCCGTGACCCCATCGAGGATCAGCAGGAACGGCGGGTGCTCGAGCCCGGCTAGCAGGTCCGGCAGATCGTTTTCCTGATACTGTCGTCCCGGCTTCACGCGTGCCACGATCCCCTGGTGTACCGCCCCTTCGACCTTCTCATCCAGCCACTGACGCTGGGCGACCTGTACCCGGATACCACACTCCTCCAGCTGCTGCAGCAGCGGCAGCAGCCGACGGTCCTCGCGTCCCTTCATCACGAATACGTCGAGGAAGCGCTGCGGATCCTGCTCCAGCAGGGCCTTAACGGCATGAATACCGTAAATGATTTCACTCATAATTATCTGGTTTATTGCTCACCGCCGCCCCCCAAGGGGCCGGCGTTATGATGGGTTAATCGACAATAGGGATATCGTCCGTATCGCGCATTAGTCGGTCGTTTTCTTCCGCGCCCGCTTGGCCTTGGTCGACGCGGCGATGTTACGCGTCTGAACCGACGGCTTTTTACCTTTGCCTTTTCCCCTGCCTTTCTTGGCGGGTGCGGCCTCATCGCCGCGGCGCTGAACGCTATCCGACGCAAAATTGGCCGGCATCTTACCACCGCGTCGGGCGCTGCGCGACGGCTTCTTCTCCGCCCCGCCGTTCGCCTGACGCGCCTTGTTCCGGGCCGTCTTCCCCGCGCCGCGCACGCCGCGCGCCGTCGAGATCAGGGCGAAGTCGATCTTGCGCTCATCCAGATGCACCGCGTCGACCTTCACCTCGACCTTATCGCCCAACCGATAGACCTGACCGGAGGACTCCCCGATCAGGCGCTGACCTATTTGATCAAAACGGTAATAGTCGTTATCCAGGGTCGATACATGCACCAGCCCATCGATAAACAGATCGTCGAGACGGACAAAGAAGCCAAAGCCGGTAACGCTGGTGATGATGCCGCCGTAGGTCTGGCCGACATGATCCTGCATAAAATCACACTTCAGCCAGTCGGAGACATCGCGCGTCGCCTCATCGGCGCGCCGCTCCGTCATAGAGCAGTGCTCCCCCAGCTGCAGCATGTCTTCCGTGTGGTAATGCCAGCCGCCACTCGGCGTCCAACGCTCAGCATGGCCATGCTCACTCGCCAGCAGGTATTTAATACCGCGGTGCAACGACAGATCAGGATAGCGACGGATCGGCGAGGTAAAGTGAGCATAAGCCTGCAGCGCCAGACCGAAGTGGCCGCGGTTTTCCGGATCGTATACTGCCTGCTTCATTGAACGCAGCAGCATGGTTTGCAGCATCTCATGGTCGGGACGATCCGCTACCTTGTCCATCAGCAGAGCATAGTCCTTCGGCTCCGGCTGGGTTCCGCCCCCCAGGGAGAGCCCCAGCTCCGCTAGGACGCTGCGCAGCGCCATCACATGGTCTTCACTGGGCTTATCATGAATACGGAACAGCACCGGCTCGTGGTTTTTCTCCATAAAGCGCGCCGCCGAGATATTGGCCAGGATCATACACTCTTCGATCAGCTTATGGGCATCGTTGCGTACCGTGGGCTCGATACGCTCGATACGACGCTCGGCATTGAAGATAAACTTGGCCTCTTCGGTTTCAAAAGAGATGCCGCCGCGCTCTGCGCGGGCATGATCCAGCGCCTTATACAGCGCATGCAGCTCCTCCAGTGGCTTGACCAGCGCATGGTACTGCGCCCGCAGGTCCGGATCTCCGGCCAGGATATGCGCCACCTTGGTGTAGGTCAGACGCGCGTGAGAGCTCATCACCGCCTCATAAAACTTATAGGAGGAGAGGCGTCCGCTGGCGGCAATGGTCATTTCACACACCATGCACAGACGATCGACCTGCGGGTTCAGGGAGCACAGTCCGTTGGATAGTACCTCTGGCAGCATCGGCACCACCTGAGAGGGAAAGTACACCGAGTTGCCGCGGCTGCGCGCCTCGTGGTCCAGTGCGGTATTGGGTCGCACATAGTAGCTGACATCGGCAATGGCAACCCACAGACGCCAGCCACCGCCGCGTTTCTTCTCGCAATACACCGCATCGTCGAAATCACGCGCATCCTCACCGTCAATGGTGACCAGCGGCAGATCGCGCAAATCAATACGTCCCACCTTCGCGGCCTCGGGAACCTCTTCGCACAGTTCAGCCACCTGGCGCTCAACCAAATCCGGCCAGGCGTGGGGAATATCATGGCTGCGCAGGGCGATATCGACCGCCATACCGGTGCCCATATTGTCACCGAGCACCTCAACGATCTTCCCGACCGCCTTGGTGCGCCGCGTCGGACGCTGGGTCAGCTCGACCACCACCACATAGCCCATACGGGCACCAGCGATGGCATCCGATGGGATAAGAATATCAAAACTCAGACGGCCATCGTCCGGCACCACAAAACCGGTACCGGCGTCGGTAAAGTAGCGCCCGACGATCAGCCCGGTGCGCGACTCCACCACGCGTACCACGCGTACCTCTTTGCGCCCGCGCCGATCGGTACCGGTTACCTGCGCCAAGATCTCGTCGCCGTGCATGCACATCTTCATCTGCTCCGGCGACAGATAGAGATCCTCTTTCTGCCCCTCACTGCGCAGGAAGCCGAAGCCATCGCGGTGACCAATCACCGTTCCTTTAATCAAATCAAGACGCTCTGGCAAGGCATAGCACTGGCGGCGGGTAAAAATCAGCTGCCCGTCACGCTCCATGGCGCGCAGGCGACGACGCAATGCCTCCAGGGCCTCTTCACTGCTCAGCGCCAGCTCCTGGGCCAGCTCCTCTCGGCTGGCAGGCGTCTTGCGCTTGGCCAGATGCATCAAAATAAATTCACGGCTGGGGATCGGGGAGGCGTACTTTTCAGCTTCACGTTCCAAATAGGGATCTTGTGACATTGGGGTTCCTCCGTTGTCATCAGCATTCTGCCGCCGGCGCTATACCAACAACAGTTTATAAAGCGGTGGGTTATGTTCGATCAGATCGGCCAGGGTACATTGATCCAGCTCTGTCAGAAAGGCATCCGTAGCCCGACGCAGCACCTGCTTCAGGCGACACGCCGGGGTAATGTGGCAAAATGCCTGCGAACAGTTAACCAGCGTCAGCGGCTCCAGCTCCCGTACCACGTCGCCAATACGGATCTCGCTCGCCGGCCGCCCCAGGCGGATCCCACCATGTTTACCGCGCACCGCAGTCACGAATCCGGCCCGGCTCAGCTGGTTGATTATCTTGACCATATGATTGCGCGACACCCCATAGACCGCCGTTACCTGAGTGATACTGGTCATCTGCCCTTCCGGCAGCGCCGCCATGTATACCAAGGCACGCAATCCAAAATCGGTAAAACTGGTTAACTGCACGAATACCTCTATTCATCATGCCGCGTTACCGGCCGGTAACGAAGATGGGAGCGGCGCGCAGGCCAGCTCATCTCGCCCGTCAATGCGGAAAATGCACCCTGCCCGGCCTACCCACGATCACCGCATGCAGCGGGCGCTGCAGCGAGGCACACCCTATACTGGATAATAAACCAGCCGGATGAAAGCGACTAATTTATTTAATAAGAACGGTGGATATCGCAACGGCGGGGAGTCGCTCAAAACAACAAACCGGCCATAAGGCCGGTTTGTTGAATAACGCATCGGGTCATTAAGCATCGAACGGATGACGCAGCACGATGGTCTCTTCACGGTCCGGACCGGTAGAGATGATATCGACCGGCACACCGGTAACTTCTTCAATACGTTTGATGTAGTTCAGTGCCGCCTGCGGCAGCCCGTCACGCAACTTCACGCCGAAGGTGCTCTCTTTCCAGCCCGGCAGCACTTCGTAGATCGGCTCTATGCCTTCCCAGCCCTCAGCAGCCAACGGCGTTACATCGACTTCGCGGCCATCCGGCAGGCGATAGCCTACGCAGATTTTCACTTCATCCAGGCCGTCCAGCACATCCAGCTTGGTCAGGCAGAAGCCAGACAGCGAGTTCAGCTCTACGGCGCGGCGCACGGCAACGGCGTCCAGCCAGCCGGTACGGCGGCGGCGACCGGTGGTGGCACCAAACTCGTTACCCTTCTCGCACAGGAACTCACCGACGCTATCGAACAGCTCAGTCGGGAACGGACCGGCGCCCACGCGGGTAGAGTACGCCTTGACGATACCCAGCACATAGTCCACGCAGCGCGGGCCGATACCGGAGCCGGTCGCGACGCCACCAGCGGTCGTGTTGGAGGAGGTCACGTACGGATAGGTACCGTGGTCGATATCCAGCAGGGTGCCCTGGGCACCTTCGAACATCACATATTCGCCGTTGCGATAGGCCTTGTTCAGCAGATCGGCAACGTCAACCACCATGCTGGTCAGCAGATCGGCAACCGCCATCACTTCATCCAGCACGCTCTGGTAATCAACGGCATCGACGTGGTAGTAGTTCACCAGCTGGAAGTTATGGTACTCCATAATCTCTTTCAGCTTAACGGCGAAGCTGGCTTTATCAAACAGGTCGCCGACGCGCAGACCGCGGCGGGCCACTTTGTCTTCATAGGCCGGGCCAATGCCGCGACCGGTGGTGCCGATAGCCTTGGCGCCGCGTGCTTTCTCACGTGCATTGTCCAGCGCAACGTGATACGGCAGGATCAGCGGACAGGCTTCAGAGAGCAGCAGACGCTCGCGCACCGGTACACCGCGCGCTTCCAGCTCGGTCATTTCGCGCAGCAGCGCATCCGGCGCCAGAACAACGCCGTTGGCAATAATACTGACGACATTTTCGCGCAGAATACCTGAGGGAATCAGATGCAGAACGGTTTTTTCACCGTTAATGACTAGCGTATGGCCCGCGTTGTGCCCGCCCTGATAGCGTACAACATACTTGGCCCGTTCAGTTAAGAGGTCTACGACCTTACCTTTACCTTCGTCACCCCATTGGGTGCCCAGTACGACGACGTTCTTGCCCATTTTAGCTATTCACCACGTTGTTAAAAATGGATTCTACCACCTCATTTTTCAGCTTTCAGCTTTTTTCGCACACGATTGCGCAAATTTTGTCTGACATATCAGCCGCCGAGGCGACTACGCAACATGTAGTAGATAACCAGCCCAGCAACCACTAGACCTCCGCCATAGCGGCGCAATAAACCATCAGGCAGCTGCGCCATCGTGGCGATCATCCGTCGCCAGGCCTGCGGAAAGAGCATCGGCCCTAGCCCTTCAACGACCAAAACCAGCGCCAATGCCATCCAAATCGTCGAATTCATTTTTCCCCGCGAACGGTCGCACAGACCGAGTGTCTGAATAAAAGCGCGATTCTATAATCGACACGGTGGAATGCAAAAATAAAACCTGCGCTATCCGCAGCATGTCGCAATAGGGGGGAATTTTCAGAACACTCCTTAGCCAATCTCGCGCGACATCCGCTATAATCCGCCAACTTTTTTTTGGAGGCGATATGAAACCTGGGCGCAACCACTTCTTTGACATTCTGCGCGTCGTATCGGTGCTCTTTGTGATCACCTCGCACTACAGCTATATGTTCGATACCAGCACCGTTCTGACATTCCCGCGCGAATACCTGACGGCGGGCATCGGCCGCTTGGGCGTCTCGTTTTTCTTTATGATCTCCGGCGCGCTTGCCTACCTGTCGCTGCGCAAATACGCGGCCCACGAATACTATCTGCGCCGCATCTATTCGGTGCTGATCCCCTATAACATCGCCTACTTTGGCATGGCCCTGTTGCTACTGGCGCTGGGAATTTTCTTTACCTATCCCGGCAATCCGCTGGTCGAGGTTGGCCCCAACGGCACCCGCTCGGTGCTGGATATGCTGCCCTCGGTGCTTGGTTTTGACCACTATCTGCACGGCGTTTATGAAATTAAGACGGTGTACTTTACCGGAGAGTGGTTTATCGGCTGCATCATCCTGCTGTATGTCATTTCACCGCTGATCTACCGCGCCATTGTACGCTACCCGATGTGGACCATGCTGGCTACCGTCGCTATTACACTGATGGCCTATGACACCCGCGTGACCAACCCTTACTGGTCCGCCCAGGTACGGATCAGCGACTTTACCTTCGGGATGCTGTTTATCCACCTGCAGGCACAGTTCACCCGCTATGTGCGGCCGCTGGCACTGACCGGCGCCCTGCTGATCGCCGTAGGCGTCAGCTGGGCCCATATCAGCCACCAGCCGGTGCGTGAGGTGCTGTTCCCGCTGGCGCCGGTAAGCCTGCTGTTTGCTGTCGCCTTCTTCTTGATCGTTCAGGGCACCTATCAGCTGCTGCATCCGTGGCTCAGCCGGCCGCGGGCCAGCCAGATACTGCTCAGCCTGGCCTCCCGCGCCTACATCATCATGCTGTTACAACACGTGGTCGTGATCTTCCTCAACGCCAATCTGGACATGTCGGTGCTCAACGCCACCCAGGCAATTGCTCTGTACCTGATCGTGCTGGTTACCATTGAGCGGCTATCGGTCCTGTTCAAACCGCTGGCGGTGAAAACCGAACAGCTGCTGATGAACAAGACGCTGCGGCGCAGCACCCGGCAAATGCCGACCGCTTAACAGAGACTTGACCACCAGCAAAAGGGATACCCAAGGGTATCCCTTTTTCATATAGCCCCCATGCCGATGCTTTCACACGCACGCCGGGCGCCACGCGCGTGAGTTAGCACCACCGCCGTCAGCGATCCCTCTCTTCACCCTGTCGGGGAAGCTACCGGAGCACAAGCTCCTGAACATCGCATTACGCTGCCGGATAACTCAAGCAGGGTTTTATACAGAGAACAGACCCCATTACCTAACTGCAGGTTTTAAGATACAAAAAAGGGATGCCGCACCGGCATCCCTTCTCGCGTAACGCTTAACCCACGCTTACTTTGCGTTTTTGCCGCCGTCCGGCGACTTCATATACTTGAAGAAGTCGCTGTCCGGGCGCAGTACCATCACATCCTGTCCCCCCTTAAAGCTATTCTCATAGGCTTTCAGGCTGCGGATAAAGGCAAAGAAGTCCGGATCCTTACTGAAGGCATTGGCAAACAGCTTCGCTGCCTTAGCATCGCCCTCACCGCGAATGATACGGCCTTCACGCTCCGCTTCCGCCAGAGTACGGGTCACCTCATAGTCTGCGGTCGCGCGCAGCTTTTCAGCCTCTTCCTGTCCCTGTGAACGGTGACGACGGGCTACCGCCTCACGCTCGGCACGCATACGCTGATAGATAGCGTCGGACACCTCAGTCGGCAGGTTGATCTGCTTGATACGCACATCCACCACCTGGATCCCCAGAGCCGCCATACTGTTGGGGTTCACCGCCGGCTGCTTGCCGCTGGTCTCCCGTGCCACGCGCGCTGCCGCGCTGGCGATAGCGTCATCGGCCTCGGTCGGCGCCGCCGCATCGTCCACCGTACCGGTGTTCAGGGCATTACGCACGTCTTCCATCAGCTTACCACGCGAATCCGTCACGATATCCTTGATATCCAGACGGCCAATCTCGGAGCGCAGACGGTCGCTGAACTTACGCTTCAGCAGCACCTCGGCCTGCGACACATCGCCGCCGCCGGTCGCCAGATAGTAACGGCTGAAATCGCTGATACGCCACTTGATATAGGAGTCAACGATCAGGTCTTTCTTCTCTTTGGTCACGAAACGGTCGGCCTGGTTGTCCATCGTCTGGATACGGGCATCCAGCATCTTAACCGATTCGATAAAGGGTATCTTGAGATGCAGGCCAGGGGCATACACCAGCGGCTTGTTTTCATCATCGCGCAGCACCTTACCGAAACGCAGCACGATGCCACGCTGCCCCTCCTGAACCACAAACAGTGAAGCGTACAGCGCCACCAGCACGACGATGAGAATCACTAACAAAGACTTACGCATTAATAATCTCTCCCCAGTCGAGTGGTATCGTTACGCTGTGCGTTGACGCGACGCTGGTCCATCACGCTGCTGTCCGTGCTGCTGCCCGCGCTGACCGGCTTGCTGCTGGCCTGCGGCGGATTGAGCCGGATCAGGCTGGTATCTTTGCTGTCTCCGGCCTGGCTGGCGCCTTTATCGCCCGAGCGCATGATTTGATCCAGCGGCAGCACCATCAGGTTGTTGCTCTTATCATCTACCAGCACCTTGCGGGTATGACCCAGCACGCGCTCCATGGTCTCCAGATACAGACGCTCGCGGGTGATCTCCGGCGATGCCTTGTACTCCGGCAGCAGACGGGAGAAGCGCCCCACCTCACCCTGAGCCTCCAGCACGGTACGATCTTTATATGCCTTCGCATCTTCCAGGATACGCTGAGCCTGACCGTTAGCACGCGGCTGGACTTCGTTAGCGTAGGCTTCAGCCTCACGGATGTACTGCTGTTCGTTTTCACGCGCGGCAATGGCGTCGTCAAAGGCAGCCTTCACCTCTTCCGGCGGACGGGCCGCCTGGAAGTTCACATCCAGAATGGTGATTCCCATGTGGTACGGACGGATGATCTCCTCCAGCACCTTCTGGGTATCATTACGAATAACGGTACGCCCTTCCGTCAGGATGGTGTCCATGGTGTACTTGCCGATCACCGCGCGCAGGGCGCTGTCCGTAGCTTGACGCAGGCTGTCGTCGGCATTGGTCACGTTAAACAGATACTCTTCCGGATTGGTCACCCGGTACTGTACGTTCATCTCAACGCGCACGACGTTTTCGTCAGAGGTCAGCATGACCCCGGAGGCAGCCAGCTCACGCACCGACTCGACGTTAACCGGAATGACATCATCGATAAAGGTCGGCTTCCAATTCAGACCCGGTTGAACCAGGTGGCTGAACTTGCCAAAGCGGGTCACGACGCCACGCTCCGCTTCCTTGATGGTATAGAAGCCGCTGGCGGCCCAGATCACCACCACTGCCGCGACGGCCAGCCCCACCACTTTTTTACCGCCGATAGAGGAACGCGGGGTTCCTGCCGAGCCAGAACCGCCGCTTTTGCCGCCGCCCAGTCCGCCCAGCTTCTTACTCACTTTACGGAACAGATCATCCAGATCCGGAGGCCCCTGATCGCGCCCCCCTTTATTATTGTTGCCGCCGGAGTTGCCGCCATTATTATTGCTGCTCCCCCACGGGTCGCGGTTCTGTCCGTTATTACCGGGCTGATTCCACGCCATGCTTCGCTCCATTCTTCATTGATTGGTTTTCCCCAGGACTCAATCTATCAGGCAATTGCTAAACGATAAAGTTTATCAACTCCTGCTGCTGCTTGCAGAGACGACGCCAGTCAACGACCGGCATACGGACCTGTAGTCCGATGCTGCCATCCTCTTCAATCCATTCCTTTTCGATTGCCTGAAGCTGGTAAAAACGGCTGCGCAAACGCCCCGCCGCCGGCGGCAGACGCAGCGTATAGCTGGCAATCTCGCCGCCCAGACGTTCGCTTAACGCCTGGAATAACAAATCCATCCCGCTGGCCTGCTGGGCAGAAACCCAGACCCGCAGCGGACGGTTCTCTTCATCGCGATCGATGCGCGGGACAAAGTCCTGCAGCATGTCGATCTTGTTCATCACCAGCAGTACCGGGATCTCATCGGCCCCGATATCCGCCAGTACGGTATTGACCGCGTCAATATTCTCATCGACCCGCGCGTCCGATGCATCCACTACGTGTAATAAAAGTGAAGCCTGACGGGTTTCCAATAGCGTTGCCTTAAATGCCGCGACCAAATCGTGCGGCAAATGACGAATAAAGCCGACCGTATCGGCCAGCACCGTCGGCCCCACGTCATTAACCTCAACGCGGCGCAGGGTAGGATCGAGGGTCGCAAACAGCTGATCGGCTGCATAGACAGTCGCCGACGTCAACGTATTGAACAGCGTCGACTTGCCCGCGTTGGTATAGCCCACCAGCGAAACTGTCGGGATCTCGGCGCGCACCCGCGCCCGGCGTCCCTGCTCTCGCTGTTTCTCCACCTTCTCCAGACGCCCGAGGATCAAATGGATGCGATCGCGCAGCAGGCGACGGTCGGTCTCCAGCTGGGTCTCACCCGGACCGCGCAGGCCGATCCCCCCTTTCTGGCGCTCCAGGTGCGTCCAGCCGCGCACCAAGCGAGTCGCCAGATGGCGCAGCTGCGCCAGCTCAACCTGCAGCTTACCTTCATGGGTACGCGCCCGCTGGGCGAAGATATCCAGAATCAGCCCGGTGCGATCGATGACGCGGCACTGGCACAAACGTTCCAGGTTGCGCTCCTGCGCTGGCGACAGCGGGTGGTCGAACAGCACGACGGAGGCCTGGGTTTCAGCGACGGCCTGGGCAATTTCCTGCGCCTTGCCTTCGCCGACAAAATATTTGGGATGGGGAGCTTTGCGGCTACCGGTAATTACGCGCAGCGCCTGTACGCCGGCGGAGGAGACCAGCGATTCAAACTCGCTCAGATCTTCGCTATCTTTTTCCTGAGAAAAATAGATATGAACCAGTACGGCCTGTTCACCGGCTTCGTAACGGTCAAACAAAGGAGGAACCTCTCAAACGGCATAGCCCGATGAGAACGGAGAGCACAGATGACGGCACGCCATCACGGCTCCCCGACGGGACTGACCAACAATACGCCTTATTCAGCGTCATCGCTGCCCTGAGTGGGCTGAGACGCGGCCTGACCACCGTGATGGTAGCTGCTGCCTGCACTGCCCGTACCCGCATTGCCACTGTGGTGGGAAACCGGACGGGACGGAACAACGGTAGAGATCGCGTGTTTGTAGACCATCTGGCTGACCGTGTTCTTCAACAGAATGACAAACTGATCAAAAGACTCAATCTGACCTTGCAGCTTAATACCATTCACCAAATAGATCGAAACTGGGACACGTTCACGACGCAGCGCGTTCAAGAACGGGTCTTGTAAAGATTGCCCCTTAGCCATTCTATCTTTTCCTTATTTGCTAGTTGCTTGTTGTATATAACAATCGTTCAGTACTAAGAACCCGATGGTTCCAATCAAAAAAACTGCGTAAAAAATGCGCACGGTGTACTAATTTGTTCACAGGGCTGGGCAAACGCACAGCCATAGCCCAATTGTACACAATCAGTCAAGCGATGCACTAACAACCTGTGCCACGCAATCCAGCGCCTCAGCGGGCTTGTCGCTGTCCAGCCATTGCACTGACTCCCATCCACGCAACCAGGTCATCTGCCGCTTCGCCAACTGACGAGTGGCGCATACGCCACGATAAACCATCTCATCATAATCAATTTCACCGGCCAGATAGGACCACATCTGGCGGTAGCCGACGCAGCGTACCGAGGGCAGATCCGGATGCAGATCGTCGCGGGCAAACAGCCTGCGTGCCTCCTGCTCAAACCCGGCCTCCAGCATCTGCTGAAAGCGCAGCGCGATACGCTGGTGCAACAGTTCACGGCGCGACGGCGCGATGGCAAACTGGCTGACGGCGTAGGGCAACGCCTCCCCGCTCACGCGGGTCAGTTCAGTTAAAGTGTTACCCGAAACGAAAAAAACTTCCAGTGCGCGGCTCAGTCTCTGTGGATCATTCGGATGAATACGGGCAGCAGCGACCGGATCAATCCGCGCCAGCTCGCGGTGCAGCACCTCCCAGCCCTGCTCGCTCGCCTGCTGTTCAATGCGCGCCCGCACCGCGTCATCCGCCGGCGGCAGCGGCGACAACCCCTCCAGCAGCGCCTTATAGTAGAGCATGGTGCCGCCCACCAGCAGCGGAATGCGCCCCTGAGCGCTGATCTGCGCCATCTCACGCAGCGCATCGGCGCGAAAATCGGCGGCAGAGTAGCTCTGCGTCGGAGAGCGAATGTCGATCAGTCGGTGCGGCGCCCGCGCCAGCTCTTCGGCGCTGGGCTTGGCGGTGCCGATATCCATACCGCGATAGATCAGCGCCGAATCCACGCTGATGATCTCCACCGGGAAACGCTCGCGCAGCGCCATGGCCAGCGCGGTCTTACCCGAGGCGGTCGGCCCCATGATGAAAATTGCCGGGGGAAGTTTTTGCATCTGCTTATCGTTACTCATTCAGTTGTTCTTCCTGGCGCAATCGATCGACGCCGGGCTGTAAATCCAGCGGCTGCAGCAGCGCGCGGGGCGGCGACTGTACCAGCTGGGGACAGAGTCGTTCAAGATCGGCCAACAGTTGCACCGCCTGCGCCACCGTCCAAGGCGCCTCGTCAGCGCTGTGCCAGTGAGCAGCGAGCCAGTCCGCCAGCGATGCGGCGTCGCACACAGAGGCCGTCGCCAGATAGCGCAGCATCTGGGGGATCAGCCGCGGCAGATTTTGCTGTCGCAGCGGCAGCGGCACCGCATGCAGCAGCGCATGCTGGCGCTCTGGCTGCAGGCGGAGCCCCATCTGCTGCAGCAGCGGTTGCTGCGTCTTCAGCGCCTGCCGCTCTGCGGCCTCAAGGGTCAGACGCAACGGTACCAGCAGAGGCTGCGCCTTCAGCCCTTCATCCGGGGGCTGCAACTGGGCGCGCAGCAGGCAACGGCGCGCATGGAACAGACTGACCAGCGCCACGCCGCTGCGACACTCGGTCAAGGCGACCCCATCGGCGCACAGCGTCAGCACCCGCCCAAAGCTGTCGCCCGGCGCCCCGTTTTCCGCAGCGGTAGAGACCGCCACGGCGGGCGGCCCGGCCACCGTCACCGGCGCGCCGGGCGCGGCGACAAACGCGCTATCCGTCTCCGCTGCCGGGGCCGGGTTTGCCGCCAGCAGACGCTGATACAGTTCGCCCTCACGGCGACGGAAAATATCACCGGCAGGCATACGTGGTGCGGCCACATGCGCCGGCCGGGGCGCTGACGCGACCGGCGAAGAGGCCGGACGGTTAAACCGGTTTTCCCCCGCAGAAGCCCGATTTTCGACGCCCCGAGGCTCCTCGTCCCGCGCTGCGCCCGAGATCGCTGGCGTCGGGTCATCGTGAGCGCTGGCAACCTGCGCCTGCTGCAGCACTTCGACGACGGCCTGATAGATAAAATCGTGCACCAGACGCGCCTGATGAAAGCGCACCTCGTGCTTGGCCGGGTGGACGTTGACATCGACCTGACGGGGGTCGATCTCCAGATACAGCACATAGGCCGGTGGCATCTCATCGCTCAGGCGATCCTGGTAAGCCTGACGGATGGCATGGGTAATCAGCCGATCGCGCATCATCCGCCCGTTAACATAGCAATACTGCAGCTCGCCTATCTGGCGGATAGCCTGCGGCGCGGCTACCCAGCCGTGAATGGCCAGCTCGTCATGGCGCCACGTCAGCGCCAGCGCATGCTGTACAAACACCGGCCCGCAGATCGCGCCCAGGCGGCGCTCCCGCGCGTCACCCTCCTTGACCGCCCGGTACTGGCGCACTGTTTTACCGTTATGCTGCAGCGTCAGAGTAATGTCAAAGCGGGCCAAGGCAATCCGCCGCACCACCTCGTCGATATGGGCAAACTCGGTCTTCTCGGTACGCAGGAACTTGCGCCGGGCCGGGGTGTTGTAGAACAGATCCAGCACCTCTACCGTAGTGCCGACCGGGTGCGCTGATGGCTTGACCATCACCGCCATCTCCCGCCCTTCGGCATAGGCCTGCCAGGCCTCCGCCTGCCCTTCGGGACGCGAGGTCATCGTCAGACGGGATACCGAGCTGATGCTGGCCAACGCCTCGCCGCGAAACCCCAGGCTGACGATCGCCTCAAGATCGTCCAACGTACTGATCTTACTGGTGGCATGCCGAGCCAGCGCCAGCGCCAGCTCCGCCTTGCCGATACCGCCGCCGTTATCCCGGATACGGATCAGCTTGGCACCGCCGCGCTCAATATCGATATCGATGCGGGTCGCGCCGGCATCCAGACTGTTCTCCACCAGCTCTTTGACCACCGATGCCGGACGCTCCACCACCTCGCCGGCGGCAATTTGATTCGCCAGCTGCGGCGGCAGGATCTGAATCGGCATAGGGATCTCCTTCAGGTTAACGCGACGGGATGCGCAGCCGTTGCCCCAGCTGCACCCCGTCGCTCTTCATCTTATTGGCCTGACGCAGGGCATCCATGCTAACCCCATAGTGGGCCGCAATGCGCGTCAGGGTATCACCGCGCTTCACCAGATGGATACGCGGAACGCTGGCCGTGGCGGGCTGGGCACTACCGCCGACGCTCGGCACCTTCAGCCGCTGCCCGACCCAGACCCCCTCTTTTTTCAGGTTATTGAGCCGCATCATCCCGCTCAGGGTCGAGCCATAGCGATTGGCGATCCCCAGTAGCGTCTCCCCACGCTTCACCACATGAATCCCGCTGGCAGAAGACGCTGCCGCCGCTGCGTTACCGGCAGCGCTGGCTTGCTGCGGTCGGTTTTCCACCTTTGGGCCGCTTTGCAACGGATGCGCCAGAAAGTAGCTGCGCACCCCCAGATAGATAGCCCGGGCAATCCGCTCCTGATGCTGGCCACTTCCCAGCTGGCGCTCCCCTTCGCTGTTGCTGATAAACCCGGTCTCCACCAGCAGGGAGGGAATATCCGGCGAGCGCAGTACCCCAAGACTGGCATGCTCCGGATCGCGCTTATGCAGGCGCACCACGCTTTGCATTTGGCGCAGCACCTGTACCGCCACATCATAGCCTACCCGCTGCGAGTGGCCGAACTGCAGATCGAGCACCGTCTGACTCAGGTATTTATCCTGATTACTGTTAGCCAGCACGTCTCCGGCACCACCCAACAGCTCAGACTGTTTTTCATGCTGCTCCAGCCACCCGGCCATCTCACTATTGGCCCGTCGGTTCGAGAGCACCCATACGGATGCACCGTTCGCGCTGCGATTGGGCGCCGCATCGGCATGGATCGAAATCAACAGGTTCGCCTTCTGGCGGCGGGCGACGTCCGAACGCCCCATCACGGAGATAAAGTAGTCGCCGCCACGGGTCAGCACCGGCTGAAACATCGGATCGTCATCCATCAATCCCTGCAGACGCCGCGCGATCGCCAACGTGACATCTTTTTCCCGCAGTCCATCCTGACCGATGGCACCGGGATCCTGTCCCCCGTGCCCGGCATCGATCGCCACGACAATCTGCGAGCCGTCATAGCGCCCGGATTTTTTTACCGCGCTCACCGGTACCGATGGCAGCGGAGCCGCCGCGGGCACCGCCTGACGCGGGCGGGAGTGGAGTGAATTTTTACCCGCCGAGGCGGGTGGGGGCGCCGGAGCGACAGCCGCCCGGCTTTCCGCCCGCAGCGTCAGCACGGCACGGTTACCACGGCGCGTCACCGAAACCCGGGGACGCGCCGTGGTGTCCAGCACCAGTAGTACCTTACCAGCGCGCTGCTCACCGCCATCCCGGATCCGGCTGAGCATATTCTCTCCGCTGAACTGCATCGGCAGACCACCGGTGATCCGTTTGCTGTTGGCGATCTCAACCAGCACCCGATCCGGACTACGCTCAACGCGCTGACTCAGCTCAGGGGGAGCATTAAAGGTCAGCGTCACCACCGCCTGACGCTCACCGTTGCTCACCTGAATATTGGTCAGCTGGGCGGCACCGGCCATCGTAGCCAAACACCATCCCAGCGCCAGGGGTAACGTAATACGCAAAAAACGCTGCAACACCCTCATCCGTGCCCGTCCCTTATTGCCCGTCCAATGCAGCCAAAACGCCCTGGCCATGTACGCTGTGCGCTTCAATCACCGCCTGGCGGCCACCGTCGGTATAGGTCAGATGCAGGGTGATATCCGGCTCCGGTAAAAAGCCCATTCCCTGCTGCGGCCACTCCACCAGCAGCAGCGCATCCTGGGCAAAGTAGTCGCGGATCCCCATAAACTCCAGCTCTTCGGGATCGGCTAAGCGATACAGATCAAAGTGATACACCGGACGCGGCGCGAGCGGATAGGGCTCCACCAGCGTATAGGTCGGGCTTTTCACCGTTCCCTGATGCCCCATGGCCTGCAGAAAACCGCGGCTGAAGGTGGTTTTGCCCGCCCCCAGATCGCCGTACAGATAAATTACAGTGGCACGCTGACAGGCCCGCGCCAACGCGCCGCCCAGGACAATGGTTGCCGCTTCATCCGGCAATTGCAGTACGATACTTGTCATAGTTGTGTTATGCGTTCTGGTAGTTCAAATTCAAGGGTTGGCCCAGCGCCTGATCTCAGGCAGCAAGTCACTGGCCAGCATACCCCGCTCGCCGTCGCGCAGCGCAGCGGCGTCGGCCGCCACGCCGTGTAACACGGCGCCGGCGCAGGCTGCATCATACAGCGTGAGCTTTTGCGCCAGCAAACCGCCAATGATACCAGAGAGTATGTCACCCATACCGCCACTTGCCATCCCAGGATTACCGACATCAGCAATTGCGCAGCGCGCATCATCCGCGATCAGCGTACCCGCGCCCTTGAGAAGCGCCACCCCGCCATAGCGACGCTGTAGCGCCCGCACCGCCGCGGGCCGATCGTTTTCCACATCGGCAATGCCGCAGCCGAGCAGACGTGCCGCCTCGCCGGGGTGTGGCGTCATCACCCGCCATTCACAGACGCTGGGCGCGCCGGACAGCAGGTTCAGGGCGTCGGCATCCCACAGCATCGGCTTACGCACCGATGCCAGCGCGGCCAAGACCATCTGCCCCCACTCGCCCTGCCCCAGCCCCGGGCCCACGACCACCGCCTCGGCCCAGCTCAGCGCCTCCCTCAGCGTATCCCGGCTCAGCGCCTTCACCATCAGCTCTGGCGCTGCGGCCAGCAGCGGAGCTACGTGCTCCCCACGGGTCAATACCCTGACCAGTCCGGCGCCGCTGCGCAGTGCGGCCTGCCCGGCCAGACGAATCGCCCCCCCCATACCGCTATCGCCTCCGATCAGCAGCAGCCGGCCGTTATCCCCCTTATGCGCCAGCGGCGATCTCGGTGCCAGCCAACGCGGCAGACAGTGCCCATCCAGGCGCTGCAGCGGCCAGTCCTGCTGCGCCAGCCACACCGTCAACCCCAGCGGATCGCAGTGCAGCTGCCCGACGACCGCACGCGCCAGCCCGGTCAACAGCCCCGGCTTGAGACAGATAAAGCTCTGGGTATGATCGGCCCGCACCACGGCGCCGGCCGCCGCGCCCGTATCAGCATTCAGCCCGGAGGGCAGATCGATGGAGAGCACCGGCGCAGAATGGGCATTTATCGCGCTAATCAGCGCATCATAGGGGGCTCGCGGCGCGGACGACAGACCGATGCCCAGCAGCGCATCCACGATCACCTCTGCCGCCGGCAGGGGCAGCGATGCCGCGATCTCGCTGCCGCCGCACTGCAACCACTGCGCACGGGCCTGCTGCGCCTCCGGCGGCAGGGGAGAGTCCCCCGCCACCGCCATCAGCGTGACCTGCAGGCCGCTGGCGCGCGCCAGGCGCGCGATCACATAGCCATCGCCGCCGTTATTACCGCGACCGCACAGGATCAGCCAGCGGCGGGAGGTGGGGTAGCACTGGCGCCCGCGGTTAAAGGCAGCCAGACCGGCGCGCTGCATCAGCGTCGCCAGCGCGATCCCCTGCGCCGCGACCGCGCGCGTCTCGGCGTCGCGAACCCAGTCCGCTGGCGCCACATAGTGTGATAAACTGTCGATGTTCCGGTTGCAAGAATGGCCCATCATGACTCATCCCCTCGATCTGCATCAATTAGCCCAACATATCAAGCAATGGGGTCTATCGCTAGGCTTCCAGCAGGTCGGGATCGGCGATACGGATCTCCGCGCCGAAGAGGCGCCGCTGCAGGCGTGGCTGGACAGCGGCTACCATGGAGATATGGCGTGGATGGCGCGCCACGGTATGATGCGCGCCCGGCCGGCCGAGCTGCTGCCCGGCACGCTGCGGGTGATTAGCGTGCGCATGAACTACCTGCCGCCCAGCGCCGCCTTTGCCTCGACCCTGAAAGATCCGACACTGGGCTACATCAGCCGCTATGCGCTGGGTCGCGACTACCATAAGGTGCTGCGCGCCCGGCTAAAAAAGCTGGGCGAAATGATCCAGGCATACTGCGGTGAACTCCGCTTCCGCCCCTTCGTGGACTCGGCGCCGCTGCTGGAGCGCCCGCTGGCTGCCAAGGCGGGACTGGGCTGGACAGGGAAACATTCGCTGCTGCTCAACCCGCAGGCCGGCTCCTGGTTCTTTCTCGGCGAACTGTTAATCGATCTGCCGCTGCCCGTCGATACGCCGCAGACGGCGCAGTGCGGCCGCTGCGTCGCCTGTATCACCACCTGCCCGACCGACGCCATCGTCGCCCCCTATAAGGTCGACGCGCGCCGCTGCATCTCCTATCTGACGATCGAGCTGGAGGGCGCCATCCCCGAGGCGCTGCGGCCCCTGCTCGGTAACCGCATCTACGGCTGCGATGACTGCCAGATGATTTGCCCGTGGAACCGCCTGGCCCCGCTGAGCGAGGAGGCCGATTTTCTGCCGCGGGCGGCGCTGCACGCGCCACCGCTAACCATCCTGTTCGCCTGGGATGAGACGACCTTTCTGCGGATGACCGAAGGCTCGCCCATTCGGCGCATCGGCTATCAGCGCTGGCTGCGCAACCTGAGCGTCGCCTTGGGCAACGCGCCCTATGATGCCCATATCGTCACCCTGCTACAGCAGCGCCTGGGCGTCAGCGCGCTGTTGGATGAGCATATTCACTGGGCGCTGGCGCAGCAGCTGCAAAAACGCGCAGCGCAAGCGGTAGAGGTTGTCAGCAGTCAGCAGCGCCGGCTTATTCGCGCAGTAGAGAAAGGGCTGCCGCGCGACGCCTGACGGCAAAAAAGCGCAGGCCCCGTCGGCACAGCGCTGTGCATAAAAATAGAATTCTTTTGTTATTCAATCCACACTGCGTGCGCAAACGTTCCACTTCACTATTTTCATTACAATTTATTATTTTATATCAATGAATTAAATTGCAGTGTGTTTTTTGTATGCCAGCGCGGATGGCGAGGAAAATCGGCAAAGCTGTGGATAAGTCTGTTTATGAAATTGTGAACAGTCACGGCGGGCACCGTCTGTCGACGCTGTTGATAAATCAGATGAGAAAAAAAGAGAAGAAAATTGGAGCGGGAAACGAGACTCGAACTCGCGACCCCAACCTTGGCAAGGTTGTGCTCTACCAACTGAGCTATTCCCGCAGAGTGATGCTTCTGGCATCGACACCATAACAGTAATGGT